>JBEIHX010000022.1:0-65650 GCA_040381075.1 Hyphomonadaceae bacterium
CCCGCGCGCTCGGGGGGCCCCCCCCGGGCGGGCCTGGCGCCGTGGGGCGGGCGGCGGTCCCCCCGGCCGGCCCCCCCCCCCCCCGACCCCGATCTGGAGCGCGCGCTCGCAGACGCGCGGGAGCGTGAATGGCGCCTGCGGGAACGGGCCTCCGTGGAGCGGGAACGCAGGATAGCGGCAGAGGATGAAGCGCGCGCGGCGGAACGCCGTCTGGACCGCGAGCGCGCCAGGCGCGACCGTGACCGGGCGCGCGCCCTAAGGGCGCAGGACTTTGAGATCTGTTTGGCGTCCTGCCGCAGCTGCGACGAATTCGTAAGCCGATATGCATGGGGCGAGGACGTTGACCACGCACGCCGGCTGGATCGCGCGTGCCGTTCGGACATCGATTACCCCGGCTGGCCCCGCTTGCCGGACGACCGCGACAGTCGACGCCCTGGCGGGCGACCGGGACAACCGCCCCAGTCTCCGCCAACGCCGCCGCCTGTTCTGGATCTCTCCCGGCCGCCCCTGACGCCATCAGAACCGCCTGTCGGGGGGCAGCCGCATGAGCGTCCGACCCGTCGTCCGGTCCCCCTTACGCCTGTGGACGCCACGCCGCCGGAGCAACCGGCCCCTGTTCAGCCGGGCTGGGGCGGCCCGGCGACAGGAGCGCCGAGGCGCCTGGATCCGACCAGTGTGTCCCCGCCAGCGCCCCCGTCGCCGCCGCCAACATGGCAGACATCGCCGCCCCCCTTCGAAGCCCCCCCCGCGCCCCGACCTGTCGCTCCCCAGCCCGTTCCGCCCGAGCCGGCCGCGCCCCAGGTTGTCGTACCCGAGCCCGCAGCGCCAACAGAGATACGCGAGGGGCTGAGGGACCCGCCGGGAGAGGCGCGCGAACCCTAGAGGCGCGTCCCGGCCCCCGGAGGCGTGCGCCGCCTGCGCGCCGTGCGGGCGACATGCCGGGTTCGCGGCTGCAACGATCATGGGCAGCCGCCATCTGTGCAAAACCGGCAGGCAGTCCCGCCCCCGGTTACGGCGCCGCCCGTCCGAGGCGACGTGCTGGCCAAGGAGGCCGCTGCGCGGGCGTGACGCCTGTCGCGCAATCCTCGCTGCTTGCGGCCTGAGAACTACGCGCCCTCGACGCCATCCGGCACGCCCACGGCATGGAAACCTGCGTCGACGTGGATAAGTTCGCCCGCAACGGATTTGCCGAGGTCGGACAGAAGCCACAGCGCACAGCCGGCGACGCCCTCCATGGTCGTATCCTCCTTCAGGAGCGACCAGTCGCGCGCCGCCGTCATCAACTGCCGCCCACCGGATATGCCTGCCATGGCGAGGGTGCGCATTGGCCCGGGCGAGATGGTGTTGACCCGCACACCCTTGGCGCCGAGGTCGCGCGCGGCGTACCTCGCAGCAGCCTCAAGCGCGGCCTTGGCGACGCCCATCATATTGTAGTTGGGAACCACCCGCTCCGACCCCTGGTAGCTGAGAGTGATGATCGATCCGCCATTGGGCATCAGCCTCGAGGCGCGGCGGGCCGCGTCTACGAAGGAATAGGCCGAGATATCCATGGCGAGGGCAAAACCCTTGCGCGTGGTGTTCTCCACAAAGGAGCCTTTGAGGCTGTCCTTTTCCGCGAAAGCGATCGCGTGAACGAGAAAGTCAATGGTCCCGAACCGGGCTTCGACTGCTGCGAAAGCCTGTTCCATGGACAGGTCGTCTGAGACATCACAGGCAATCAGATCCTGCACCCCGATGGACTGGGCGAGGGGCGCGACGCGCTTCAGGAGCGCGTCTCCCTGGTAGGTGAAGGCCATCTCGGCCCCCTGAGCCGCCAGCTGTCGTGCGATGCCCCAGGCGATCGAATGATCGTTGGCGACGCCCATCACGACGCCCTTCTTGCCGCGCATCAGCGCCCCTTCAGGCATATTCCAGTCCGCCACGGCCCACTCCCTGACTTGGCTGCGCCCAGATCCGCAGATATCTCTCTCGGGCGCGCTTTAGGCGCAGCCGGCGCCGCATGCAAGTCGGAGCGATCTGCCGAATTTCCGCCAAAGCTGGATCGCATAGGATCGCATCATGACCCGAGCTCTGATTCTGACCGCAGCGGGGCTGGCCGCATTCGGCCATCTTGCCTGCATCACGCCCCTCGCCGCCGCCCAGGATCGGCAGATGTTCCCGCGCCAGGAATGGCCGGGCCGGACGAGCCGCCAACCGCCCCCCCAAACCGCGCAGCCCGCGCCGCCGCCGCCCGTGACGCCTGATCCGATGATCCTGCGGCTGCAGGAGCGGGTGGACGATCTGGAAGCTGCGCTTCGCGACATGACCCGCGGCCAGGAACAGCTGCAACGGCTTGCAGGGGCCCAACGCGAGCAGATCGATCTGCTGCAGCGCGGTCTTGATGACCTTGCAGGCCGGATCGCCGCGCTGGAAGCCCGACAGGCGACGGCGTCAGTCCCAACGCCAGGACCGGCCGCCGGACTGGACCCGGGTGGGCCGCCTCCCGCACAAAGCCAGGACGCCGGAGCAGACAGCGTGCGAAACTCCGGGGGCAGCCCGGTAAAGCCACCGTCTGCGCAAGCGCCGAACGCCGCATTCAAGGCCGCGAAGGACATGCTGATCCGCGGTGATTTCTCGACGGCCGAAGCCGCATTCAGGGGCTTTATCCAAGCCTTTCCGGATGACCCCCAGGCGGTCGAGGCGCGTTACTGGCTTGGCGAAGCATTGTATGTGCAGGCCTCATACTCCGATGCGGCGCGGGCTTATCTCGACCTCCTTCGCATTGCGCCCCAGGCCCCCGAGGCGCCGGATGCGCTGGTGAAACTTGCCGCCAGCCTGCGCCAGGCGGGTCAGCCGACCGACGCCTGCAGTGTGCTGCGGGACTTCTCACGCAACTATCCCAGCGCGGCCGCAGCGACCCGGGAACGGGCGCAGGCCGAGGCGCGCGCAGCCGCCTGCCGGGTTTGACGCCGGATCTCATCCAGACCCGTTTTGCGGGACTGCTCGACCGCATCCTCGCCGACTGCGGAGCACCGCGATTTGGAGTTGCGGTGTCCGGCGGGTCGGACTCGATGGCGCTGCTGACCCTGGCGGCAGGCTGGGCGCAGTCGCGTGGGGCGGAGCTGGAGGCGGCGACCGTCGATCACTGTTTGCGCCCCGAGGCGCGCGCCGAAGCAGAGGCGGTGGCTGCGTACTGCGACTGCTGGTTTGTGCCGCACGCCATCCTGACATGGACGCCGCCCCCACGCGGCCCCGGTCTGGCGGCCGCTGCGCGCGCCGGTCGCTATGGGCTCCTGGCGAACTGGATGCGCGCGCGCGGGCTTGAAGTCCTGCTGGTCGGGCACACCGCCGATGATCGCCTGGAAACCACACTGATGCGCGAAGCGGGCGGCGGGCGCGACATGGCCGCTCTGCGTGCGGCGGCAGTGCACCCCCTCTGGCCTGAAGGGCGCGGTCTGCTTGTCGCACGGCCCCTGCTGCAGGTTCGCCGCGCCGCCCTCCAGAACCTGCTTATCGCGCTTGGGGTGGATTGGCTTGACGACCCCAGCAATGAAAACGCGGCAAGCCCGCGCATCCAGGCGCGCCGCAGCATTGCGTCCTGGCCCGCCCCAATCGTTCAGGACATGCTTGCAGACATTGCTGAACGCGATGCGGCGCAGGCGGCGGCCGAAGCCCAGATTCTTGAGGACTTGAGCGGCTCACTGGAAATCTCGCCGACAGGCGTCATTGACCTGGATCTTGCCGGGTGCACCTGCGACAGTTTTGCGGCTGACCCCGTCTTCGCCCGACTGATTGCGATTGCAGCCGGGCAGCCTGCAGGCCCCGGCCGCGGCGGCGTAGCGCGCCTGCGGCGCGCCTTGCGCGCCCCTGACTTCACCGCCGCGACGCTTGGCGGCGCATTGATCCGCACGAAGCGCCAGCGCGTGATGCTGTCGCGTGATCCCGGCCCGATTTTCGGGCGTCCAGGGGTGACAGCGCTGGCGCCTCTCCACGTCGCCGCAGGCGCTGGAGCCGTCTGGGACGGCCGCTTTATGGTGCAGGCCGATCGCGACGTCATTGTGCGTCCGTGGGGCCTCATGCGCGCCGCGCTGACGAAGGAGGCGATATCGCAGGGCGGTTGGCGCGGCCCGGGACGCCATACAGCTCCCGCAGCCATGACCGAAGATGGCAGGGTTTGCGCCGGCCCCGCCCCCATTGCCGGCTGTGCACAGTTGCGTCCCCTGGCCTGCCAGCGGATCGAAGACTGGCGGCGGGCTTTGCGGATTCTCAACGCCGATGCGTCAAGGTCGGCGCCCGTGGAAGGGGCAAGGGCTCGTCATCACCGCCCGCGATCCCTATCTTGAGGATCACGAAGTCAGCAAAAGGCTCAGGTGAGCCGGGCAGGCCCGAAAGTTCGCCTGCTCCCAACCGAAGGAAACCCGGATGACGATGCGCAATCTGGCGCTGTGGGGTCTGATCGCTTTGTTGCTTTTCGGACTTTTCACCATGGTGCAGGGACCGAAGGCTGGGCGTAACGCCACCGAGATCAGCTATTCGAAGCTCATTCAGAGCGCTCAGGGCGGCGGCGTGTCGACCGCGCTGATCGCTGACGATAAAGTGATCATTGACCGCCCCGATGGCGCGCGCGAATTCGCCTTCGTGCCTGATGGCGCAAATCCCGCTGAAGTGCTGCAGGCGGCCGGCGTGGATGTCCGCGCCCAACCCGCCAACCGCAATCCGAGCATTCTGGGGGTGCTGCTGTCGTGGTTGCCGATGCTGCTCCTTCTTGGCGTCTGGATTTTCTTCATGCGCCAAATGCAAGGAGGCGGGCGCGGCGGCGCCATGGGGTTCGGCAAGTCCAAGGCGCGCCTTCTGACGGAAAACAAGAATCGGGTGACATTTGCCGACGTGGCCGGGGTGGATGAGGCCAAGGAGGAACTCGAGGAGATCGTCGAGTTCCTGAAAGATCCAGGCAAATTCCAGCGGCTTGGCGGGAAGATTCCGAAGGGCGCCCTGCTTGTCGGGCCCCCGGGCACCGGCAAGACGCTGATCGCGCGCGCCGTCGCAGGCGAAGCCAACGTCCCGTTCTTTACAATTTCGGGGTCTGACTTCGTCGAGATGTTTGTCGGCGTTGGCGCGAGTCGTGTGCGCGATATGTTCGAACAGGCGAAGAAAAACGCGCCCTGCATTATCTTCATCGACGAAATCGACGCGGTTGGCCGCCACCGTGGCGCCGGCCTCGGCGGCGGAAATGATGAACGCGAGCAGACCCTCAACCAGCTTCTGGTCGAAATGGACGGCTTTGAAGCCAATGAGGGCATCATTCTCATTGCTGCAACGAACCGGCCCGACGTACTGGACCCTGCCTTGCTGCGCCCGGGTCGGTTTGACCGTCAGGTCGTGGTCCCAAACCCGGACCTGCCTGGTCGCGAGAAGATCCTGCGTGTTCACGTGCGCAACGTGCCGCTGTCCAAAGATGTCGATCTCAAAGTGATCGCACGCGGTACGCCAGGCTTTTCAGGGGCGGACCTCGCCAACCTTGTGAATGAGGCCGCCCTCCTGGCGGCGCGGCGCGGCAAGCGCGTGGTGACGCGTCAGGAATTCGAAGACGCCAAGGATAAGGTCATGATGGGAGCGGAACGGCGCTCGTCTGGCATGACCGAAGATGAAAAGCGCCTGACCGCTTACCATGAAGGCGGTCACGCGCTGGTCGCCTTGACGGTTCCGGCTGCACATCCCGTGCACAAGGCGACCATCATTCCGCGCGGGCGCGCGCTTGGCATGGTCATGCAGCTCCCAGAGCGCGATCAGTATTCGATGTCCTACGAGCAGATGACCTCGCAACTTGCCATCATGATGGGGGGGCGCGTGGCCGAGGAGATCGTCTTTGGCAAGGAAAAGATCACCTCCGGGGCTTCGTCTGACATCCAGCAGGCGACGCGCCTCGCGCGCAACATGGTCACGCGCTGGGGCTACTCGGATGAACTCGGCGCCGTCGCCTACGGTGAGAACCAGGATGAAGTGTTCCTCGGCATGTCCGTGCAGCGCACGCAAAACATCTCCGAAGCGACAGCCCAGAAGATCGACCAGGAGATCCGCCGGCTCGTCGATGGCGGCTACTCGCAAGCCAAGCGTATTCTGACCGAGCGCCGGGAGGACCTGGAGGCCCTGGCGAAAGGTCTTCTGGAATTTGAAACCCTGTCCGGCGACGAAATCAATGACCTGCTGAAGGGTATTCAGCCCAAACGTCCGGATCAGGACCAGTCAAACTCCCCGCCGCCGCCAATCTCGGCGGTTCCCACGACACGTAAACCACCGGGCGGACAGCCGGCCCCTCAGGGGGTATAGAGTTTCGACAGGCAGCCTCGCGGGCTGCGCATTCACGCAACGCTTCGATGGACTGTCGCACTGCAGATGATGGACGCGAGGGCGCGGCCCACCGCGGCCAGGCAGCCTTCCCAGACAGGGCCTGCCAGCGACAGGCGCCTCACGTGCCAAAGGCCCGCAGCAGTGGCTGCGGGCCTTTGTGTTTGGGTGCGATATCTTGCTGGGGCGACACGCGGCGGCGCGCACCAACCTGCCCAGCGCTCCTGCCAGCGCCTGCATCTGCGCCCTGGCGCGTGCGCCCTAATAGCTCGCAGACACGCTCAACGAGAAGGTCCGCCCCTTGGGATAGGTGTTCACCTCAGTGCGGCCGATTGCGGAATTCTGATACTCCTCGTTCATCGTGCCGAGAAGATTCCGACCGCTAAGCCCAAGGGTGAATTCGCGACCTGCGAGCTCAAACTTATGCCGATACACGAGGTCCATATTGGTTCCTGGGCGGTCGATCACGGACGGAAGTGCGCCAAGCCCGCGCCTGGCTATGCGTTCATCCACCCAGCCCACGAGCAGGGTGAGCTGGTCCCTGTCCGTCTCAAAGCCGAATTGAAGGTTGGCGATGTTGCTGGGGGTTCCCTGGAGCGGTGATCCGTCCAGACCGAACTGGCTCGCCGCGACACGCCGGAAGTCAATCGGGCTAACCACTGTCACGCCAGGTCCAGCCTGGACCTCTGATTTTGTATAGGTATAGTTGGCCGCAAGGATCCACGTCGCATCCTGCAGCACGCCGACGAATGCAGGCGTCCCGAAGTAGGTGCGGAATTCAACCTCGCCGCCGAAGAGCGTGGCCCGCGGGGCGTTCAAAAACCGCGTGAACGTCCGCTCCAGGCGCACGATCACCTCTTCGATGGGATCCGTCACCTCCTTGTAAAAGCCGCCGAGCGTCACAAACTGGTTGCGGGCGAAATACCACTCCAGACGCGCGTCGTAATTCTTGAATTCGCTGTCCGTCAGGAAGGGATTTCCCTGGTAGATACGATCCGTATCCGGATCGATATACGGGGTAAATGCGAGTTCCCGGAATTGCGGGCGCGCGATGGTTTGTGAATACCCGAACCGCGCCTGCAGATCGTCCGCGAAGTTCCATGTCAAAGTCGCTGCGGGAAGAAGGTAGCTGTTCTGCAGGTTGACCGGGGCGCTGGACGGCTCGCCGAAACGGTTTCCGGTTCGCACGATCTGCGTGGCGTCCTCATAGCGCACACCCAGCGAGGCGCGCAGCAGCGGCAGCGGATCGACGTCGACACCCAGGTAGTAAGCGGTGTTGGTGATCCGCCCCTTGTAGGCATCGTCGCGACCGGTCAGTTCATTCAGGACGAAACGCCGAGGGTCGATGTTGTCAGGCGAAAACAGGAAGTCGACCCGGGCCCTGAGAACGTCCACAGGCGTTGGACCACGCGGCCCGGTCCACGCGAAGGTCAGGAGTTCGTAATCGCGCACCGTGTTTGCGTAGGCGACACCGGCGGAGATTTTCAGGTCGCGCTCGGCGGAAAGGGCGATGGTATAGCTCGCGTCGACCCCCGCGCTGGCTACTTCGTCCGTCAGGTCCGAAAAGCGGATCCCGTTTGCAAGGTTGGCGCCCTGGAAGGAGGTGACGCCGTTCACCACTGAGTAGGTGACGTCGCGCTCATAAGGAGCGCTGCGCGTGGACTGGGCGAAGGCCGTCCGCCAGCCGAGCGCGAACGGTCCCCATTCGTGATCGCCTTCGAGCTGCGCAGACGCAAGCTGACGCTCATACCAGGCGGTCGCCTCGCGGCGTTCGCTCTGATTGGCGGGAAGGTTGATGTCCGTACCCTCTTCAACCTGCGCTTCCTTGGTGGTCGAGCGCACGAGAAGACCCGACACTGCGACCGCGTTGCCGCCCCAATCCACACCAAGGCTGGCAAAACCGTTGGCGACAATGTCCCAGGCGGATGTGACGCTTGTGAAGTCGGTCTCGGCGACATTGCCGACAACATCTACCCGCTCGGCGCGCCTTGAGCGCTGGCTGGTGTCGTAGCCCGCCACACCGAGAAGGCCGACCCTGTACTTGCCACGCTCGAACGACGTCCCGGCTGTCGCCTCGCCCTCAAAGTCAGGCGACAGATGGCCCTCTTCGACCAGCGTCAGCGGGGAATTGACCAGGCTCCTGCCAATCGTCTGCAGTTCCGTCGCGGTGAAATTGGCGTCAGTGATACGCCGGCGTGTCCCTATCGCCGCCGCGAGCGGCTGCGGCACATCGCGAAGACCGTCATCGCGACCCGTCCAGTCAGTGTCGGCTCCGCGATAGACGAAACCGTTCTTCGCAGTCGACTCGGTATTGACGCCCGACGATAGCTTCAGCGTCAGGAATGGCTCATCAGGGATCTTGCGGGTTCGCAGATCAATGACCCCGCCGCCGAACTCGCCAGGATAGTTGGGCGAGAAGGTCTTCTGGATAGTCGCCCCGTCAAGGATATTGGAGGGAAACAGGTCCAGCGGCACCTGCCGACGCAGCGGCTCGGGGCTCGGAAGTGGTGATCCATTCAACAGGGCCGAGGAGTAACGATCACCCAGGCCGCGGACATAAACGAAACGATCGGATACGATCGAGATGCCGGTGAGGCGCGTGAGCGCAGCAGCTGCGTTGTCATCACCCTGACGGGCCAGATCCTCCGATGACAGAAATGTGGAGACCTCTGACGTTTCCTGCATCGGCTCCGGAATGAATTTCCCGAGCACAACGATTTCTTCGCTCTCTGCAGTCTGCGACGACTCTCCGGAGCTTTGAGCGGCTGTCAGGGCGTCGTCAGACCCAGTCGCTGGCGCAGTCGCCGACCCAGGGCTCGCCGCCGATGGCGGCTGGCGGACCTGTTGGTCCTGTGAAGTGGTCGCCTGCGCGCTCGCCAGCGAAGGAGCGAACAATACTGTACTCAGCAGCAACGCGCGCCGCCAGGAGGAAAGGAGGGTCGGCATGGTCCGGTCCGTCTGTTGCAAAGGAGGGCTTCAAGGGGCTTGGCGGAACGGTGCTGGAGGTCTGCCTCCCGCACCGGACGATCCGATCAGCATGAGGAACCGGCTTCGAGGCCGCATGTCCAACCGCGGAAGCGAGTGTCGGTCGCGTCGCGAACAGCCCCGATATAGGGCGCCGCTACGAAGAAGGCGCCAGCCGCGGTAGGGTCAACGGCCGTGCGCGCCGTTTCGGCCGTTCCGTTGACGAAGCGCCCGGTGAGGGTGTTCACCACGCCGGTGGAGTTGTTGGCCCCGGCTGCAACCAGGCCGGCTGCGCTCGTCGCCAGCGCCGTCGGGCAGTCAAGGAGAAGCGAGTCGAACCGCGGCGCCACAGACGTGTTCGCCGTGTCCGTGACGATGCAGACGTTCGATCCGGTCACCACACCATTCAGGTAGCGCCCCGACGAGCCAGGCGTGCCGCCCGTATTGTTGAGCGTGATGCCCTGGATCGAGCCGCCAGCATCGTTCTGGCGCAGCCCGACGAATGTGAAATTGGCCACCGTCGGATTGGTGTTGAGCGTGCCCGCAAGACTTGCAACCGTGCGATTGGAGCTTTCAATCAGACGGTCCGGGCCGCCCGATCCGGTCAGAGCCTGAAGCACGATGCCGAACTGCGCTGATCCGACCCAACCCTCATCGAGGTCAAACGAGTCGTCCAGTGCGCCAGTGACCACCCAATTGCGGATATTCGCGGTCCCGCCGAAAATCTCGATCCCGTCGTCGCCGGAATTGTGGATCTGGATGTTCGAGATCTCGGTCCCTGAACCAACGCCGCCCATTGTCAGGCCGTTCAGGTCATCGCCAGCCGCCGCCGAAGTCAGAAACGCCCCCGGATAACGGATCTGCATGTTGGAAATCCGCCCACTCGAGTCGTTTGCGACCGCGCCGCCGTAGAGCGCTTGGCGGCCGGTCGCTGCAGTGATGCCTTCGACCGCATTCTGGCAATCAACCGAGCCCTGGGCGACCGCAGTCGAGCAGCCGCGGATTGGCGCACGCCCCAGGATGATCAGGCCGGCCCATTCACGCGAGGCGCGTTCCGGGTTTGCCTGCGTGTTGAGAACGTCCGGCAGAGAAGTCAAAACAACCGGAGCCGAGGCAGTGCCGTTGACGAAAATCTGTGACCCGCGATTGACGATCAGAACGTCAGTCGAGGAATTTCCGTAGACCGTCACGCCGGCATCGATCGTCAAAGAGGCTGCCGTTCCGGCGGTTCCGGCCGCCCCTCGGTCGGCGCCGACATCAACCCTGCCGGAAATCTGGTAGATGTTTCCAGCCACAAGCCTGACAGAGGCAGGCAGACCGCCCTCGCCCAAAACACCAGACAGGCGGCAGTTGCGCTGACCACCGACGGTTGAGCCTGTGTCGGTCGTGCCAGACGGGCATCCCGTCGGCGGGGCGAACACGCCGATCGTCCAGCCGGTCGCCCAATTTGCCGACGCCGACTCCGAAGGCGCAAAGGCGCCGATGTATGTCGTCTGGGCGAAGAAGCTGCTCACGGAGGCCGCATTGACCGCCGTCCTGGCAAGTTCGGCCGGCCCCGGCATGAAGGTCGTCAGCGAATTCGGTGTCGCGGTAGAGTTGTTGGCCCCAGCCGCAACCTGAGCCGCCGCAGCCGCGCCAAGCGCTGTCGGGCAATCGAACAGGATCGAGTCAAACCGGGGCGCAATCGTGCTGTTGGCTGAATCGGAAACTGCACAGACGTTGGAGCCTGTGATCACGCCGTTCAGGTACCGGCCCGAGCCGCCCGGCGCGCCGCCTGTATTGTTGTGCACGATGCCCTGAAGCAGGCCGCCAGCATCGTTCTGGCGAACGCCAACGAAGGTGAAATTCGCGACCGTCGGGTTGGTGTTGATGGCTCCCCCCGAACTCGCCACCGTGCGATTCGAACCTTCGACGACGCGATCGGGACCGCCCGAGCCAGTCAACGCCTGACGCACCAGTATGAACTGGGTGTTGCCGGTCCACCCCTCATCGTAATCGAGGGAGTCGTCCAAGGCGCCTGAGATCACAAGGTTTCGCATGTTCACAGTTCCGCCGAACACCTCGATCCCGTCATCACCCGAATTGTGGACCTGGATGAACGACAGCTCGGTCCCGGATCCAACGCCGCCAAGCGTCAGCCCGTTGAGGTCATCCCCCGCCGCGGCCGAGGTCAGGAAGTCAGAGGAATGGCGGATCGACACGTAGCGCATCGAACCGGAATTGTCCGAAGCGGTCGCGCCTCCATAAAGCGCCTGGCGTCCAGTTGCTGCGGTCACGCCTTCGATAGCATTCTGACAGTCAACGCTGCCTTGCGTCACGGCAGTCGAGCAGCCTCGGATAGGTGCACGTCCCAGAAGTATAACGCCGCCCCAGAGGCGAGTGGACGTGTTGACGTTGACAGTCCCCTCGATCTCTTCCTTCGCTGTGAAGATGATGGGCTGACTTGGCGTGCCGATGGCGCTGATGCGGCTGCCGCGATTGACGACCAGAATATCGCCCGCGACGTCACCGAACAGGCGCACGCCTGGCGCGATGGTCAGCGTGGCGGAAACGCCGTTCGCTGCAGCAGCGTCGGCGCCGAGGTCGCGGCCAACGTCAACCCGGCCGCTGATGCGGTACACGACGCCTGCGGTGTTGGGCAGGGACAGGCTGGTGAGAATTTCACCCGACAGGGTGCACACGGTCTGGGCGCCGAGCGCGCCAGCATTGGTGGTGCCGGCCGGACACGTGGCCGAACCACCTGCGCCCCCGCCGCCGCCGCCGCCAGTTCCCCCGCCAGGAGGCGGGCCAGCAGCCGTCAGCCCAGGAGACGCCACATCGGAGCCCTGTGAACACGCCGCCAAACCGAGCGCCAGCGCCGCGCCGAACACATGGCCGAGCTTCCAATTGGACATGGTCATCCCCCTCGTCTGCGCCGTCCGCCCTTGACGGACAGCTCGTACCCGCGCTGCGGCCGGTCAACGCGACTAAACGGACCGGGTGACACAGCAGCAAATCACACCAGGCCCGCCAGGCTGGCGCGGCCCACGCAGCGGTCTAGCCATCGGGCGTGACATGGCAGCGAAGGGTTGGTGACGGCGCGACGAAGGATAAATGACGAACATGACGCAAAGCCGCCACAAATCCTTCACGCAACCCGTGCGCGAGGCTGGCGCCTCGACGGGGAACCCAAAACGCGCATACTGCGCGTCTTGCAGGAGATCAGGTCATGACAACGCCCCAAACGCCGCTGCGCTCAGGCTTCGGCGCGCGCACAACGGCCCAGGACGCCCTCGCCGGGATCTCCCTGTCAGGCCGCCATGCCATTGTGACGGGCGGTTATTCCGGCATCGGGCTTGAGACGACGCGTGCTCTGGCGGATGCGGGCGCGCATGTGACAGTCCCGGTGCGCGACCGCGCCAAAGCGGAAGCCGCCCTTTCAAACCTCGCTGACCGGGTCACGATCGAGGATCTCGACCTCTCAGACCCGGCCAGCGTCGCCGCCCTTGCACAGCGCTTCGTGTCACGCGGCGCGCCGCTGCATATGCTCATCAACAATGCGGGGATCATGGCCACCCCTCTTGTGCGCGACGCGGCAGGACGTGAGGGCCAGTTCGCGACCAACCATCTCGGCCATTTTCGCCTCACATCCGGATTATGGCCCGCATTGAAAGCCGCGGCAGGCGCGCGCGTCGTGCAGCTGTCGTCCATTGGACATAGGCTGGCGCCGGTCGATTTCGACGACCTTGATTTCACATCGAGGGCATACGATAAATGGGCCGCCTACGGACAGTCAAAAACGGCGAACGCTCTGTTCGCCGTGGCGCTGGATAAACGGGGAAAGGCATCCGGGGTGCGCGCTTTCGCGGTCCATCCTGGCGGCATCATGACCGCGCTGCAGCGTCATCTGCCAAAAGAGGAACAAATGGCGCTGGGCTGGATCGATGCAGACGGCCGGCCGCACGCCATTTTCAAGACGCCGAGCCAAGGCGCTGCGACCAGCGTTTGGTGCGCAACCTCGCCGCAGTTGGACGGCATGGGCGGAGTGTATTGCGAAGATTGCGATATTGCAGCTGCGGCGCCGGCGAACGACACAGGGTGGAGCGGCGTGCGGCCGCATGCAATTGATACTGCGCAGGCCGCACGCCTGTGGGAGATCTCGGAGATATTGACCGGCGTGTCTTTCAACTAATCCAGACCAGGCCCCGCGCCCATGGCAGCCAGCCAAACCACCGCGCCAAGGACGCATAGTGCAGCGATGGCGACTGCGCGTCGCGCCCAGCGCGCAACGACGGCGCGTCGGGCATGACGTTGACGGGCGCTTGGGGCGCAACGATCCCAGGTGGTGAACCATGTGCTGAACAAGGTGGCGACCTTTTGCAGATCCGAGGTGTCGAAAAAGCTCATTGCACGCGACATATATGAGCAAGCAAGTGTGGCGAAGCGCGATCTTCCATGTGGCGCAATTTCGGCATTTCCCCGGGATCGCCCCAGAGCGGCGAAGCGGTGATCACGGGCTTGCGTCGTTCGCACTCAAGGTAAGTGTCAGCGGCCAGGCGCCCTGCGCACGGCCAGCCGGGAGGTGATCATGGAGAAGATGCAGGGCAAGGTGGCGTTCGTCACCGGGGCGGCCAGCGGCCTGGGTTTCGCCATGAGCGAGGCGCTTGGGCGGGCTGGAATGAAACTCATGATGGCCGACATCAACGCCCAGGACCTGGCAGAGGCCGTTGAGCGCCTGCGCAGCCTGCAAATCGCAGTCGAGCACGTGGTTTGCGACGTAACGAGCCGCTCAGCCGTGGAGGCGGCGGCGGCGGCGACGCTTGCGGCGTTCGGAAAGGTGCATGTCTGCATCAACAATGCAGGCGTGGCTGTCGGGGGTGCGCTTGGCCAGATCTCGCCGCGCGACTGGGACTGGATCATTGACGTCAACCTCAAGGGCGTTGTGTACGGGGTTGAGACTTTTGCCCCACTGATTGCACACCACGGGGAGGGCGGACACATCGTCAATGTAGCCTCGATGGCGGGAATGGTTTCCCCTCCGAACATGGAGCCGTACACAGCGACCAAATTCGCCGTGGTGGCGATGAGCGAGGGCTGGGCCCAGCAGCTCGCGGCACAGAACATCGGCGTCTCGGTGCTCTGTCCCGGTTTCGTCAGGACCCGGATTCATGAAAGCGGCCGCAACAGACCGCAGGCCTATGGCGAGAGTTCGGTCGCATCGGGTCTTGGTCAGACTGCGCAGGACGCGGCGCAAATGGTGATGTCGGGAATCGACCCGGGGATTGTTGGCGCTCGCGTCGTTGAGGCCATTATGAACAATGAAACCTACGTGTTCACGCACCCGGACATGAAGGCCTTCGTTGAGATGCGATTCGCAGCAATTCTGGCCGCCTTCGATCGTGCGGCCGAAAGCCCAGCCGCCCGACAGCCGTAGGACCGGCGCAAAGCTGTCGGGGCGAGCCTTTCGGGCGCTGCTGAGCGGTGCTGCAAGATTCCTCTGCCCGCCTCTCCTATGCCCGCCTCTCCTATGGCCGCCTCTCCTACGGCCGATTCCCGACGGCAGCCTCCCGCACGCCTGGCGCCTGTCGCAAACGCCTGCCGCGGCGCGGCGCGGCGCGGGGGGAGGGTCGGTCGAGGCCTCACCCGTCCAAATCAGGGCCGTCCGCCCCGATTTCATCAGGCGCTATGATGTAAGTGCGCCCACAGAACTCACAGTGCGCATGCAATAACCCATCGTCCAGGGCCATGGCGCGCAATTCGGCCTGATCGAAACCCCGAAGCACCGTCAAGAATCGCCCACGATCACAGGTGCATCGCTCGACGACCTCGTTGGGTTGGGCGAGGCGCACGCCCTGCTCATGGAACAATCGGTAAAGAAGGCGGTCGGCGCCAAGCATAGGATCGGTGAGTTCATCATCGCCGATTGTGCTGAAGTGTGTCTGCGCCGTTTCCCATTCGTCATCGGCCTCACCGCGCGCCGTATCGCCTGCCATGCGTTGCAGAAAGAGGCCGCCTGCCCGCCAGCGGGAAAGGCCGTCGATAAGGCTTTCCGCCACTGTAAGACGAAAGCGCGTGGGCGTCTGTTCAGACTGCATGAAGTAATGCTCCGCACACGCCGCGAGGGTGTCGCCCTCCAGTGGCGCTATGCCCTGGTAGCGCTCCGTGTCTGGGCCCTGGTCAAGGGTCATCGCGAAGGCGCCGGCCCCGAACATGGCGGCGATCGGAAGCCGGCCGGGCGGATCATCACCAAACATCTGGCGAAAGCGCACCACATTGATCTTGGCATAGCCGCGCACGCCCAAGGCTGCGCGGTACTCGGCGACCACAAAGGACACCGGCCCATCGCCCTCCACCTGAACAATGAGGCGGCCAGTATGTTTCATCGCTGTCCCGATGAGAGCCGCCAGAACGACCGCCTCTCCCAGCACTGTCGCGACGGGACGCGGATAGCTATGCCGCTTGAGGATCGGGTCGATGCTCGCAGAGCCCAGGCGCGCGATCCGCCCACGAATCGGCGCCTGATCGATCACGAACGGACAGACCACATCATCAAGACCGGTGGGTCCGACATGGCCAGCGATTCCGGCAGGACTGGCGCTCACCGCTCCAGACACCACAGCAGAACGGCCTTTTGCACGTGCAGGCGGTTCTCGGCCTCATCCCAGATCGCAGACTGGGGACCGTCGATCACCTCGGCCGTGACTTCCTCATCACGATGGGCAGGAAGGCAATGGAGGAAGATTGCATCGGCGCGCGCCTTGCGCATCAGCGCCGCATTGACCTGGAAAGGACCAAGAGCCTGATAGCGCTCCTGCCTGTTGGCGTCCCCCATTGAAACCCAGGTGTCGGTTACGACTGCGTCTGCGTCCTGGGCCGCTGCGGCGGGATCATCAACAACCGTCGCATGCCCGCCTGCGGCGGCGATGAGCGCCGGGTCAGGGCGAAAACCGCCCGGACACGCCAGGGTGACGTGAAAACCGAACTTGGGCGCGGCATGGATGAAGCTGGTGGCGACGTTGTTGCCGTCTCCGAGCCAGGCGAAGCGCGCTCCAGACAGCGAACCTTTGCGCTCCTCATAGGTCATGAGGTCAGCCAGGATCTGACACGGGTGACTTTTGTCCGTCAGCCCATTGATGACCGGAACAGTGGCGTGGTCGGCAAGCTCGAGCAGATCGGCATGCGAGTTGGCCCTCAGCATGATTGCGTCGACAAACCGCGACAGCACCTTGGCGGTGTCGGCGAAGGTCTCCCCACGGGAGATCTGACTTTGCTCCGCAGCAATGACGACTGAGGCGCCGCCAAGCTGGCGCATCGCCATTTCGAAGGAGAAGCGTGTGCGGGTAGAGTTCTTCTGAAACAACATCGCCAGCGTGTGACCGGAGAGCGGCGCGTCCGCGTCCCTGGAGCCCTTCGGGGATCCGATACGGGCCTGCTTTCGGCGGTGGGCTTCATCGAGAATGCCGCGCAGCACATCTGCAGGCAAAGCGTCAATGTCGATAAAATTCCGCATACCACTCAACCCGCCGCACGTCGCGCGTCGCCAAGTGCGGCGTCAAGGCCGGAAACCGCCTCACGCACATGCTCCTCGGTGATAATCAGCGGCGGCGCGAGCCGCAGCACATTGTCGCCCGCAACCCCAACGAGGAGTTTGCGGTCGCGCGCAAAACCCTGCACCGGCTTGGGATTCGCCGCAAGTTTGAGGCCGCGCAGCAGCCCCTTTCCGCGCACATCCAGCACGAGATCGGGATGCGCATCCTTGAGTGAGTGCAGTTGCTGGCCAAGATAGTTTGCAACCCGACGCACGCCGTCCAGAAACTCTGGTTCATTCAGGACGTCGAACACCGCTTCGCCAACAGCCATGGCGAGCGGATTGCCGCCATAGGTGGTTCCATGCGTCCCCACCACCATCCCGGCGGCGGCCCTTTGCGACACGAGCACGGCCCCGAGCGGAAAGCCGCCGCCGACCCCCTTCGCCACAGCCATGACATCGGGCTCAGCCCCCTCGACCCATTGGTGGGCGAACAGCTTGCCAGTGCGTCCCGCACCGCACTGGACCTCGTCGTAGATCAAAAGAACGCCGTGCTCGTTGCAGAGTTCGCGCAGTTTGAGCAGGCACTGCTCCGGAACGGCGCGCACGCCGCCCTCACCCTGCACCGGTTCAATGATGACCGCCGCTGTTGTTGGCCCGAATGCAGCCTTGAGCGCATCGTGGTCGCCGAACGGAACCGTTATGTAGCCGGGCAATCGGGGACCGAAGCCCTCGAGATAGGAAGGATTGCCGGCGGCATTGATCGCCGCGTAGGTGCGGCCGTGGAACGCGCCTGAGAAACCGATCACGTCGATGCGCTCGGGCGCGCCAAGAGTGGCATGATGCTTGCGCGCAATCTTCAAGGCCCCCTCGACGGCTTCGGTCCCGGAGTTGGTGAAGAATACATAATCAGCGAAGGTCGCCGACACGTACTTCTCGGCAAGCCGCTCCTGGCCCGCGACCCGAAACATGTTCGACAGGTGCCACAACTTGTCTGCCTGGGCCTTCAGCGCGCCGACAACCTTGGGGTGACCATGCCCGAGCGACATGACGGCGATGCCGGCGATGAAATCGAGATATCGCGAGCCGTCCGCCGCGAACAGGTATGCGCCTTCCCCACGATCAAACACGACCTCGGGCGGAGCGTAGACGGGCAGGATATGACTGTTTGCGGCGACGGCGGACATCGAATCCCCCTCCGGCGGGCGGGCAACCCGGTTTTACGAAAGGCCGGGACCATGATGAGACTGCGCCGCGAAGTCAATGTCATGGCCCGGCGTCCCGATACGCCCTTGACACCCCGGGCGAACTGCCCCATCTGCGCGTCATACCGGCGGACCTGGAAACAGCGTCCACTAACGTCCCTTCGGCCCAGGCCACTCGGGACCGACCGATCCGCCTCCCGCGGTTCGGCACGGCCCCGGCGTAAGCTCCCGTTCGGACCCCATTCGGGTCGACTGACGGCGAAGGCGGCGGACCTGACAGTCTTACTTTGGCGGCAAGCAGTGTTCGCTTTGCGTCAAGCATGTCCGACTAACGCCGGCCTGGGTTGAACATAGTCCGCACATCCCGCGTCACACCGCGGTTTTCGGGCGTAGATCATGGGGCTGGCCGGTGGACGTTTTCCCATCGCCTCTCGCACTTGTCCGGCAATCGCCGCCGGAGCAGGCTGTCGCTCTTGCGCGTCCGCAGCTCGCCACCCGGGCTTCGGAATGGTTTGTGCGCAGCTTCCCCGGTGACGTGTTGTTCGCTGTCAAAGCGAATTCGAGCCCGTGGATGCTGGACGCCATCTGGGCGGGTGGCGTGCGGGCGTTTGACGTCGCCTCCGAGCGCGAGCTCGAAATGACGTCGCAGCGCTTCCCGACGGCGCGGCTTGCGTTCATGCACCCGGTCAAGAGCCGCAGATCGATCGCTCGCGCCTATTTCGATTTTGGGGTGCGCACCTTTGTGCTGGACCACGAAGACGAACTCGCCAAAATTCGCGCCGAGACCTGCAACGCGGATGATCTCACACTGGTTGTGCGTCTGTCCGTCTCAAACGATGGCGCAAGCCTGCCGCTGACCGGCAAGTTCGGCGCATCGGCCAGGGACGCCCCCGCTCTGCTGCGTGCGGCCCGTCGCCACGCCGCCAAACTCGGCGTTTCGTTTCACGTCGGATCGCAGTGCATGCGTCCGGTAACGTATCGTGCAGCGATGCGGGATACAGGCAAACTTATTGTCGCCGCAGGCGTGACCGTGGACGTGGTGGATGTCGGGGGCGGTTTTCCGGCAGCCTATCCCGGGCGCGAGCCCCCGGCGCTCGCGCACTATATCGCTGCAATCACGGCGGCTTGGGATGATATGCCTGTTCTGTGCAATGCAGAACTTTGGTGCGAGCCGGGCCGCGCGCTGTGCGCGGAGGCCGGCGCACTCCTGGTCCGCGTCGACCTCCGCAAAGGCGATCGGCTGTATCTGAACGACGGCGCCTACGGCAGTCTGTTTGATGCGACCCATGCGGACTGGCGCTATCCGGTGCGCCTCATCCGCCCCTCCGGCCCTGCAGCAGAGCGCTATATCCCATTTACGACATACGGGCCGACCTGCGATTCCATCGACCAAGGCAGGCATGCGATCCTCCTGCCGGAGGATGTCCGTGAAGGCGACTATATCGAGTTTGGCATGCTCGGCGCCTACGGCGTTGCAATGCAGACACGCTTCAACGGCTTTGGCGAAACACTGGATGTTCAGGTCCTCGATGAGCCGTGGGCAAGCCTGTACGCACCGAATGCGGCGCCTGCCGGACGCCCGCGAGACCTCGACGCCAGGCGGTGACGTCCTTCAGGGGCGCTTTGCGCAACGTCCTCGCCCGTGCTTTCTGAGCCGCACACGCACGAGGGGCATCGCTATGAGTTGGACGCCGCCAGTCACCTTCGAAGATTTTGTAAAGCGAAGACTTGTGCCGCCGCGCCTTACGCTCGCGCGCATCGTCGCGCGTGAATGGCGGCGGGGCGAACCTGAACTGCGGTTGACGCCGTTTCTTGTCGACCCAAAGCGCGCTGCGGTCGACGCAGGTGCAAATCGCGGGATCTGGTCTCACGTCATGGCGCGGCATACGCGTCAGGTGTTCGCCTTCGAACCGAACCCAAAGCTGTTCGAATTCCTGCAGGCCGCAGCCGGTCCGCGGGTCACCGCCAGCCGGATTGCTTTGTCGGACGCCAGCGGTGAGGCGGTCCTTTCGGTGCCGATGTACAAGGGGGGCTACTCCAATCAGCACGCAACCCTCGACGACCGCTTTGACAGAAGCTCCACCCCGGTTGGAAAAGTTCGTGTCGAGACAAAACGTCTGGACGACATGGCTTTGCCGCCCGTCGGCTTCATGAAGATCGACGTCGAAGGATTCGAAGGCGCAGTGCTGCGCGGGGCGTCGGGTTTGATCGCACGCGACAAGCCGGTCCTGGTCGTTGAAATGGAGGAGCGCCATACCGCGCGTCCGATCAGCGTCGCGATTGAGGAGGTGCAGGCGCTTGGGTATCGAATGATGTTCGTGGGGCCGCAGGGGCTGACTGACGGCGCCCGTTTTGATCCCGCAGCAATGCATGATCCTGCGCACCGGGATTATGTGAACAACTTCATCTTCCTGCCGATCTGACAGAGCCTGCTCCGCTGCGGACATCATGCGCGCGCGGATCGCGAGGGCAGGGCGGCTTTGGGGCGGCGCCAATCCAGAAGGCCGACCCGACGGTGAGGACACTGCCCCCAAAGCAAGGGCAACCTTATGGTTCCAAGTGTCCTGAGAGCGCAGCCGGCGCGATGCCTTATCCGAAGACCACAACAGCCAGGCATCAGCACGGCTGGAAGAACAGGGCCGGAAGCATAGGGCTAGAAGAACAGGGACTGCGGCCTGGGAACCGGCCGGTCGCGAAGCGCGTTGACGAGACCGAAGGCGGTGCGTGCAAAGAGCCAAATTCCGCCGGCCAGCCCCACCCAGACCAGAGCCTCGCCAAGGAGCGGCGCGAACCGCAAAGCGCCCGTCAGAACCCAGACCGAACCGGCGATGATCAGGCCGCGCAGATTGTATTCGTGGTGCGATCGCACGGACAGTGGGCCTTCTTCGCGCTTGGACGCGGCAATCACTGCTGAAATGACTGCGAACAGGCCTGCGACCAGTCCTGCACCGGCGATGACAAGAGCAACGGCGATCAGGCTTGCGACATACCCGGCGAGAACCGGGGTCTTCGGCGCGCGCCAATCGAAGCGCCCTCGCGGTCCGGACGGACCGGCAGGTTGGCGGCGCGGACCTGGAAATCTGGTGACATTGGTCATGGGCTGAACTCTTGCAGACTTGCCGATCAAGGCGAGGGTCGTCATCGCTCCGCCCGTCACCGATTGGCGCCCGGCGCCCAGAGGACATCTGCCCTTCCCTGATCATTGGCCCAGCGCGCAGCCACGAAAAGGAAATCGGAGCAGCGGTTCGCGTAACGTAATGCAGCGCCTGAGACAACCTCCCCGGGATGCGCAGCCAATGCTGTGATGACCCTCTCAGCCCGCCGCATCGTGGCGCGCGCGACATGAAGGTGCGCGGCCGCCGGGCGCCCCCCCGGAATGACGAAGGAGGTCAGGGCGGAGAGATCTGCGTTCAGCGTATCAATCTCGTGCTCAAGGCGTTCGACCTGGGCCTGCGTTATCCGCAGAGGCGCAAACCCAAGCGGCGCTTCCCGCTCAGGCGTCGCAAGGTCAGCTCCGAGGTCGAACAAGTCATTTTGAACCCGGGCCAGCATGTCATCGAACGCGCCTGTGGTCGCCAGCCGGGCGACGCCCAGCGCGCTGTTGGCCTCATCCACAGCGCCATAGGCTTCAACGCGCAGATCAAATTTGGCGACGTCCTCACCCGTCGCGAGGCGAGTGCGTCCACCGTCGCCTGCACGGGTGTAGATCTTGTTGAGCGTGACCATTGCGTCCCTGACGTCCCCGAAGGGCCTCCCTCACGAATGCTGCGACTTCAACCAAAAGCCGGCCATCAAGAGCACAATGGCCACCAATTGCAGCACTACGCGCAGCCGCATCAACTTGTTGGAGGTCGACCGGGCGACATCGCCGCCCTTGAACAGAGTGTAAAGGCCAGCGCACAATACGAGAAAGACCGCGAGGATGGCCACAGGGATGAGGATGTCGAACGTTGTTTGCATCATCCATCCCTAGCGGGCGACGGCGCGCGCGTCGACGGGTCTTCGCCGTGGCGCCGGCCAGACGCCGTGCTGCGGGATGATCTGATCCCGTCCGCCTGGCCTGTGGTTTTCGGCGGCGCGGATCGGGCGCGCCGACCTATGACGCGCGCCGGTGGACTGTGCGTGAAGCCAAACCGATGGCCCCATCGCTGCGCGCGCATGAGGACTCCGGAGCGGCACGCTCACACGCGCGGCGCGAAGCGGGCTGTAAAGTGGCGCATGCGGGCCGGCTCCCAAGTGATCTTGAAGCCGTTCAGGGACGCCCTGCGTTGCGCAACCGCCTCGATCGCCTCGATCAGATAGTCGGCATGACTTTGCGTGTAGACCCGCCGGGGAAAGGCAAGTCGCACCAGATCCATGGCGGCGGGGAGTTCGCTTCCGTCGGGCTTGCGGCCGAACATGACGGTGCCGATCTCACACCCGCGCACGCCGGCTTCCTCATAGAGCGCTACGGCGAGCGCCTGTCCGGGGTAAGACAATGGCGGAATGTGGTCCAGCCAGGCTCGGGCGTCGATGAACACCGCGTGTCCGCCGACCGGACGCACAATTGGCACGCCAAGGCTGATCAGCCGCTCGCCAATGTACTCGTTCGCGCGAATGCGATAGCGCAGGTAATCCTCATCTACGATCTCGCAAAGCCCCTGGGCCAGCGCGTCGAGGTCGCGCCCAGCAAGGCCGCCATAGGTCGGGAAGCCCTCCGTCAAGATCAGGCGCGCGCGCGCGGCCTCGGCAAGCTCATCGTCGTTCAGCGCCAGCCACCCGCCGATGTTGCCGAAGGCGTCTTTCTTGCCCGACATGATCATGCCGTCGGCGAGAGAAAAGATTTCGCGCACAATATCCGGGATCGGACGGGCGCCTTGGCCGGGTTCTCGCTGCTTGATGAACCAGGCGTTTTCGGCGAAGCGGCATCCATCGATGATGAAGGGCCTGGCGTAGGCGCGCGCAATGTCGCGCACGGCGCGCATGTTGGCGAGGCTGACAGGCTGGCCTCCGCCCGCATTATTGGTGATGGTGAGCATCACGCACGCCGCCTGCTCACCGTTTTCCCGCAGAACGGCCTCAAGGGCGGAAAGGTCCATGTTTCCCTTGAACGGATGCAGGCTCGCCGGGTCTCGTCCTTCAGCGATCAGGCAGTCGACGGCTTCAGCTCCCGTTGCCTCGATGTTGCCTCGGGTGGTGTCGAAATGCGTGTTCGACGGGATAACGCGGCCTGGACCTCCCAGAAGCGCAAACAGGATCGCCTCCGCTGCGCGGCCCTGACGGGTGGGTATGATGTGCTGAAAGGGCATCAACGCGCGCACTGCAGCTTCAAATCGCTGAAAGGAGCGCGAGCCTGCGTAACTCTCATCGCCGCGCATGATCGCGGCCCATTGCTCGGCGCTCATGGCACTGGTGCCGGAATCCGTCAGCAGGTCGATCAGCACATCCTCAGCCGGGATGGCGAATAGATTGTAATGCGCGGCTGCGAGGATCTCCTGGCGTTGCGCGCGCGTGGTCATCCGTATCGGCTCAACCGCCTTGATCCGAAACGGTTCGATGATCGTTTTCATGGGATCGTTTTCATGGGATCGTTTTCATGGGATCGTTTTCATGGGATCGTTTTCGCGGGAGCGTTTTCAGCGGATCGTCTTCATCATATCAGCGTCATGAACTGTTGGTCATGGGCGCCTGCCCTGGCCAGTCTGCGCGGGGGAGCCAAGGGGCATCAGCGCAGTGCGGTGGCGAAGCTTTCTCCTGCGAGCAGCAGGCCATTCAATGGCAGGGCGACAGCAGCCGACACCTGACGGGTCGCCAGCGCCTCGGACGCTTCAGAGACAACCGCCGGCGATTCGCTGGCTGGACGTTGCGCGTCATCCTTTACCCGCAGGGCGT
The DNA here is from genome assembly GCA_040381075.1 of Hyphomonadaceae bacterium. Lineage (GTDB taxonomy): Bacteria > Pseudomonadota > Alphaproteobacteria > Caulobacterales > Aquidulcibacteraceae > JBEIHX01. The sequence goes on from JBEIHX010000022.1 coordinate 23,872, forward strand.
CGATGCGCGCGCGGTCAGCCATGAAGGCGCTCAAAGCCCCACCCTGCAGCGGGGCGCGCTGCCCCGCCTGGATTGACAGCGGATTGACCTGCGCGCCGTTGACAATGATCTCATAATGCAGGTGCGGGCCGGTCGAGCGGCCGGTCGAACCGACATAGGCGATAATGTCGCCCTGCGCCACCCGATCACCAGCTTTCAGCCCTCTGGCATAGCGCGACAGGTGCGCATAGGCAGTTTCAAGACCGCCGCCATGATCAAGGCGCACGTAGTTGCCATAGGTCGAAAACCAGCCAGCCTGCACCACCACGGCATCCCCGGCGGCCAAAACCGGCGTTCCCGCAGGCGCTGCGAAGTCGATGCCCTTATGCATCTTCGAGAAACCCAGGACGGGATGGCGGCGCATGCCAAAGTCGGAGGACAGGCGCACCGATCCCTTGATGGGCGTTCGCATCAGATCCTTGCGCGCCGTGACGCCATTCTCGTCGTAGAAACCAGCCTCATTCGACTGGGGATCGACAAACCGGTAGAAGCTCTTGGCCGGTCCGCCGCGCGGCTGCAGGGAAGCGAAGAGCAATTCCCCGGTCTTGAGCGTTTCTCCCTGATCGTCGCGATAACGCTCGAACACCAGCTCAAACACCGCCCCGGGCCCGATATCGCGCTGGAAATCGATGTCAAATGCAAACGCAGCCTCGATCTGCTCGACCTCGCGTTCGGTCGCCCCAAGCCTGCGCGCCGTCGTCAGGAGGTCCTCTTCAATCACCGCGCGACGCGCCGCCACTTCAAAGACGGATGGCGTGACCAACTCAGTCGCCCGGTAGCCGCCATCGGAGGTGCGGCCAACCGAGACGGTGCGGTCGAAATCCGTCCGCAGGGAAAAGCCCGCCAATCGAACCACCGCCGGATTGTCGCGCGGACGTTCGAAGTAAGCAGTGACGGTCCGCCCTTCCGCCAGTCTGGGATTCGCCGCAACGCGCAGCATGGCGGCGACAGACGCTGATGCCTCCGGGTCCGCCGCGCCAGCGCGCCGCAATGCATCGAACACAGTGTCGCCCGGGGCGATCTTGACGGGCCGGATTTCGGTATTCGGTCGTTCATCCATAAACGCGGCGTGCTCCGCCGCAATCAGTGCAGCGCCCGCGATTGCGCCGCCTGGCCCGCCTGGACCAGCAGCAGCGCCTGGATCCGGGCGCTGGCTGTCGGCGTTGGCCGCATTCATCGCTGCGAGGAAGATCGCAGCCGCCGACACAAGCAAGGCGAAGCGCAAGCCGCGCGCCCAGCCATGCCGGACACGGGGGTCAACCTTGATCGCGCTCATGCTCGCTTCGGGCATTCCCGCTCCCAGCCTCGCATTTGCGACCTCGCCATGCCCCATCTCTGGCGCAAAAGGCGTGCCGAATTAACCTTAACACTGCCCCGCATTGGCGAAGCCCGGGCGGCAATGACCATCGACTTCGGCCAAAAAAGGGCGGATCGGTCCTGCTGTATCGTCCAGATCGCTTGACCGGCGCCAGACATACCTCAAGCGCCCAGATATATGGCGCGCCGCGACCCAGACCTGATAGCCTTCTGCAGCTGGCTTCAAAAAACACTGCCAGACCGCAACTTTACCCTAACTGAGGCCATGGCCTGACGCGATGCGCAAACCCGTTCCCCCCCCAGACGAACAAACCGCCGGTGCAGGCGATTCGCCGCCGACACGGGTCAGAGCGCCGCCGGGCGGCATGCGGCGATCTGTCCCCGCTCTTGGGTATTGGGCGGGCGGCTTCGCCGCAGCGGCAGGCGCGATTTGGTTAATGCGCGCACCCGCGGCGGAACTAATTGCCGAGACCATCCTTGCCCTGCGCGGTGCGGAGGCCGACCTGCGGATCGAGCGCATCGATTTTGGCCGCATTGAACTCGCCGGCCTGCGGATCGGCCCGGCGGCGTCGCCGAGCCTGACCACCGGAGCGCTTGCCGCCCGTCTGGAGTGGCGCTCGCCCTGGTCGCTCGGCATTGAGGACATCATGGTGTCGGACCCTCGCCTGCGGGTCCGATTCGACCAGGGCGCGGTGGACTGGGGCGCCCTGGGGCCGCTTGTCGGGGAGCAGCCTGGCGCAGGGGCGGATCATGCAGCCGCCGCGTTCCTTGGCGCCGCACGCGTCCGGGGCGGCATCTTTGAAGTTGATACCGCGGCAGGCGTGCTGACGGGGCGTTTCAGCGCCAACCGCGCCGGTCGCGGGGAGGACTGGCGCCTTTCGGCGCGCGCCAATCCAGTCCGGCTCATCACAAGCGACCTGAACTTCGCGCTCAGCGACGCCGCGCTGGAGGCAAGACTGGGCCGCACCGGGCCAGCCGGGAGCCTGCAGATGACTGCGCCGGCTTTCAGCGCACACGGCCTCGAGCTTGGCGATGCACGCGCGACGGTGGTGCTGACCCAACAGGCGGACGGGAACTCCCGGCTGCAGGCAGTCTTTTCGGCGAAGCGCGTGCGGTCGGGCGAGGCCCTCGCCGAGGATGTGACCGGCCAGGCGAACGCGACGCTGCCGCACCACAACTTCGCGGAGCTGCGCGACACGCCGGGCGAAGTGCGCCTGACGGCTGAGGCCGTGCGGGCCAGTCTTGGACAGGCGACAGGCAAGGCGATGAAGTTCAGAGCCTTGCTGACGCGCATCAGCGAGGGCGACACTCTCGATCTTGGCCTGAACCTTGAGGACGTGCGGCTTGGAAGCCTGCGGACCCAGGCGGCCGCTGCGACCGCCCGATTTGAGGGCGCCACAGGACTCTTCTCAGATCGTCCTCAGAGGGGCGGCGCCACCGGGGCGCTATCCCTCTCGCAGGTCTCACTGGATGCAGCAGCGCGGGACCTGCTCGCACGCACGCTTGGCGGGGACGCTGCGCCGGAGCCTTTCGGGCCCCTTCTCGCCGACCTCGGGGGGCCGATTGTGGCGGCGGCGGAGAACTTCTCGCTCACCCTGCCTGTCGCGGCAGAACTCCATGGCGGCGGAGGGTCTGTGCGACTGTCAGGCCCCATGCGCCTGCTTGCGGCGAATGGGGTCACGGCGACCTGGAGCCGCGCAAGCCCCAGCCAACCGGACCTTGCCGTGCGCCTGCGGCCTTTTCTGATCTCCGGTGGGGGCAGACTCCTGTTTGCACGCCATGGCGCTGAACTTGGGCGGGCGGAGGTGCGCAGCCTGCGCGTTGAAAATGACGTGTTGCGCGCGGAAGCCGACGCTTCATTGACCCAGCCGCGGCGCGGTGCTGCACACGGCGCGGTGCGCCTGGAGGGACTGCAGCTGGCGCTCGGCCCTGATGGCCGGGGCAGCGCCGCCTTCCGGCTTCACGCCACGGGCGATGGGCCGATGGCCGGGGGACGCGTGACCAACGCACGGTTTGCGATGAGGGCGACTGCATCCTGGTCGCGCGCGGGTCTCGAGCTGCGCGCTTCACAGGCCCCGTGCCTGCGCCTCGCCTGGACCAGTCTGGTCGTCGGGCAAACCCGCTTTGGTCCACTGGCGGGCGGGCTTTGCCCGCGCGATGCACAGGTTATCAGGCTCCACAAAGGCCGGCTGTCCGGCGCATGGCGCGGCGACGGCATGGATCTCGGCTTCACCACCGGCGACGGCCCTGATGCCGTCACCGGGCATGTCACGACGGCCGGGATCAGCGTTCTGCTTGCGGGCTCGGCCCGGCGCCCCATCGCCGACATCGACCTCACCACGCCGGAGTTTCGCGTTGGGCCGGCCGGTGCGCCACCCGTGACGGCCGAGGCCCGGCGCGCAGGTTTGCGGCTCATGCTGGGCGATCCCGCTGGCTGGCGCCTGCAGATGGAGGCACAGGCAATTGCGGCGAGTCGACCAGGTTTCGGTCTGGTGCTTGACGACGGTCGCCTCTTGGCCGCGCTGCACCCGGTTCGGGGTGGGCTTGCAGCCGTGATCACGGATCTTCAGGCGCGGGTGGTCGACACTGCCGAGCCGGCCAATGTTGCGCCGCTGCGCGTGGCGGGCGATGGCGTTTTCGCCGACAACATCATAACTGCGGAAATGACTGCGTCGACGGATGCTGGCCTTCCGATCGGGACTGTTGCAGCCCGCCATGACTTTACCGTTGGCGGGGGCGGCCTCGCCTTTGCATCGCGGCCCTGGCGGTTTTCCCCGGGCGGCTTTGAACCGAAGTCGCTTGCGCCTGTTCTGCAGGGGCTTGTCGCGGATGTGTCCGGGGCGATGTCCGCCCGGGCGGATCTGACCTGGGGCGGCGGCGTCCTGCGCGGCGGCGCCCAGGTCGACTTCGATGGGCTGGATTTCGCATGGGCAGGCGGCCCGGCGGAGGGCATGCGCGGTTCGGTCGTGTTCAATGATGTTTTCAAGCCTTCCACCCCGCCAGGCCAGCGTCTGACTTTCGACCGGATCAACCCCGGCGTCCCGCTTGAAAACGCGGACGTGACATTCCAGGTGGTCGACGCAGTCACGCTGCGCCTTGAGAGCGGCGCCGCCCCCTTCGCACTCGGCGCCTTGCGCCTCGAGCCCGCGGTGTGGCGCTTCGACCGGGAGCGGCAGGAGGTCGTGGTCGGCGTTGATGCTATCGATCTGGGCGCACTGATCCGCACGTTCAAGCTGGATGACATGGCCGGCGAGGGCCGGCTCATGGGCAGGTTGCCGCTGGAGATCACCGGCAGCCGCGTGCAGATCGTCGATGGCCGCATCGAGGCGTCAGAAGAGGGCGGCGTTTTCAGATATAACGGACCGCTCAATCGCGATCTGCCTGATCTTCCAGACCCGCGAGATCAGCTGAACAAGCTCGCCAGCGACCCCTCCTGGGTGACGATGAAGAGCCTGGAGGATTTCAGGTATGACCAACTGTCACTGCGTGTATCAGGTGACTTGGCGGGCGACATCATCGCAACGGGTGCGTTTCGCGGACGCAATGCAAAGGTCTTGCAGGGCGCCGTGATCCGCTATGGAGTGAACGTTGAAGCGCCGCTGGGGCGATTGTTGTCCCAGGTTAAGCCGGGGCGCGGCATACTTGGTGTAACACTTCCCGAAGGCGCGCTCGAAGGAGCGATCCGACTTCAGAGCGAGGAGGCAAATCCGGTTGACGGGCCGCCCCCGCAGCCGAGATGATCCCCCGCCGGGCGCGCCTCGGGACCTGGCCGGTTGGAGAGCAGCAATGAACGGACGCGTCTTCCTCATGATGCTGGCGGCGGCGCCCGCCGCCGGGTGCATTTCTACGACCGTGAAAATCACCCAGGACAAACCGCTGGAAATCAACCTCAACGTGAAGATCGACCAGCAAGTGCGGGTCAAGCTCGATAAGGACGTCGAGCAGATGATCAAAGCCAATCCGGATATCTTCTGATGTCAGTGACGACTGTAAGGAGGCGAGCCATGCGCTTGCGGACAATCTTGGCAGGCTTCGCGGCCGCCGCGTTCGGTCTGGTTCTGGCGGCTGGTCCAGCCGAGGCCGTCTCTGATCCGCTGGTCAATGCGGCCATGGAACGCGGCCAGATCGGCGAGAGTGTGTCGGGCTATCTGGAGCAGACCCCCGGCAGCATCCTTGAGGCCGACGTGAAGCGCCGCATGGACGAGATCAACCTCAAGCGGCGCGCTTTCTACACCGAACTGGCGGTGGAGAAGGGCGAGACGGTCAACAACGTCGCCTTGGTGACCGCGGAAAAACTGATCACCGAGCTGCCGGAGGGGCAGATGTTCAAGGACGGATCGGGAACCTGGAGAAAAAAGTAGCTGGCGCGCGCGTAAGACAGAATTGAGGCTCTTGCGTGCGCGCCGCAATGCTTTTGATCTTTGGCTTGGGCGGCCTGCTGGCCGCATCGCTCACCGTGGCAGCGATCGGCTGGACGTTTGGAGGCACGCTGAGCATCCACGGCTGGATAGCGCTGGCGCTCGGTGTCAGCGCGAGTTTTGGTCTCGGCGTCAGTTTGATGTCTCTCGCGTTCTTCTCCGCACGACGCGGTTTTGACGATCTGCACCGGCCAAACGATCAGTCTGATCTTTGATGAGGTCCGGCGGCCTGGCGATCGTGGGCGGCCAGGGCGCCATTGCACGCCGCATCGCCGCTCCGCCGCGAACATCGGATGCGCAGCGAGTCCGTACGATGTCAGATATCGCCCCGCCACGTTGAGGCTCTCAGACGCTCGCAAACCGTAAGGCGGCGACAACAGCCACTGGCTTGCGCGAAGGTGGTCCCGCAATCGTCCGGCAAGGACTGCCCTGCGAGGGACGGGCTCGACAAGAAAAAGGCGGCCTTTCGACCGCCTTCTTCCTTTCGGACCAGAGTCGGCTCCCGGGCGCGATCTACGCCCAGGAAGGCCGCAGGGCCGCACTTCGCGGCACGCGGCTTCTGGTTCTGGAAATCTTGAAGCCAGATCGTTCTGCTCCGGTGCGCCCGGCCGACAGGCCAGGCGCACCGGCTCAGTAAGGTACGTCCGAGCTTAGAAATCCATGTCGCCCATGCCGCCGCCGGGCATGCCAGCGGGCATGGCCCCCTTGTCGCGCTTGGGCGCTTCAGCAATCGCGGCTTCTGTCGTGATGATCAACGCCGCGACCGAGGCTGCGTCCTGCAGAGCAGTGCGAACGACCTTGGCAGGGTCGATGATGCCTGCCTGGATCATGTCAACATACTCTTCAGTTTGCGCGTTGAAGCCCATTGCGCCCTTCGACTTGAGGATTTCCGCAACGACAACGGACCCATCAACGCCGGCATTGTCGGCGATTTGACGGATCGGGGCCTGCAGCGCCTTCTTCAGGAGCTCGATCCCTGCGTCTTCATCCTCGTTCGCACCCTTGGTCTTCAGGCCCTGAGACGCCTTGAGGAGGGCCACGCCGCCACCGGGGACGATGCCTTCTTCAACCGCTGCGCGCGTGGCGTTGAGCGCGTCGTCAACGCGGTCCTTGCGCTCCTTCACTTCGACTTCCGTCGCGCCGCCGACCTTGATCACCGCAACCCCGCCGGCCAGCTTGGCCAGACGTTCCTGCAGTTTCTCACGGTCGTAGTCCGAGGTGGTTTCCTCAATCTGCGCCTTGATCTGACCGATGCGGGCGTCGATGTCCTTTTTCTTGCCAGCGCCGTTGACGATCGTGGAGTCGTCCTTGGTGATCGACACCTTCTTGGCGCGACCAAGCATCGTGACATCGACGTTCTCCAGCTTGATCCCGAGATCTTCGGAGACGACCTGACCGCCGGTCAGAATTGCGATGTCTTCAAGCATCGCCTTGCGGCGATCGCCGAAGCCCGGCGCCTTCACCGCGGCGACCTTGAGCCCGCCGCGCAGCTTGTTGACGACCAGGGTCGCCAGGGCTTCGCCTTCGACGTCCTCAGCGATGATGAGCAGCGGCTTGCCCGACTGAACCACCGCCTCAAGGATCGGCAGCATGGGCTGCAGCGACGACAACTTCTTCTCGTGGATGAGGATCAGCGGGTCCTCGAGATCCGCAATCATCTTGTCGGCGTTGGTGATGAAATACGGGCTCAGGTACCCGCGGTCGAACTGCATGCCCTCGACCACATCGAGTTCGGTGTCGAGGCTCTTGGCTTCCTCAACAGTGATCACGCCCTCGTTGCCGACCTTCTCCATCGCCTTGGCGATCATCTCGCCGATCGCGACTTCTCCGTTTGCGGAGATGGTTCCGACCTGAGCGATCTCCGCTGAGTTGGCGACCTTCTTGGACTGACGCTTGAGGTCAGCAACCACATCAGCGACCGCCTTCTCGACGCCGCGCTTCAGGTCCATCGGGTTCATGCCCGCCGCGACCCGCTTCATGCCTTCCTGAACGATCGCTTGCGCGAGTACTGTCGCCGTCGTTGTGCCATCGCCCGCGACGTCGTTCGTCTTGGATGCGACTTCGCGCAGGAGCTGGGCGCCCATATTCTCGAACTTGTCCTCAAGTTCGATTTCCTTCGCGACGGTGACCCCGTCCTTGGTCGTGCGGGGCGAACCGAACGACTTTTCGATCACAACGTTGCGGCCCTTCGGACCGAGCGTCACTTTCACAGCGTCGGCGAGAATGTTGACGCCGCGCAGCATGCGCGCCCGGGCGTCAGACGAGAAATGAACGTGTTTCGCAGCCATGAGTGGCGGCTCCTTCAGTTGGTTGGATGGTCTGTGGTTGGAAGACGGTTGATGCGAGCGAACCAACAACTCCGGCGGAGGAACGCCAGGGTCCACGGTCCGGGGCGGCCTGCGTGCGCACAACCGCCTGCTTCGAAACGGCCAGGCCGGGCGCCCCGTGCGTGCATGGCTGCACCCGGTCCGGACGTCGGAAGGCTGCATGCCTCGACGTTCACGGCCCTGTCGCTGTCACACGCACACCGTGAACTCCAGCGCTGTGCAGTTCGCACGCCGACGGGTGCCCGGCGTTGCCGCCAAGGCGCCCGCACGCAGCCTCAAGCCGCCTTCTTGCCCTTGGTCTTGGTTTCGACGACGCCGAGAATGTCGCTCTCCTTCATGATCAGGAGCTCATCGCCGCCGATCTTCACTTCCGTGCCGGACCACTTGCCGAACAGGATGCGGTCGCCGACCTGCACATCCATCGGGATGCGCTCGCCGTCCTCATCGCGCCCACCAGGGCCGACCGCGACGACTTCACCTTCCTGCGGCTTCTCCTTGGCGGTATCCGGGATAATGATCCCGCCCTTTGTCTTCTCTTCTTCGCTCACGCGCTTGACAAGCACGCGATCGCCCAGTGGACGAAAGGCCATGTGGCTACTCCTCACTGAAATGGACTTCAGGATCGTCACAAAGTTGACATTTGCGCTTCGCGTGGGACTTGAGGGCAAAACCTTCCAGCAAGCCACCACGCTGCACACGACGGTCACGCCAGGTTAGCACTCGCGCCCGCCGTCTGCTAGCACGCTGGGGCATGTAGGAGGCGCCCGGCTTTCCGTCAAGGGCCTCCGGGAGAGCGTTGTCCTCGCGGACTGGACGCCGTCAGGGCGGGGCCTGCCGCTTTGGTCGGCGGCGGCCACAAGACGTCGGTTTCGACGCACTGTTGCGGGGGACTGACCTCATCGAACGGGGTTGGCGAGGACCGCCTCAGGCGCCCGGAACCGGCTGTCAGCGAATCCGCTCATGCCGGGCGGCGAACCAGGGCGCCATCCTGTCGATGGCTTCCTGGATCCGGGCCGGGGATTGCGCGAAGCTGAAACGGACGTAGTCACGCCCGTCGATCGGGTCAAAATCCACCCCAGGCGCCACAGCAACGCCGGTGTCGCGCAAAAGTTTTTCGCAAAACGCCATGCTGTCGGAGGTGAGATGCCCGACATGGGCGTAGATGTAAAAGGCTCCGTCGGGCGGCGCCATGTGGCCAAGGCCAAGGGAGGGCAGCGCGGCCAGAAGACGCGCGCGGTTGTCGGCATAGACGTCAAGATGGCCGTCCAGCTCAGCCGTACAGTCCATCGCGACCAGGCCGGCGTGCTGGCTGAGCGAGGGGGCGGTCAAAAAGAAGTTGCCCATAAAGGCGCGCGCCAGGTCCACACCATGCTGCGGAGCAACGAGCCAGCCAAGGCGCCAGCCGACCATGCTGTAATACTTCGAGAAGCTGTTGACGACGTAGGCGCCGGGCTCGAATTGCAGGATGGTGGAGGCGCGCCCGACATAGCTCAGCCCGTGATAAATCTCGTCGGAAATGATGGATATGCCCCGCTTGCGACAGACAGCGGCGATATCCCTAAGTTCGGGATCAGGGATGATGGCGCCCGTAGGGTTTGCAGGGCTCGCAAGAATGACTCCTGCCGGAGCTGGATCAAGAGCGCTGAGCGCAGCGGCCGTCAGCTGAAATCGCGTCTCCTCAGAACAGGCGATTTCGATCGGAAGCATGCCAAGGCCGCGCAGCGAATTGCGATAGGCCACATAGCCCGGCCGGGCAAGGGCCACCCTGTCGCCAGGACGGAAACTGGCCGCAAGCGCCATCACCAGGGCCGGCGATGCGCCACAGGTCAGGATGACCCGGTCAGGCGACACCTCGACCTGGTAGGCGTCGCGGTAGTGGCGGGCTATGCGTTGTTTGAGGGGAAGGCTCTCCCAGTAGCCGCCCGGGTCGCTGTCGAGCCGGCGGTGGGCTTCGGCGATGGCCGCCGCGGGCGCACCCGTGGAGGGCTGACCGAACTCCATATGGATGACCGACCGGCCCTCCGCCTCCAGCGCAGCAGCGAGGCCTGATATGGCGATGGCGCGAAAGGGTTCGATGGCGTGGGACACGGACAGGGCCAGACTGCGCGATATGGACGGGGTATCCGCCCTGACGCGCGGTAGATCACGAAGCGCCCCGCGTTTCAATCGGCGCGGGAGCAAGCCCACCCGGCGCGAGCCGCGTTGACATCACAGCCACACCGGAGAAAGGTCGGCGGCGAAACGCAGCAACCCGTTGGGGCGAGGAATGAAGACGCGCATCACCGAGCTATTTGGCATCGAACACCCGATCATTCAGGGCGGCATGCATTTTGTGGGCTTCGCCGAGATGGCTGCAGCGGTGTCGAACGCTGGCGGCCTGGGGATCATCACCGGCCTGACGCTCGGCTCGCCAGAGCGCCTCGCGGCTGAGATACGCCGGTGCCGATCGATGACGGAGAAACCATTTGGCGTGAACCTGACATTTCTCCCTTCGGTGACGCCGCCGGACTATCCCGGCCTCATCGGGGCAATCATCGAGGGCGGCGTGAAGATCGTCGAGACCGCCGGCAACAACCCGCAGAAGTGGCTTCCCGCGCTGAAGGACGCGGGGATCAAGGTCATCCACAAATGCACCAGCGTTCGCCACTCTGTGAAGGCAGAGCAGATCGGTTGTGACGCCGTCAGCGTGGACGGATTTGAATGCGGCGGCCATCCGGGCGAGGATGATGTTCCCAATTTCATCCTGCTGCCGCGCGCCGCGGAGGAATTGAAGATTCCATTCGTGGCGTCTGGCGGCATGGCCGACGGCCGCTCGCTTGTGGCCGCGCTGGCGCTGGGCGCAGAGGGCATGAATATGGGCACGCGCTTCATTGCGACGAAGGAAGCCCCGGTTCATGACAATGTGAAGAGGGCCCTGGTGGCCGCAAGCGAACTGGACACGCGCCTCGTCATGCGGCCGTTGCGCAACACCGAGCGGGTTCTCGCCAACGCTGGGGTGGAGCGCTTGCTGGAAAAAGAGCGCACCCTCGGCGCGGCGCTGAAATTTGAGGACATCATCGGGGAAGTCGCGGGGGTATACCCAAAAGTGATGCGCGACGGCGACATGGACGCCGGGGCCTGGTCATGCGGAATGGTCGCTGGGCTGATCCATGATGTTCCAAGCGTCAAGGAACTTGTCGATCGAATCATGGCCGAGGCGGAAGACATCATCCGCGAGCGGCTGACGCGGTTTCTGTAAGGCGCCGCGCAGCGCAAAGCGGCCATGATGAGGCTTGCCGGCATGACGCCTGGTCAATGGCGTAACAGGCTGTCTCGCGGCATCAACCGCTTAGAACAGGTTCCAGACGCGCTGCCCACGGACCAGACGGCAGGCCGGTCAGCGGACTGACTGGCGCACAGCCCCCGCGACTGGACAAGGCCCGCGGTCGGGTCGACAGCGTAGGGCCGACAGCGTAGGGCCGACAGCATCGGGTGGACAGCGCCGGGTCAACAGCAGCGCCGAGGCAATCCGCCACAGTGCGGCATGCGCCATGGCGCCCGGCGCGCCTCGCCCGTCTTGGGCAGAGCCGGTCGTTCTCAGTTGTCCAGGAAGCTGCGCAATTTTCGACTGCGGCTGGGATGCTTGAGCTTGCGCAGGGCCTTGGCTTCAATCTGGCGGATGCGCTCGCGCGTCACACTGAACTGCTGTCCGACCTCTTCAAGAGTGTGGTCAGTGTTCATGCCGATTCCGAAGCGCATGCGCAGCACCCTCTCCTCACGCGGGGTCAGTGAGGCCAGCACCCGCGTGGTCGTCTCACGAAGGTTCGACTGGATTGCGGCGTCGACTGGCAGGATCGCACTCTTGTCTTCGATAAAGTCGCCCAGATGCGAGTCTTCCTCATCGCCGATCGGTGTCTCGAGGCTGATCGGCTCCTTGGCGATTTTCATCACCTTGCGGACCTTCTCGAGCGGCAGGCCGAGTTTTTCGGCAAGTTCCTCAGGGGTCGGTTCGCGTCCGATCTCGTGGAGCATCTGACGCGATGTGCGTACGAGCTTATTGATAGTCTCAATCATGTGCACGGGAATGCGGATCGTGCGCGCCTGATCGGCGATGGACCGGGTGATGGCCTGACGGATCCACCATGTGGCGTAGGTGGAGAACTTGTATCCGCGGCGGTATTCGAACTTGTCCACGGCCTTCATGAGGCCAATGTTTCCTTCCTGGATCAGATCCAGGAACTGCAGACCGCGATTTGTGTACTTCTTGGCGATCGAGATGACGAGGCGCAGGTTCGCCTCAACCATTTCCTTTTTCGCCTGGCGGGCCTCGCGCTCACCCTTCTGCACCGTCTGCACGATCCGACGGTACTCATCGATCGGAACGCCGGTTTCCCTGGCAAGCTTGGCGACTTCCTTGCGGATCGCTTCGATCTGCGCCCCTTCCCGATCAAACAGCTCGGCCCACAAAACGCCAAGCTTGCGGGCCTTTTCGGAAAAGGCGGGGTTGAGTTCATTGCCGTGGTAATGGCGCTGGAACTCCGGGCGCGCGATGCCGTAGCTGTCTCCAAGACGCAGCAGTTTGCCCTCCAGGGCGACGATGCGCCGGTTGATCGTGTAGAGCTGCTCGACCAGGGTCTCGATGCGCGCATTGTTGAGGTGCAGCGTCTTGAGGTTCTCAATGATACGACGCTGAAGCTCGGAGTAACTTTCATTGTCCCTGGCGGAAAGCTTGTCGCCCGAAAGCCTCTTGCCGACCAACTTTTCCTGCAGCTTCCGATACGCTTCGAAGTCCGCCGCGATGGCGTCAAGCGTCGTCATCACGCCGTCCCGCAACTCGGCTTCCATGGCGGACATGGAGATTCCGCCGCCATCGTCATCGAAATCTTCGGTATCTTCGCCTTCCCCCTCCATAGCGGGCGGCGGCGCACGGTCCTGCGCCTCCCCGTCCGGCGCCCCCTGGGCGGCCTCGGGCGGCAGTCCGTCAGCGTTTTCGCGACCATAGGTGGTCTCAAGATCTATGATGTCGCGCAGCAGGGCCTTGCCATTTCGCAGCTCCTCGCGCCACACCATGATGGCTTCGAACGTCAGCGGGCTTTCGCACAGGCCGCGGATCATTGCGTCACGGCCCGCCTCAATGCGCTTGGCGATGGCGATCTCGCCTTCGCGCGACAGCAGCTCGACCGACCCCATTTCACGCAGGTAGATACGGACCGGGTCATCGGTCCGATCGGCATCCTCCTTCGTATTGGTGGTCAGGCCTGTTGCGCCCTCCTCGCGCACGACCACCTCTGTCTCGCCGACTTCGGGCCCCTCACCCTCTTCGCCGGCGGCCTCTTCCTCATTGTCGACAACATTGATCCCGAGTTCAGACAGTTGAGACAGGACGTCCTCAATCTGCTCGGAGGTGAACTCCTCCGAGGGCAGGAGCTTGTTGAGTTCGTCATGCGTGATGAAGCCACGCTGTTTGGCGAGCTTGATCATCTTCTGTACTTGCCGGTCGTTCAGATCAAGCAACGGTGCGTCCGGCGCCTCGGGAGCCTCAGGAGCGGCCTCACGTCCCTTGGCCGGGGCTGGTTCGCTCCGCCGCGCGGAGGCTGCGCCGCTTCTGGTCTTACTCGGCATTCGGCTTTCCACCTCTGTTGCGGTCGTCCTCGACCTGTCGATCGCGCCTCACGTCCTGCGCGCCTCAGTCTTCCTTCAAGCGACGGCGCGAGAGGTTTGCGAACTCCTCCGCCTTCAGCTTCTTCTGCCGATCGAACTCGCTTAACGCTTCGCTCGCCGCATAGGCCCGCGCGCTGTCCGCCACTTCGCGGGCGAGGTCGTCCTGGTGAACGAGGCTCCCCAACGCCGCAAGCCACGACCTGTCCTGGTCCGCTTCCTGCTCAAGCCGGGCGGCCCGGCTTTCAGCATCTTCCTTTTCGGGAGGCGGCTTAGGATCGGATGCGTGGTCCAGAACGCGCACGGACTCATGTCCGGCAGCCTGCTGGAGATGGCGGCGAACAGTCGCGAGGTCAATAGCTTGTTCACTCTCGACGTTATCAAGAAGCACCTGTCGCAAACGGCGCAGCGGTTCAGACCTGATCGGGAGGTAGCCGAGTTCCTCCGCCGCCGCCCGCACCCGATGCGGCCGGCCTATGCATCCGACCAGGAGGTCCAGCACCTGCTGGTCGCGCGGCTTCGGCGGCGAGCGCGGAACAGGCGTTGTGCGCTGGAGGTGAGCCTGCGCCGGGGTCATCCTGGGCGCAAAGCGCGTGTCGTCGCGCCGCCGGGCGGCAGGCAGGCGCGCGCCTGCGCCCGTCCAGCCCGCTCGCGCCTGGCCTGCCTGCGACCCGAACAGCGCGTCGAGGCGCTCGCGGATGTCCTGCCCATAGGCGGCGCGTACATCCGGGTCAGCAATCGTGGCGACCGCCCTGCGCAGGCGGACCCGAAAATCCGCCCGCGCCTCCGGCGTGTCGAGCGGCTTCAACGCGCGTTCCCGCTCGAACAGCACCTCGACCAGAGGTCGCGCGCCAGCAAGGACCGCCGCCATTGCAGCAGGCCCGTCGCGCGTCAGAAGATCATCCGGGTCAGCGTCCTGGGGCAGGGTGGCGAAGCGCAGGGTGCGCCCAGGTTTGAGCAACGGCAGCGCGCGGTCGATCGCACGGGCCGCCGCCCGTTGACCCGCTGCATCGCCATCGAGGCAAAGGATGGGCTCGGGCCCCGCCTTCCAGAGCAATGCGATCTGATCTTCGGTCAGCGCCGTGCCCAAAGGCGCGACAGCCGCAAAGCCCGCACGCTCGAGGGCAATGACGTCCATGTAGCCCTCGGCGACAACAACGCCCTGGGCCTTCCTTTCCGCCGCCGCCTGCCGGGCCGGCGCGAACCGGTAGAGCAAACGCCCCTTGTCGAACAGCGGCGTCTCGGGACTGTTCAGATACTTGGCCTGCGCGCTGTCGCTCAACGCGCGGGCGCCGAAGCCGACGATGCGTCCGCGCGGATCAGTGATCGGGAACATGACGCGGTGGCGGAACCGGTCAAACGGGGCGCCGCCGTCGTCCGGCGTCACCAGAAGTCCCGCGTCGACCAGCAGGTCCATGGCCAGCCCGGCCTGCATCAGGCTGTCGCGCAACGCCGTTCGGCTGTCAGGCGCATAGCCCAGACCGAAGCGCTCACAATCTGCGGGCGTCAAACCGCGTTTACGGATCAGATAGTCCCGGGCGGTCGCGCCGCGCTGGCGCATGAGTTCGCTGGCGAAAAATCGCTGCGCGGCCTCAAGCGCCTGCGCCAGGCTGGCGCGCCGATCCATTTCAGCGCCGCCGCCGGGCGTGCGCGCCGGCAGTGCAAGCCCCGCATCCAGAGCCAACCGCTCGACGGCTTCAGGAAAGGACAGCTTGTCCGTCTCCATGACAAAATCGATCGCGTTGCCCTTTTTCTGGCACCCAAAACAGTAAAAACGCCCTTTGGCCTCTTCCGCGTGGAATGACGGGGATTTTTCGCCGTGAAAGGGGCAGCACGCCCAGTAGTCACCCTTTCGGGCGTTGGATTTGCGGGCGTCCCAGCTCACGCGTTTCCCCACGACGTCAACGATCGACGTCCGAGCGAGCACCTCGTCGAGAAAGGCTTGGGAGAAACGCATGAGAAGGGAACATTTGTAGACCGGGAGCTCGCCACGGTCAAAGCCAACGCCCAGCGCTGAAGCCCAGCGGGACGGGCCCAGCGGGACGGGCCAAGCGGGACGGGCCCACCGGACAGACCCACGGGGCGGGCCTACGGGGCAGGCCCTGACGGGACCGGCCAGTGGAGAGCCAGGGGGAAAGGTCAGCGACAGGCCCCGGCCCGGCGGCCCGCCCGACGGCCGAGGACAGCCCCAATCGCCTGCATGCCCCCAATCGCTAGTATGCCCGCCACGGCTTGTATGCCCACCATCGCCAAGCCCCAACGGCCTGAGCCCGGCCGGCGAACACCAACAGATGAAGGGCCTGCGCCAGGCGCCCCTGGAGGCGTCGCAGCAGGATCGGACCTGTCCGCCGCCCGGAGGAAGGAGGCCGCGCCATGCAGCCGCGCCGGCGCACCCCGCCGCCACCCCGGTCCCGGCGCTCAATCCGCGTCTATGCGCCCGCGCAGCCGCTTGATCGCGCCACGTTTGGTCTTCGTATCGACACGGCGCGCCTTGGCTGCCTTTCCGGGTTTGGTCGGAATGCGCGGCGCCGGCGCCTCGGCGGCGCGGGCGATCAGCGCAAAGAGACGGGCCCGCGCATCGCGGCGGTTCAACTCCTGGCTGCGATGGGCCTGCGCCCGGATGATGATGACCCCTTCGGCGGTCGCGCGCGCGCCCGCCAAACGCAGGAGCCGGGCGCGCACAGGCGGGCTCAAAGAACTGCTGGCGGCTGCATCGAAGCGCAACTCCACAGCGCTTGATGTCTTGTTGACGTGCTGTCCCCCCGGACCGGATGCGCGGATGAAGGTCTCAAGCAGCTCCTCCTCGCCAATCTCCGGCATGGGCGTAACGGCGGTCACCTCCACCCCCCGCTCTGCCATGGCAAGTCAGTGGCCGACACGCGGCGCGGCATGGCGCAAACTTGCCTATGACCAAGCGAACGGTGGGCGCACACGTCCGCCTCAGCGCCTCCAGGAATATCGGGCATGGCGTCTCGCCGTCGCATGCGACGCTCACTCCCAGCGATAATTGAAGCTGATGGAGAGGCGCTCCTCGTGCGCGTCGTTCATGACTACTTCATGACGCAGCCAGCTCTCCCAGAACAACGCCACGCCGGGCGTCGGCTGGATCGTGACAAAACTACGATTGTGCGTTTGGGCCCGCCCCCGACGCGGCGGCGCCGCCATCATGGCCGTCAGGCGGGGATCTTCAAACCGAATTGCCGGGGCGCCCTGCGGGATGGCGACGTAATAAACGCCAGAGACAACGCTGTGCGGATGAATATGGCCAGTATGCACCCCGCCCGGGGCCAGAACATTCACCCACATGCTGTCAGGCGTCAGCGCCCTTCCTCCAAGATCGAAATCGACCGCAGCGGCGAAAGTCTCGACGAGCGGCTGCAGGCGCGCCTGCAGCGTCGCGAACACCGGCATCCGCCACGCCAGATCGTTCACAGACGCATAACTTGTATAGCCTTTGTAGCGATGTTTTGCACACCAGGCCCGCCCGGCCGTGTCATCCGCACTCAGCACACGGCAGGCCGTCGCCAGTTCACGATTGAGTGCGCGCGCGCCCGCAACCCGCGCTCTCTGGATGGTCGTGGCGAAGTAAAGTTCCCTGGACATAGTGCGCTCCGGGCGCCCTGGGCGCATTCAGTCCGCTGCCTTGCCGCCGGAGGCGGCCTGGATCGCAGCGAGAATTTCGGGTGCGATGTCGCCAGATCCCTTCTCCTGGATATGACGGGCGATCTGCATGCCGACGCCCATCTGCGCAGCGCCTATGAATGCGTCGCGGTTCGCAGCCGCCCAGTCCTGGCTTTGCCGGCGCGCGATGTTGAAGCCCTGCATCTTTGGAAAGACGTACCGTGCGATCAACTCATAGCTGCGCCGGGTCGCATCCCAATCAGCCCAGTTATGGGACAGTTGCAGGAATGCGCCAAAGCCGCCCGACTGGACCTCAAGTCGCTCCAGTTGCGCAATCAGGTCATCCGGCGTTCCGACCACTGCAATTCCGAGGTCGATCATTGCATCAATTGGATCTTTGCCATCATGGCTTGGCGCAACCGGCAATGCGGCGACGTGCTCGAAGTAGCCGCGCCATTTATGGAAGCCAAACTTCACCTCCTCGCGCGCCTTTTCGCGGGTTTCTGCAATGTGGACCGGCCCCACGAGGCGCCACTGGCGACGATCTACCTGACGGCCGTGATCGCGGGCGAGATCCTCCGCGATCCGCCAGTTTGAGGCCAGGGCATTGAAGCCGCCCGCCGAAGTAGCGCCGATAGACAACAGACCAAGACCATACTTGCCGGCGGCGCGCGCGCCTGTGGGCGAAACCTGGCTTGCGACAGCCATCTCGACATGGGGCCGGGTGAACGGCTCCATCTGAAGACGGGCTTCGCGCAAGGTGAACCAGTCTGTCTGCGCGTTGACCACCTCGCCCTTCAGAAGGGCGACCAGCACGCCCAGCGCCTCGTCCATCATGATGCGCTGGTTTTCCGGCCTTATGCCCATCATGAACGCGTCGGATGGCAGAGCGCCCGGACCGACGCCAAACATCACGCGGCCGCGCGTCAGATGATCGAGCTGGTTGATGCGATCAGCCAGCATAAGCGGGTGATGATAGGGCAGCGATGACACGCCGGTGCCAAGGCGGATGCGTGTGGTGCGCTGGCTGACCGCGGCGATGAACAGCTCAGGGCTCGCGATCAACTCCATCCCGGCGGAATGGTGCTCGCCGATCCAGGCCTCATCATAGCCCAGGCGATCCATCCATTCGACCAATTCCAAATCGCGCTGGATGGCGAGCGTCGGATTCTCATCCAGGGCGTGGAAGGGCGCGATGAACGCGCCAAAACGCAACTTGTCTGCCATCGGTCACCGCAGGTTTGCTCGGGCCTTCGATCAACGCCGCGCTCGACATCCTGATCTATGCCGGGGTTGCGACGCAACCCCGCTGGCGCGCCGACGCCAGGCAGAAACCCACGAAGCGGGATTTGCCTGCAGGACAGGTGCGGTGGGAGGCGCACGACCGGGCGTGCATGCACAGCCCGGCGCGGAGCCATCAAACAGGCCGGAGTCTCCAGGCGGACCAATCGTCCGGGCGCGCGCCCCGCACAGGCCTGTCGCCGGACGCCGCAGGTCCGTCCGCCAGATTATGGGGGGGCAGTTTGGGGGCGGCGGCGCGGGTTCGCCCCACCCTTGTGTTCCGTCTCACCTACAGGCAGCGCGACCGCCCGGGGCGGTGACCAACGCTAGCGCCGATCCTGTGAGCGGAAATCAACCCGTGCAGTGATCGACCGGAGCCGGGACCAACCGCCCCCCGCAGACGCACGCCTTGCGGGGAGCTCAGGCGCCATAAGCCTCAGCGCTTGAGGAGAAGGCCTTCGCGCTGCGCGCGCTTGCGGGCAAGCTTTCGGGCCCGGCGCACGGCTTCCGCCTTTTCGCGGGCGCGCTTCTCGGACGGCTTTTCATAGTGGTTGCGACGCTTCATTTCGCGGAAAGTGCCTTCCCGCTGCATTTTTTTCTTCAGCGCTTTCAACGCCTGATCGACGTTGTTGTCGCGCACAAAAATCTGAACGATGGCACTGCCCTCCTGCTTCACCCGATTGGGGACCTGACCGATGGGGCCAAACGCCGGTCGGGGGATCCCGCCCGCGCACAACCAAGCCGTTCGCCTGCCGGCCAACTGCGGAGGTGGGGCCATAGCAAACCGGGTTGCATCTGTCCACCGCGTCCTCGCCCTCTCGACGCAGCCGGACGACCGGCGCATATGTTGGCCCATGAAGATGACGGACTTGACTGAGCGTGACGCGCCGGCCTCGCAATGGCGCAGTCGTCTGCTTGCCGCCATGCTGGCCGAGGCCGCAGTCGCCGGATGGACCCGCTCGGCGATGGACCGCGCGGGCTCGGCGGCAGGTCTGAGCTCCGGCCAGGTCGAACTGGCCGCGCCGCGGGGCCCGATAGACCTCCTGAACGCCTTTGCCGACTGGGCGGACACCAGGATGGAAGAAAAGATGTCCCTGACCGACCTGACAGGGATGAAGGTCCGGGACAGGGTGCGCTTTGCCGTCATGGCGCGCCTGACCGCGATGAACCCGCACAAGGCCGCCGCGCGCCGTTCGGTCGCCACGCTGGCCCTTCCCCACCACGCTGTGGAGGCGGGTCGACTGACCTGGCGCACTGCGGATCGGGTCTGGCGCGCCCTTGCAGACCCCTCAACCGACCTGAACTATTACTCCAAGCGGGCGATGCTTGCCGCCGTCATGGTCTCAACCGAGCTGGTCTGGGCTGGCGACGAGGCTGAGGACAACAGTGCGACGCTCAGGTTCCTTGATCGCAGGATCGCGAACGTCATGGACATCGAGAAGACCAAGGCGCGATTGAAGCCCCTGTCCGCACTTGCGCTCAGCGCGGCTGCGGTCGCAGGTCGGATGCGCTACCCGGGTCGCTCCGGGACCTAAGCGCCTTGCCTTACGCCGGCGCTGGGCCATCTGGGCTGGGTGCAGCCCGCCCAAGCCTCGTCCGGAGGACGCATCATGCCTGATAACAGCCCCGCGCCTGAAATCCGCCAGCCGCCAGATGCACCCTGGATCTTCCGCACCTACGCCGGCCACTCAACGGCCGAAAAGTCGAACGCGCTCTATCGCTCAAATCTGGCGAAGGGCCAGACAGGTCTGTCGATCGCCTTCGATCTGCCGACCCAGACGGGATATGACAGCGACCATATCCTTGCGCGCGGCGAGGTCGGGAAGGTTGGCGTGCCCATCTCTCATCTGGGCGATATGCGCACCCTGTTTGACTCCATTCCACTCGACCGGATGAACACATCCATGACGATCAACGCGCCGGCCGCGTGGTTGCTGGCGCTGTATGTGGCTTTGGCGGACGAGCAGCAGGCCTGCCGCAAGGACCTGCAGGGGACAACACAGAACGATATCCTGAAGGAGTACCTGTCGCGTGGGACGTATGTGTTTCCGCCAGCACCTTCGATGCGGCTCACCGCCGACACCATCGCCTGGGCGCTTGTGGAGACGCCCAAATGGAACGCGATGAATGTGTGCTCCTACCATCTCCAGGAGGCCGGGGCGACGCCGGAACAGGAACTCGCATACGCACTCGCAAATGCAATCGCTGTCCTGGATGAACTCAGAAACCGAGACGCCATCAAGGACTTTGACGCCGTCTTCGGTCGCATATCGTTCTTTGTGAACGCCGGCATGCGGTTCGTGACCGAGATGTGCAAGATGCGGGCGTTCGTTGAACTCTGGGATGAAATCGGGCGCACGCGCTACGGCGTCACGAACGAAAAGGCCTTGAGGTTTCGGTACGGCGTGCAGGTCAACAGCCTTGGGCTGACCGAACCCCAGGCGGAGAACAACGTCTACCGCATCCTCCTTGAAATGCTCGCCGTGACCTTGTCCAAATCCGCCCGCGCCCGTGCGGTGCAGTTGCCGGCGTGGACCGAGGCGCTCGGTCTGCCACGGCCCTGGGATCAGCAGTGGTCGCTGCGCATGCAGCAGATTCTGGCCTACGAAACGGACCTGCTTGAATACGAAGACCTGTTTGACGGATCGCCGGTCGTGGCGGCAAAGGTGGCGGCCCTCAAGGAGGGCGCCCGGCGGGAACTGACGCTGATCGACCAGGCAGGCGGCGCCATGGCTGCGGTGCCCATCATGAAAGCTGCCCTTGTCGAGTCCAACCGTCGGCGGGTGATGGACATCGAGGCTGCTCGCCAGATTGTCGTCGGCGTCAATCGCTGGACAGACAGCGAGCCCTCTCCTCTTGGCGCGGGCGAAGGCGCCATCCAGTCGGTCGATCGGCGCGTCGAGCAGGAGCAGATCTCACGGCTGCAGGCGTGGCGCGCAGCACGCGCCGCACGACCCGTCGAGACTGCGCTGGACGAACTGACGGCGGCGGCCAGGGAGGGCCGCAACATCATGCCGGCGTCGATCGCCTGTGCGAAGGCAGGAGTGACGACCGGCGAATGGGGTGATGCGCTGCGCCAGGTATTTGGCGAATACCGCGCCCCCACCGGCGTTGCGCTGGTCGTGACCACCGAGGACGATGGGGACCTTGAGAGCGTCAAGGCCGAGGTGGCCGCCGTATCGGAAAGGCTCGGACAAACACTGACGTTCCTCGTCGGGAAGCCCGGGCTGGACGGACACTCAAACGGCGCGGAGCAGATCGCGACCAGGGGGCGCGCGGCCGGCATGTCTGTCATTTATGAGGGAATCCGTCTCACACCGGCTGAAATCGCCGCCGCCGCCAGGAAAAACCGCGTCCACGTGGTCGGTCTGTCGATCCTGTCCGGCTCGCATCTGGACTTGGTTCAGGAAACGGTCCGTCTGCTGCGCGCCGAAGGGTTGCACGACGTGCCGGTCGTGGTTGGCGGGATTGTGCCGCCTGAAGACGCGCTTGTTCTGAAACAGATGGGCGTGAGCCGTATCTACACGCCGAAGGACTATCGGATCACAGACATCATGTCTGATGTCGTGAAGATCGTCGCCGACCGCGTGGAAGCGCTTGCCCAACTGTGACGCCGACCACCTGCCGGGCGTGAGGAACACTCCACCGCCCAGGCGCTTCCCGATGCACGCATATGCAAGGGCGCCGGACAACTTCCGCCTGAACGCCCCTCCTCCCTGTTGGCTTTCAGGGTTGGCTTTTCAAGGCTGGATCCGTCTGGCTGGCCGCTCCAGTTCCGGAGCTGTGGGTTGAGGGCGCACATGCGCCGTGCGTTGGCGGTCCGAGCCATTGGACCGTCGGGAAGCCCTCGAGGCCCCACGCCGTTGTTCGCACAGCGCGCAGGCAGCGATCGCGCCGGCTGCAGCAGCCCATCGCTTGCACGGCCCATCGCCCCCGCCGGACCGAGCCGGGCGCCGGCGACCTTGCGCATGGCAGGCAGGCCCCGGCTTCATCGACCGGGACCTCGCTTCTAGAAGCTGCCGGCGATGGCCGCACCCGCAGTCAGCGCCAGCGTCGCGAGCAGGGCGACAAGCAGCGACAGCCCATGCGGTGGAAAGGTCTTTACAGCGGCTTTGCTTTTCATTGGGACTGATGTAGCGCGACGGTCGGCAATTTCAGGGGTGCGAAACGCCGCGGGCCTGCGCCAGGGCGCCGCAGCACCGCCACTTGGCCTCGCATTTGCGACACCGGTGCAGCCCGCCATGCAGATTGTGGCGGACCCGAAGGCCAGCGCGCAATGAAATACACGACTATTCAATCACTTAAAAGGGGCCTGACACGCCGGGCGCCATCCCTCGCACGGTTGCGCCCGGCAAAATGCGCACGCGCAATCCGGCTGCGCACGGCAAGATATTCCTACCTTCGCTGCGCGTGGGGGCGACGCCCATGACCATGCTCGGCATTCTCGGCAATGCCCTGTCCGGCCTCAACGTCGCCCAGACGCAGCTCCGAACGGCGTCGCACAACATCTCCAATGTGAACACGCCCGGTTTCGTGCGTTCTGTCGCCGAACCGGTGGCCCGGACGCTCGACGGCCGCGGGGCCGGCGCAGACATGGCGAATGTGCGCAGGGCGGTCGATGAATTCCTGACCGCTGCGACCATGCGCGCGCGCGGGGCCAACGAGGCCGCCGGCGCGCGGGCCGACGCGATCGGTCGGGTGTCCGCCTTCTTCTCAACCCCTGATCAGCCCGGCTCGCTGTCAAGCCGGGTGAATGCGGCGTTGGCGGCGCTCACGCCGATGCAAAGCGACCCGGCCAGCACCCTGCTGAGAAACCGCGCCGTGGCGTCGATCTCAGACGTGCTCAGCAACATCAATGCACTGTCGCGCGAAGTGGCTGAAGCGCGCCTCGCTACGGATCAGGAGATCATCGCCAAGGTGAGCCGTGCAAACGACCTGCTGGCGCGGATCAGCGACCTCAACGGCGACATCAGCCGAGGCCGGGTCATGGGCGACGGAACCGGTGCGGAGAATGCCCAAACCGCCTTCATCAATGAGCTCGCCGCCATCATCGACGTGAAGGTGCAGCCGAAACCGGGCGGGGGCGTGATAGTGCGCACCGCCAATGGGGTGTTGCTTGCTGGCGAGCAGCCCGGTCGGCTCAGCTACACAGGCGGCACAAGCGCCGCGCCTGGCGCCACCTTCGGGCAGATCACCCTCACCCCGCCGTTCGGCGGACAACCCGAAGCGCTAGATCCCAATCTGTCCGGCGGATCGCTGCGCGGGTTGATCACAGCGCGCGATGTAGACTTCCCGGATATTGCAGACGCACTGGGCAATCTTGCCGGCGGGCTTGCAGACGCACTCAACATCGCCCACGCCGACTCAGTCTCTGCGCCGCCTGCGCGCACTCTGACAGGACGCAACACAGGCCTTCTGGGAAGCGACGCAATCGGATTTACCGGCAGGGCGACCATCGCAGCCGCCACCGCAAATGGTGCCCTCACGCGCCGTGTTGATGTCGACTTCACCACGGGCTCGATCAGCGTCAATGGTGCGCCAGCCACCTCGTTTGGCCCAACAGTTGCGGGTTTCACATCCGCCATCAACACAGCGCTGTCTCCAAACGCTGCGGCGAGTTTCGCCAATGGGGTGATGAGCCTGCAGGCGGTCGCCGGACAAGGTGTGATGATCCAACAGGACGCCGCCTCCCCAAGCGATCGCGGCGGGCGCGGATTTGCAGCCTTCTTCGGGCTGAACCAGTTGATCGTGTCGGAGCGACCGGCCTTTTTCGACACGGGTCTGACAGCAAGCGCGGCGCACGGACTGACGCCGGGCGGAACAATTGGGTTTCGCGTTTACGATGTCGCGGGACGCCAGCTCGCCGAGCCGGTGGTCCCGGTGACGGGGTCAACCATGGGGGACATGGTTGACGCCCTCAACACAGGGCTTGCCGGCTACGCCGTGGCGACCCTCGACGAGCGTGGGGCGATCCAGCTTTCAGGAATCAACGGCGCCGCCGCACACGTGCTGTCCGACACCACGATGCGCACAGGCGCCGGCATGTCATTCACCCAGCTTTTCGGACTCGGCGCGGGGCCGCGGGCCGGGCGCGCGCAGGCGCTGTCGGTGCGCGCGGACATCGCCGCTGATCCCGGAATGCTGTCGTTGGGCAAAGCCGATCTCACAGGCGCGGCGGTCGGCGCGATCGTCACGGCGCGCGGCGACTCACGCGGCGCGCAGGCGCTCTCAGGCGCGATCGGAGAGTTGCGCCGCTTTGATGCGGCGGCCGGGCTCTCGGCCAGCTTTCAAAGCGTAGCGGGGTATTCCGGCACAGTCCTGGGCCTCGTCGGTTCGCGTGCGGCCAGCGCGAGGGACAGCGCAGACTCGACAAATCGGTTCTTTCAGGAAGCCGATTTCCGCCGGGCGTCGGTCGAAGCAGTCAATCTCGATGAGGAACTCGCCTCCCTGACGCAATACCAGCAAGCCTATAATGCGAACGCACGCCTCATCGCCGCAGCCCAGGACATGATGGACGAACTTCTGCGGCTTGTCTGATCTGGAGCCCGCCTATGACCCGCATTGCCACATTTTCCGCTGCGTCCGTCGCGCTTGAGGGCCTGCGAAACGCGCAGAACGCCCTCGCGCAGGCCAACCAGCAGGTCTCAACAGGCAAGAAAGCCGCCAGCATTGTTGAACTCGGCGAGCAGACTGCGGCAGCCGCCGCAGCCCGCAACGCACAGGCGAAAGCAGCGGCCCGGGTCGATCTTGCCGCCATGGTGGAGAGCCGCCTGAACATGCAGGAAAATGCGCTGGAGGGCATTGAAGGCGCAGCCACTGACTTCCGGCTGGCGATGTCCGAAGCGATAGGCTCCAATTCCGGGGTCGCCCTGCAGGACAGGGTTGCGCGCGCCTTCGAGCGCATGCGTTCCGGCCTGATGATCGAGCTCGACGGGCGCTATCTGTTTTCCGGCACGACCGACGACACGCCGCCGGTGAACGTCTCAAGCCTCGCGGCTCTTGCGGCCGTTCCTGCCGTAGCAGACGCCTTTGACGACGGCGCACGGGCGCCAAGCGTTGAGGTGGAGGAAGGCGTTGTAACGACGGTGGGCCAACTCGCCTCGAGCTTTTCTTCGGCGCTGATGGACGCGTTCCGACAGTTCCAGGTCTACGTCCAGGCCAACGGTTCATTTGGGCAAAAGCTGACAGACGCCCAGACGACATTTCTGACAGGCCTCGTGCAGACGGTCACCACCGCAACGGCCCCGATCCACAACGCTCAAGGGATCAACGGTCAGGCGAACCAGGCCATCAAGAGTTCAAGAGAACGTCTGGAGGCGACGGAAGGCGCCCTGCAGAAGCTGGTTGATGACGTCGAGACCGCGGACATCGCCGAAGCGATGTCCCGCCTGCAGGCTGCGCAGGTCCAGTACCAGGCCTCGGCGCAAACCTTCGCCCAGCTCTCCCGATTGTCGCTGCTCGATTTTCTGCGGTAGCATCCACGCCCCTGGCCTGCCTGCGTCATGCTCGGGGCGAAAGCTCCGTCTGCTCGGCGCGAAGCTGACGCACCGGTCGCAGCGAACGGCTGGACAGCCGCGTCCTTGATCCTGCACCGATACCGTCGTGTGTGTGCAGGACGATGAAGAAGCCGCATCACGGCGCATTCAGGGCCTGCGCCGGAGGGGGGCTGGGAATGGAGCGACACTGATATGGGTCAAGAGACACGCGCCAGCAGCCGGTCCGCCCTTGGCTGGGCCCTGATCGGGCTGGTCGCGCTCGCAGTAGGCGCCGTGATTGGCTTTCGCAGCTTTCAGCAGTGGGAGGAAACCGGTCCGGCCCGCGCCGCAGCAGCCCTGATCAACGCCGCACGCCTCGGCGATTCCGCCACGATCAGCACGCTCTGCGAAACCGCGCGCGTACAATCCTCGCTTGAACCCCAGCTGCGCGAGGCCGCAGTCCGCGCAGCAACGCCAAAAACCGTCGACGCGGCGGCGCAGGGCGCCGGTCAGGTGACTGCGGCGATCCAGACAGCCGCGCAAGCCGTGGGGAACTTCGTCGCCGGGCTCGCGGGCGCAACCTCAGGGGAAACGCCGGCCCCGGCGGCGCAGCCGGGAAGGCCGGAAACGCAGCTGCAGCTCGACCCGGCGACCCGGGCGCGCGAACTCGCCGAGCCGAAGGCGCTCGGGCGTCTGGTGCTTGGCGCCCTTGCCTATGCAGGGGTGGACGCCCCACGCGATCGCAGGGAACTGACGAAGTTCCTGAGCGCGCGAACGGCGCGGCTCGATGAGACGCATGCAGAGATCGCCCTGACGCCCGATCTTGTCGGAGGACTGGTGACGAACCGCATAACTATCCTGAAGATGGAGCGGGTCGCTCTGGCGGAATGGCGTGTCGTGGGCGTGGACCTGCCGCCGGATGGGGGCCCGGCGCTGCGGTAACCTGACTGCACCCATGCCACCACTGTGGCGGTCCAACCAGACAGCCGTCGGATCGCCGCCAACACACTGCCCCATGGTGGTCAGACGGCCGGAGCATCAAATCACGCGCCCCGGCAAGGCAACCTGCATCAGCCTGGCCTGCCTGAGGCGCCCAGCCTGGGCTCGGTGCGCGGCGCGCCCTGCTGTGGGGACCCCCGCGGATTACGGATCAGACGTCAACAGTCCCGCGACAGCATTCTCCAGAACCCAGAGCGTGCGGGACCAGACCTTTTCGCGCCACTCAGCAGATTGAGGGTAGAACGCATCGCGGATGGCCTGCCGGATTTCAGGCGCTTCAGCCCCCTCGGGATCGCCATATACGTGCAGCCACGAAGAGGCTTGGGTCGCCTGAAAGACCGAGGTCGGGTCAACCGTCCCGAACTCCAGCGCGACCGCCGTCACCTGCGCAGGATGCAAAGCACGCACAAGGGCCTCATCAAGCGCGCCGAAAAGCTCCGCCGACACCGACGAGCCGTCCTTCGTGGTGCGCGGCTCACCAGACCACCACCGCATCACGCGATCATAGTCGGCCCCTCCTGGCGGGTGCTCGAAGATTATCTCGCCATGCCCGAACGGCCCAAGACCGGTGTGGACGTCGATGCTCGCCACACGGGGCAGACCGGCACATGCCCTGGTGACAAAATCCATCAATGTGCGATTGGACCACGAAGGCTGCACGCCGCCGAAATAGACGCCGGCCGGGTGGCGGTATTGACCGCCCGAAAGCGCTTTCTGCAGAATGTCAAACCCAGATCGGCGCGCGAAGGCGAGCAGTCCGATGCGACTGTCCGTAAGGCCTGCCTCCGTGCGGTCGTTCGGTGCAGCGAATGCGGCGATTTCATCGTAACCGGGGTTTTGGGGGAGCGCATTCCAGTCGTTGAGATAGTTCCGGTTCAGATCGACATTGTCCTCATTGAAGCGGGTGTCCCAGGCGAAGCCGTAAGGGTTGTGCGCGTGGATGAGCACAAGCTTCAGGCGCGCGGCCAGCGCTTGCACACGTCCGGTTTCCAAGAGCCCTGTCTGGACCGCGGATCCGGCATAGCCTTCCGGTCCATGAGTGGCGGAGATGATGATCAGGGCGGCGTCTGCGCGGGCCGGGCCCGCCACCGCGCAATCCATCGCCAGATCGATCCCGCCTGGCCCCTTGCGCGATGGGTGCACCGCGCTTTGAACATGCATGCCTGCCCTGCGCGCAGCTGCAAGAAACCGTGTTCGGGCAGCTGTGTAATCGGCGGCGAACCAAGTGTGATCAAGATCCTGTTTCATCCCCACAACTCCGTTTGAGGAGGATGGATGACGCCATCCTCGTACCGGATCGCAGGCGCGCGATCCTCACGCAGCAGCAGCGGGCCATCCAGATCAACGTAGTCAGCGTACGGCGTCAGGAGCATTGCGGGGGCCATTGCGAGTGAGGATGAGAGCATGCAGCCCACCATCACCTGCAGGCCGAGGGCTTTGGCGCGGCGCACGGTCGAGATCGACTCGGTCAGGCCGCCGGCCTTGTCCAGTTTGATGTTCACCGCGTCGAAGAAATGCGAGATCTGATCAAGGTCGCGCGACACATGCAGACTTTCGTCGGCGCAGACCGCGGCAGCGCCCGTCATGGACAGAAGCGCCGCGTCCTGGCCCACGGCGAAGGGCTGCTCAATCAACACGGCGCCAGCCGCACGGGCTCGCCGCTGGAGCTCGGCGTAGACGTCAGCGGTCAGCGCCTCGTTGCCATCCAGAATGAGGCGCGCCTGCGGCCGCACCGCTGCGACGGCCTCCATTCGCGCCACGTCCAGCCCGTCGCAGCCGCCAAGCTTCAGCTTGAGGATTGAGCACGCAGGATTGGCCTGCGCGGCGGCGGCCATCGCCTCTGGAGCCGCCAAAGACAGCGTGAAACAGGTCGGCACCGGACGCGGTTCAGGCAGTCCCGCCAGACGCCAGACAGGCTCGCGCGCCTGCTTGGCCGCAAGATCCCAGAGGGCGCAGTCAATTGCGTTTCGGGCGGCGCCCGGCGGCAGAGCGGTCTGGAGCGCGGCGGGCGTCAGCCCAGCCTCCAGCGCCTCGCGCATCGCTTCGATCTGGGCGGCCACGCTGGCGATGCTCTCGCCATACCGTGCATAGGGGACGCACTCCCCGCGCCCCACCAGCCCATCCTCTTCCAGCGTGACCAGCACGACATGCGCTTCCGCCTTGGCCCCCCTGGAGATCCGGAACTCTCCCGCGACGGCGAAGTTTTCGTCGCGCACCGTTAACCGCCGCATGCAAGACTTCTCCTCAAAGGGGCGCCGCAGCGTGAAATGGCGCTGGTTCTGCTAGGAATGGGTGCTTGCCGCCCGGGATTGACATCATGGATCACGAAGCGCCTGGCTTCGAGGTGGAAGATAGCGGCGAGACGCGCATCCTGAAAGTGCGCGGCGACTGGACCGTTTGGACAGTCGCCCCGGTCAGCGCAGCGCTGCGGGCGCAGGCCTTTTCCACACGCGCGCGCGCATGGACCGTCGACGCCACCGCGCTCGGAACAATCGACACCGCAGGCGCCTTCCTGATCCAGCGCGCCTTTGGGGACTGCCCCTTTACGGTGACGGGACCACACCCGAGTGCGGGCAGGCTTCTGCGCGAAGTGGCGCGCCACCGGGAAGCCTGCCCCCCGCCGCCCCCCCGCCAGCCGGGGCTGGCCGACCTGGTCGCGCGGGTCGGCAAGGGCTGGTTCGACCTGGGGCGCGAGACCCTGTCGCTCACTGAGTTTCTCGGTCGCTCGCTGGCCACGCTCATGCGCGTCATCATGCGGCCTGAGAGACTGCGCTGGACGTCGATTGTGGCCGTCATTGAGGACGCCGGGCTTAACGCCGTTCCGGTTGTGAGCGCACTTGCATTCTTCATCGGCGTTGTCGTCGCCTATATGGGGGTGGACCTGCTCAGTCAGTTCGGCGCCTCGATCTTCACGGTGGAGCTGATCGCGGTCTCGATGCTTCGCGAATTTGGCGTTCTGATCGCGGCGATCATTCTGGCAGGGCGCTCCGACAGCGCCTTCGCTGCACAGATCGGCGCCATGAAAATGCAGCAGGAGATAGACGCCCTGCAGGTTCTGGGACTCGACGTCTACGAGGTTCTGATCGTTCCCCGGCTCATCGCCATGCTGGTGATCATGCCAATCCTCGCGTTCATCGCCATGATCGCCGGCCTTGCAGGCGGCCTGCTCGTCCTGGCGGCGGTCCTTGAACTGTCCCCGATCCAGGCGCTTGGCAGAATTCAGGAAGTCATTCCGTTCCAGCATTTCACCGCCGGCCTCGTCAAAGCGCCGTTCTTCGCCGTTGCGCTCGCGCTCATCGGTTGCAGGCAAGGCCTGCTGGTGGAGCGTGACGTCGCATCGCTCGGGCGGCGCACAACCGCCGCGGTGGTGCAGGCAATCTTTCTGGTGATCGCGATGGACGCCGCGTTTGCGGTAATCTTTCTGGAGATCGGTCTGTGAACGATGTCGCTATATCGGTCCGGGGCCTGCGCACAAGCTTCTCCGGCAGACCGCTGCATGCCGACCTCGACCTTGATGTGCGTCGTGGCGAGATCCTCGGGGTCGTGGGCGGATCAGGTTCAGGAAAGTCCGTTCTGATGCGTTCGCTCATCGGCCTGAACCGCTATGATGCAGGGGAGATCCGCGTTCTGGGCGCCAGACGTGATGGTCTTTCCCCCGAGGCCAGCCGGCTGCTCGCACGCCGGTGGGGCGTCATGTTCCAGGAAGGAGCGCTGTTCACCCAGCTCTCGGTCCGGGAAAATGTTGAAGCGCCGTTGCGGGAACACGCTGATCTCGGCTCCGAACTGCGCCGCGAACTCGCCGATCTGAAGCTCCTCATGGCGGGCCTTCCGGGCGACGCTGCGAACAAGTATCCCTCGGAGTTGTCTGGCGGCATGAGAAAGCGCGCAGCGCTCGCCCGTGCGCTTGCACTGGACCCGGAGCTTCTGTTCCTGGATGAGCCGACCGCGGGATTGGACCCGATCGCGGCGCAACGTTTCGACGCACTCATTCTTGAACTTAAGGAAGCGCTCGGGCTTACCGTTTTCCTGATTACCCACGACCTCGACACCCTTGCAGCGATCTGTGACCGGGTTGCGGTTCTGCTGGACGGGAAAGTGGCCGCGATCGGCGCACTGCAGGAGGTTCGGGCCGGGGCGAAGGGCTGGATGGCCGAATATTTCAACGGCCCGCGCGGCCGCGCGGCGATAGGATGACGCCATGGAGACCAAGGCAAACTACGTTCTGATCGGAGCAGCAACGCTGATTGCTCTCATCTCCGCAGCAGTGTTTGCGGTTTGGCTGTCAAATTTTGACTTCAACCGCCGCTACCGGGTGTTCGATGTGGTCTTTGACGGCGCCGTGCGCGGCCTCAGCCAGGGCGGTGAAGTCAGATACAACGGCATCAAAGTCGGCGAAGTCACCCGATTGTCGATCGACCCGGAGGATCGCAGCCGGGTCGTCGCCCGGATCCGGGTGGACGCCGCCGGCCCGGTGCGCCCCGACAGCAGAGCGCAGCTGGAGACAAATCCAATCACCGGCGTTTCGCTGATACAAATGGCAGGAGGCACGGATCAGTCATTGCAGCAGATCCGCAGGGGCGTCATCGCGCGCATCAAGGCGGCGCCGCCACAGTTCGACGCCTTCGTGCAGGGATCGGAAGGGTTTCTTCGCCAGGCGAATGAGGCGGTCCGCGCTATCAATGACTTTCTGACGCCACAGAACATTCAGGCGCTGTCCGTCACGCTGCAGAGCACCTCCCGGGTCTCGCAGGCTCTGGCGAAGAATGACGCGTTCGCACGTCACTCCATCGCCGCCCTGGAGGAAGCCCGAACAGCGGCGGAAGCTGGAGCGCGGGCGGCGGCGGCGCTTGAGTCGCTTGCGGAAAATACCGACGGACGCCTTGATGGTCTCAGCACAGAGCTCACGAGCGCCGTGACCGAGGCGCGCCGGGCGAGCGAGACTGTGCGCCGGGCCGCTGACACCGTCGCAGCACTGGCCGCAGCAACGCAATCAACAATGGATCAGGTGCAGACGCAGACCCTGCCCCAGGCCGATCTCACCGCCCGCGATCTGCGCAGGCTGGCGACGCGGCTGGAGGGCCTGGCGGCCGATCTGGAGAATGACCCAGGACGCTTTGCCGCCGGCGTCGCGCGCCCTGAAGTGGAGTTGCCCCGATGATCCGCCCCGCCATCATCATCGCGTCGCTGGCCGGACTTTGCGCCTGCGTTCAGATATGGCCAGAGCCTGCCCCGGCGCCGGATGTCTTTCGCATCGAGCCTGGCCCGCCGGATTTTGACGCGCCATCGCGCCCGAATCTGGTCATCAGCGTGCGCGAACCAATCACATCAAAAGAATTGTCAGGCGCGCAGCTTGTCATGCAGCAGCCTGGCGGCCGTGTGGCTTACGTGGCCCGCGCAGAATGGACGGACGCGGCCCCGGTCGTCCTGCAAACGCTGTGGATTGCAACCCTCGAGAGGTCCGGCAAGGTCAAGGCCGGGGTGCGCGGCGCCGAGGGTGTCCGGGCGACGTGCGACATCGTGTGGGACCTCCACGCCTTTGAAGGACGTGAAGGCAGGGGCGGCGACCTTGACGCCCATATCGCGTTCAGTGTGAGGGCCATCGACCCCCAAGCCCGCCAGGTGCGCGCCCAGCAACGTTTCGAAATCAGCATTCCATCGCAGACCAATCGGACATCCCTCGCAGCTGCGCTTGGTCAGGCAGCGCGCACTGCACTTGCCGAGGCGAGCGCATGGGCGCTGACCGACGGGTGTCCGCCAGGCGGTTAAGCCTACCTGCGCCCGCGCCCCTTGCCCCCGCGAACGCCAGGGATGCCCGCGCTTGAACGCCCCCCCGGACGCGGGTCGGACGCAAGGGTCTCCTGAGACTTCTCACTCACCTGCGCCTGCCGCGCCAGGGGATCATCAGCGACCGCGAGTTCAGTCGCCTCAAGCCTGCGAATTTCGTCGCGAAGGCGAGCCGCCCGTTCAAAATCGAGATCCGCAGCAAACTCGCGCATCTGCCTTTCCAGGTCGGCGATGTGGGCGCGGAAATTGTGCCCGATGAATTCGCCAGCATCCTGCAACGCGCCGGTCTTTCCGCGTTTGACCTCCACGGTGACGCGATCCTTTTCATAGGGACTGTCAAGAATCTCCGCGATGTTCTTGCGAACCGACTGCGGGGTTATGCCGTGCGCTGCGTTATACTCCGACTGCTTCTCGCGCCGGCGCGAGGTCTCGCCCAGGGCTCGTTTGATAGAGCCGGTCTGATGATCTGCGTAAAGTATCACCCTGCCGTCAATGTTTCGCGCCGCCCGCCCGATTGTCTGTATCAAGGATGTCTCGCTGCGAAGAAATCCTTCCTTGTCTGCATCAAGTATGGCCACCAGTCCGCATTCAGGAATATCGAGCCCCTCGCGCAGCAGATTGATGCCCACAAGCACGTCGAAGACGCCGAGCCGCAAGTCACGGATGATCTCGATGCGCTCGACAGTATCGATATCAGAATGCATGTAGCGGACCCGCACTCCCTGCTCGTGCATGAACTCAGTCAGGTCTTCCGCCATGCGCTTCGTCAGGACCGTAACAAGCGTGCGCAGCCCGCGTTCGGCGGCGCCTTTAGCCTCCGAGATGACATCGTCTACCTGACTGAAGCCGCCCGTTGACACGGGGCGGATTTCAACCGGCGGGTCGATCAGTCCGGTTGGCCGGATCACCTGCTCAACAAACACCCCGCCGGTTCGATCCATTTCCCATGGACCAGGAGTTGCAGACACATGCACCGTCTGCGGGCGCATCGCGTCCCACTCCTCAAACTTCAATGGACGATTGTCCATGCACGACGGCAGGCGAAATCCGAAATCAGACAGTGTCTTCTTGCGGTTGAAGTCGCCACGGAACATCCCGCCGATCTGGGGAACAGTTACATGACTTTCATCCGTAAACAGAATTGCATTCTCCGGCAGATACTCAAACAGCGTCGGCGGAGGCTCTCCAGGCCTTCGACCCGTCAGATAGCGTGAATAGTTCTCAATTCCCGCACATGATCCAGTCGCCAGCATCATTTCAATGTCGAATTCGGTCCGCTGTGCGAGACGCTGCGCCTCGAGGAGCTTTCCCTCCTTCTCAAAGCGGGCAAGCGTCTCCTTGAGCTCTGCGCGGATGAGATCAACAGCCTGCTGCAGGGTGGGTTTCGGCGTCACGTAATGGGAGTTCGCATAGACCTTGACGGACGCCAGGTCGCCGGTTCGCCTGCCTGTCAGAGGGTCAAACTCGTGAATGGCCTCGACTTCATCGCCAAAGAACAGTATGCGCCACGCCCGATCCTCAAGGTGCGCCGGGAACAGCTCCAGCGTATCGCCACGCACACGAAACACGCCTCTCTGGAATGCCTGATCGTTGCGCTTGTACTGCAGCGCAACGAGATTGCGCACGACGCCCTTCAAATCCGCCTGATCGCCTGCCCTGATCGAAAACGTCATGCTGGTGTAGGTTTCGACCGATCCAATGCCGTAGATGCACGAGACCGACGCCACGATAATGACGTCATCTCGCTCCAGGATCGCGCGCGTCGCTGCGTGACGCATTCGATCGATCTGCTCGTTGATTGAGCTTTCCTTTTCGATGTACGTGTCGGTCCGGGGGACATAAGCCTCAGGCTGATAATAATCGTAGTAGGAGACAAAGTACTCAACCGCAGCCTCGGGAAAAAAGCTCTTCATCTCTCCGTAGAGCTGCGCGGCAAGCGTCTTGTTGGGAGCGAGAATAAGGGCAGGACGCTGGACAGCTTCTATCACCTTGGCCATCGTGAAGGTCTTGCCGGACCCTGTGACGCCAAGCAGCACCTGATCAATATCACCTTTCAGAATTCCATCTGTTAGCTGATCAATCGCCTGCGGCTGGTCGCCCTGTGGAGTGAACTCGGACACAACCGCAAACTGTCTCCCGCCCTCCGACTTTTCCGGCCGCGCCGGGCGGTAGGGGGTCCAGGCAGCCATGGCTTGATCGGAGATCGCGTCGACGGCCAAGCCGGCTTGCGCTTCGGTTTGCGGGGACTTTTTCGGCATAGGCCGAACATAAGCGCTCGCCGGTCCGGCTGAAAGGGGGCGCATGCGCGCTTGACGGCGACGGGCCTGCCGGTCTGTCATGGGGCATGACCGCCAACTCCGCCCCGCTCTGGCGCAACTGGTCGGGACGCCTGACAGGTCCCGGAGAGATCCTGCACCCCCACGATGCCGAGGAACTCGCCCGGCTGTTGGCGACGCGCCGAGGCTTGCGGCCGGCCGGGGCGGGACACAGCTTCACACCGCTGGTCAGCGACGCATCAGCGATCATTGATTTTTCAGCCTGGCAGGACCAGGAGGTGCGCGTCAGCGGCGGGGTGGCGGAAGCGCCCGGCCCCATCGCTCTGCATGTTTTGACCCGCAGCCTGGCGGCGCAGGGCTGGGCGTTGCCAAACCAGGGCGACATCGACCGCCAGAGCCTGGCCGGGGCCGTATCGACGGGGACGCACGGAACCGGGCTGTCGCTCGGCGCGTTTCCAACCTTCGTGCGTGGTTTCACTCTGGTGACCCCCGATGGCGAGATACGCCAAGCCAGCCCTGAGAGCGACCCTGATCTGTTTGAGGCCGGCAGATTGTCCCTCGGCGCCCTCGGCGTGCTCACTCGCATCAAACTCTCGGTTCTTCCCGCCTATCGCCTTGTCGAAGAGGTCCGCTGCGCGCCGCTGAAGCAGGTGCTGGAGACCTGGGGCGATCTCCAGCGCTCGAACCGCCATGTCGAGTTCTGGGTATTTCCGTATACCGATCAGGTCATATTGAAGACGCTCAATCTGACCGAGGATCCGCTCGATCGTCTGGGCAAGAGCGGCGACGATGACGGTCTTATGGAAGCCCTGAGCCGGGTGACGCAGGCAATGCCCTTCCTGGGCCGGCTGGCCCAGCGCAGGCTTGTCAGTTTGGTCCGGCCAACACAGCGTGTGGGCCCGGCGCATGCGATCTTTCCGAGCGCGCGAAATGTGCGTTTCAACGAG
The DNA here is from genome assembly GCA_040381075.1 of Hyphomonadaceae bacterium. GTDB lineage: Bacteria > Pseudomonadota > Alphaproteobacteria > Caulobacterales > Aquidulcibacteraceae > JBEIHX01. The sequence continues at coordinate 59,993 of JBEIHX010000022.1, forward strand.
ATGGAGATCCACGTACCTGAGGAAGCGGGGCCGGATGCCTTGCTGGCCAGCCTAGCGGCAGTCCGCAAGGCGCAGTCCGCGGTCGCGTTCCCATTTGAGTTCCGCAGCGTTGCAGGCGATGGCGTATGGCTGTCACCGTTCTTCGGCGGGGCGCGCACATCCATAGCTGTTCACCAGTACTGGCGCGCTGATCCAGATCCGCTTTTTCGCCTTGTCGAACCAATCCTCATGGACCACGGCGGACGACCGCACTGGGGCAAAATACACACCCAGACGGCCGCCCGCCTGCGCAGCCTCTACCCCCGCTGGGAGGCGTTCCAGACGGTGCGCCAGCGCATAGACCCCGAGGGGCGCATGATGAGCCAAAGCCTGCGCACACTCTTTGACGCACCCTGACGACAGCACTCGCGGTGAAGGCGTCAGCCCTGCGTCACTGCCGACGGGGGAGGCCCTGACCTTTGTATCCTGTCCAGCGGCCTGGCGAAGGCCGCCTCACTGACAGGCGAGGCACTCTTCGTAGTCTGTCTTCGCCAGCTTGAAGTCGTCCGCGGCCTTCTCCGCCTTGGTCTCGGCCCCAACGGTGGCGGCGCGCTGAACGCTCTTGGAACGAAGATAGTAAAGCGACTTCACGCCGCGCTCCCAAGCCATCCAGTGGAGCATGTGCAAGTCCCATTTGTCGGTGTCGGCCGGAATGAAGACGTTGAGGCTCTGCGACTGACAAATGTACGGCGTGCGGTCTGCGGCGAGTTCAATCACCCAGCGCTGGTCTATCTCGAACGCCGTCTTGTAGACGGCTTTTTCTGCCTCGCTGAGAAATTCCAGGTGTTGAACCGACCCCTCGTTTTCCAGGATCGACCCCCAGACGTCGGCCGTGTTGCGTCCCTTGGCCTCAAGCACTCGCTCCAGATAGGGATTCTTGACGCTGAATGAGCCAGAGAGCGTCTTGTGCGTGTAGATGTTCGCCGGAATGGGCTCAATGCCGGCGCTTGTACCGCCACAGATGATGGAAATGGACGCAGTCGGTGCTATCGCCAGTTTGTGGGTGAAGCGCGCCATCACGCCCTGGTCAGCGGCATCCGGACATGGGCCGCGTTCGCGGGCAAGCTTCACACTCGCCTGATCAGCCTGTTTGCGGATGTGCTTGAACATCTGGAAATTCCAGCTCTTCGCCGCCGCGCTCTCAAATGGCGCCCCCTGCCCCTGGAGGAAGGAGTGAAATCCCATCAGACCGAGGCCGACCGAGCGCTCGCGGGTCGCCGAATAGCGCGCGCGCGCCATTTCATCCGGCGCCCGCTCGATGAAGTCAGTCAACACGTTGTCCAGGAACCTGAAGACGTCTTCGATGAAGACCGGGTGGTCCTTCCATTCGAGATAGGTCTCCGCATTCAAGGAGGACAGGCAGCACACCGCAGTCCGGTCGTTGCCCAGGTGATCAGGCCCTGTGTGCAACATGATCTCGGAACACAGGTTTGACTGCTTGACCGACAGACCGAGCGCACGCTGGTGGGCGGGCATCTCCCGGTTCACCGTGTCGGAGAAAATGAGATAGGGCTCTCCAGTCTGGAGGCGCAGGTCAAGGATCTTCTGCCAGATCTTGCGCGCGGAGACGTGTTTGACGATGTGCCCGCGCGGGCTGCGCAACGCGAACTCACTGTCCTCCCGAACCGCTTCCATGAACTCATCCGTGATGTTGAGCCCATGGTGCAGGTTCAAGCTCTTGCGATTGAAGTCTCCGGAAGGCTTGCGGATCTCCAGGAACTCTTCGATTTCCGGATGATGAACGTCCAGATAGACGGCAGCCGAGCCCCTCCGCAGCGACCCCTGGCTGATCGCCAGCGTGAGCGAATCCATCACGCGAATGAACGGGATAATCCCTGATGTCTGGCCATTCTGCCCGACTTTCTCGCCGATGGAGCGTACGCCGCCCCAATACGTGCCTATCCCGCCGCCATTTGACGCGAGCCACACGTTTTCGTTCCAGGCCCCCACAATGCCGTCAAGCGAGTCGTCGACTGCGTTCAGAAAGCAGGAGATCGGCAGGCCTCGCTCTGCGCCGCCATTGGACAGCACCGGCGTCGCCGGCATGAACCACAGTCGCGATATGTAGTCATAGATGCGCTGGGCGTGGTCGAGGTCGTCCGCGAATGCGGTCGCCACCCGGGCGAACATGTCCTGGTAGCACTCTCCCGGCAGCAGATAACGATCCTGCAGCGTGGTGCGGCCGAAGTCGGTCAGCAGCGCGTCACGGGACCGGTCAATCCTGATTTCGGAGGCTACGGCAGGTCTGGCGCGAACGGGGCGAGGCTTCCCGCGCGGGCTTTCACTGCGCGCTGCTGTCGTGGAACCTGTAGAGCTGCGCGCTTCGGCTCGATGCATTTGGCCTCTCCCAACGTGCCTTCTGGACCGCCACCTGTGGCGAGCCCCGGCAATCAATCTGTATCTTGGGTCCTCGCACAGACCGTACGCTAGATATAGTGGGAAGGTCGCCCTTTTTTGGTCAAGTTCATAAATCGCGTCGCCCACGGGTTTTTCGTTAACGAGGCCTGAATCCGGACGCCAGCCGGTAAGGCCCAAGAAGGGGCGGATAAGCCCGAAATCCCATGCGAGAAGCTGGGGATGCGTCGACCAAGGCGCGGTGAGGGCGTTTACGATTGGCCGGGCTCACCGGGCCCGCGGGCAATCGGGGCGGGATGCATGCCCCCCCATCGTGGCGACTGCGATTCGGGTCCCCCTGCTGTCTCGAAAGGCGGACGCCCGGGCCGGGCAAGGCCGCTGCCGGAGGCTGAAGAGGCGTCGCCGGCGGGCAACCCGGAAACCGCGCCATCACGCGTGAGATGCAATGCGGGCGGCGTATGCGTGAGCGGCGGCGCGGCCCTTCCGCCGGGACGTTCGAAATCGGACCGTCGCCCGTTGGGCAAGGGCTGGAGCGCCGGGCTCAGGACAGAAGGTCGACGCCGGTCGCCTGCGAGAGGTCTGCGAGCAGTTGCGATTCACTCTCGACCTTGATGGTGGTCATTCCCATGGCGCGCGCCGGCTTCAGGTTGACCCCAAGGTCATCGAGGTAAATGCAGGCTGCGGGCGGCACGTCCAACGCCTCGCACATCAGAGCGTAGATCCGGGGGTCAGGCTTGCGGATGCCAAGTTTTGAGCTTTCAATGACGTGGGCGAACCGCGCCATGACGGCAGCGATTTCGTGCGCCCTGCCCGCCGCCCCGGCCATGCCGGGACCTTCACCGGCCGCCACATTGTTGGTGATGCAACCGGTCTTGAAGCGGCGCGCGACGGCGTCAAGGGCGGCTACGACCCGCGGGCGCAGGTCGCCGGAGAGTAATGGCAGGACGTCCCTGCCCCGGACCTCATGGCCAAGGGCGCGGCTGTCTGCGGCGAACATGCCGTCGAATTCCGTCTCGCCGATTTCCGCCCGCTCGAAGCGCGCCCAGGCGTTGGCGTCTGGATTTGTCGCGTTGACGTTCCGGATGAAGTTTTTCGGGAGGCCGCGCAACGCCTCAAACCGGTTGAACGCCTCGAATGGGGAGCTGGTGAAAACGCCCCCGAAATCCCAGATGACCGCCTCCACCCGGCCCTGCGACGGCCCCATTACCTACTCAAGCCCGGCATGTTGGGCCAGTTTTCGGATGTAGTTGCGCATTTCGACGATCATCAACGGCCCACCGAACAGGAAGGTCGCAACAGACCATCCGACGAAGACGCCCACAGGCCACGCGGCCAGTTCCTTGGTGGACTCCAGCAAAGCGCTGTTGAAGTAAAAGCCTGACCAGAACTGTGCGACTTCGTGGGCGATCACCGCAAGGATCAAGACGTAGAGCAGTGGCCCGACCACCCGGAAACTGCCATGGATGAACTTTGCAATCAGCGAGAAGATCATCGTGCTCCTCCGGGCTTGCGCCTTCAACGTTTCTTTATGGCGACGTTCGATGTCGAGCGCCCACCCACTCATCCTGCCCTGCAGCGGCCTGCCAGGCCGCACAAGGTCCTACATATTAACAATCGGCAAAGCTTTGTCGATTGCGGCAGGCCTTCACGCGTGACGGCGGCACATCAGGGTGTGACGACACCTGCCGCGAGAGGCCACGCCCAGGCGCGCCTGCCCCGCCGGGAGGACGGCCATCGGGGCTGGAGCCCCAACTCCTGGCGGGGGGCAGCCCGGCCAGCAGGGGGCAAAGGGCGACCGCAAGGACCGCGGCCAGCGCGCCCGCCGGACCGCGAACGCCCCGAGCGACCGCTCAGCCACGGGCGTTGACGGCGCGGCGGCCACGAACCGCTGGCCCGCATGGCGGCCAGGCGGGGGCTGCAATGGCGTCGCTGTGACCAATGCAGCCAGCGGTCGGCCCAGATCCCCGGCGTAGGGCCGATCGGCGCGGTCTTGCTGACGAAGAGGACGCCCGAGCCTCGTCTGTTCCAATCCGGTCGCGATTTTGCGGCATGGACGGGTCTGCCCCCGAGGGATCACGCAACCGCCCGGCAGGACGAGACATCGCTGCGTCACGAAGGGCGCGGGCTTTCCATGGGTGACGTCCACCCCCCGGCGCGGCGCGTGCTGGGGAGTTCCCCCGGGGCGATAAGGTACACGCCGGGCCGGGAACCGCCCGCTCTCGACCGGCGCGCGCGCATGGGCTAGTCCAGCGCAGCGGAGGCGGCGATGGCGGATCCAGAGATCGGCGACACTACAGCCCTGGTGCTTCTGTCCGGCGGACAGGACTCCGCAGTGTGCCTCGCGTGGGCGCTTGATCGCTTCGATCTGGTGGAAACCATCGGCTTTGACTACCGGCAGCGTCATCGCGTCGAACTCGAGTGCCGCGACACACTGCGCACATCCATTTCTGGGCTCCGGGCCTGGCGCGGCCAACTGGAAGCAGATCACGTCATTGATCTGTCAGTGTTAAGCGACATCAGCGAAACTGCACTGACGCATGAGACCGAGTTTGCTTTCTCAGCAAGCGGCCTTCCCAATACCTTCGTGCCAGGACGAAATCTGGCCTTCCTGACTCTCGCCGCGGCGATCGCCTACCGCCGCGGCGCCAGGCATCTGGTCACGGGCGTGTGCGAGACGGATTTTTCTGGTTATCCAGACTGTCGCGATGACACGATGAAGGCATTGCAGGTCGCGCTCAATCTTGGAATGGAGCGTCGATTTGTAGTCCACACGCCGCTGATGTGGCTGGACAAGGCGGCGACATGGACCCTCGCCGCCGAACTCGGCGGCCCCGGTCTGGTCGACGTGATCCTGGAACACACACACACATGTTACGCCGGAGATCGGCGCATTCGGCATGCTTGGGGATATGGCTGCGGGACCTGCCCAGCCTGTGTTCTGCGACGCGACGGGTTCGAGCGCTGGACGCAGAGCGCTCGCCCCTAGCCTGAAAAATTCACCAAGCCTCGAAAAATGAGGTGATGAGCATGGCGCAACCAACTGATTCGGTGTAGATTTTAGGTGCTTAAACTTAGATCTGCCGCATCACCCGAGGCGCCACACTCACCATGAAAAACGATAGTGGGCTTCCCTTCGATTTGCCAAGCGTGTCGCGCAAGAAAGTCACCGCCGCCTTTGATGGCGGCGTTATCAGTTCGGATGGCGGCATGGGCCTTCTTGCGGCGGCGGATCGGGTGTTGGGGCTCTGCGACCGCCTGGCCGGA
>JBEIHX010000023.1:0-59118 GCA_040381075.1 Hyphomonadaceae bacterium
AGGGCGAGTGACACACCCAAACACGGCCAACATGCGTGGCCCCCCGGGCGGCATCATCCCGTTACAGGGGGGCGGCATCATCTCGGAATACCCGGGCGGCATTATCCCGTTATAGACGGGCGGCTTCGTCGGAATCGGCAAAAAGGTTCATGGCGGGCGAGGAGTTTTGCTCGGAGGCGTCCCGGGTGTGCCTCCGGCCAGGGTGACAATCATCGGCGGCGGCGTCGTCGGATTGAACGCAGCTCAGATGGCGGTAGGGCTGGGCGCTGACGTGACGATCTTTGACAGGAACGTTGATGTTCTCGAGCGGCTCAATCTGCACTTTGGCAGTCTGGCCAAGACGTGTTTCGCCAGCGCAACGGCAATCGCGCAAGCTTTGGACTCATCGGATCTTGTGATCGGTGCGGTTCTGATCCCTGGCGCTGCCGCGCCGAAGCTGGTGTCGCGTTCCGACCTGCGTTCGATGAAAGCCGGTTCGGTTCTTGTGGACGTGGCGATTGACCAGGGCGGTTGCTTCGAAACCAGTCGACCGACAACGCATGACGCGCCAACATTTGTGGAGGAGGGGATCGTGCACTATTGCGTGGCAAACATGCCGGGAGCGGTAGCGAGGACTTCTGCTTACGCCCTCAATAACGTCACGCTTCCGTTTGTTGCCCGGCTTGCGAATCTCGGATGGAAGGCAGCCTTGAAGGCGGACCACCATCTGGCCAATGGTCTCAACGTATGCCGCGGGCACATTACGAACGGAGCCGTCGCCACAGCTCTGGGCGCTTCCTTTGTCGAACCGGCAAACCAACTCTAGTTTGGACGCGGTCGCATAGTTCGCACACGGTTGGGTAAACTGAGACTGGCCCTTAACAGCCGGTCGCCCGCGCCTGATCCTCGCGGTTGCAGGAGAGGAAGATGTCGGTCATCGAGCCTGGATGACATCAAGGCCAGGAATTGCCAGCGCGCTCCATTGCCGGTCAGTCGTGATCGCCGGCAAGCCCGCCGCGATCGCCAGCGCCATGCAGGTGCGGTCGCCCAAGCCGCGGCCTTGGGCCTTCGTCGCCTGATAAAGCGCCGCCGCCGCATAGGCGTCTTCGACGGTGTGGGCGCGCGGTTCCAGATGCAGCGCCTCGATCATGGCTCGGGCCAGCTCCAGCGTGAAGCCACGCACCAGAAGCGCTTTGACCACTTCCTGCAAAGTCACGGTCGATATCAGCGCATCGCCAACATAAGACGCGATCAATTCAGCGCCCGGCTCATTGCGCAGGAGCGCAATCACGGCCGAAGCATCCAGAACAGCGCGCGCCACGCTTAGCCCGGCTCGCGCGCAGCTTCGGCCTTTCGAGCCTCAAGGAAGTCTTTGCTCGATTGGTCGTCTTTGACATGCGCCTGATAAAGCGCCTGCGCCTTCCTGATGCTCGCGGCCATAGAGGTGAGCTTCACCTCATCGCCCTCAACGGAAACCGCGATCACGCCGGCGCCCGAAAGACCCAACGCCGCCCGCGCGGCCTTGGGCAGAACCATGCGGCCGTTCGGCATGATGCGAACTTCGATCTGCTCCGCCATAGCGCGCGCCCTCTCAATGACACGGTGTGTGTTTATGCCACAAAAGCAAAAATGTCAATTTTTTACAGGCGCCACACTCCCGGCGACCTGATCCTCGCGGTTGAAGGAAAGGAAGATCTCGGTCACGCGCGCCCCAGGATTGATCAAGTGACTGTTCGCGTGCGGAAACGGCGGGGTCGAGGTCGCGGGCGTTCGCCAATAGGCGCCTATGGCTGGAACCGGCGATGAATTGCCTGATACGCAAATCTGGATTCCGTCTGGTTTCCGCCAGATTGCTGCCGCTGAGCGGACGGCGATCGAATGTAGATCGGTCTGACAAGGCTCTTCGAAGCTGGCGTTGAAGTCCGCAGACTTCACTGGGATAACCGGCAGCCTTGCCCTTGCGCTCAAGGGCGGAGCAAGTTTCAGAATGGGTGATCGGCAAACATTAGAAGACGCAGAAGTTTGCTTTCGAGGCCTGTGCTTCCACCGTGCTTCCACGTACTTTTTGGAAAAACGAGCGCTTCTCGTAAGTCCCTGATTTTAATGGCGCACCCAAGAGGATTCGAACCTCTGACCTTTGCCTTCGGAGTTGGACGAGAGGTGTATTCGCAACATGTCATGGGACGTCGCGGCTTGCAAAAACCCTTGTAAATCAACAAATTTGTTGCCGTAGTCGGTCAGGCGTGGTCTCATCATTTCGCTCGCGGTGCCCACCTGGTGCCCACCAAAAACGAGTGAAAAACCGATGCCTAACAAGCGGCTAAGCACCACGCATCTTACCAAGCCTACCGTCGACGCGGCAATGCCACGCGAAAAACGCTTTGAAATATGGGATTCTGAGCTGAGCGGCTTTGGACTGCGTGTCGAAACATCAGGACGAAAACTCTTCATCGTGCGCTACCGGGCGGATGGCGGCGGCCGCAATGCGCCGAAGCGATTGATGACAATCGGCTCTTACGGCGTGCTCACGCCCAAGGAAGCGCGCGACGAAGCTACCTGGATACTAGGCGCCGTAGCGACCGGAGCCGATCCTGCTGGCGACCTTCGCCGCAAACGCCAGGACCTCACCGTGCTTGAACTCTGCGACCTCTATCTAAGGGAGGGCTGCGTTGCCAAAAAGCCATCGACCAAGGCGATTGAGGCAGGCCGCATCGAGCGACATATCAAGCCGCTGCTCGGGTCAAAGCGCCTTTCGTCGGTCCGGCAGAGCGACGTGCTATGGTTCATGCGTCAGATCGCGGAAGGAAAAACCAAGGCGGACATCAAAACGCGACCGCGCGGGCGGGCGATTGTCCGCGGAGGTCAGGGCACAGCGTCCAGGACAGTGGTCCAGCTGAGCGCGATGTTCAGCTACGCCATCCGCGAAGGGGTTATGGAAGCGAACCCAGCACGCGGCATGAAGCGGTGGAAAGACGGAAAGCGTGAGCGTTTTCTCAGTGAGGACGAACTGAGGCGGCTCGGCAAAGCGATCGACGAAACCGAGAAAGCGGGCGGCAATCCCAAGGCAACGGCCATCATCCGCCTCTTGGCTCTGACCGGTGCGCGCAAGAGTGAAATCCTCAAGCTGAAATGGACTGAAGTGGATTTCGACCAGGGGTTCCTGCGTCTTCGCGATTCAAAGACCGGCCCCAAGGCTATCCCTATAGGGAAATCTGCGTTGGCAATTCTATCTGACCAACCTCATCTCGCCGGCTCGGATTATGTGTTTCCGGCCGATAAGCTCGGGCGCCAGGGCGCCGAGCGCAGCTATTTCCAGGGCATGGACTGGTTCTGGCAGGAAATCCGTAAGAAGGCGGAACTTGATGGCGTGCGACTTCACGATCTTCGACACACAGCAGCGAGCATCGCTGTCGCCGACGGCGCTTCATTGCCCATTATTGGCCGCATCCTTGGTCATGCAGACACCAAGACGACCCAGCGATATGCGCATCTCTCCGACGCGCCGGTGCGCGCGGCGGTCGAGAAGCTCGCCGAACGCGTAGACAACGCGCTCGCAGGCATCGACAGAACGCCGTCCAACGCGTCTGAAACGTCGACCTCTCAATTGCCGCCGATGACGCGTCCTCGACCGCACGGCCATGACGGGTGGCGCCCAGCGCCGCGCCGCGTGCGCCGCTGATAATTGACAAATTGTCCCTTGCACGATGCGCCGCAGGCCGTCGTGCCTTCCGATAGAGTCCCTCGCCGCGACACCTTCAATCGGACACCGCGCGCAGGCGGGGTCAAGGATCGCGCGCCAGCGCGGCCCGAAGGGCTTGTCCTTGACGCTGCCGAGCGCGGTGTCAGGCTCCGATCGTCGCCACGCGCGCGGTTCCTCGCCCAAAGATCAACTCGCCCCTTCCCTTTCGGGCTGCAACCACGCGGCTCACGCGGCGGATCGGATCGACTTAAGAAACTCCACCTCCTCGGGATGGCGGTCGAGCAGCTCGATCAAGGCGACGGCTGCATCGCTCGGTGGCATGGCGCCGCTCTCATATTTCTGGAACGCGCGCCGACCGCCGCCGATCAGTCGGCCGGCTTCTTCCTGCGTCAACTTGAGCCGCTTACGGACCTTGCGCACATGAGTGGCGTAGGCGGCTTTCAATTCTTGAAACACGCGGTCGGATTCGGCCAGGTCAGCACCGGAATGGATGGAGTCGCTGTGGTCATCGGGATACCAGCCCGGCACATTGACCACCTTCGTCATCGAGCCGAACTTCACTCTCTGCGGGCGCACGCCGCGCCGCAGGGCCTTGCCGGTCTCAGGATGAATACGCGTCTTAGTCATTGCCGACCTCTTTGAATGACGTGAGCGCGACGTCGATCAACGTCTCGCCCGCGAACTTCAGATACAGCCGCCTGCCGTCCCACAGCATGTTGTAGGTGTCGTGCCATACCTTTGAGTTGGGCGGACTGTGCGCCGTCTCCGACTTGATAAAGTCGCCACGCTCCAAATCCCGCACCGCCTCAACAACGTCTTCCAGCGAATAACCCAAAGCGCGCGCACCCTCGACAGCGGCGCGCGTGATCTCCAGGGTCTCGACCCGAGCGAATTTTGCTTGAACCGCTGCCAGATCGTGATGCGGCCTTCGCTTTATCGCCATGGCTAGATACACCTTGAAGGTTTATTTTTCAAGTAGGCCCCAGACTGGATCTGCCTGGCTTCGCCCAGCCCGTAGAGAGCCGAACCGGCCCGAAACCGACCTGCGTTGTCGTTCGCCCGAAAACAATGTGCGCTGGACTTTGCTTACCGCGATTCCCGCCCGTACTCGCTGGTGGAGCCGTGTGTACGCTTAGCGCCCCAGGCGTCGAGCTCACGCTCGGTATAGCGTACAAGACGTGGCCCGTATTTCTTGAACGGAGGTCCCTCCCCAGTGACGCGCCAGCGGTTCAGCGTGTGCTTCGATATCTTCAAGCGCAGCGCGGCTTCTTCGACGGTCAGCAAAATCTCGGCGGACATGTGTCTCTCCTCATCACGCGCGACACCGCAAATAGCGATGCGCATGTGTTAAGGAAACGCCGCCAAACCGCGCTGACCAACGCTTTCAGCCCCTGCTTGAAAACTCAAATCAGCGCGACAAGCCGGGTCCGTTTCCGCGCGTTTCCCAATGTAGATCATGCTGTCTCAAGACGGCCCGCGTTCGCCGCCCTTGGCCCTTATTGTCCCGCATTGGCCCAGCGCCACAATTCGCGCATGAGATGAAAACCAGAATCCACGAGCCGGCGGAAATCGAGCCGTCCTCAGCGCCTGGCGCTGTTGTCGTCGAGATATTTCTCAAGATCGGCGGGGCGGTACGCCACCAAGCGCGCGCCGCGCAGTGTCCATTTCGGACCGATGTTCTTGGCGCGCCAGTTCTTCAAAGTGCTGACCGAGACGCCCAGATATTGCGCGGCTTCGCCCGGGCTCAACACCACCGGTCGCTCGGGCGCTCCAGTCCGCACCGCCTTTGCCTTTGCCGCACGCTTGCGCTGCATGCGGGCGGGCGCGGCCTCCAGAGTATCGAACAAACCCATCTGACGCGGATCGATTGGGGACTTGGCCGCGCGTTTCGCGCTTCGCTTCCCAGGCGATTTGGTTCGTGCTGGTTTGGCCATGGACGCTCGCCTTTCGCGTTGAAGCGAGCCCAGTCCAGCAAGCTCGAAGCCAGCGTTCAGCGGCCCAGCCCCAGGCCGATCGTGCGCGTCAACTCCAGCTCCTTGCCGACGACAAGGTCGAGGGTTCGCGCGGTACCGCGCTCGATCAGCTTAAGGCCGACATCATCGCCAATGCTGAGTTCCAGCTTTGGCTTGACTATCACGGCGGCGATCTCGTGGCCGCGTCCCAACAACGCTGTACGACCAGCAAACAATTCCTTCACCTCGCGCGCCTGCCACACCTGCTCGGCGGCGAGCGGGGGATCGAAGCTGAGATCGCGATAGGCGAGCCCGTGTTCGCGGGCATGGTCGAGGCCGGCGCGATCCAACTCGCCCGCGCGCAATGCCTCACGCGCGCCGTCGCGGAAATAGAATTTGCCGCTTTCGCTGCGCAAGCCCCAGCCTTCGCGCTCCAGATGCTGCGCGCGCTCGCCAAGCGCTGCTTCAACACGCTCAAGCTGGGGCAGTTCCCGCTTTTGCCCTCTGGCGATGCGGTCGAGTTCGCGGTCGAGCGGGGTGTCGGCGCGCGCCCGCACCTGCGCCTCCAGCGATCGCGCAGAAATCACCTCGATCTCCGCGCCGCGCCCCGCGGGTTTCAGCGCCACCAGCGAGCCCTGCTCCAGGCGCTCGATCTCGCGCATGCCGGTGTTCAGGAGCACACGACACCGATGCGGATGCGATAGGCATTGCCTTCCGTCTCGGTCTCGTATTCCTCTTCGCCTCCATCGCGAGTGACGCTGAGGATGCGATAACCAAATTCGTAACGCTCGCCTTGGCCTTCGAAGTAACGCGGCAAGTCGCGGAAAATGCCGCGCTGGATCTGGTTTCCTTCGGCGGTGACGTTGAGCGTTTCGGTGATGGTAACATCGCCGCTGGTTTCGAGCTCGACGAGCACATCGAAGCGATTGATCTGTTCGGCGGCGAAGGCAGGACCGGCCAGGACGACCGCAATCAGCGCCAGGAAGAATGCGCGCAAGCTCATTGCCCGATGCCCGTCGTGACCCGGGGGACAGCGCGGTGGGCATCGTTGGCTATCTCGAAGTAGCTCCGCTTGCCGACGCCGAAGAGGCCGGCGACGACATTGGCTGGGAACGTCTCGACCAAAGTGTTCAGCTCGCGCACAGCGCCATTGTAGAAGCGTCGCGCCATTTCAACTTTGTCCTCAGTGTCGGCGAGTTGCTTTTGCAGGTCGAGGAAATTCCCGCTGGCCTTGATGTCAGGATAGCCTTCGGCCAACGCCATAAGCCGCCCGATCGGCCGTGAGAATTCGCTTTCGGCGACGCCGCGTTTGGTGGGGTCGTCGCCAGCGGCGAGCGCTGCGCTTCGCTTCTCTGCAATGTCGGCGAAGAGTTGGCGTTCGTGGGCGGCATAACCCTGCACGGTGGAAACGAGCTGCGGGATGAGGTCGGCGCGGCGCTTCAACTGGACGTCGATGTCGGACCAACCATTGTGCGCCATCTGCCGCTTCGCGATCAGCGCGTTGAAGACGACGATGGTGCTGACGAGGATCATGAGCGCGAGCGCGATCGCAAGAATGGTCATAGTGTCCATGATCCCTCCAGGCGGCCACAGTTAAGCGTGATTGGAGGAAATGGAAATCCAGGACGATCGCGGAAACGGCCTTTCCCCGAGAAGCGGGGTGTTGCCGACGGCGGACTCTCGGCGCGAGATGGATGTCACTGACCCAGACAGGTCATGTTGCCGAATGTCGCGAAAGGGCCAGCATCAGGCCGTCGATAAAGTTTCACTACAGGCTTGGTCGCTCAATTCCCGCCACTCGCGGTTCTGCGCCCGTACATTGCCGTCGTCGTCACTGGATCAGATCCCCTTTACACAAGCGTCGCGCATCCGGTGTAGATGCCTAGTCAAAATGTGAGGTAACGAGATGCGCATTCTGATCGCAGCGGCAAGTCTCTTGGCGCTCATTGGATGCGTCGCAAACACAGCGCCGGCGCCGGCCGATGCTCTCGCGGCGCTTCGCCCATATGTGCGCTCGGTTGATGATTTGCCTGTCGCGCCGCCAGGACCGGCGCTGCCGGGGCCGGAAACAGTGCTCACTGCCATCGCCTTCGGCTCGTGCCAGACAGCGGAGCGCGACTTACCCATACTCGATCGCATCGTCTCCGAGCGTCCGCAGCTCATGGTCTATCTCGGCGACAACGTGTACGGCGACGCCTTTGCCGGCGACATGAGCTTGCCGGAACTCCGCACGCAATACGCGCGCATGAGCGCACGTCCCGAATTCCAACGCTTGCGCGCCGCAACCCCAATGCTGGCGACGTGGGACGATCATGACATGGCTTGGAACGATGGCGGACGTAATTTTACGGGCCGCGAGATGGCGCAGCGCATCTTCGAGCGCTTCTGGGGTATGGACGACGCTTTCGTCGGTCAAGACGGCATTTGGCACGCGCGAACCTTCGGCCCCGAGGGCCAGCGCGTGCAATTCATCATGCTCGACACGCGTTCTGGTCGCTCGTCCCTTACGCGCTTGCCACAAGCCGGGCCGAACGGTCGCTATGCCCGTTCTGAAGATGCCAACCAGCGGATGCTGTCAGATGCACAATGGACTTGGCTTGAAGCGCAGTTGCGCGAACCAGCCGACATTCGCTTCGTGGTGTCTTCAATCCAAGTGTTGGCCGACGGACACGCCTGGGAGGCGTGGCATGCCATGCCGCGCGAGCAGGCGCGTCTCCATGAAACCGTCGGCCGCTCGGGGGCTCAAGGCGTCGTGTTTGTTTCCGGCGATCGGCATCTGGCCGCGCTTTATCGCCAAGATGGCCTTATCGGCTACCCAGCCTTCGAGATGACTACCTCCTCGCTCAATTTGTCATTCCGCGAAACCAGCGACGAAATGAGCTCAAACCAAATCGGCGCGGCCTACTCCCCCATCAACTTCGGGATGGCGCGTATCGACTGGAACGCACGCGCGCTGACGCTGCAAATCCTCAGCGGCGACGGCGCGCCAGTCCGCGAACAACGCGTTGCGTTTGCCGAGTTGGGGCTTTGAGAGGCGGGCACCACGGCGTATGCGCGACCGACTGATTTGGGCCACCTATCGCCCCACGGACACAACATTACCATCGACAGGCGTTGAGCGCATCGGCGACCTAAGTCGCAGGCTTTGGGGTCCATCAAAGCCGTTTTGAGGGATCGGGTTATTATGCGCGCCCCGCCCTGCATTGTGCGGGCGGACGAGCAGAAGGCTCTCCATCATGACACTCGACATCATCCCCGAAGCGACATTCCGCTCCAACGGACGGCCCCGTCGCATCACCGGCGGCAAGCTTACTGGCCAGAAACCTGCGCTCAAAATGAAAGAAGTCTGGTCAATCCGCGCTCGGCTCGAACTGAAGAAGCGCGTGCGTGACCTGGCGCTGTTCAACCTGGCGATCGACAGCAAGCTGCGCGGTTGCGACTTGGTGCGACTGAAAGTCGAAGACGTGGCCGCCGGCGGCGAGGTGAAGGCGCGCGCGATCATCATCCAGCAGAAGACCAAGCGGCCAGTCCAATTCGAGATCACCGAGCACACCCGCACCGCTGTCGCCACGCTGATCCGCAGGCACGGTCTGCGTGCAACCGACTTTCTTTTCCCAAGCCGGCTTGCGACCTCGCCGCATCTTTCGACCCGCCAGTACGCCCGCATCGTCCAGGGGTGGGTGAGCTCCATCGGGCTCAACCCCGCCACCTACGGCACGCATTCGCTGCGGCGCACCAAGGCGGCGCTCATCTATCGCAAGACGGGCAATCTCCGCGCCGTCCAGCTGCTGCTGGGGCATAGCAAGCTCGAGAGTACGGTCCGCTATCTCGGCGTCGAGGTCGACGACGCCCTGGCGATCTCAGAGCAAGTCGACCTCTAGGCCAGAGAATGGTTGTGGACCGCCCCTCCTCGGCGGCGCGCCCCGGCGTCGCGGTCACAACTCGTGCGCCAATCCACGAACTGATCTGCCAATCCACTCATCGATACGGATGGGGACAGCTCGTCGAGCTTGGGATCAGATTGCGAACATCGGTGCCCACCACGTGCCCACCAAGAGGGAGAGAGAGCGAAACGACCTGCTCTAACTTATTGATTTTATGGCGCACCCGACAGGATTCGAACCTCTGACCTTTGCCTTCGGAGGAAAGATCGCATCGCTGAGAACGCGGCCCCCGGGCGACCCCCCCCGCGTCACAGTAGTTGCCGCCCCAATAGAACTTCGGCAATTGGGGGCGGGCATGGGAAGACGCGATGGCTCGATACGGACAGGCATTCAAGACCAAGGTGATCGCCAGCTGCTGTCGTGGAGGTGAGAGGTGTTCACCCGCCACCGCAGGGACCGTGCATCGCTTTTGACCTGAGGCGATTCCAGCGCGCGGTTGTGTGGTCTCTTGCTACCTATCTGCTACCTGGCTCAGTGCGGGCATCGCTGAGATGTAAAGCAATGACCGCTAACTCATTGAATGTATTGGTGGCTGGGGGCGGGATCGAACCGCCGACCCCGGGGTTATGAATCCCGTGCTCTAACCATCTGAGCTACCCAGCCAGGGAAGGCGAGGGTGATAACGGGCTCTCCCAACAGATGCAAGCGGGCGCCGCCGCAGCGCCAGGCGGCGGGGGACCCATTTAGCGCTTGGTTAGGCAGGTTCTGATAGCAGGGAAGCCCGCGGAGACACGCTTGGGGATTAGTCATGTTGCAGACCGGCCGCTTCCTCCGCCTGCCTGTGCTGTCAGCATCACCGCAAACCATGCGCAGCCTGCCGGCCACGCGGCGCATGCACCCGCTCGCGCTGGCGCTGGTTAACGGGCTGTTCGCCTTCGCTCTGGCTGCAGGTCTGCCCCTTGGAGCCTGCATTCTCTGGTGGGCTGTCCTGCTTGCCCTGGACCTCCTGTCGTTCCGCCAGATGCGCCTGCGTCTTCGCCAGGGCTCTGCGGCGTGGACCCCGGGCGCAACGCTGCATATCCTGTCCCTGTCGGTGGTCCGCGATGTGATCTTCGTCGCGCCGCTGCTGTACGCCGCAGCGTCCCAGGGAGAAGCCGGGCTGCTGCTTGCAGGCTTCGGCCTCGCCAGCCTCGCGCTCGTCAACCTGGGGCCAGCCTCAGCGATGCCAGCGTCTGCGCCTGTCCTGATGGCGCCGGCAGGGGGTGGCGCCGCCATCCTGGTCAGCCTGTCGCCCCTGCCAAATGCAGCCCTTTACAGCGCCCCTGCGGCGCTGGCCTTCCTGCTCTGCGCCGGGTTTGGCGTCATGGCCGCCGAGCGGTCAGCCCGACGGCTTCGCGCGCTGACCAGGCGCCAGGCGGAGCGCCTCGCCACCCTGGCGGGCGAACGCGATGAGGCGCGTGCACTGCTCGCCAGCGCGCGTGTCTCTGAAGCGCGCGCCCGAAAGGCCGACGACTCCAAGTCGAGCTTCCTTTCGACCATGAGCCATGAAATCCGCACGCCCCTGTCCGGCGTGATTGGCGCCGTTGACTTGCTGAAGTCCCGGCAACTTGACGCCGACACCGCCAATCTGGTCGACGTCATGAAGCACTCCGGCGAACTGCTGCTTGAGATCCTGAATGATCTGCTGGACCTGTCCAAGATCGACTCCGGTCATCTTGAACTTGACCCCCGACCAGCCGAACTGCGCAGCCTGCTGAGCGCAGGCGCCAAGGCCTTCGAGGCAAAGGCGCTCGAGAAGGGCCTGCGCCTCTTCGTCGATATCGATTCAAGCGTGCCCGCCGCAGCCATGCTGGATGATCGGCGCTTGCGTCAGATCCTGTTCAACCTCGTATCCAATGCGATCAAGTTCACAGACTACGGCGAAGTGCATCTTCGCGCATTCGCAGCCCCTTGCGGCGAGGGGGCGCGCCTGACCGTGCAGGTGCATGACACCGGCATCGGCATGTCCGCGCAGGTGCTGTCACGCATCTTCAATCCCTTCGTTCAGGCCGACGCCGGCGTATCGCGCAGGTATGGCGGCAGCGGTCTCGGGCTTGCGATCTCCCAGCGACTTGCGGGTCTGATGGGTGGAATGCTGAGCGTTTCGAGCGAAGAGAGGGTCGGCTCGGTGTTCTGCCTCACAATCCCGTTGCGCGAGCCGCTCGAGCAGGCGCCGGTGCGCGGCGGCGAGGAACCCCGCATTCAGCTGACTGGCTTGCGCGTTCTGCTGGCTGAAGACAATGACGCAAATCGCAACATCCTTACCGCCGTCCTGCATTCCTTCGGAGTCGACGCAGTTGGTGTCGGCGATGGTCGCGCCGCGCTGCTGCTGCTCGGTGAACAGACCTTCGACGCGGTGCTTATGGACGTACGGATGCCGGAAATGGACGGACTTGAAGCCACCCGCGAACTACGTGCCCGCCCAGGGGCGAACCGCTTTACGCCGGTGATCGCGCTTACCGCCAACGCGATGGATGAGCACCGCCAGCGTTGCGCTCAGGCCGGTATGACGGACTTCCTGCCAAAACCCGTCCGGCCAGCCGATTTGTACGCAGCCCTCACGCGCGCCGCCAGCAGCCGCGCCCACGCCTCAGCAGCCTGACACCGCCATCAGTTCCTGCCCAGCCGCGCCAGCCTCGCAGCGCTGCCTGGCGCGCCTGCTCAATCGTCGGCTTTCTTGCGCTCCCTGTCGCGCTTGCGCGCCCGCTCCTCGGCCTTTTTCAGTTCCCGTGCGCGACCGTCGGCGTCATCTCCTGGCAGCACAGCGTCGGCTGTCTCCTTCACCACCGCGCCCGTCGCCTTTGCAGCCCCCTGGGCCACGTCTGCCGTAAGATCGATCGCAGCCCCCGCAGCCGCAGCCGCAAGACAACCCTGCAGGGCCAATGGCGCAGCCAGCGCGACTGCCGGAACAACAAGACGACGCAGCATCGTTTTCCCCCGTTTGTGGAGACGAAACGCCCGGATAGCGGCTGGGCGTTCCTGCGGCAAGGTGATCGCGCGCCCCCCCGGTCCGAGCACGGGGCAGGGCGGATGGCGCGTTACGGCAGCACAGCAGCCTGCCGGAAGGCGTCCGGCTCCCCGGGCGTGGTGGGAAGAGGCCAAGGGGGACCCATCCAGTCCGGCAAGCCTGCGGGACTGCAGGAGGGCCGCAGACAAGGCCCAGGGAACCCTGATGATGGTTGCATCAGGGCGCGTCAACAAGCACGAGTTCAGTGTGTGTCCGGGCGACGATGTCGATCTCTGGCGCGTCCTTCACCGCCGCGCCATCGCGGGCAGACACTTCAACCCCGTTCACCACCGCAACGCCATCGGCAAGAACGAGGTAGGCGTGCCGGCCTGCGCCAAGCGCATGGCGCACGCGCTGGCCCGCCCTCAGATTTGCGCCCAGAACGCGGGCGTCCTGACGGATGGCGAGCCCGCCAGCGTGCGTCGGGTCGTTCGACGCCAGGGTCACCAGCTGGCCGGCCCTGTCGTCCTGCGGGAACTGCGCCGCCGCCCAGGCAGGCGCACCGCCGCGCGTGGCAGGTTCAATCCAGATCTGGAAAATCTGTGTCTCGACAGGCTCCAGATTGAACTCCGAGTGCCGGATCCCAGCCCCTGCGCTCATCACCTGCACGTCGCCAGCCGCCGTGCGCCCCGTATTGCCGAGGCTGTCACGGTGCGTGATCGCGCCTTTCCGCACATAGGTGATGATTTCCATGTCAGCATGCGCATGGGGCGCAAACCCCGTGCCGGGTCGGATAGTGTCATCATTCCAGACACGTATCTTGCCCCAGCCCATGCGGTCGGGATCATGGTACTGGCCGAAGCTGAAATGGTGACGCGCGTCCAGCCAGTCAAAACGGGCAGCCCCGAGACTGGCGAAGCGTCTGACGTCGATCATGTGCTGCTCCCACTCGTCTGGCGCATGCGCCGGGCCGGACAGAACAATCGCTCCACCAAAGGGCCTGGCGCATCGCGTTCACGGGTCCTTCGCCATCGCCCCCGCAAACGCGTCACGCGTCCGCGTCGTCCAATCCCGCGCGCCTGTGACCGGATTGCGGCAAAATCACCAGCCTATCCGCCAGGCGTCAGGACGACGAACGGATCAATCGCTCCTGCTTCACCGCGCGCAGCCTGAAGCGCAAACAGGTGCATCACCAGATCGAGTGTGGACTTGGACTGGAGGTCGGTGTCGGCGATTGAGAACCAATATCCACGGTAGCGCACCGCTACGGCCGCGTCGCGTGGCCGCTCCGTGGCGACCTGCACCGAAAACAGCCCCCCCATGACCGCGTTCCAGTCGCCGTCCGCCGGTGTGGCTGTCACCAGAACGCCCTCATGCGCGCTCGGGACCGCCACGGTCTGGGAAAGAGCGGACATGATGCCCAAAAGAGATCGTCCGCGCACGTTGACGGACCCCGCGCCAGCGGCGCGGTCGGTGACCACGAGACGGGTTTGCGTGTCGCTCATGCCAAGAAACCGGCGAACACGCGTCGTTGCGTCGCTATCCCCGAGCACGGTGAGAACTGCATTGCGCCCCGCCCTGTCGCCTTCAATCTCAACGATCAGGCCGCCAGCCAATTGCAGTGCTCTGAGATCTGCCGCGAAGGCGCGGAAGGATGCATTGTCCGGTACAAAGTCCGGTGTAGGCCCGGCTGCCGCCCGGGCGTTCTCAAGCGCTCCGATCCGTGCGACGCAGCACAACAGCAGGCGCTCAGCGCTCCAGCCCGACTGGCTGAGCAGAAACAGGCTTTCCGGTGCAATCGGCGAGAGCAGCTGGCTGGCGTAACCGGGACCCTGCAGCGGTTCGTATTCCACCAGCGGACGCACCGAGCGTTCGCCTTCCCCGGTCCAGCGCAGGGTCTCGTCAAAGCGCCCGATGTCGAGCCCGAAAGCCGAGCCGAGTGAGCCTTTGCGGCTCGCGGCGTAACTGGTGGTGACGCCTGTGATCTGCAGGAAAGCGATCGTGTCGCGATAGCGCAGGCGCACGATGTTCAACAGCACTTGCTCCCGCGCCGAGGCTGCGATGGCCTCATTGTAGGTGAGCAGATCTGGCTGAATGGTCGCCGGCTGGGGCATCGATGCGCAGCCGGCAAGGCTTGCGGCGGCCGCAGCAAAGGCGAGGTTGCGCACCTGTTCAACGGGTGATCGGGACATAGGCGCTCTTATGGAGTGGGCGGCGAACATGGCGGCTCCAAATGGGGCGGATGGGCCGGCAGGACCTGCGTCACATCCTGAAACATTGCGCTCGTTCAGGGAATGCGTCGCGTGCAGGCATTCGCCGTCGCATGTATCGTTTCGCCGATCGCTGGCGTTCAAGGCGGCTCTGTCCGCCATGACGCCCGGCGCCCAGTCACGGACTGAACCGGCGTGGACCCGGGCGCAGGCAGGGCGCCATTGCGCGTGACCGCAACCCATGCGACGCCGCTGTGGTGAGCAAACTCCGTCTCGATCTCGCGCTCGTCGCCCGTGGGCTCGCGCACAGCCGCAGCGAAGCGCACGCCGCCATCACCGCTGGTCTGGTTGAGGTCAACGGCGCACCGGCGCACAAGCCTGCGCTGCTGGTGGGCGACGCCGATGCGATCGTCGCGCGCCCGCTCCATCCCTGGGTCGGCCGGGGCGGGGTCAAGCTTGCTGCAGCTTTGGACGCCTTCAAGATCGATCCCGCCGGCC
This sequence comes from Hyphomonadaceae bacterium, assembly GCA_040381075.1. GTDB lineage: Bacteria > Pseudomonadota > Alphaproteobacteria > Caulobacterales > Aquidulcibacteraceae > JBEIHX01. The sequence continues at coordinate 15,210 of JBEIHX010000023.1, forward strand.
TTGTGTGTCTTGACATCGGCGCGTCCACCGGCGGCTTCACCCAGGTTCTGCGCACCCGCGGCGCGCGGCTTGTATACGCCGTTGATGTGGGCCGCGGGCAGATGCACCCCAGCGTCGCGGACGATCCCTGCGTTGTCGTGCGCGAAGGCCTTGATGCGCGCGCGCTGACGCGCTCGGATATTCCCGAGCCGGTTGATATCATCACGGCCGATGTCAGCTTCATCAGTCTGGCGAAGGCCTTGCCAGCCGCCCTGGCATGCGCCGCCCCAGCCGCGAAGCTGGTCGCGCTTGTCAAGCCGCAGTTCGAATTGGGTCCAGGCGCCGTCGGCAAGGGCGGGGTCGTACGCGATGGCGCACTGGCCGAAAGCGCGGTGGAGCGCGTCGCCGAAGCCCTGGCGCGCGTCGGCTGGCGGGTGCGCGCGCGCATGGCGAGTCCGATCGCCGGCGGGTCGGGAAACCGCGAATTTCTTGTTCTCGCCGCCCGCTCAGCGTGACTTGTCCGCCAGGGCGGCGGCGTTCTGTTCCCAGTTCCTGCCGTCAAACGGGATGACGCGCGCCGTCACGCCGGCCCCGTCGTCCAGGCACCTGAGATTGACGCTGATCCCATCGGGATTGGAGCGCGGGATGTAGAAGGATTTGACGCCGCACGTCCTGCAGAAAAGATGCTCCGCCACCCGGGTATTGAAGCGGTAGCTGGTCAGGGATTGGCGTCCCGCCAGGAGTTTGAACCGGCGCTCGGGAACAATCAGGTGCAGATATCCCGTTCTGGCGCAAATGGAGCAGTTGCACTCCTCGACATCGACCTGCCCAGGGCACTCTACTGCAAAGCGAACATCGCCACAGTGGCACCGGCCAGGACGCCAGGCCATATCTTCGCTCATCCTGCCTCTCCCCGGAACAGTGCAAGCAGGTCCTCCGCCGCCGCGCTGGCCGCCATCCGTCCGGCCGCAACCTCTGCTTCAAGCGCGCTCTGGCGTGCGGCGACGGCGGGATGGGCGCGAAAGGCCGCGCTGAGGCCTTCAGCGATCATCGCCTGCATCCAGCGCACCTGCTGCGCGGCGCGCCGTCTTGCGAAGCCGCCGCCACGCGCCTGGGTCTCGCGGTGGCGCTCCAGGGTCTGCCAGAGGTCCGCAAGGCCCAGCCCGGAAAGACCTGAGACGCACACCACAGGCGTCGGCCAGGCAGGGTCGGCAGGCTCCAGAATATGCAATGCGTTCTGATAGGCGGCCTGCGCGCGGGCCGCAGCCCGGGCGTCGACATCCGCCTTGTTGACCGCAATGACATCAGCGATCTCAAGCACTCCCTTCTTGATGCCCTGCAGTTCGTCGCCCGCGTTCGGCAGCATCAGTACAAGGAATACGTCAACCATGTCGGCGACATCGACTTCCGACTGGCCGACTCCGACCGTTTCAACCAGCACGACATCATAGCCGGCGGCCTCCACCGCAATCATGCTCTCGCGCGTCTTGCGCGTCACGCCGCCAAGCGCACCGGCCGATGGCGAGGGCCGGATGAAAGCTCTTGGATCGGCCGCAAGCTGGGCCATGCGCGTCTTGTCGCCGAGGATCGATCCACCAGTCCGATTGGAGGAAGGGTCGACCGCGAGGACCGCCACCTTAAGACCTGCGCCAGTCAGCATGGCCCCGAAGGCCTCGATGAATGTCGACTTGCCGACCCCGGGAACGCCGGTGACGCCGATGCGCCGGGCCCGGCCAGCATGGGGCAGGGCGGCCGCGATCAGTCTGCGCGCGTCGCGCTGGTGGTCGGCGCGCTTGGATTCGATGAGTGTGATCGCCCGGCCCAGGGCGGCGCGATCCCCGCCGATCATGCGTTGGGCCAGGTCGTCTGCATCCAGCGGCTGGGCGGTTTGGTCTGGCATATCACAAGGCTATCCTGCAGGTCGCGCCGGTGCAAAGCGCCTCATCCAAGCCTCCCCGCAGCGCCGCATACAGCCACCATCAGCATGGCGCCCCGGCTGACCGTCTCATCATCAAGATCAACGCCCACGATCGCATCGGCCCCCATCGCCCGGGCCGAATGGGTCATCTCCGCGACGGCGGCCTCGCGCGCCTCGGGCAAGACCTCCTCGCAGGAGCCGGCGCGCCCGCCCACGATGTCCCGCAGGTCCGCACACAGGTCTTGGAACATGTTCGCGCCAATGATCGCATCGCCTGTGACAAGGCCGGGATAGTCGCGGATCGCACGGTCCTGCAGCGTTGTGGTCGTCGTCATCAGCATGTTTTTCTCCTGCAGGCCGTCTTGGCTGGATTCGGCCGCAATTGGCGCCGAAACAGGGATGACGGGTCCATAACGCCCGCACGGGCGGCCCGCGGAGTGCAAGCCGATGCGTCCCACACTTCTCCTCGCCGCAGCCGTCGCCCTGTCCGGCGCCGCCGCGGCCCAGACCGCCGGTGAGGGCGCGCCCGGGCCACTGCAGCCGCCGCTCACCCTGACGGATCCCTCAGGCGCCCAGCCCCCAGGGCCCATGGCCCGGTTGCTGGCCTCACCCAAACATCGCGCTGCACTTGAGCGCGCCGCTCTGCAGTATGAGCAGTTGACCGGGTCGACCTGCCCAACAGCCTCGCCGGCAAGCGTGCTCGGGGTGGCGGTCCTGCAGCCGCCAACCTTTACCGCCCAGGAGGACGGCTTCGATGGCGCCTGGGCTGTGCGCTTCAAGACCAGCGTCTGCGGTCCGGAGCGGACCTATTTCGCGCAGGCCGAAGTGGACTGGGGCGAGATCAGCGCCATCGTGCTGGCCCCCGGCCTGACCCGTGCGACGCCAGCACTGGCGGTGGAAACCGCCGACGCCATGGCCAGCGCGGTCGCGCTTGCTGCACAAAAGGACGGCCAGTCCGACAAGCTGAAGGACTGTCGGAACGCACGTGTGAAAGACACGCGGGACCTCGCCGCCTTCACGCCGCAGGAAGGCGTGGGCTGGCGTGAGATATGGAGCGTGGAAGCCTGCGGCTACAGCAAGGATCTCAAGGTTCGCTTCTGGCGCGATGGGCCTGCCGTGTGGCGCAGCGGCGTGGAGGTGTCCGTCGACAAAGCCGTCGTTGACCAGCTCAAGGCGGCCGGCGGGGGCTGATCCGGCGTCGCGCGCCGGAAAACCGCCGCGCGCAGGATACAAGCCCGGCCGAGATCTGAGGATCCTGACGGCGAACCGACGTGCTGGCCCGCCGCAGTCAGTGAGCCCGGCGCCCCCAGGGTTTCGCGTCTGCGTGCGTCTCCTGCGTCTGCACGTCCTGTGTCTGCAAGTCCTGTGTCTGCAAGTCCTGTGTCTGCAAGTCCTGTGTCTGCACGCCAGCAGTCTGTTGGCGGGCCAATTCCAGGCAAATGCGGCCAGACGCAGCGCCGGCGACCTGGTCCGGCGGCTACTCCGGCGGCTACTCCGCCGCCTTGAGCGCATGGCCGAGACGGCGCGCGAGGGCCGACAGCAATTCGGCTGCAGCGGCTGAGATCACCGTGCCCGGTGGAAAGATCGCCTCTGCACCCGCAGCCGTGAGCGCCTCAAAATCCTGCGGCGGGATGACGCCGCCAGCCACCACCATGATGTCAGGCCTGCCGAACTCGGAGAGAGCCGCCTTGAGCGCCGGGATCAAAGTCAGGTGCCCGGCAGCCAGGGATGACGCGGCCACGACGTGGACGTCGTTCTCAACCGCCTGGCGCGCCGCCTCATCCGGCGTCTGAAACAGCGGGCCAATGTCGACGTCCCACCCGAGGTCTGCGAACGCAGAAGCCACCACCTTTTGGCCGCGGTCATGGCCGTCCTGACCCATCTTTGCGATCAGGATGCGTGGACGGCGGCCCTCAGCAGCCTCAAACGCGTCTGCCGCCCGCCGCACGGCGGCGACGTCCTCAGCTTTGCTTGTCATTTCCCGTCCGTAGACCCCCTGAATGGAACGGATGCGCGCCTGGTGTCTGCCATAGGCCTTTTCCAGGCTTTCAGAGATCTCACCAACTGTCGACTTGGCGCGTGCAGCCTCTACCGCGAGTGCAAGAAGATTGCCGGTCCCGAATTGCGCCGCGCTCGTCAGAGCATCCAGCGCGCCACGCACCGCGTCTGCGTCACGCTCTGCCTTGAGGCGCGCGAGTTTCTCGAGTTGAAGGGTGCGTACCTTTGAATTGTCGACTTTCAGCACCGGAACGTCTTCGGCTTCATCAAGCCGGAACTTGTTGACGCCGACAACGGTCTGCAGGCCAGAGTCAATGCGCGCCTGGGTGCGCGCGGCCGCCTCCTCAATGCGCAGTTTGGGCAGGCCTTCCTCGATCGCCTTGGCCATGCCGCCCATCGCCTCGACCTCCGTGATGTGCGTCCATGCGCGCGACGCCAGGTCATGCGTGAGGCGCTCCACATAATAGCTCCCGCCCCAGGGATCAGCGGTGCGACATGCGCCGCCTTCGCCCTGCAGGAATATCTGCGTGTTGCGGGCGATCCGCGCGGAGAAATCCGTCGGCAGCGCAAGCGCCTCGTCGAAAGAATTGGTATGCAGTGACTGGGTGCCGCCCCAGGTGGCCGCCATCGCCTCAACGCAGGTCCGCGCCACGTTGTTGTACACGTCCTGCGCCGTCAGGCTCCATCCGCTGGTCTGACTGTGCGTGCGCAGCGCCAGCGAACGCGCGTCGCGCGGAGCAAAGCCCGCTACCAGCCTCGTCCACAGCGCGCGCGCCGCACGCATCTTCGCCATCTCCATGAATGGGTTCATGCCCACCGCCCAGAAGAAAGACAGACGCGGCGCGAATGCATCGATGGACAGACCGGCCGCGATGCCTGCGCGGATGTACTCAACCCCATCAGCCAGGGTGTAGGCCAGCTCGAGATCGTTGGTGGCGCCGGCTTCCTGCATGTGATAGCCGGAAATCGAAATCGAATTGAATTTCGGCATGTTCGCCGAGGTGTAGGCGAAAATGTCAGAAATGATCCGCATCGATGGCGCTGGCGGGTAGATGTAGGTGTTGCGGACCATGAACTCCTTGAGAATGTCGTTCTGGATGGTGCCAGCAAGTTTCGCCGGGGCCACGCCCTGCTCCTGCGCCGCGACGATATAGAGCGCCATCACCGGGAGCACCGCCCCGTTCATGGTCATCGACACGCTCATCTGATCAAGCGGGATGCCGGCGAACAACGTGCGCATGTCATAGATCGAATCGATGGCGACGCCCGCCATGCCGACATCACCGATCACGCGCGGGTGATCTGAGTCGTACCCACGGTGGGTCGCAAGATCGAAGGCGACGGAAAGACCTTTCTGGCCCGCTGCAAGGTTGCGCCGGTAGAACGCGTTGGAGTCCTCTGCCGTGGAAAATCCCGCATACTGACGGATTGTCCAGGGCTGTCCAACATACATTGTCGGGTAGGGGCCGCGCACATACGGCGCAAGTCCCGGCCAGGAATCGACAAAATCCAATCCGTCGAGGTCGCTCCCGCGATATGCAGGCTTCACCCCGACGCCCTCCGGCGTCATCCAGAGGCGTTCGCCTGCCTCGCCCGCGACCGCCTCCCAGGCATGCGCAGGCTGTGCATCGAGCGCGAACTCAACGGAGGAAAAATCAGGAAGTCGTGTCATGATCGGGGCTCGCAGGCGGCAGGGCGGAATGCAGGGTGGGGGTGAGCGTGCATGGCGGTTTCAGCCAAGGCCAAGGGCGGCGTGAATTGTTGCAAGCGCGCGCGGCGCGTCATCGCCGGCGAAGACGAACTGGTCCACGCCTGACCCCCGCAGCGTCGCCTCCAGCGCCCCCGGTTTGCCAGCCATGATCACCCAGGCCGCCCCGGCCTGCTTGAGCGCTGCGGCCGCCGCGCCGGCCTGCTCCGCGTAGCGTGCATCCGAGCCGCACAGGATCGCGACACGTGCGCGCGAGGCGCTGAACGCCGCTGTCATCGCCGCCAGATCCGCATGCTCAGTCTCCGCCGACAGCGCACGAACCCCGCCAGCGGCGAGCAGGTTTCGCGCAAAGCCGGCGCGGGCGGTGAATTCAGAAAGCGCGCCAAGGGTGGCGCAAAACACCTCGGGCGGGGCGCCTGCAGCGTCCGCCCGGTCGCGCAGATCCTCAAACGGACTGGCGAGACGGATGGCGGTCAGCCCCGGCGCCACCCGGGCGCCCGGCGCCGCCAGCCTTGCAATCCCTGCGCCCCTCGCCGCAGCGCCGGCAAGATCGGCGAAGGCGCGGCTTGCCGGGCGCTGGTCAAGCGCGGCCGGCGCCCGCCTGGCAAGGACAGACGCCGGATCCGCCGCAGCAGTTTCGCCAGCCGCCTCTCCAAGATCAGGAAAGTCGCTGACGCCTGTCACCGGCTCGCGTCGGGTGGCCACGGCCCGTGCGCGCGCGTCGCGCACCCGGGCGATGTCGGCCGCCAGACTGCCGTCGGCGAACGCCTGCACCAGGCCGCCCCGCCGTTCGATGTTCTGCATGACCGCCCAGGCGGCCTCGGCCAGGTCGCGGGTCATCGCCTCCACATACCAGGCGCCGCCCGCGGGATCCGCCACCTTGCCGATATGGGCCTCTTCCTGCAGCACGATCTGCGTGTTGCGCGCGATGCGCCGGGCGAACGGCGTGGGCAGGCCCAACGCGTCAGTAAATGCGCGAACACTGACGATGTCTGCGCCGCCGGCCCCGGCGGCGAAGGCCGCCGCGGTCGTGCGCAGCATGTTGGTCCACGGGTCACGCCGCGTCATCATGCGACCGGACGTCACGGCCTGAAGCCGCATCGAGCGGTCTGCTGCCGGCGCCCCGGAGGCCTCCATCACGCGCGCCCACAAAAGGCGTGCAGCGCGCAGCTTGGCGATTTCCGCCATGGTGTCTGGGCCGACGCTGAGCGTGAACAGCGTCAGGCGGCTCACCTCCGTCGGGGCCAGGCCCTGGCGTTCTCCCTCTTTGAGGAGCGCAATGCCGGCCGCAATCAGCACGCCAAGCTCCTGGGCGTCGCCTCCGCCCGCCTCATGCACAGCGCGCGCGTCCGCGCGCAGCGCAAGCGCAGCCGGATGTGCTTCGGCGGCGAATGCGGCGAAGGCCAGCGTCTCGGACAGCGCGTCCTGGGCCAGCGCGCCGGTCCGCAGCAGCGCACCCAGGGGGTCGACATTGAACGCCGCCGGCGCCTGCGCGCCCACACCGGCCAGCGTCAGATGCGCGCTAAGCAGGGCCGCCGCAGCGATGCCATCGTCGTCAGCCGCCAGCGCTACAGGCGCAAGATCGAGCAGAACGCCCGCGAGCGCATCCGCCAGATCGCCCGCCTTGCGGATCGCCACGCCGCAGCCGCCGTGCGGGTCTATGGCCAATTCGATCGAAGACACGCCGCGTTCAAGGTCCGTCAGGATCTCCCGGTTCGTCGTCTCCGGATCCGGATGGGCGAAGACCTGCCGGATGTCCCAGGGCAGGAACAGGTCAGGCACGGGCGTCCGGCCGCGGGCGAACGGCGCGAGGCCGGGGGCGGCAAGCGGATCTGCGCGCACTGGCGCATCCGTCTCGCGATAGACCGGTCGAACCGCAAGACCCTCCGGGGTGCGCCGGATCAGCGTGTCGAACGGTTTGCCGGCCAGGCTCTTGTCCACCAAGGCGCGCCAGTCGGCCTCTGTGGCAGGGTCAAAGCCGGCGCTCAGGTCCATCAGGTCAGTCATGTGGCCTCCACGCTCCGCAAAGAAGGGCGCGCCGGGGGGCGCGTCAAGCGCGTCGCCGCCGTCGGGGACCCCCCAAGGGCCTCCCCAAAGCCGGCCCCCCATGTCTTTCGAGTGGCCGCAGGGTCATGCGTCTGCGGTCGGATCCGCCCCGCGGGCCTTGCGCCCAGGCGGCGCATCAGCGATTTTCGGAGAGGTGAAGGGGAGACGGTTCACGATGACACAGGCCGTGCGGTCAAGCGACAAGGTTCGCCCGCTGGAAGCGTGGCGGGCCTTGCGGGCGCTGGTGCGGAACAAGGAAGACACCGGACAGGTTTTCAAGGTGATCGACGCCCTGGCCGGCAGGACACGCCGTCGTTCCTTCCAGCGGCTCTGCGCCAGCCCCACTGGCCGCGGCCTGCTTGCCGCGCGTCCGAACCTGCTGGCTGCGTTGATGGACCGCGCCGGGCTCGCGGCGTTGCCGGCGGATAGCCTGGGCCGGCGCTACCACGACTTTACCTACGGCGAGAACCTCACCGCCGACGGGCTTGTGGCTGCCAGCCAGGAGACCGGGCGGCGCGGCGAATGGACTGAGGAAGAGGCGTGGTTCGGCGCGCGCCTGCGCGACCAGCACGACCTTTGGCATGTCGTCACGGGCTATGGCCGCGAGGCGGCGGGCGAACTTGCCCTGCTTGCCTTCACCCACGCCCAGACCGGCAATCGCGGCATCGCCGCACTCGTCGCCATGGGTGTCTACAAGGCCCGGCGGGAGGCGCCTGATCTGCCGATGCTCAAAATCGTCGGCGAGGCGCGCGCGCGCGGACGCGCCGCCGCCTGGCTGCCCGAACAGGTCTGGGAAGAGCTGCTCGCGCTGCCGCTCCAGGAGGTGCGCCAGCGGCTTAACATCACCCCGGCCGATGACTACGAGGCGGCGCGCCCGGCTCGCATCGCCCAGGAGGCGCGTATCCGCGGCTACGCTGTGTCGTAGACGCCGAGTTCCTGCTCCACCAGACGTGCAAGACGTTCTGTGCGCTCAATGATGGCGTCGGGACCCCAGGCCTCGCGCGCCAGGATCTCGCGCAGGAAAATGGAGCTTGGGGCGCCATCAAGCTTGGCGTAGGCTTTCCGCTTGTCCGTAAAAAGCCGATCAGACGCCGCGGCGTTGGCCTCCGCCGAAATCGCCAGGAAATTGCCAAGGCGTGCGGAGAGTTTCTGGGCCTGCCCGTCATCGGGGAACGCGACGCGCCAGCCCGATTTTGGTGCGAGGCGGCGCGGCAGGATGTGTTCGTGCGACAGCTCGCGCGCGAGCACGGAACGCCAGTTGGCGTTTGACGCCGACTCCGCGCGCAGCAGCGCGTACCAGCCAAGTCCGTCCTTTTGCTCCCCGAGGCGCCCGCGCAAGGCCTGACTGAGGTCCGTCCGGCTCTGGTCGCCTGGCCAGAAAGGCCCGTCGCGCGTGAAAGGGTCGAGATCAGCATGGATCTGCCTCAGCACCTCGGTGATGTAGGAGTTCTGCTCCTTGCGCGACCAGCGGTCTATCAGCGACAGAAGGCAATAGAATTCCAGGCACATTGCGGCGCGCCGCCAATCCTCATGGCGGGCGGGGCGTGCATCCATCCATGCCAGAAGGATCGGCTGCCACGCGAAACTGCGCAGGCGATTGAGGAAGTGGAAGCGCTTGTTGATATCGTCTGAAAGCTGTCCGTATGATCCGGTTTCGGCGCGCACCGGAACGAACATCTCAAACACCTTGATGGCTTTGGCGCGCAGCCGGGCGCGCTCGCGCGGATCAGCCCACAGGCGTTCAAAGGTCTCAAAAATGCGATCCGGCCGGATCTCCTGGCCGCACGCGATCGACAGCACAGCCGCCAGGAGCAACTCCATTCCCGGTCGGCCAAGAGCAGCGTCTGCGATCTCCCACAAGCGGCGGCGCACCATGGGAGAGGATTTGTCGCTCATTTCCGCGCCAAGAAACTCCGCCTTGATCAGATCGATGTCGGAGAGGTCTATGCCCTTGCGATTGACGCCGCGAAAAATCTTGAAGGCGTCCTCACGCTTCTCCGTAATGATCGTCACGACAGTGCAGTTGTCGAGCAGATAGCGCGCCATGCCGGCATGGCTGTGCGCGTCCGTATCGCGCAGATAGCGACGAAAACCGGTCAGGATCTTGCGCATGCGCGCGACCTGAGGGTGGTCGTCGGGGTCTTCCGACAACAGGCCGTCGCTGCCCCCAGCCGCCGCAACGCAACGCGCCCAGAAATCGCGCGCCTCCTCAACAACCGCAAGGCGCGCGCGCTCGCCGCGCGACGCCAGTCGGGGGCCGGTCTTTTCGATCAGATACGCCTGCAGATACTGGCCGTCGCGACCAAGGTGATCACGCAGGGCGGCCAACAGCATGAGCAGGGTTGTGATGCGCTGCTGCCCGTCAATGATCTCAAGGCTCGCGTCGCGTTCGCGCCCGCGCGCCAGAACCATGGTGCCAAGAAAATAATCAAGCGGCGTCGTCGCCTTCATGGGCGAGTGCAGAAAGGCGTCTTCAATGTCATTCGTCAATTCGCGCGCGTGCACCGGCTGCCAGAGGAACGCTCTCTGGAAGGGCGGTATCACGTAGTGCGCCGAGCCTGAAAACAGGTCCTTGAGGCGCACAAGCTGCGCGCTTGATGGCATGCGTGGACGGACCTCCAATCATTGCGCCGGCGTAACGGTTCGAAGCCGCCCGTCGCACCGGCAGTAGTGACGTCACGTATCCTGCGTAAGACGGGGCGCAGAACATCCCAGGCGCATCCGACAGTGCTCCACAGGACGGTTTCCTTCACGGCGTGACATAGATAGGGTGCGCGCCGTCACCATCGCTGCCGGAGGAGCCGCCGGATCATGGCCTCGGTCGTTTCAGACGCATTGTCGCGCATCAAGCCCTCGCCCACAATCGCCGCGACTCAGAAAGCGCGCGCGCTCAAAGCTCTCGGGCGCGATGTGATTTCACTGAGCGCTGGCGAGCCGGACTTCGACACCCCCGACAATATCAAGGCGGCGGCAATCCGGGCCATCGAAGCGGGCAAGACCAAGTATACCGACGTCGATGGAATGCCCGAACTGAAGGATGCGATCGTCGCGAAGTTCCAGCGCGAAAACGGTCTGAGCTACGAACGCACCCAGGTGAATGTTTCCCCGGGCGGCAAACCTGTGATCTTCAATGCCTTTCTGGCGACCCTGAACGTCGGCGACGAGGTCGTCATTCCGACCCCCTACTGGGTCAGCTATCCTGATATGGCGCTGCTGGCGGGGGCCACGCCGGTGTTTGCGCCCGCGGTCGCCAGCGATGGCTACAAGCTGAGGCCTGATGCGCTCGACCGCGCCATCACCCCGCACACGCGCTGGGTGATCCTGAATTCTCCCTCCAATCCCTCCGGGGCCGCCTACACGCACGGCGAGCTGCGCGCGCTCGCCGATGTGCTGGTGCGCCACCCCCATGTCCTGATCCTGACCGACGACATGTATGAACACCTCGTGTTCGATGATTTTCAGTACTTCACCATCGCCCAGGTGGAACCCGCCCTTTACCCCCGCACCCTGACCATGAACGGCGTCTCCAAGGCCTACGCCATGACGGGATGGCGGATCGGCTACGCAGCAGGTCCGACCTGGCTGATCAAAGGCATGGCCAATGTGATGTCGCAATCGACGTCCAATCCGTGCTCCATCGCCCAATGGGCGGCCGTCGAAGCGCTGAGCGGCCCGCAGGACTTCATCAAGCCGCGCGCACGCGCCTTCCAGGAACGCCGCGATGTCGTCGTATCCATGCTCAACCAGGCGAATGGGCTGTCCTGTCCGAAGCCGGAGGGCGCCTTCTATGTCTATCCCTCATGCGAAGGCGCAATCGGCCGGACGGCGCCATCGGGGGCGGTGATCGGCAATGATGAGGACTTCGCCCGCGAATTGCTTGAGAGCGAAGGCGTAGCGGTTGTGCATGGGGCGGCCTTCGGAGCTTCCCCGGCATTCCGGATCTCGTATGCGACGTCGACAGCCCTGCTCGAGGACGCCTGCGCGCGCATCCAGCGGTTCTGCGCCGCCCTGCGCTAGCAGGGGAGGTTGCGCACGCACCGGGGCGACGGAGGTCGACCCGACGCGAAGGACCCGCCAACCCGCAGCGGCAGGCGGCGCGAGCTGCGGGTGTTAGCAGGATGCTTACCCGTCAACCGCCATTGTGGCGTCATGACTCTGCCGCCGCCTGATCGGGTCGCCGCCATTCTCGGGCGACTCACGCTTGCCGCCGATGAGCCGCGCAGGGCGGAGCTGCTGGAGCGTCTGTGTGCGCCAAGCGGTCCAACGACGCTCGCCTTCGTCAACCAGCACGCGGTCAACCTTGCCTGGGAGCGCCCGGACTTCGCGGCGGATCTCTTCGCCGCCGATGTGCTGCTGCGCGACGGGGTGGGGGTGAAGGCGGCGCTGGCGATGATCGGTCGCCCGCCGGGGCTTAACCTGAACGGCACCGATTTGATCCCAGACATCCTTGCCCGTCATCGCGGCAGGCGCATCGCCGTCTTCGGCGCGACGGACGCAGATCTCGCCAAAGCCTGCGCGACCATGGTCCGGCGCTTCGGCGTGGACATCGTGTGCACCAGGGACGGCTGGGCGCACGACGGGCTTTATGCAGATGACCTCGGTCGGCATCCGGTTGATCTTGTCATCCTGGCCATGGGCATGCCCAAGCAGGAACGCATCGCAGGGCTGCTCAAGCGCCAGCCTGGGCCGCGTCTCATCGTATGCGGCGGCGCCATTGTTGATTTTCTCGCCGGAGGCGTCGCCAGGGCCCCGGCATGGATGCGTCGCGCCGGGCTGGAATGGGCGTTCCGCCTGGCGCAGGAGCCAGACCGTCTTTGGGTGCGCTACGGGCCGGGCGGCGGCGCCTTCGCCTGGCGCGTCGCCCGGCTGCGCGCCCGTCTCAGGTCTTGAAGCCAAGCGTCGCAGGATCGCCGACCGCGCGCATCGCAAAGGCATATTCGCGCGCCACCTCGCCCAACCGGTCAAAACGTCCCGAGGCGCCCGCGTGGCCGGCATCCATATTGACGTACAGAAGGAACGGACCGCCGCGCGCCTCGGCGCGCAGCCTGGCGATCCACTTCGCCGGTTCCCAGTAGGTGACACGCGGATCGCTCAGACCTGCAGTCGCCAGAACCGGAGGGTATCTGCGCCGTCGGATGTTGTCATAGGGACTGTAGTTGAGGATCTGATCGTAGGCGTTGGGATCGCTGAGCGGATTGCCCCATTCAGGCCATTCCGGTGGGGTGAGCGGCAGATCTTTGTCGGACATCGTGTTGAGCACGTCGACGAACGGGACGGCGGCTATGACCCCGCCGAACAGATTTGGCGCCATATTGAGCGCTGCGCCCACGAGCAGGCCGCCTGCTGAGCCGCCGTAGCTGACGATGCGTCCGAGCCGGCAATAGCCGCGTCTGGCGAGTTCCTGGCCGGCCGCGACGAAGTCAAGAAAACTGTTCACCTTCTTGGCCAGCTTGCCATCGAGATACCAGCCATAGCCCTTGTCGGACCCGCCGCGCACATGTGCGATCGCAAAGACGAAGCCGCGGTCGACCAGAGACAGGCGGTTTGCAGAGAAGCCAGCGGACGTGGCGATGCCATAAGCACCGTAGCCATACAGCATCGCCGGCGCCGAGCCATCGAGGGCGATATCTTTGCGATGCAAAACCGTGACGGGTACTTCCGCACCATCAGGCGCTGTGGCGGAAAACCGCGTCACGACATATCGCGATGGATCGTGCCCCGAGGGGATTTCGCGAACCTTGCGCAGCGTCCGGCGATCCGCAATCAGATGATGGTCAAATGTCTGGGGCGGCTGCGCTGGCGTCGAGTATACGTAGCGAACGATCGGACGCGTCCAGTCGAGGATGTTGTCCTCAATGGTAAGGTCATAGGCGCTGTCCGCCATGGCCACTTCGCGCGTCGTCCCGTCGCTGCGTGCACGCACCATCATACGGGGGAGCGCGTCCGCAGTCTCAGACCAGACGAGAAAATCCTCAAATGCGGCAAGCCCACGGATGAAACGCCCCGCGCGATGCGGCGTCAGATCACGCCACTCGGACCGTCCTGTCGCGTCGTAGGGCGCGGTTGCAATCTTGAAGTCAACCGCGCCATCGGCATTCGTCAGGATAACAAGCTTCCCGTCATGATCGGTAACGGCGTACTCGACGCCCGGTTCCCGCGGCGCGACAAGGTGTGGCGGCCTGTCCGGCTCATCGGCCGGGACAAGTCGAACTTCGTTCGTGACATGATCGCCAGCACAAATGACGATGAAACGGCGCGACTCAGTCACGCTGACGCCAAGAAAGAAGCCGTCGTCAGCTTCCTGATAGACGAGCGCATCGGCCGTCTCGGACTGTCCGAGGCGGTGGCGGTAGACCCGGGCAGGACGGCCGTTCTCGTCGCGCCATGTCCAGAAGAGGGTCCGCGAGTCGTTCGCCCAGGCAAAATCACCGTAGGCTGAGGTGATTACGTCGGCGAACTCGCTGCCTGTTGCAAGATCGCGAACGCGGATTTCGTAAAATTCGCTGCCCTTCAGGTCCACAGCGTAGGCGAACAGGGCGTGGTCCGGGCTGTGGGCGGCGGCGGAAATCTGGAAGTATGATCGCCCCTTGGCCTGCGCGTCGCCGTCCAGAAGGAGTTGCTCGGGTCCAGGTTCGAACGTATCGGGGTCAAGCGGACGGCGCGCGAAGATCGGGTACTGGCCGCCCTCGCGGTAGCGGGTGTAGTACTCGAAGAGGCCGTCCGGCGTCGGTACCGTGGCGTCGTCTTCCTTGATGCGCCCGCGCATCTCGGCGACGAGGGCGTTCTGCAAAGCTTCCGTGCCGGCCAGCATGTCCCGGCAATAGGCGTTTTCCGCCTCCAGATGCGTGCGGATCTCGCCGCCCAGCTTCTCGGGCGCCTGCATGACGTTCTGCCAGTCGGGATCCTTGAGCCAGGCGTAGGGGTCCGTGCGGGTGCGTCCCGCCTGGGAAATGGGCGTTTCAATCCGTCGGGCTTTGGGCGGCTGAGCCATGGGCGCTCCGATCACGGCGCGCAGATGCGCGCCTCATGAGGGTCTGAAGGCCAGAATCCTGCCATTGATGCAATAGCGAAGACGGGTTGGCGGCGGTCCGTCCGGAAACACGTGGCCGTGGTGGCTGGCGCAGATCGCACAATGCACCTCGGTGCGGGGATAGAGAAGCTTCCAGTCGGTTTTGGAGCCGATGCGCTTCTGGTCTATGGGGCGCCAGAAGGAGGGCCAGCCGGTGCCGGAGTCAAACTTGTGCTCGCTTGACCAGATTGGCGTATCGCAGCCGACGCAGAGATAACGGCCGCGGCGCTTTTCATCATGCCAGTTGCCCTGGGAGAAGGCGCGCTCGGTGCCTTCCTGGCGGGCGATGCGATATTGTTCCGCAGTAAGCCTGCGGCGCCATTCAGCGTCAGTGCGAATGATCTTCGGCGCGCCAGCTGTCATCTCTGGTTCCTTGCGACTGGGCCAGATCGTTGCGGCCCAGACAAGCCTGGCCAGCGTTCAAGCAGGCCAATCCCATCACAGCGGACCGCTCAGGGGTATACGATTGTGATCCACTCGCAGACCAGTGCAGGCCGATCCTTGCCGTCAATCTCGACCGCACACTCCCGCGTCAGCTGCAAACCGCCTCCGGTTTTCTCTTCAACCGCAACCAGTTTTTCGCTGAGCCGCACGCGCGAGCCCGTCGGCACCATGTTTGTGAAGCGCAGCTTGTTCAGACCATAATTGATGCCGCGCGTCACGCCCGTGATCCGGTAAATGCCTGCGGCGAGAATGGGCAGCAGCGACAGGGTCAGAAATCCATGGGCGATTGTGCCGCCCATCGCGCTGGTCGCCCGTTCGACGTCAACATGAATCCACTGCTGGTCGCCCGTCGCGTCGGCGAACCGGTTGACCTGATCCTGCGTGATCACGTGCCAGTCTGATTTGCCGAGTTCCTGTCCAATCAGGGATTTCACATCAGAAAATGCAATCTCGCGCATGAGGCGCCTCCTGGCCTGGGGAGCCCCACAATCCTGTGCGTGCGGCCCCGTGGGATAACTGAACAGAAGACCTCCCGTCGGGAGATCCGTGGCAAGTGACCTTCAACCGGCGCCGCCCAGCGCAGCGTCCCTGGCGGAGCCCGGTCGATGGTGCGCGCTGTGACGTTCAGCTTACACAATGCGGCTGTCTCGATTGCCCCAATACCTGTCACGCAGGAGACGCTTGTAGAGTTTGCCGGTTGGATGGCGCGGCAGCTCAGCCTCGAAGTCGATCGAGCGCGGACGCTTGATTGGCGACAGGTGCTGGCGGCAGAACTCCATGAGTTCGCTGGCGAGATCTTCGCCTGCCTCATCCATCGACATCGGTTGGACCACCGCCTTGACTTCCTCGCCAAAATCCTCGTTCGGGACGCCGAACACCGCGACGTCTGCGACCTTGGGATGGGTGACGATCAGGTTTTCGATCTCCTGCGGGTAGATGTTGACGCCTCCCGAGATGATCATGAAGGCTTTGCGGTCGGTGAGATAGACATACCCATCCGCATCAAGCTTGCCGACATCGCCGAGCGTGGACCATGTGGGGTTTCTCGGGTGGCGGCTCTCTGCGGTCTTCTTTGGGTCGTTGTGATACTCAAACACCGGTCCGTCTGCGAAGTAGATCGTGCCTTCCTCGCCGACCGGAAGTTCCTCGCCTTCGTCATTGCAGATCTTGACCGTGCCCATGATCGAGCGGCCGACGGACCCCTTGTGGGCCAGCCATTCCTCGGAATTGAGCGTGCAGAAGCCGTTCGATTCCGTGCCTGCGTAGTATTCATACACAATGGGTCCCAGCCACTCGATCATCTGCTCCTTGACCAGGGTCGGGCAGGGTGCAGCCGCGTGTATCACCGAAACCAGGCTCGACAGGTCATACGCTTTGCGTTCGCTCTCAGGCAATTTCAGCAGTCGGATGAACATTGTCGGAACGACCTGCATGGTCGTCACCTTATGCGCCTCGACCAAACGCAGCATGTCGATGGGGTCGAATTTCTCCATCACCACGACGCTGCCGCCGGTGCGCTGCAACGCCATCACCCAACGCAGGGGGGCAGCATGATAGAGCGGCGCCGGGGACAGGTAGACAGTGTCGGGCGTCACCTTGTAAAGCATGTTCGTCATAACGCGCAGCGGATTGTCTGCGTCGATCGGCGCGCCGGAGAGGGGCATCTTCACGCCCTTCGGCCGACCGGTCGTTCCGGAGGAATAGAGCATATCCGTTCCAGAGGTCTCATCGCAGATCGCAATCGCGGGCATGGCGTCGCGGGCGGCCTCGTAGCTCCCGTAGCCCGGGCGCACCCCGCCCACCATGAGCTTGGGCGTGTCTGGCAGAAGATCGACCAGTTCATCGGCCACCGGAAGCATGGCGGCTGACGTGAAGAGCATCTTCGCCCCGCAGTCCTTGACGATGTAGTCGACCTCTGCCGCCGTCAGCTTTGAGGATATGCAGGCGTAGTAGAGGCCGGCGCGCTGCGCCGCCCAGGCGATTTCGAGAAATCGCGCATTGTTGTCCATGAAAATCGCAATAACGTCGCCGACGCCGACCCCCCGGGCCCGCAACAACTGGGCGACCTGGTTCGAACGGTCGTTCAGTTCCTTGTACGTCACCGCTTCGCCCGTCGCGCCCATAACATAGGCGATCTTGTCGGGATGGGTCTCAGCGTGGCGGGCTGGATGCATGGGTCGTCGTCCTCCTCAAACCTTTGACGCCTGGATTGCGCCCGGGCGATTGCGCCGGGCCGCACTCCCCTGCAGGGGGCAGCAGCGCCCATGGGGCTGCAGACCAGGCGTTGTCATACCGACATAAACGCAGCCGCAAAAATGACAATGCGCCTCTGCCTGGCGTGCGCGGCGAAGGCGGGGCGCGCCATGAACACCCGGCAGTCGCCCGTCCTCTGTCGCGTGTATCGTTTTGTCGCGTGTATCGCGCCGAGAGGCGGGGCGCGCAGGCGGCCGGGCGAGCGCCTGGGCGTCCGGCGTGCAGAAGCGCTCGCAGGGGATCAGGCTGTGCAGGCGGGGCGATCCCGTCGGGTGGTTATGCCGCCGTCTTGCCCAGGATCAGGTCGGCGGCCTTTTCTGCAATCATGATTGTCGGAGCGTTGGTGTTGCCGGAGACCAGGCGCGGCATCACGGAAGCGTCAACAACCCGCAGCGCCTCCAGCCCATGCACCCGCAACGCCGGGTCCACGACGGCGCTGGCGTCACGTCCCATCTTGCACGTCCCGACCGGGTGATAAATCGTCGACCCGGTCTGGCGCGCGTAATCAAGCAGACCAGCCTCATCCGTCTCGCCAACCGCCGCTCCGGGCGTCAGTTCGTGGTCGATGTAGGCCGCCAGGGCCGGCTGGGATGCAATCCGGCGGCCCCACATCAGGCCGGCCACAATCGTTTCCTGGTCGAGCGGGTCAGAGAGGTAGTTTGGCTGGATTGCCGGATGAGCGCGTGGATCAGGCGACCTTATGCGGATCATCCCGGTTGATTCCGGGCGCAGCTGACAGGGCGCTATCGTCAGGCCCGGTTGTGTTTCAAGGACCATTTTCTGCTCGTTGGCCAGCTTGTCAGCGTCCATCGTGGCCGGGAGGCAATGAAACTGCACGTCCGGCGTTTCGAGACCGGGCTTGGTCTTGAGAAAGATGGCGATATGCGCCGCGGACAGCGCCAGCAGGCCTGTCCGCGACGTTGCATAGCGCATCAGTTCGCCGAGGAAGCGCCAGCCGCGGGTCATCTCGTTGACGGAGACCACGCCTTTGCGCAGCCGGTACCTCAGTCCAACAACGTAGTGATCTCGCAGATTTTCGCCCACCCCCTTCAGCTCATGTACAACACCGATGTTGAACGCCCGCAGGAGGTCCGGCGGGCCTACGCCAGACAGTTGCAGCAAGTGCGGAGAGTTGACCGCGCCGCCGGCCAGGATGACTTCCGCCTGCGCACGCGCGCGCCGGATCTCGCCATGCTGTTCGTATTCCACGCCAATCGCACGCCGCCCGTCAAACAGCACCCGGTGCGCCAGGGCATGGGTCTCCACCCGCAGGTTGGCCCGGTTCATCGCCGGCTTCAGATACGCTACCGCAGCCGAACAGCGCCGTCCGTTCTTCACCGTAAGCTGATAGTATGCCGCTCCCTCCTGATCGGCGGAGTTGACATCGTCACTTCGCTTCACGCCGGCCTGATGGCAGGCGTCGATGACCGCATCGGACACCGGATGGGTTTGGGTCACGTCGGAGACGTTCAGCGGGCCGCCCTGGCCGTGCCCCTCAAGTCCCGCGCGCTCCTGGTTCTGGGACCGCATGAAATAGGGGGCGACGTCATCCCAGCCCCAGCCCTCATTGCCGAGCTGGCGCCAGATGTCATAGTCGCGCCGCTGACCGCGGATGTAGAGCAGACCATTGATTGACGAGGAGCCGCCAAGGACCTTGCCGCGCGGCCAGACGTGCTGACGCCCGGCTGTGCCTGGGTCCGGCTCGGTCTGGAACAGCCAGTTCACGCTCGGATCCTTCAGCGTCTGGGAATACCCTATCGGGATGTGGATCCAGGGAGATGTGTCCCTGCCGCCGGCCTCAAGCAGAAGGACGCGCCTGCGGCCGTCCGCAGTGAGGCGGTTGGCGAGCACGCATCCGGCTGAACCCGCCCCGATGATGATGTAGTCAAACGCGTCGTCGCT
Source organism: Hyphomonadaceae bacterium (assembly GCA_040381075.1). Lineage (GTDB taxonomy): Bacteria > Pseudomonadota > Alphaproteobacteria > Caulobacterales > Aquidulcibacteraceae > JBEIHX01. The sequence continues at coordinate 34,527 of JBEIHX010000023.1, forward strand.
CATGCCGCCCTCCAGTGGAAAGCTTATGCTGCTTCGCCATGATGCGCCACGCCTGGGCGCCGCCGGGACGTCGCCCCGCGCGGGGCGGAGATGATGCCGTAGCGTCAGGCTTTCTGCCGGCGTGCGCTTCGCTATGCTTGGGAAGGCCAGATCAGGGAGAAGCGCTATGGCGCGGAAGGATTTCGAGACCCTCTATGTCGACATCGCGGACAAGATCGCGACCATCACCCTGAACCGGCCGGACAGGATGAACGCCTTCACCGGCGAAATGATGAGCGACATCATCGCGGCTTTCGATCTCACCGACGCAGATGACAGCGTGGCAGCAGTCATCGTCACGGGAGCGGGCAGGGCGTTTTGCGCCGGCGCTGACCTATCGGCAGGCGCCAAGACCTTCGACTACGAGGCGCGCGATGATCGCCCGGAGCGGGGCGCCAAGGACAGCCTCGACTATCTGCGCGACAGCGGCGGACGCGTCACGCTGCGCATCTATGAGAGCCTCAAGCCCGTGATCGCGGCAGTCAATGGAGCTGCTGTTGGCGTCGGCGTCACCATGCAGCTGCCGATGGACATCCGTCTCGCATCGAGCGACGCCAAGTTCGGTTTTGTTTTCGCCCGTCGCGGGATCGTGCCCGAAGCCTGCTCGAGCTGGTTTCTTCCGAAGATTGTCGGGCTCCAGAGCGCGCTGGAGTGGTGTTACACCGGCCGCGTCTTTCCGGCCCAGGAGGCGCTTGAGCGCGGTCTGGTGCGCTCCCTGCACAGGCCGGAGGACCTCATGCCGGCGGCAATTGCTTTGGCGCGCGAGATCGCTGACAACACCGCTCCGGTGTCCATTGCGCTGACCCGCCAGATGTTGTGGCGCATGGCCGGCGCCGATCACCCGATGGAAGCGCACAAGATCGACAGCCGTGCAATCTTCGCGCGCGGCAAGCAGGCGGACGCCAAAGAGGGCGTGATGAGCTTCCTCGAGAAGCGCGCGCCGAGCTATCCCGACAAGGTCTCGGCCGACATGCCGGACTTCGTGCCATGGTGGACGGAGCGCCCGTTCGCCTGAAGTGCAGTTTTGACAGAGGAGGCAAGCATGGCAGGCATCGGGTATGTAACGGTGGGCGTCAACGACATGGAAAAGGCGTTGGCGTTCTATGACGGGCTGTTCGGCATGATCGGCGGCAAGCGCGCCATGAAGACGCCGAAGGGGCAGATGTACGTCTTTGGCTCTGGTCCTATGTTTCTTGTGACTGCGCCCTTCGATGGCCAGGCGGCCATGCACGGCAACGGCGCCATGACGGCCATCCAGGTCGACAGCAAGGATCAGGTTGCGGCTCTGCACGCCAAAGCCCTTGAGCTTGGCGGAACCTGCGAAGGCCAGCCTGGGCCGCGAGGCGCCTTCGGCACCTTCTCCTATTTCCGGGATCCGGATGGCAACAAGCTCGCAGCCTTCGTCATGGGCCAGTAAGGCGCAGGTCCGGCCGGCATGGTGGGCATCCATCGCGGCCGAGGGCGACTGACAGGGGGCCTCGGCCCTGGTTCCCGGATGTGGGCTTCCACGTGCGGGCTTCCAGGCCGGGGCTTCGCGATACCGGGCTTCGCAATAACGGGCTTCCAGATTCGGGACCTCCAGATTCGGGACCTTCAGATCCGGGACCTTCAGATCCGGGCCCATGCGTCTGTGTGCATGTATCCATCGAGATTGGGGATGGGCGTGTACATGCGCCCGGGTGGAGGACGCCGGCTGGAGGACGCGGTCCGGACTCCGCGGGTCAGGATCAGTTTGGCCGACCGCACGGACCCGCAGCGCCGCCATGGCCATCGGTCGCGGTTGTGCAGCCCGGTTTTGATACAGCCAGGCTCGCGGCGACGATCAGTCATCCGGTTCCGTTTGCGTGACCAGTCTTGTGGGCCAGTCTTGTGGGCCAGTCCTGGAACCAAATGCTGCGAGCCAAGTCCGCGAGCCAACCCGGCGGGCGTGCGGTGTTGGCCACACATTTGCGCCAGACATTCAGGCAGGCCGGTTGGCCAGTGGACAGGGCGGCGTCTCAGCCGCGCGGCGAGCCAGCCGCCGCCATGCGCGCCTGCCAGCACCACTGCGTCCGTTCGGTGATCAATGTCATCCGCCCATAAGTTGCGCCGCACGGGGGGCGAAATACGTCACGACGCCCGCACAACCCGCCCGCTTGAATGCAGTCAGCGTTTCCAGGATGGCGCGATCTGCATCTATCCACCCGTTCTGTGCGGCGGCCATGATCATCGCATACTCGCCTGAGACCTGAAAGGCGAATGTCGGCATGCGGAATTCTTCGTGCAGCCGCTGTATGATGTCGAGATAAGCCAGCGCCGGCTTCACCATGATCATGTCCGCCCCCTCGGCGATGTCGAGGGCGACTTCGCGAAGCGCCTCGTCGCTGTTTCCCGGGTCCATCTGATACGTCTTTTTGTCGCCCTTCAGCGCCGTCGCCGAGCCGATCGCCTCACGGTAGGGGCCATAGAAGGCGGAGGCGTACTTGGCAGCGTAGCTGAGGATCAAAGCATCATGATGGCCAGCCCTTTCAAGGGCTGATCGAATGGCGCCGATGCGCCCGTCCATCATGTCTGACGGCGCAATCACGTCGCAGCCTGCAGCGACCTGGATCAGCGCCTGCTCCGTAAGACGCTCGACCGTTGCATCATTGTCGATCACGGCGCCGTTGAGCAGGCCATCATGCCCATGATCCGTAAACGGATCAAGGGCGACATCGCACATGACGCCTATGTCAGGGGCGGCCGCCTTGATCGCACGCACTACCTCAGGCACGAGGCCGTTGGGGTCGGTTGCCTGTGATCCGATGGCGTCCTTGCGAGCAGGATCAATAAACGGGAACAGGGCGATCGCAGGAATTCCAAGGCGTCTTGCTTCAAGCGCAGCCTTGACAGCCTCATCCCGGTTGAGCCGGTCCACTCCCGGCATTGCGGTCACGGGGATGCGCGGCGCAGCGCCGTCATGAATGATGAGCGACCAGACAAGATCGCTGGGTCCGATTGCGGTTTCGCGCACGAGACGGCGCGTCCAGTCGGCCTGTCGCAGGCGGCGCAAACGGGTCGCCGGGTAAGCGGCGGCGGGGGCAATGGTCATGAACTCGGGTTCCTTGGGTCAGATCGCGTCGAAACGCCGGGGATGGGGATATCGCCGCCAGCTTCCGGCGACCGTCGCGTCAGGCCAATGCGGTCTTACGTCGCTCGCCGCCCGTATGGCCATGCGCAGCGCCTGCGCCGGGCGCCCGGCCCGCCGCAGGCGAACCGCCGACGCAGTCGCGCCGTCAGCTTGGCCGTCTCAGCCCTGCCCCCCCAGCCCTAACCCCCAGCCCTGACCCGTTGGCTGGGATCCGAACGCGGGGACCCAGGCCCCGGGATCGAGACCCCGGGATCGAGACCCCGTGCTCGAAGCGCCGTGCTCGAAGCCCGCGTACGCCCCGCCAGAGACCCTGCCGCCCCGGGCGCACCGTCGCGCCGGCGTCCAGGTCGATGAGCCTCGCGCGCGCCGGCCCGCCGCCCCCCTGACGTTTGGCGCATCGTTCCTTCCTGACATCCGCCTGGCGTAGGCGTCAGGCGGCTGGCGGTCAGGCGGCTGGCGGTCAGGCGGCTGGCGGTCAGGCGGCTGGCGGTCAGGCGGCTGGCGGTCAGGCGGGGCGGGCGCGATCGGCGCGCAGACGCCGCAGGACAAGTCGCGATCGTCTGAGTTGACACCTTCCCCGCCCGGCGCCAAGCCCCCAACCAAAGGGGAGGGCTTCTTCTGTGGACTTCACGCTCAGCGAGGAACAGCAGCTCATTCGCGAGACAGCGCGCGCCTTTGCACAGGAACAGTTGCGCCCGCATGCAGCGCACTGGGATGAGGCCAGCCATTTCCCGCTCGAAGCCCTGCGCGCCGCCGCAGCCCTCGGGTTCGCCGGCATCTATGTGCGGGAGGACGTCGGCGGGGCGGGCCTGAAGCGGCTCGACGCGGCCATGATCTTTGAGGAGCTGGCGCGCGGCTGCGTCACCACGGCGGCGTTCATTTCAATCCACAATATGGCGAGTTGGATGATCGACAGTTTCGGCGACGCGACGCAGCGTCGCCGCTGGCTGCCTCGGTTGACGACCATGGACCTGATCGCATCCTATTGCCTTACCGAGCCCGGGTCTGGTTCGGACGCGGCGGCCCTGCGCGCTTCGGCGCGCCGCGACGGCGATCACTATGTGCTCAACGGAACCAAAGCCTTCATATCCGGGGGCGGGGCCTCCGATCTCTATGTGTGCATGGTGCGCACGGGCGGCGAGGGGCCGGGGGGCGTCTCCACCCTGGTCGTTGAGAAGACGACGCCCGGCCTGGCGTTCGGCAAGAACGAGCGCAAAATGGGTTGGAACGCACAACCCACTGCACAAGTGATCTTCGAGGACTGCCGTGTCCCGGTCGCCAATCGTCTGGGGCCGGAGGGGTTCGGTTTCAAGATCGCGATGATGGGACTGGACGGAGGGCGGCTCAACATCGCCGCTGCATCCCTCGGCGGGGCCAGCGATGCTTTTGACCGCGCTTGGGGCTATGCACGCGAGCGGCGGCAATTCGGCAAAGCGATTGCAGATTTCCAGGCGACCCAGTTCAAGATCGCCGATATGGCGACTGAACTCGAGGCAGCGCGCATTTTTCTGTACCAGGCGGCGGCCAAGCTGGACGCCAAGGCCCCCGACGCCACCATGCATTGCGCAATGGCCAAGCGGTTCGTTACGGATGTCGGTTTTCGGGTCGCCAATGAGGCGCTGCAGATCCATGGAGGCTACGGCTACCTCAAGGATTACGAGGTGGAGCGCATCGTGCGCGATGTGCGCGTCAATCAGATCCTTGAGGGCGCGAATGAGATCATGCGGGTGATCATCGCCCGCGAACTTGCGAAGGGCGGGTGAGCGCTGGCGTCCAACCCCGGCGAGCCCAGGCGAGGTCCAGGCAGGGCCCGGGCGATGTGCGCCTCACCCGCCGGCGCGCCTCTTACCCTTAGGCAGTCGGCTTGAAAGGGCCCAGGCTCAGGCATGGGAAATGATCTGACCTCTGGGGAGAGGGCCCTGGCCGAAAGCCGTCATGCGGCGTCAGCACAGAGCGCTTCCACGCCAACGCGACGCAGCGTGGTGTGTGGGCTGGCGGCGCTCGGCGGATGCGCCGGAGCGCCTGAGGCGGCTGCAGCGCGCCCCCTTGTCATCGCCCATCGCGGCGCTTCTGGAGAGCGGCCTGAGCACACCTTGGGCGCCTATGAGCGCGCCATCGGCCAGGGCGCCGATTTCATTGAGCCCGATCTTGTGGTGACGCGCGACGGCGCACTGGTCTGCCGTCATGAAAACGAGATATCTGGCACGACTGACGTGGCCAGCCGGCCACACTTCGCGTCGCGCCGGACGCAAAAGCTGATCGACGGCGTCCGCGTTGAAGGGTGGTTTACGGAAGACTTCACCCTGGACGAGCTGAAGAGCCTGCGTTGCCGCGAACGTCTGCCAGCGCTGCGCCCGGCCAACACGGCGTTCGACGGTCAGGAGTCCATACCGACCTTTGACGAGGTGTGCGACCTGGCTGCAGCTGCGGGGGGCCGGGTGGGGCGCATCATCGGGGTCTATCCGGAAACGAAGCATCCTGGCTATTTTGAGAGCATCGGGTTGTCTTTCGATGAGCCTCTGATCGCGGCCCTGCGGCGGCGCCGGCTGGATGTCCCGACGGCTCCCTGTTTCATCCAGTCGTTCGAGACGCAGAACCTGAAGCGCCTTGCGCTCTCAGTGCGCACCCCGCTCATCCAGTTGGTCGGCGAAACCAGCGGGCCAGTCGACACCGCGCACCAGGGGGTATCCTACCGCGCCATGATCGAGGATCGCGGCCTGGAGGAAATCGCCGGCTATGCGGCCGGCATTGGGCCGGCGAAGGGTCTTATCCTGCCGCGCGGCCCGGATGGCCGGTCGTTGGCTGCCAGCGATCTGGTGCGGCGCGCCCATCGCTTTGGTCTCAAAGTGCACGCCTGGACGTTTCGCAGCGAAAATTTCTTCCTGCCGCGAGAATTGCGTCGCGGGGATCCGACGGTCCCCGATCATATGCGCCAGAAGGGCGATGCGGCCGCCGAGCTGCGCGCATTTTTCGCCCTGGGCGTCGATGGGGTCTTCGCCGATTTTCCCGCCGAGGCGGTCGCGGCGCGCGCCTGACCGGGGCGCTGCCTCTGGCGCCTCGCAAGGCGGCCCTGCTACACGGGCCGGCGAGGGCGCCCAGTGGCTTCGGTTTCAAGGCGCCCCGCCCAGCAGGCTGTCGCAGGGCAGGCTGTCGCAGGGCAGGCTGTCGCAGGGAAGGCAGGGAGGGACAGGCGGTGAATGACGAGGTGATCTGCCGGATTGACGGCGCGGTTGGCCACATCAGCCTCAACCGGCCGCAGGCTCTGCACGCGCTCACCACCGCCATGTGCGCAGCCATGACCGAGGCGCTGATGGCCTGGCGCACGGATCCGGTGGTGCGCGTTGTGCTGATCGATCATGCGCCAGGCACGCGCGGCTTCTGCGCCGGCGGCGACATTCGCATGCTGGCGGAAAGCGGGGCCGGCGACGGAACCGCAGCTCGGGTTTTCTTTCACACCGAATACCGCCTGAACCATCTCCTGCATGTCTATCCCAAACCGGTGGTTGCGCTGATGAACGGCGTGACAATGGGCGGCGGGGTCGGGGTCAGCGTTCACGCCATGTTTCGGATCGCCACGGACAGGACGACATTCGCCATGCCGGAGACCGGCATCGGCCTGTTTCCCGATGTTGGCGGCGGATGGTTTCTTCCCCGCCTGCCGGAACCAGAGCTTGGGACCTGGCTCGCGCTCACCGGCGCCCGATTGAAAGGCCGGGAGTGCGTCGGCGCCGGTGTGGCGACCCACTACATGCCGGAGGAGCTGCTGTCGAACGTGCGCGCCCAGATCGCCGGCGCCGCGCTGACCCACGAGCCGGTCAACACCCTGCGCTCGGGGCTCGACGCCCTGTGTGAAGCCGATGGCGCGCGGTTCACGCCGCAGCCGGGAGGGCTTAAGGCGTTCTTTGGCTTTGACACCGTTGAGGAGATCTTCGCGGCCCTGGCTGGGGCGACCGGGAACCCCTGGGCGCAGGAGCAGCTCGCTGCCTTGCGGACAAAGTCGCCGCAGACACTGAAAGTGGCGCTGCGCCAGCTTCGGCTCGGAGCGAAGGCCCGCAGTTTCGCGGATAACATGATCACAGAGTATCGGATCGGAGCGCGCGTGGTAGCGCGCCATGACTTCCGTGAAGGGGTGCGCGCAGTGATCGTGGACAAGGACAATAAGCCCGTCTGGAATCCGCCAGATCTGGCCGGCGTCACCGACGCCATGCTGGACGCCATCTTCGCGCCATTGCCGGCTGATGAGGAATGGACGCCGCTGCCCGGCCTCAGTGCGCCAAACACTCCAATCACCGTCTCCCCGGAGGTCACGCCATGACGCGCGTCGCATTCATCGGTCTCGGCAATATGGGAGCTGGCATGGCGGCCAATCTCGTCAAGGCAGGGCATGCCGTCGCCGGGTTCGATCTCTCGCCTGACGCCTTGACGCGCGCGCGCGAAGCAGGCGTAACGCCGGCCGTCAGCATTGGCGACGCCGTGGCGGCAGCTGAGGTCGTCATCACCATGCTGCCGGCCGGGCCCCAGGTGCGCGAAGTGTATGCCGGCTCGATCCTGCCGGTCGCCAGCCAGGGCGCGCTGTTCATCGACTGTTCGACGATCGATGTGGCGAGCGCGCGCGCCGTCGCCGAGAACGCCGCTGCAGCGGGTTTCGAGATGGCCGATGCGCCGGTGTCGGGCGGCGTGGCCGCAGCGGCCGCTGGGTCCCTGACCTTCATGGTGGGCGGCTCGGCGCAGACTTTCGCCCGCGCCGAGCCGGTGCTTGCCGCCATGGGCAAGGCCGTGATCCACGCTGGCGACAGCGGCGCCGGCCAGGCCGCCAAGATCTGCAACAACATGCTGCTCGGCATCACGATGATCGGCACCTGCGAAGCCTTTGCGCTCGCCGAGAAGCTCGGCCTCGATCTGCAGCGGTTTTTTGACATCGCCTCAAAGGCCTCAGGTCAGAGCTGGTCCATGACCTCCTATTGCCCGGTGCCGGGACCGGTTCCAGCGTCGCCGGCCAATCGCGGCTATCAGCCAGGTTTCACCGCCGCGATGATGCTGAAAGACCTGAAACTCGCCCAGGCGGCGGCCGCGCAGACCGACGCCGCCACGCCTCTCGGCGCCCAGGCGCAGGCGCTCTACCAGATGTATGCCGCCCAGGGCGCTGCGCAGATGGACTTCTCTGGCATCATTGAGATGCTCAAGGGCATGAAACCCCGCTAACCATTCGCCTTAACGCGAACTTAGTCGCTCTGCGCTAGGGTCACGCCAACAAAAGACGCCAAGCTCCGGTTGACACGGGGCTGGCGAGATACTGGTGGCGGCGATGGTTGGGCTGGAGCGCGCGCGCGCGGCTGAGGCGAATGACAACGGCGTCTCGCTGGCGCAGGAATACGTGAAGAGCTGGGCGTTGCTGGAGCGCGCTCATCGCACATTGCTTGAGACATTGAAGGACGATCTCGACCGGTCGGGCGACACCGGTCTGACGGGCGCACAGGCGCTCATGCTGTTCAACATCGGGACGGGCGAGTCGACGGTCGGCGAACTGCGTGCGCTCGGCCAGCTGTCGAGCGCAACCGCATCCTACAATCTGAAAAAACTCGCTGAGGCAGGCTTCATCCTGCAGGAGCGCTGCGCGCACGATCGTCGCGCTGTCCGCGTGAAGCTGACGGCCGAAGGCGAGGAGATCCGCGCCCGTGTCGGCGCGCTGATGGCGCGTCACGCAACGACGCTTGAACCCGCTGGGGCAGTATGCGCGGAAGACCTGCGCCTCATGAACAGGACCCTGGGCCGTCTCTCGCGTTTCTGGGCTGACCACGTGCGTTTCCGCCTGTAGGTCTGCAGCAGGTAACGACTTGTCTACCGGTCGGCGCGACAATGACGCCGGATCGGGTGCGCCATGCATGATATCATTCTCGAGCGTCGCGTTGCGCCTGGCCTGCGCCAGGTGGCGGCTGTCTGCGGCGAGACCGGGCTTGAAGGCGTCGCCTTCGGCCCAACCTGTGCGGCCTGGAGCGATCTGGAGCGCCTGGCGCTCGCCAAGCTGCACAAACTGATGCGCAGTCGCGAGGCACGGTCCAGCCCTGAGTCACGCGGCGGGGTGGTCGTCTGAGGGGTCTATTTGCGTCGCACGCCCCGCCCAAGTCCGATCTCTTTTGCAAATTCCGACCGACGGCGGGCGTACGCGGGGGCGACCATGGGATAATCTGCGCCCAAGCCCCAGCGCTTTCGGTAATCTTCCGGACTCATGGCGTAGGTGGAACGAAGATAGCGCTTCAACATCTTCAGCTTTTTGCCGTCCTCCAGGCAGATGATGTAATCATCCGTGTAGGAGCGGTTGATTGGAACGGCGGGTTTGAGTTTCTCAGAAGGCCGTTCTTCCTGGCCCGAGGCCACCGCCGAGATGGCCGCGTGCACAGACCGGATCAGTTCGCCGAGGTTCTCTGTCGCCACGGTGTTGTTGCTGACATAGGACGCCACAATGTCGGCGGTCATCCGCAGGATTTCATCGGCCTCAAGAACTGCGCTGGCGGATTCGGATTTCATTCGGCTACTCACAGGACTTGCCATAGATAAACAACAATGCAGGCGCTGACCTCGCCAGACCTTATCCAGACTCGACGCCAGTCTGTGCATCCCTGCGGGACAACTCGGCTGAACACCACTGCTTTTCGTTTTGGAAACCTATTGTAATTGATGGGGACACGCAAGCGCGCCCGATAAGCGACGTTTGAGTCTCGCATGAAGTCTTCCACAGGCCTGGGAAGGTCGCGCCGGCGGGTGAATTTACAATGGCCTGCGGTTGCGCGCCGGTCCCCGCTCCACTATCCCCGTCCGCGATGATAGCTCGTCCCGCCGGACAGGAAGGCCCGTCATGTCCCAGGTTTCGCAGTCAGCACGCCTCGATTCGTTCTTCAGCGCCGACCTCGCTGCGCGCGATCCGGAGCTGGCGGCGGCCATCGCGGCTGAGTTTTCCCGCCAGCAGGCGCATGTGGAGCTGATCGCCAGCGAGAACATCGTCTCGCGCGCAGTTCTGGAGGCGCAGGGGTCGATCCTGACGAACAAGTATGCTGAAGGCTATCCCGGCCGTCGGTATTATGGCGGCTGCGCCCATGTCGATACGGCCGAGAACCTTGCAATCGAACGCGCGACAAGGCTGTTCGGGTGCGCCTTCGCAAATGTTCAGCCGCATTCAGGCAGTCAGGCGAACCAGGCCGTGTTCATGGCGCTGATGAAACCGGGCGACGCCTTTCTCGGCATGGACCTCGCCGCCGGCGGTCACCTCACCCATGGCGGCGTCGCCAACCAGTCGGGCAAGTGGTTCAAAGCCGCCCATTACGGGGTTCGGGCGGACGACGGGCGCATCGACTATGAAGCGCTGGCGCTGACGGCCGAGGCGGTGAAGCCAAAGGTGATCATCGCTGGGGGCAGCGCCTACAGCCGTGTGATCGATTTCGCCCGTTTCCGCGCCATCGCCGATCACGTCGGGGCGTATTTCATGGTCGACATGGCGCACTTCGCAGGTCTCGTGGCGGGCGGCGTCTATCCAAGCCCGTTCCCGCACGCCCATGTCGCCACCACCACCACCCACAAGACGCTGCGCGGTCCGCGCGGCGGCATGATCCTCACCAACGACGCGGACCTCGCGAAAAAGTTCAATTCTGCAGTGTTCCCAGGGCTGCAAGGCGGTCCCCTGATGCATGTGATCGCGGCAAAGGCGACAGCCTTCAAGGAAGCCCTGGAGCCTGATTTCAAACTCTACGCCCGCAGCGTCGTCGACAACGCCAAAGCCTTCGCCGAGGCGCTTCGCCAGGGTGGACTCGCCATCGTCTCCGGCGGCACTGACAGTCATCTTGCGCTCGTGGACCTGCGCGCGAAGGGGCTCACCGGCAAGGCTGCGGAGGCTGCCCTGGAACGTGCGCACATGACCTGCAACAAGAACGGCGTCCCGTTCGACCCGCTGCCCCCGACCCAGACATCCGGCATCCGTGTCGGCACGCCGGCCGCCACCACCCGCGGCTTCGGCGTGGCCGAGTTCCAGGCGGTCGCCGGTTGCATGATTGATGTGCTCGACGCGCTCCGGACGAACCCGGACGGCGACGCACGCGCTGAGGCCGACGCACGCGCGCGGATCGCCATCCTTACTGACCGCTTTCCGATCTATCCTCGCTAGAGCGTTTCCCTCATGCGCTGCCCATATTGCGGACACCTCGACACCCAGGTGAAAGACAGCCGGCCGGCTGAAGACGGTTCCTCAATCCGCCGCCGGCGCCAGTGCCCGGCCTGCGGCGGCCGCTTCACAACCTTCGAACGCGTGCAGCTGCGCGACATGATGGTTGTCAAGAAATCCGGGGAGCGCGAGCCGTTTGAGCGGGACAAGTTGCTGCGATCATTGCGCATCGCGTTGCGTAAACGTCCTGTTACAGAGGATCAGATCGATCAGTTCGTGTCGGGATTGGTGCGGCAGTTGGAAACCATGGGCGAGGGTGATATTCCCTCAGCCAAGATCGGCGAACTCGTGACCGATGCGCTCGCAAGTCTCGATAAGGTGGCGTTCGTGCGCTACGCTTCAGTCTACTATGACTTCACCAATCCGAGCGACTTTGAACGGTTCCTGAGCGACACGCGCCTCGGGGAGGAGGCTGGCGGCCCCGCCAAAGCGCGATGATGCGCCCCAGCGTCACGCTCAAGCTCGCCACATCGCTTGACGGGCGCATTGCGACTGCGTCAGGGGAGAGCCGTTGGATAACCGGTGCGCTGGCACGCGCGGCCGGACACAAACTGCGCGCCGCGCACGACGCCATAGCCGTGGGGGTGGGCACCGCGCTTGCCGACGATCCGCAACTCACCGCGCGGACCGAGCCGCCCGTCGAGCGCCAGCCTGTGCGGGTGATCTTCGACCGCCGCCTGCGCGTGCCGCCGGCCGCGCGGTTGTTCTGCACGTCCGGCGGGCCGGTCATCCTGGTGGCGGGCGAGGGGCGCGCACAGGAGCGTCGCAGCGCCCTTGTCGAGGCTGGAGCGGAGATCCTGGACTGTCCTTGCGATGAAGCCGGACTGGATCTCGCAGCCGCGCTCATGCTGCTTGCTGGGCGCGGAGTTGCGTCGATCTATGTCGAGGGCGGCGGGCAGATTGCAGCCAGCCTCGTTCGGGCTGGACTTGTGGACCGCCTCGAGTGGTTCAGGGCGCCGCTCCTGCTTGGCGGTGATGGGATTTCCGCCATCGCGCCGTTGGGCCTGACAAGGCTGGACGATGCGCCCGGTTTCAGGCGGGAGAGCGTGCGCGCACTCGGCCCAGACCTGCATGAGAGCTACCAAAGGATCTGAATGTTCACCGGCATCATCACCGATATTGGCCGCATCCGCCGCCTCACACGCAGTGCGGGCGCCGACCTGCGACTTGAAGTAGAGGCGGGCTTTGAAGCGGCAAGCATCGCGCTCGGGGCCTCAATCGCCCATTCCGGCGTATGTCTGACCGTCGTTGAAATGGGGGCGCTGGACGCTGGGTCATGGTACGCTGTGGAAGCCTCCGCCGAGACGCTCGCCTGCACGACGATGGCGAGGTGGCGGGAGGGCGATCGGATCAACCTGGAGCGCGCCGCGCGCCTGGGCGATGAGATGGGCGGACATGTCGTATCCGGCCATGTCGACGGGATCGGCGAACTGATCGCTGCAACACCGGACAGTGGCTCCCACCGACTGGTGTTTCGCGCGCCCGCACCATTGCACCGCTTCATCGCCCGCAAGGGCTCCGTCGCGGTCGATGGCGTCTCGCTGACGGTCAATGGGGTGAGCGAGGATCGGTTCGACGTGAATATCATCGCCCATACCTGGACAGCGACCACGCTCGGCGGCCTGCGTCCGGGCGACAGGGTCAATCTCGAGATCGATATGCTGGCGCGCTATGTCGCCCGCTTTCTGGAAACAGCGTCATGAGCCCTGCCCGCAGCCCCGACAGCCCGATCTCGCCAATCGAGGAGATCATCGAAGAAGCGCGCAACGGGCGCATGTATGTGCTCGCGGACGCCGAGGACCGGGAGAATGAAGGCGACCTCGTGATTCCGGCGCAGTTTGCAACACCCGCCCAGGTAAACTTCATGGCCAAGCACGGGCGCGGCCTCATCTGCCTGGCCATGACCGGCGAGCGGGCCCGCAGGCTCAGGCTCCAGATGATGACCAGCCGCAATGAGACGGCGCATCAGACAGCCTTCACCGTGTCGATCGAGGCGCGCGAGGGCGTATCGACAGGCATATCAGCCCATGATCGCGCCCACACAATCTCAGTCGCTATCGATGAAACCAAGGGGCCGCAGGACATCGTCAGCCCCGGACACGTATTTCCGCTCGTCGCCAAGGAAGGCGGTGTGCTCGTGCGCGCTGGTCACACCGAGGCGGCGGTGGACATCTCGCGCATGGCCGGCCTGTATCCGGCCGGCGTGATCTGCGAAATCATGAATGACGACGGCTCGATGGCGCGCATGCCCGATCTGGTGGATTTCGCCGCTGTGCATGGTCTCAAGATCGGCACGATCGCCGACCTGATCGCCTACCGGCGCAAACATGACCGCCTCGTGGAGCGCCGCGTGGAGACCCGCATCGACACGGTCTACGGCTCCGGTTTTCGTCTCGTGGTCTATCGCAATGTGCTCGATGGCTCCGAGCACGTAGCCCTGGTGCGCGGGCGCATCGATGCGGAACGCGCAACCCTGGTGCGCATGCACAAGGTAGAGTTTGCGACCGACGTCCTGGGCGAGCGCGGTCCGCGCGCCGGCCTCGCCGGCGCAGCGATGCGGGCGATCGCAGAGAGTTCGGCCGGGGGGGTGATCGTGTTTGTGCGCGAAACCGATCCAAACGCGCTCAGCCGCCATTTCGCCGGCGAAACCCAGGATGACGAACGCCAGGTCAAGGCCTTGCGCGAATACGGCATCGGGGCGCAGATCCTGCGGGATCTCGGGGTGCGGCGGATGATTTTGTTGACGAATACGCCGCAAAAGATTGTCGGCCTGGATGGCTACGGTCTGATGGTGGAAGACCGCCGTTCGATCGACGTGGAGGACGAGCGATGAGCAGTGAACCGCAGCAGATCCTGATCGTCACCGGCCGCTTTTACACCGAGATTTCCGACATGCTTGTGGCCGGCGCGAAGCGGGCGCTCGAGGCGGCGGGCGGGGTCTGTGATGTGGTCGAGGTTCCCGGGGCCTTCGAAATTCCTGCCGCCATCCTCTATGCCGCCGAGGGCGCCGCCTGGGCGAAGACCTATGACGGCTATGTGGCGCTGGGCTGCGTCATCCGCGGCGAGACCACACATTACGATTACGTCTGCGCCGAAAGCGCGCGCGGGCTCATGGACCTCGCGCTTGGGCGCAAACTCGCCATCGGCTACGGCATCCTGACCACCGAGACCTGGGAGCAGGCGGTCGTGCGGGCGGATCCACAGCAGAAGGACAAGGGCGGCGACGCAATGCGCGCTTGCCTTGCCATGGCGGCGCTGAAAAGCCGCTTCGCGGGACGTCAGAGGTGAGCCGCCCAGGGCTTCAACCCCGCCCGCGCAAGCAGCGTCGGCTTGACGCCCTTCGCGCCGCGCGTCTGGCGAGCGTGCAGGCGCTCTACCAGATGGAACTCACCGGCGCGTCCGCGGTTCAGGTCATGCAGGAGTTTCGTGACCGGCGACTGGGCCTGGACGAAAACGGAGACCCAGCTGACGACGCGGATCTCGATCTGTTCCGCACCCTGGTCAATGAGGCGGTCGATCGCCAGGGCCTGATCGATCAGACTGTCGCGCGTCATCTCGCTCAGGGCTGGCGGCTTGAACGCATTGATTCGATCGCGCGCGCGATCCTGCGAGCTGCGTGCGCAGAACTCCTCGCGCGCCCGGGAACGCCCACGCCTGTGGTCATCAGTGAGTTCATGGATCTCGCACACGCGTTCTTCGACGGACCAGAGCCCGGCTTCGTCAATGCGACGCTGGATAAAGCAGCGGCGGACTTGCGCAAGCCGCTTCCCGGCGGGTGAGCCGGATGTCAGTGCGCGAAGACGAATTCGCGCTGATAGCCCGCCTGTTCGCGCCATTCGCAGCCGCCTTGCCGGATGCTTCGCTCGGCCTTACCGACGATGTGGCGCTCCTCGGCGCCGACCGTATGGTGACGATTGACACAATCGTGGAGGGCATACACTTCCGCTGCGATGATCCAATCCACAGCGTGGCGCAGAAGCTCGTTCGCGTGAATGTGTCAGACATCGTCGCCAAGGGCGGTCACCCCGAGGCTGCGCTGCTCGCTTTGACCTGGCCGCGTGGGCGAGCACGCACTGACCTTGAAGGTTTCGCGCTGGCGCTCGGTCATGATCTGCAGCACTACGGCGCGACGTTGATCGGCGGTGATACAACATCGATCGATGGTCCGTTGACGGCCAGTTTGGTTCTGTTCGGGCGTCCAGGTCCGCGCGGCCCCGTTCTGCGGCGCACCGCGCGTGTCGGCGACATCGTCTGCGTCACCGGATCGATCGGCGACGCCGGCCTTGGATTGCGCATCCTTGAGGGACTGGAAACAGTTGGCGAGCCTTCGGCCCTCATTGCACGCTATCGCACGCCCGAGCCCCGCATCGGATGGGCCGACGCCGTGGCGCGCCTTGCACATGCCGCGATCGATGTGTCTGACGGCTTATGGGCCGATGCTGGCCACATCGCGGCGACCTCCGGGCTTGCCCTCGCCATCGACGCTGCGGCCATTCCGTTGTCTGGCGCCGCCGCCGCCTGGGCCGAGGCGTCGGGCGACGCCCTGGCGGCGCGGGTACGCCTCGCCGGCTTCGGCGATGATTACGAAATCCTGTTTACAGCCGCGCCGCAGGCCGAAGCCGCCATCCACGAGGCGGCCCGTGCGGCCGGCGCGCCTGCGTGCGTAATCGGGCGCTGCCTTGCCGGTCCGCCAGGAGCGGTGATCGCCGGGGCTCCGGACGGGACGCGGATTGATCTGACCTCGCGCGGATGGACCCACCTGTGAGACCTGCGGGACCTTCGTGCAGACATGCGTTGCAACAGCTCGCCGCGCATCAGCCAAACCGGGATCACCCGGTTGCTGTCTGATCCCCGATCCTGGCGGCGAGCGAGGCGGCCATGAACGCGTCAAGGTCGCCATCCAGCACACCCTGCGTATCGGATGTCTCAACATCCGTACGCAGATCTTTGACCAGTTGGTAGGGCTGCAGCACGTAGGAGCGGATCTGGCGCCCCCAACCGATTTCGGTCTTGGAATCCTCCACCGCCTGGGCGGCGGCTTCGCGCTTCTGCAGCTCCAACTCGTAGAGCCGCGCCCGCAGCATGTTCCAGGCGATATCACGGTTCTTGTGCTGGCTGCGCTCCTGCTGGCTCGCGACCACGATCCCCGTTGGGATATGTGTCAAACGCACCGCGGAGTCTGTCTTGTTGACGTGCTGACCGCCTGCGCCGGACGAGCGGTAGGTGTCGACGCGCACGTCCTTGTCGTTGATTTCTATTTCGATCTTGTCATCGATGACCGGGTATACCCAGGCCGATGCAAAGCTTGTGTGCCGCCGGGCGTTGGAATCGTAGGGCGAGATCCGCACGAGACGGTGGACGCCGGCTTCGGTCTTGAGCCATCCATAAGCATTGGGTCCACGGATCAGGAGGGTCGAGGACTTGATGCCGGCTTCTTCACCGGGACTTTCTTCAATCTCCTCCACCTTGAAGCCGCGCCGTTGCGCCCAGCGCGCGTACATGCGCCGCAGCATGGAGGCCCAGTCCTGCGCCTCGGTGCCCCCGGCGCCTGCGTTGATTTCAAGATAGCAATCATTGCCGTCGGCCTCGCCCGACAGCAGCGCCTCCAGCTCGGCCTGAGCTGCGCGGGACTTCAGCGCGTGCATTGTCACCTCGGCGGCGTCGATCAGGCTTTCCTCGCCCTCGGCTTCGGCGAGTTCGACCAGATCAAGGGTCTCGGCCAACTCACGCTCTATGTCGCGGATCGCCTCAACCTTGCCGGCGAGCTGGGTGCGCTCGCGCATGACGCTCTGGGCGAAACCTGGATCATTCCAAAGGCTGGGGTCCTCGGCGCGAGCGTTCAGTTCGTCGAGTTTGCGCAGCGCCTGATCCCAGTCAAAGACGCCTCCGCAGGAGGGCGACCGACTGGGCGACGTCTGCCGCCATGGCTTCAAGTTCCGCGCGCATGTCCTTGTCCTTGCCTTGTTCCGGCCAATTCATGGCTCGCCCGGGGCTGATCGCCGATGAGCGCCTTAAGCGATCTTCGCCAGCCCAACGTTGACCAGCTTCGCGTCCGCCAGCTCCGACGCCGCCAGCCCCAACTCCGCCAGCCCCAACTCCGCCAGCCTGATCCCTGCACCCCAGTCCGGGCATTGCTGCCCGGTCAGCGCCCGTGCGCCGCTCAGGACGGCGCCAGCCACGGCCGCGTGGGTTAGCCCAGGCCAGGGCGTCTGGCAATCACGCGGTGCGGGGACGGATTAGTACAGACCGTCGAGATCCTGGTTCTGTGGATCCGGCTCCGAGGATGGGGTCCCCGGCGCACCGTCGCCGCCGGCGAACGAGAATCGCTCCCCCTCGACGGTCCGGTTCGGCTCCGTTCCGGGGCGAAACGCTTCGATGATCGCGAGCTGGGTCTGGGGCGTCGGCAGTCCGCCAGTCCGCCAGTCGACCTTCACAAGCGACACGCCGGATGGAATGCGGAACGGCGTCGGTGGCTGGCCTTCCAGGGCCTTGGCCATGAAGTCGCGGAAAACGGGTGCGCTGATCCGGCCGCCCGATTCGCCTTCGCCAAGTGACTTTGGTTCATCATAGCCGACCCAGACGCCGGCCACGAGGTCGGGAGAAAAGCCAACAAACCAGGCGTCCTTGTAGTCGTTGGTGGTGCCGGTCTTGCCGGCCAGGGGTTTGCCCACGGCGAGGATGGACTGGCCCGTGCCGCGCTGCACCGCGCCCTCCAGCATCGATACGATCTGATAGGCGGTGACCGGATCGATCACCGTGGTCCGGTCATCGGCTATGGCCGGCGCGGCCTGGCCATTCCAGGCGGCCTTGCAGCCAGGGCACATACGCTCATCGCGCCGGAACACCGTTTTGCCGGCCCTGTCCTGCACGCGGTCAATCAGCGTGGGCGTCACCTTCTTGCCGCCATTTACAAACACGGCGTAGGCGGCCGTCATGCGCATGAGGGTGGTTTCTCCCGCGCCGAGCGACATCGCGAGAACTGGCGAGAGATCGTCATAGATCCCGAATTTCTTGCCGTACTCAACGATCGGCGCCATGCCCATCTCCTGGGCCAGGCGCACCGTCATGACGTTGCGGGACTTCTCCAGGCCCAGCCGCAGCGTCGAAAGGCCGTAGAATTCCTTTGAGTAGTTGAGCGGCTTGTAGAAGTCCTGTCCTGGTCCCGCAGGGGCCACAAAGGGTGCGTCGAGTATCAGGCTCGATGGCGTGTAGCCATGGTCGAGCGCGGCGGCGTAGACAATGGATTTGAAGGACGAGCCGGGCTGGCGCCTGGCCTGCGTCGCCCGATTGAATTGCTGCTGCTGAAACGAATAGCCGCCAACCATGGCCAGAACCCGCCCGGTATGCGGGTCCATGGCGACAAGAGCTCCGTTCGCCTCAGGGACCTGGCGCACCGCGAAGCCGCCCGCGCCCGCGGCTTCGACATAGATCACGTCGCCCGGCTTCAACCCGCCCAGGCGCGCGCCTGCGCCGGTGCGCGCCCAGGCAGCCTCGCCAGCTGCAAGCCTGCCCCGTGCGCCGTCGGCAAATCCGATTGTCACACTGGCCCCCGACGCCGAAAGCACGGCAGCCGCCCGCCAGCGGCCTATGTCCGGCGCAGTGGCCACCTGCGCCAGCGCATCCTTCCAGACAGCCAGGTCGACCCTGGCGATCGGGCCACGAAAGCCATGCCTGCGCGTGTAGTCATCAAGCGCGCGGCGCAGCGCCGTGCGGGCTGCCTCCTGCAACCTGGTGTCGAGCGTGGAACGGACTGAGTAGCCGCCCTCCATGAGTTCCTTTTCGCCATACCGCGAGGACAGCTCCCGGCGAACCTCTTCAACAAAGTGTTCAGCCGCCAGATATTTTGACCCGGTGAGGCGATCCACCGTGCGCAGGGTCTCTTCCTTGGCCGCAGCCGCCTCGGCGGCGCTGATGTATCCGTCCTCCTGCATGCGGTCGAGGACGTAGGCGCGCCGCGCCAGGGCCCGTTCGCGGTTGCGCACCGGATGATAATTATTGGGCGCCTTGGGAAGCACCGCCAGGTAGGCGGCCTCGCCGAGCGTCAGCTCGTCCAGCGGTTTGCCGAAATAATTCAGCGACGCAGCCGCCACGCCGTAAGCGCGCTGTCCAAGAAAGATCTCGTTGAGATAGAGCTCAAGGATCTGATCCTTGCTCAAGCTCTGTTCGATCCGCACGGCGGTCAGCGCCTCGCGGATCTTGCGCCGGACGCTGCGGTCACGCCCGGTGAGCATGTTGCCGGCGACCTGCATGGTGATCGTGGAGGCGCCCTCCATGCGTCGTCCGGTGAGCGCGTTTCGCATATTGACCACGGCGATCCGCGCCACACCACGAGGATCGATGCCCTGGTGCTTGAAAAAGTTCTGATCCTCAGCCGCGACGAAGGCCTGCACCAGGCGCGGCGGTATCGCATCATAGGGCACGAAAACCCGCTGCTCCCGCGCGAACTCGGCGATCAGCTCGCCGTCGCCGGCATGCACCCGGCTCGTCACAGGGGGCTGATACTCCTTGAGTTTGTCATAGCCCGGCAGGTCGATTGCAGCCGACAGGATGTAGATGGCCACGCCCAAGACGCCGAGGGCGATCAGGCCGGCGGCTGCCAGGATCCAACGGCGCAGGTTCATGAGTTCTCCACTGGCGCAGCTGACACGACGCGTTAAGCAGGCGGTCGGGCGGGATTATGACGGCGGGACGGCCGTCTCAAAGCAGAATCACCTTCCAGCGATGGCGATGGCGGCGTCCCGCGCAAAGTAGGCGTCAATCGCATCCGCGACCGCGCGCATCAGCGCGCCGCGATGGCCCGGTGTCGCGAGCTGTGCGGCATCCTTCTCATTGGTCATGAAGCCCATTTCAAGGATTACCGCAGGAACATCGGGCGCGAGCAGCACAAAGAAACCGGCGCGCCGATGCGTGTTGGCCAGCACGGGGCCCACCTTGGCGAGTTCAGGGATCATCAACTGCGCCAGCCGGGCCGATTGGTTCTTGGTCTCCCGCTGGGCGAGATCCACCAGCACGCCTTCGACATCGGGCGGGCGGTTTGCCCCCTCGATGTCAAGGATCCAGTTTTCGGCCTGGCGAATCAGTTGCGCCCGCCCGGTGGCGGCCTCCGACAGCGTGTAAACCGACGCCCCTTGGACTTCGGGGCGCGCGCCCGCATCGGCGTGGAGGGAGATAAAGAGGTGCGCCTTGATGTCGCGCGCCTTGCCGATGCGCTCCTCAAGGGGGGCGAACACGTCCGTGCTGCGGGTCAGAACCGGCTGATACCCGCCGCGCGCCTCAAGGATGGTCGCCAGCGCCTGAGCGGCCGCCAGCGTAATCGATTTTTCCTCAACGCCTGAGGCGGCGATTGCGCCGGGATCCTTGCCGCCGTGGCCGGCGTCGATCACCACGATGCGGCGCGCTGGGGCGGTCTGGGGCGCTGTGACAGGCGCGGGCCCCGCCGGTTGCGCCGTCCCGGCCGCTGGCGGAAAGCCTGCCTCCCGGGAAAAGCTCGCCTCATCGGTCGGCTCGAGCCGCAACACCAGGCGCCACGTGCCGCCGCTGAACTCCGATCGTCTGTCCGCCACCCTGGCGGGAGCGGCGAGGTCGAATACGAGGCGGGATTTCTCCGGTGCATTCTGAGCGAAACGGTAGCGTCGCACGACGCCGAGGCCGGGGCCTTCGCCCTGTTCGGCTGTTCCTGCAAGCCGCCAGGCGACGCGGGGAAAATCAACCACCACGCGCGGAGAGAGCTGGGCGAGGGTGAATACCTTTGCGACCACAGGCCGGTCTGTTTCGATGGCCGCCACGGTCGCAGCGCCATCGAGCGTGATGCTGACCGAGATGACCCGAATGTCCGGATCGGCGCGCGCTGGCGCCAGCAAAGACGTCGACATACCCGAAGCCAGGATCGCAAGCACGCCCGCCAGGCGCGCAAGGCGGCGTCCCGACCATGGCGAAAACAGGCGTGCGAACGTCGCCACGGACGGACCCCTCATGACCTTTTGCGCACCAGAGTATTTACACCCATCAAGCTTGACGGAACGTTGATCAGGCGGGTTTTCGACGGCCCCGCCGGCCCGGTTTGCCGGTTTCGCGGACCTCCATTGCGCCGGCTGCTTGCATTTTGCCGCAAAGCTCTGGCACAGTCACGGCTGGCGTCGATGCGGTTCGTCGGGCGCGGCTGGTTTTTTCGTTCCTGGTCTATGCTCGGGCTTGGCCTGGTCGCAGGTCTCGTCGTTGACCTGAATTCGGGCGGTGTTCAGCTCCGGGAACAGACACGCCATCGCCGTCCTCCGGGCCGGGCCGCTGGGCCTGCCGCGGGACAAACGTCGCACCGTGCTGACGCCGCCTCGCCGGAGCGCGTGTGCGCTCCAATCGGAGACCGATATGGGCCATGTCCCCTATGCCGCGCTGACTTACCGCCCGTCGCAGCCTCTGCGCGCGGGCGGCCGCGCGGCTGTGGCGCTGGCCCCTTTCGCAACAGACGCCGGCGCGCCAGCCGCCCTCGCTTATGTGCTGAGGATCCTGGCCGCGCGCGCCGCGGGAGCCTGTCTACATGGACAAGAAAATGCTGATCGACGCCGCCCACCCGGAGGAAACCCGGGTGGTCGTGCTGGATGGCGGTCGGATTGAGGATTTCGATTACGAATCACAATCGAGACGGCAGCTGCGGGGGAACATCTACCTCGCCAAGGTGACGCGGGTTGAGCCCTCACTGCAGGCGGCCTTTGTGGAGTATGGCGGCAATCGCCATGGCTTCCTCGCCTTTAATGAAATTCACCCGGATTACTACCAGATCCCAACCGCCGACCGTGAGGCGCTGCTCGCGGAAGAGGCGGCCCTCGCCGCCCAGGCCGGCGAGGAAGAGGACGATGACGATTTTGAAGAAGATCGTCGCCGTCGTGTCGCCCAGCGCCGCTACAAGATCCAGGAAGTCATCAAGCGCCGGCAGATCATGCTGGTTCAGGTGGTCAAGGAGGAGCGCGGCAACAAAGGCGCGGCGCTTACAACCTATCTGTCGCTCGCGGGTCGCTACGGCGTCTTGATGCCCAACACAGGGCGTGGCGGGGGCATTTCGCGCAAGATTACGAATGCGGCCGACCGCAAGCGCCTGAAGAAAATCGCGCAGGAGCTTGAGATCCCCGAGGGCATGGGCCTCATCGTGCGGACCGCAGGCGCCAAGCGCACGAAGACCGAGATCAAGCGGGATTATGAGTACTTGATGCGGCTCTGGGAGAATATCCGGGAGCTGACGCTGAAATCCATTGCGCCCAAGCTCATTCATGAGGAAGGAAGTCTGGTCAAGCGCGCCCTGCGCGACCTTTATGACAAGGATGTCGAGAGCGTCTATGTGGAGGGCGACGACGCCTATCGCGAGGCGAAGGAATTCGTCCGGATGCTGATGCCTTCACACTCCAAGAAGGTCCATCTGTACAAGGACAACGAGCCGTTGTTTGTCCGCAATCGTGTCGAGGAGCAGCTCGAGACGGTCTACAGCCCTGTCGTCCAGCTGCGATCGGGCGGTTCGATCGTGATCAATCAGACCGAAGCGCTCGTCGCCATAGACGTAAACTCCGGGCGCTCGACCCGCGAACGCTCCATCGAGTCGACCGCGCTGCGCACCAACCTCGAAGCCGCGGAGGAGGCGTGCAGGCAGATGCGTCTGCGCGATCTCGCCGGTCTTATCGTCATCGACTTCATCGACATGGAGGAAGCAAAGAACGACCGCGCAGTGGAAAAGCGCATGCAGGAATGTCTGCGACTGGACCGGGCGCGGGTGCAGACCGGCAAGATTTCCGCGTTCGGCCTTCTCGAGATCTCGCGTCAGCGTCGGCGTACGGGCATCCTGGAGGGGTCATCGATCATTTGTCCGCATTGCAGCGGGGCAGGGCGCGTGCGTTCGACCGAGTCGAGCGCGCTGAAACTCATGCGCGCGCTTGAACAGGAGGCCGGACGCGGGCGCTCGGAAATGATCTTTGTGCGCGCGCCGACTGCGACAGCGCTTTATTTGCTTAATGAGAAGCGCGACCATATCGCCGCTCTTGAGACGCGCTGGCGGGTGCGCATGCGCATCGAAGCGGATTCTGAGATGATTCCGCCCCAGTTCGAATTCCTGCGCGAAGGCGTGCGACCGATGGCGGAAGAAGAGGGCGAACACGTCGCCTTCGAGCCGGTCGAGCGCGAACCGCGCGAGGCCGCCAGTGAGGCGCGTCCGGAGAGCGTTCGCGAAGAAGGCGAGCGTGACGGTGCGCGTCGTCGGCGTCGGCGGCGCGGCGGACGCAATAATGGTCGCGGCGACGCTGAGCCCGCAACAATGGTGACCGTTGAGGACACATCGGAGGGCGACAACAGCGAGGCCGTCATCGTCGCTGGTCCCGAGGGCGGGGGCGAACTCGCGGGTGAGCGCAAGCGCCGCCGCCGCCGGGGACGGCGCGGTGGACGGCGGCGGCGCGACGATGGTCAGGGACCGGTCGATGGCGGTTCGGACCTCGAGCTTGCAGACGAGCTCGGTGGCGATGGCTACACCGAGGAGCCCGACGACAAGGATGATCTTTCAGACGCCGAGGAGGGTGAGATTGCTGGGCGTGAGCCGGCGCCTCCACCGGCCTCTCGGTCAGAGCCCCAGGAACGGGTCGAGGCGCAGATCGACGAAGCCCCCTCGCAACCTCGCCCGCTGCAGGATGTGACTGGGCTGTCTGCAGAGGTCGGCAAGCCGCAGACAGTCGCCGCTCCAGCGCCCCCGGTCGATCCAGATGCCGAGCGTCTGGCTGCAGAGCGGCGCGACTCCTTCCTCAAGTCCCGCTTCAAATGGTTTGCCGGCAAGGGAAGCGAAACCGGCGGCTGAGCACGTTTGCCCGGCATTCCGGCGCGGGGTCAGCCCGCGCCGGCTGCACGAGCCTCGGCTCGAGCGTGCTGCAGCCAAGCCGGTCTTCCTTCAGCGGGGAGGTCGGCGCCCAATCGCCGCGGTCATCGACGTTGGCGAAGGCCTGTCCTTTCGCGATGTGGCAGGTCGGTCTGTGTGTCGCCAACGGGGCGTTGACACGGCCTGGTCCCGGCGTGCGTGCAGCGTCGCTGTTTCAGGAGGCGGCGTTTTCTGCCGGCGACCCGCCGGAAACCCCCCCGCGTCACAGTAGTTGCCGCCCCAATAGAACTTCGGCAATTGGGGGCGAGCATGGGAAGACGCGATGGCTCGATACGGACAGGCATTCAAGACCAAGGTGGTCGCCAGGCTGCTGCCGCCCAACACGGCCTCCATG
>JBEIHX010000024.1:0-57207 GCA_040381075.1 Hyphomonadaceae bacterium
CGGCTGAAGCCTTATTCTCTGAGCCCTGCGGCGCTGACATTTTGACGATCACATCGCGTTCCGGGTTCAAGGCTACGGCCTCGATGGGGTTCCAGTTGCGGGTGTGACGTGACCAGCGTGCAGGGGTGCGCTCACGGGCCTTGAAGACCGGCAACATTGAGATTTTTGGCGGCCACACCGATTTCTAGGGCGTCCGCTTCGTTGTTGTCGGTTGTTTGGAAGAGAAGTTTTCCGCGCCGTAGCGGCAGATCTTGGGCTGCCTGATAAGCTACGCTTGAATGTCAGATCTGACAGCAGCCGGAAAAGGCGAAAGCTGCCCCCGACCCGTGAATCCGGCGGCCGGTGCCAGCCGAAACTGAAACCCGACATTAAGGCGGAGAGGTGACCGCTGCCTGAACCGGTGAGGCTTCGCCAAACTCCGCCTTTCGCATTCGAGGCGCAAAAGTATGCCAAGCCGTATCTCGAAGCGGACATTGGGCGGCAGGCAACGTCGGTCGGGTCGTCTCGCGCTCTGGAGCCTGCGAAGACGAAGGTCGATGTATGTTTTGCGGGTGGGGCTGCGTTAAGTTGGCGCTGTGGCGAGTGGGGTCGGCCTGAGGCCTTCACGTCTATCCCGACCGGCCAAAATCGACCCGCCTTCGGCGGGACCGGGGCGATCCCTCAGCGAGGATTCTCCCCTACCCAAAACGAATCGCAACAACAGATTTTTGCACAATTTAACAAATCAATAATCACAACTTTAAAGCGTCCGGGCGACGCGGAAACCGAGATTGTCGTCCCGGAACGTGGGCGCGAACCTGATGCGGAGCGCCGAGCGGAGGCCCTGGGCAACGTTGAACCAGCCGCCGCCGCGGATCACGCGGGACGAGGATTCTTCTCCTGTCCACACAGACCCATCGGCCGGCGCGCCCTCGTAACTAATTTGAAAGGAATCTTCGCACCATTCGTGCACATTGCCGTGCATGTCGTGCAGACCAAAGCCGTTTGGGAGCTTCTGGCCCACCGGGTGTGTTTTGGCGCCTGAGTTCGCTGCGAACCAAGCATAATCGCCGAGCCGGCGCTCATCGTCGCCAAAGCTCCATCGCGTTGATGACCCCGCGCGGCAAGCATATTCCCACTCCGCCTCGCTTGGCAGGCGATAGGCATCCGGCCGGTCTGCAAGGTCCACTGTGTCGTTCAGCCAAGCGAGATAGGCCTGAGCATCTTCCCAGCTCACATTGATCACCGGGCGGGCGCCGCGCCCCCAGCCTTGATCGTAGGGTTTGGGCAACTTGGCGCCGGCGGCGATCGCGGCGTCCCATTCAGCAAACGTGACCGGGTTTTTCCCAAGCGCGAAGGCATACCCGATCGTGACCTCGTGCTGTGGGAACTCATCGCTCGATGCGCCTTGCTCGCCCTCGGGCGCGCCCATGAGAAAGCGCCCAGGCGGGACCGTCACCATTTCTGACGCAGCTTTGTCCGGCAGGCCAGGAATAGGCTGGCGCCACACCGCGCCGGGCATGCGTGCGGGTTGAAACGCTTTGGGCGTTGCGGCGGCGGATGGACCTTCGCTCAGCTTCGGGCGCAGCCGCCCGGCAAAGGCCAGCGCTTGGGGCGCCGCGAATGAGATCAGCGCCAAAAGCGCAGTGGCCAAGGCCGCCCAAAGTGCGTTTTGCTGAAGTGGGGCGGGAAGGCTTGCGCCCGTCCACGTGCGCAATGGCATAAGCAGGTTGGCGTCCAGCCGCGCGAGAGCTTCCCCCGGTTCGAGCATTGCAAAGGCGGGCTGGAATGGGAGCGGCGTTTGACGGGTACCGCCGTAGGCGTCTGTCGTCAGCAGAACGCCGCCGCCATCGATGACCGCCGCCTCCACGATCGGCCCGGCGTGGCCGCGGATGCGCAAGGTGTGCCCGGATGCCAGCGAGAGGGCGCCGCCGTCCTCTGTCGGGACAATGGCCGCCGCGGGTTCGAGACCAGCAACCAGGATCGGCGCCTGAGCAAAAGCGGTGTCAACTGGCCGACCGGCGATGCCCAATCCCCAAACACAAAGAAAACCAAGAGTTAGCGCCGAAAGTAGCCAAAACACCGCCAGCCGAAATCCCTTCGGGGCAAGTCGCGGCCATTCGATGCCTCGCCTTAAGAGGCGAGCGGGGATTGTACCAGCTTCCGCCATAAGTCCTCGCCTCCATTGCGCTTGGCAATTCTTTAACGATTGGGTAACGCTAAACGCAAGGGGACGTTTGCATGAGCTTTGTGTTCATCAGCCACGCCAGTGAAGACAAGCCGCGCATCCGGCCGATCGTCGATGCGCTGCGGGCCGCAGGTTTGCGCGTTTTCCTGGATAATCCAGACCGGGCTGATTATTCTGAAAAGGATATCGCAACCGGTGATTTCGTCCGGCTGCACTATGATCGGTCGTGGGACCAACAACTTAGAGAGGCGATGCGCGCAAGCCACGCCATGTTGGTTTGCTGGTCGAAAGCGGCGCGCAAAGAGTCCTTGGCGGCGGATCGGGATACTTGGCGCGGGGAGATCGACTACGCCCTGATCTCCGGCAAAGCCCTTAATGTTGTGGTGGACGAAGTGCGCCCGAAAGACCTTTACAAGGGCGGCGGCGAACATCAGTGCTTGGCGGATACAGACAAAATCGATGATGGATGGCATGCGGCGATCGCGCAGCTGATCCAGGACATCAAACGGGTCATGGAACGGGTCGCCTATGGCGATGCGCGCACCGCGAAGGCCCGCCGCGGCGATCTCGCGCTGCCGATCTACGCCAACCGCCATCCACAAGAAAACGCCTTCAACGCAGCGCTGCGAGCGGTCGAGGATCAAGGCGGCGCGCACCCGATCATTTTGCATGGCCCCGAAAACGAATTGCCGGAAGACCTCGTCAAGCGCATGTCGGAGCTCAGCGGGGAGCTTGCTGCACAAGGCGCCCGCTGGCACGAAGTGCGCTCGCCCTACTGGCCGCAAGAGGCACGCACACCCAGGGCGTTCCAGGACGCTTATAGACTGGAGTTGACCTCGCGCCTGAAGTGCCGCGGCGGCGATCAAGATCACCGCATTGCAGAAAGGCTTGCGGGCGAGGAAGTCACTGCGATCATCCATCGCCTGAAGGCCAAAGACTGGCGTCGCGATGAAGGCGTGCGCGTGCAGGCCTGGATTGATTACTGGAACGATTTGGGTCGGGCGCACGTCAAGGTGCGGGTGCTGCCGGTCCTTGTCGCGCCCCTACGCAAAGCTAAGCCCGGCTGGCACAAGGAAGACGGAAAGCGATACCATCCGCCTGGGGCTTCCGGCGGTCCGATCGATAATGCGCGCTTGTCTCGAATACTCGGCGAGGCTGCGAAGCGGGCCAGTGAAACGAATACGACATTGAGCGACCTGCCAATCCTTGGCCCGATCCGCCGCCGCGATGCGGAAGAGTGGCTTGAAGATTGGAAAGATCGCCTCCCCGCAGATTCCGTGACAGGGGCGCGGCAATTGGTCGACGCCATGTTCGGCAAGCGCCGCTTTCTTGGTCCCAATCCAGAAAGACAAGGCGTCACGCACGGAGACTTTCTCGACCGGCTGAAGGACATTTGCGCCGGCGCTGCGCAAGCGCCGACGTAAGGAGAACGCAATGGCTTACCCCTATTTCAAGCGCGGGATCGAAAACGGCGTTACCTCGGCGAAGGCGTCCGACATCATCCCGGTCGATCGGTCACGGATGGAAGATCCGGCCGCCTATCAGCCGCACAAGGACTTGTCCCACGCTGTCAACGTGGCGCTGGTGCTCGGCATGCCGCTCTTGCTGACGGGCGAGCCGGGCACGGGAAAGACGCAGCTGGCATACGCGTTGGCGGCGGAACTGGGATGCCATGTGCTGAAGTTTGAAACGAAATCCACGAGTCAGGCGCGGGACTTGTTTTACACCTATGACGCCTTGACGGCGTTCAAGATGAAGGACGCAACCGATCCGCGCCTGTTCATTCGATATCAGGCGCTGGGGCAAGCCATCCTCGAAGCGTTCGGCGCTGAGGCAGTTGCATCGCTATGGCCGCCAAACGTGCCTCACCACGGACCGCGGCGCGCCGTCGTGCTGATCGATGAAATCGACAAGGCGCCGCGGGATTTTCCCAATGACCTTTTGAACGAAATCGACAGGCTCTATTTCCGCATTCCGGAACTGGGCAATCTCGCCTCTCCCGGCGCCGACAACGAAGCACAAGGTTTGCCACGGCAATTCCGCCCGATCGTCGTGCTGACCTCCAACTCGGAAAAGGGCCTGCCTGATCCGTTCCTGCGGCGTTGCGTGTATTTCGACATCCCCTTCCCACAGGAAGAGGAAATGCGCGACATTGCGGCCGCGCGATTGGAGGGGCTGGGGCCGAATGATCCGCTCGTCGCGGATGCGCTCGGATTGTTCTACTGCCTTCGCAAAGCACGGGCCTTGGTGAGGCTGAAGAAGGAACCTTCCACCGCCGAGCTGCTCAACTGGCTGCAGATATTGAGAGAACGCGGCGTGAAGCCAAACGAGCGGTTGGTGACACAAAAATCCATCGTGCTTGAGACCTTGTCGACGCTGATCAAAAACAGCGACGATCGCAAGGAAGCCACGGACTTCGTCGCCAACCGTTGGCAGGGCTAGGCCCCGCGCCTTTGAGCCGCCACCATGGTGCAGAGCCGCGATCTTGATCCCGAAATAGGCTACCAACTCTATGGCGGTGGGGAAGAGAGCTATGGCGACAGCGGCTACGCGTTCGGCCTGCTGAGCCATTTGCGCGCCGCGGGGCTGCCGATCGGGCCGCGCGAGCATTTGGCGGCTGGGGTGTTACTGGCGGAATTGCTGGCTGATTTGCCGCCAACAGAACCACGCAACACGCTCGCCGATTTCCGGGCACAATTGGCTCCGCTGCTCGCCCGCACGCCGGAGGAAACCGAAACGTTCGGCCGCGTATTCGATGCGTTGGCGCCACGCTGGCGCGCAAGCGTGGCAGGCGGGGCCTCGGCACAAGAAGTTTCTGTCGGCGTGGCCCCGGGCGCCGCCGAGCGCGTCCGCACGAAGATCAATTGGCGGCGATGGGGAGTAACTGCAGGGATCGGCGCTCTCGCCGTCGCGCTGCTGGTCTGGCTCTGGCTTTCGCTGTTTCCGCCGAGCGTGACGCCGGTTGAGCCGGCACCGCCTTCCGGGCCTTCTGATATCAGCAACCCCGCGCCCTCAACTGTGCCCGTTTCGGTTGCGCCAGAAGACGCCGAGGCCTTGCGGAGCCTAACACGCGTGCGGGATGCCATCGCCGCAAAGACCCTTTACATATTTGCGCCGACCCTCAGCGAATTGTCCGCAAGCTTGGCGCAGAAAAGCGCGATCGGCTGGAACGCCGCCGGCTATGAGCAGCGCCTTCACGAACTGACGGGTCTCGAACGCAGCCGCCCGTTGGACCTCTCCGGCGTCGGCGAAAGCGCGCGTACGCTGGCGACCTTGGCCACTGCGCTCGACCTGATCGAACGCCCCGGACAAGGCGGCGCGTTCGCCAGGTACCAATTAGCCGCCGCCACTGCTGCGCCTCCGGAAAACTCCGCCCGCGCTTTGCGCGCCGTCATTGATGCGGGGGTGGAGGGCCCGCTTCCGGAAGAACGGGCTGAAGCGCTCGCTGCCATCAAACAGGCCATCACCGGGCGCCACCCACTCGCGGCATTCGACGACGCCATTGAACGCGCGCTGGCAATCGAGCCTGATCCGCGCTTGTCGTGGCTTACGCCGGCCCCGCCTGGTTGGCACGAACCAAAGGTCAAAGCACCGCCCTGGTGGGCGTTGATCTTGGCGGCGCTGACGCCGCTGGCCCTTTGCGCCGCGTGGCTCGCCAATGCATTGGTGTTCAAGCGAGCGTTCCTGCGGCGGCGCAAGCCGGAGTTTCCGCCGCTGCTGCTCGACCTGCGCTCAAAGGCACATTCTACCATCGGTTTCGCCGCCGATGCGTTCCGCGAAGCAGCACGCAAACTGGCCAGGCGCACGCCAAAGCAAACCGATCGGCTTGATCTCGAAAAAACTGTGCAGGCGTCCTTGCGCGGCGGCGGGCTGATTGTCGAGCCGGTGTTCGCCACAACCCGCAATACGCCAGAGTATCTCGTCCTGATCGAGCGCCGCGCGCCAGGCGATCATGATTACGAGCGTATGCGCCAGATGGCGGGGCGGCTCAAAGAGGTGCTGCCCGTCAGCATATTCGCCTATCAGACCGAACCCGCCTTTCTCGATCCGGAGGATGACGGGCGCGCGGAGTCGATCGATCGCTTGTCGGCGAAGTATCCCGATCATCGTCTGATTGTGCTGGGCACGGGCGAAGGATTTCTTTCGGTCCGCACCTTGGAGCCAACGCCCGCGGCGGAAAAACTGATGCGGTGGGATCGGCGCGCTCTGTTGACGCCGCTACCGGTTGCGGAATGGGCGCAGGATGAGTTCCAGCTTGCGCGTGCCCTGCAAATGCCGATCGGGCGCGCGACACCTGAGGGGTTTGCAGCGCTGGCGGATCTCTTAGGCCTGGAGGGCGAGATCGAGGCGGAGCTTGTGCGCCCCACGGGTGATAATCTCGCCCAGCCGTTGCCGGCCATTCTGCGCCTTGATCCTGAAGACCTGCTTTACCCGAACCCGCCGGATGATCGCCCGATCAGCACGATCATCGCCCAGTTGCGTACCTATCTCGATGCGCCGGGGTTTGACTGGCTTTGCGCGCTCGCAGTCTATCCCGCGATCCAGTGGGATTTGACGCTCTATCTGGGCGCGCAATTGCCGCGCCTGGATGGCGGCGACCCGAAAGACGACCCGCTCTACAGCGAGGAACGCATCGCCGCGATCGCGCTGTTGCCTTGGTTCCGCGAAGGCCAGATGCCTAACTGGCTGCGCCGGGCCTTGATTGGCGCGATGACGCCAACGCGCGAACGCCAAGTGCGTGTCCTCGTCCAGGATCTTCTGCGCCAAGCCACCTTGCCGGAACCAAAGACCGACGAAGACAAGATACGCTTCAAGCTTATCCGCGAGCAGATGGCCGAGCGCCAGCGCAACGAACCCGTGGTCGGTCCTCCGCCTGAGCTTCTGATGGAAGATCAGGTGCTGGTGGACTTCCTGGCCAAGGGCGACGTCACGGATCTAGAATATACTGGCCCAGATGCGCGCCCGGAGCAGGAGCGTCGCTTTCGTCTCGGCTGGATCGAGATTTTGGGCGCGGGCGTCGCCACCGCATATTCAGCAGCGGCCCTTTTCGCCGTGCCAAAACCGTGGGAGGGGCCGGCGCCGACGGGCGCGTGGTTAGGCCTTGTCCTCCTTGTCTTCGGCAGTGTCTTGGGGACAGCTATCGTCGCTTGGCGGCGCAGCTATGAGGGCGTGCGGGTTGCGCTTGAGCGCTTAGTCTCGCCTGCGATCACGGTTGCGCTGCTGTTGCTCGCGTTTGCGGGTCTCATTGGTCCTGATGGGCAATCCCGCCTGTTGCAGCTGTTCGCGGCAGGTGTATTGCTGACCCCTGTTTCGCGCTGGATCGCCAATCGGCTAGGCGTCTTCTTTCCTTCAATTCGGGGCGGCTTCGGAAGCCGGGTTGGAAGCACGGTTGTCGAAGGAGCCTGCGCCGGCCTTGTCGCATCGATTTTATTCGCGCTGACCACCGAACGAGTAGGCTCTACTTGGGATGGCGTAGTCCAGGGAATAGCCGGCGGCACTCCGTTTATCCCAAGCGCCAATGTGAATTTGGAAGGCGTTGTCTCCTCCATCGGACTGGTTTGTCTTGTTTTGGCGCTTGGCTTGGTCGCCGCGCGATTTGCGCCGGAGAAGCTGCCGCCGCCGCGGGAAAAATCCATGTTCGGCTCGCCCGGCGCCTGGCGACCGGCGGCGTTGGCGGCGGGCGTGTTGCTGGCGGCGGCGCTGCCCGCCGTGATCTTCGCCGGCTGGTTCCAGAGCACGCATTTCCGGCTGGAAACAGCCGAGGCGCCAGGCGAGGGCGTGATCGCTACAAGCCCGGACGGGCGCTTGATTGCCGTGGCCAGTGCGGATGGGGCCTTACGCACATTCGATGCCGCCGCCCCGCGTGAGCCGCTGGCGATCATCGCCATGCCAAGCCGCTCGCCTGTTGTCTCGCTTGCCATCCGCCAGGTCGCCAATGGCCCGGCGCTCGTCGCCGCAGCGCAGGCCAACGGCGGTTTCGCCGTGTTCGACGCCCGTGGCGGGGCTTCTGTATTCACAATGCCTGCTGCTCCGCGTCGCCCAATTGTCAGCATGGATCAGAGCGAACCTGGCGTCTGGATCGATTTCTGGGATGGGTTGCGCACGCTGGTCGCCATCGGGCCCGACGGGCAGTGGGCGTACGCGCATCAGGTCAATGGAGCGGCGCAAATCGTATCGGGTCCTGCCGGGCTTACGCCGATCACAGTTAGTTCAAATGCGCCGGTCTTGGCCTTCGCCGCTGCGGACGATGCGCCAGGGCGCTGGATCGCGGCGCTGGGCGATGGATCGATCGTGCTGGCGAGCGCGGGCGGCGTCCAACCCGCCACACCGGACGTGCGCCTCCCTGGCCGGGCGCGGATGATAGCGGTTTCTGGCCAAACCATCCGCGCCATTGGCGATGACGGTTCGATCCTTGAGGCGGACGTTACGCCCGCAGGCCTCGCCAATGCACGCCTGTTGCCCGCTGACGCACGGCTTGCTCTAGGGCCGGCCGTTGGGTGGCAGGTTGGGCAGCTTAAGGCGCCAACACCCGAGTGCATGTCACTCGCGCAGCAGGTTCAGCAAGAGCGTAGCGACCCCGCCGCCCCCAATTCTCGTGCTGGCGAGGGGCCGAAGGTGCGTGCTTTGCGCGCCGCATTTGCAGAGCGTTGCCCGGGCCTCAACGTCAACGACCTGGCGAAGCCGCCGCAGACCGTTGCGAACTCAGATCCGCCGCAGTGCGCGCCATTTGCCAACGAATGGGCATCGCAGGCGACTGCGGCGCGAAGTGAACAAGCCACGCGCCTCTTGGCCCGTGTTCCGGCAATTTGTGCGCAGCTTCGCGCCGAAATTTCCAGAACGGCGGGTCCTCGTCTGCCAGACGTGCGCGGCGCGACGGACCAAGTCATTGTGTTCTTTGATTGGGACAGTTCGACTTTGACGCCTGAGGCGATGGCGGTGATTGACGATGCGCTGAAGCGCACCCCGCCAGAGAAGCTGACCCGCGTAGTCGTGATCGGCCATACCGACACGGTCAACAGCGCGGCCTATGCCCAACAATTTAGCGCGCGGATGGCTGCGTCAGTCAGTCAGGCGCTGGTCGGGCGCGGCGTGCGGCCGGAATTGATCGAGCAGGTCGGCCGTGGCCAGTCTGACCTTATGGTCCAAACCGGAAACGGCGTGCGCGAGCCGCAGAACCGGCGGGTGGTGGTCTCGCTGTTTGCGGGCCGTCAGCAAGCGCAAATCTCCCCTTCCACCCCTGCCGGCACGATCTTCCGCGACCGGGCGGAGGGTTTGCCCGAAAGCGCGATCCCGGAGATGGTGGTGATCCAGGCCGGATCCTTCCTGATGGGCTCGCCCGACAGCGAGTTGGATCGCGACACCGACGAAGGCCCTCAGCGGCGGGTGACGATCGGCCAGCCCTTCGCGGCAGGCCGGTTTGAAGTGACGTTTGACGAGTGGGCGGCGTGCGTGGCGGGCGGCGGGTGCTCGTCCAATCCGAGCCCGGCCGATCAAGGCTGGGGCCGAGGCCGCCGTCCGGTGATCAATGTGAGCTGGAGCAATGCGCAGGAGTATGTACGGTGGCTGAGTCAAACGACCGGCCAGCGTTATCGCCTGCTGTCTGAGGCGGAGTGGGAATACGCTGCCCGGGCTGGCACACCCACGCGCTGGAGCTTTGGCGATGACGAAAGCCAGCTGGGAACTTATGCGTGGTTCAGCAGAATTTCCAACAGCCGCACCCAGCCGGTCGGCGGTAAAATTCCCAACCGATTCGGTTTACATGACGTTCACGGGAACGTTTGGGAGTGGGTGGAGGATTGCTACGCCGAGAATTATTCCGGCCTCGCAACCAACGGATCGGCTAACACAACCCAGGGTTGCTCGTTCCGCGTGAACCGCGGCGGCGGCTGGGGCAACTATGCCCAGTACCTCCGCTCGGCGTACCGCAACTGGGACTCGCCCGCGAACCGGGGCAGCTTTCTCGGTTTCCGCGTCGCCCGGACGCTTTAAAGTTGTGATTGTTGATTTGTTAAGTTGTGCAAAAATCCGAATCAAAAACTCTGTTGGGGGCGAGACGCGTTGGCGAAGCCATCGATCGCTCCGGGGGAGCGATCGAAGCTCCGAGCGGGGCTTACCCCAGCATTCTCGGCGCAGCCGAGCCGCAAAAATTTTTTAGGAAGAACGATCCGTGTCAGGGCCTCAGAAACCGGCAAAAGAAAAACCCACCACGGGGCAAGTGCTGGCGGAAGAGATCTTCACACTCAACGCATGGCTGTTGCAGATCATCGACAAGTTCCCGCGCAATCATAAATTCTTGCTGGGAGAAAAGATCCAGACCGCCGCAATCGATCTTATGCTGGCGGTTGTGGATGCCACCTATACCAAGGATCGCAGCGCCCTGTTGCGCGCCGCGCAAATGAACATCGAGAAGCTGCGCTTCCTGTTCCGCTTGGCCAACGCCGCAGGAATCATGTCTCATGCTTCCTATGAACACGCCGCCCGCCAAGTCGATCAGATCGGCCGCGGCATCGGCGGCTGGCGAAAGGCCCATTCCGCGCAGGGAACCAATGCCCAAGCGACACGATCATTTGTTCGAGAATATCGCGAACTTCCAAGCGCTGCGGCAAGCGGCGCGCCGGGCGATCCGGGGTAAGCGGAAAAAGCCAGGCGCGGCGCGGTTTCAGTTTGGCCTTGAGCGCGAATTGCTTCGGCTGGAACGCGAATTGCACGACGGAACCTACAGCACCGGCCGCTACACCGAAATTCAGCTGATCAAGCCCAAGCAGCGCCTCGTTTCCGCCGCGCCGTTCCGTGATCGAGTGGTGCAGCATGCCTTGATGGAGGTGGTCGCTCCGCTATTCGAGCGCAGCTTCATCGGCAACAGTTTTGCCAACCGGATCGGCAAGGGCGCTCATCGCGCGCTCGATACCTATGAGCACTATCGCGACCGACACGCTCATGTTCTGCGCTGCGACATCTTCCGCTATTTTCCCTCCATCGATCATGAGATTTTGAAGCGGGATTTTCGCCGCCACGTCGCCTGCGCACGGACGCTGGCGCTCATGGACACAATCATTGACGGCTCCAATCTTCAAGAGCCGGTCAACCTGCATTTTTCCGGGGACGATTTGCTCGCCCCACTTGCCCGCCGCCGCGGCCTGCCGATCGGCAATCTCACCAGCCAGTTTTCCGCCAATCTCTATCTCAATCCGCTCGACCATATCTGCACGGAAGTTCTGCGCGCGCCCTATCTGCGTTATGTCGATGATTTCGCCTTGTTTCATGACGATCCGGCCGTTCTGGCGTCCTGGCGCGAGCGTATCAGCCAGTTCCTGGATCGGCGACGCCTGCGGCTACATCCGCGCAAGACGGTCATTCACCCTACCAACGCGCCGGCGGAGTTTCTTGGCTTCGTCTTGCACGCCAATGGCAAACGCGCCTTGCCGGAAGCCAATGTCAAAGCCTTCAAGGGCAGGTTGCGCGGCATGATCGCCGCCGTCAGCGCCGGGTCTTTGCGGCGTGCGGATGCCGAAGCGAGGATTGCATCCTGGGCGGCACACGCCGATCATGCCCACACTCGGGCGCTGAAGCGCGCGATTCTCGGCCGCGGCGCCACAGCGCTTCGGACGGGACCTGACCGGACCTTTGCTCGAACCGCGTGAACCGCGGCGGCGGCTGGAACAACAATGCCCAGAACCTCCGCTCGGCGAACCGCAACAGGAACACGCCCACGAACCGGAACAACAATCTCGGTTTCCGCGTCGCCCGCACGCCTCCCGCCAGAACCGCGCCGATCAGGGTCGACGCGGGCGCGCACAAGGCGTCCAGGGCCGGTCTTGAAGAGTGACGGGTGCGCCGTCGCCGCCCCGCGCCTTGCCGGACGCCCCTTCGGTCGAGAAGGCAAGAGCCGGGGCGTGGGGCGGGTTGCGCTACGGACAGCGCCGTGTCCGGTTTGGGCGGTGTGACCGCGGGCGGGATGGGTGGGAAATGCCCCGGCCTGTGAATTCGGCGCTGGCCGCCGGCCGATCCCGAAAGTCACCGTTCGGGGCCGGCTTGACGCCCTGGCCTTCAAGCCAGGGCGCCTTGGTTAGACAGGATCAAGCCGCCGCCTCTGCATCAATGGCCGCTGACGCCTTGCCGTGCTTGGTCTTAGCGGCTGGGGCTTCGGCTTCCTGCTCCCGCGGCTTGGCGCGGGCGAGGATTTCGACATCGCCGAACGGGCCAACCACGAACTCGACAGTGGAGCGGGTGATCCCCTTGGCGTCGTCGTAGCTGGAGGGACGAATTTGGCCGACGAGCCGCACACGGGTGCCTTTCTGCACCTGCGCTTCGATGCGCTCGACCTTTGGGCCGGGGAAAACGGCGACGCGGTGCCAGTAGGTTTTCTCTGCCCATTCGCCGCTGTCGCGCTTCCAGCGTTCGCTGGTCGCCACCGACAGCACCGCGAGCTTCTTGCCGCCTTTGATCGCCTTGATCTCCACGCTGCCCACATTGCCGATGATTTCGAAGGATGCCTTGTCCATGATCTTTGCTCCGTACCCGGAGGGCTCATCCCGCCGGGGTCGCGTTCGCGACGCCCGCCGAAATGCAGCCGGACAGTCAGCTTTAGCGGCGGCTTGCAATGGCTTGGCGCGGCCTGCAGGCGCGCGTGCGCGCCGAAGCCTCGGGCCATTGCAAGCCGGACGACGGATGCTGTCTCAGGGCGAGAAGCGAGAACGCGCGCCTTTGGCGGGTGGCTTTTGGGTGGAGCTGGTCAGGACATGCGGTCGCAAATGTCGGCCAAGGTCAGCGCGGGGTTCGGGGGCCGGCGGCCGGACTCGTTGCTTGGTGCAGCGACAAGCAAGTGTGAGTGCGAAAACCGAAATGGGCCGACGGGAGCGATGGAGTGAACCACAGCCTTCGCCGGCCCGATTTGAAATCACTCTGCAGCGTGCAGGGCGGCGGCGCCTGCGTCTGTGAGTTCGTAGTGCGGCTCAACCTCTGGCGTCACGAGCATGGCCGGCAGCCACCCGCTACCCTCGAGAACTTGCGCGGCGGTGGTGGCGAGTTCGTCCTTCGTCTTGCGAGAGAGCATCTTGAGGAAGGCCGCACGGTCGAGGTCGTCCAGGCGCGTTGTGCAGGGCGCGGTTTCGATCGCGGCGATCAGGGCGGCTTTTGGCAAGCGCGTCCAGAAGGCGAGGTCCGGCGCCCAGTGGCGCGTCATATCGAGATCGAGCGCGGTGGCGATGCGATCGGCCAGCGCTTGCTTGCGGCGGTCGTCGATGTTGGCGTCCTCATGGGCGAAGTCGATGTTGCATGCGACGATCACAGCAAGCGCCTCGATCAGAACTTGAGCTTGCTGCGCCAGGCACCATTCCAGCAATCCGCCTTCGGTGTCAGGAATGCTCGCAACCCAGGCTTCGCGTTCCTCGCCAAGTCCATCATGATCAGCGAGCCAACGCGGGCGCGCGGTTAGGCTGATCCCCGGCGCGCCATATCCGCTGACCGCATGGCGCAGAAGGGCGAAGACGCCCAGCGCCAGCGTCGTGTGCGGAGCCTTTACCAGCTCTCGACGGATTGCGGTGGTGCGGGTCGCGGTGAGATCACGCACCAAAGCCCGAGGAAGAGTGGCGCGCGGTTCTTCCCAGGGGGCCTCTGCCACATCGTTGGATGCGTTGTTGTCGGTCGCGGTCTCGTCGGTGTTCGGTGCTTCGCTATCGATCGCGGTACTCTCCGGCTTCGAGCCCAAACGTTTGGCGTTCGCTTCGTCCCGCTGGCGGCGCAGTT
Source organism: Hyphomonadaceae bacterium (assembly GCA_040381075.1). Classification (GTDB taxonomy): domain Bacteria; phylum Pseudomonadota; class Alphaproteobacteria; order Caulobacterales; family Aquidulcibacteraceae; genus JBEIHX01. Next base: position 13,913 of record JBEIHX010000024.1, read on the forward strand.
TCGTCAGCTTGCTGGCGTCGGCTTTAGCGACAACGCCATGTGAGAAGAACAACCGCCCATCGTGTTCGACCGAGATGACGACACCGGCGAGCGCCATCTCCTGCGGATCCCAGGAGGTCAGCGTTTCGATCAGCGTTTGATGCTCGGCTTCGAGGCGATCTCGCTCGGTCCATCGCGGGTCGTCATCGTCGGCGTCTTCGAGCGAGTTTTTGAGCTCCTCAATGTCGGCCTCCAGCTTGGCTAAGGTCGCCGCCTCATCATCCGTCGGCTGACGGCGGGATGGCTGAACGCGCTGGCTGCTCGCGCTTTCAAAGCGTGCATGGCCGAGATTGACGTTGACCCAACCCCAGCCCTTGCCGAGCAGGTCCTCGCGGAAGGCTTCAAGCTTTTCATTGGCGAGGCGGGACATCAGCGGCGGATCGTCGACATAGATTTCGCTGTCGAGGAAGAGATCACGAGTGAGCGACCCGCCCGCGGTCTCATAGGCCTTAAGCCCGACAAACCGCGCCAGCCGATCCGTCCCGCGCATGCGGCCGTGGGTCAGTTGCGCGCGAACATTGCCCGCATGGGCGATGGGCTTTCCGAGCATCTTAAACACCGCTTCCTGGCGGGCAACATCGGGTTCGATGCAGAAAGCCCGCGCCGCGTCGAGGGAGAGATCGCCTTTGCGGTAGGCGGCTTTCAGCTTCGGCGATAGCGCCGCGAGCGCCAGGCGCTGGTCGACATGGCGGATGGTGCAGCCGAAGCGTTGCGCGATGGCGGTTGTGTCGAAGCCCTGATCCTTGAGCGCGGCGAACGCGTCCACCTCATCCATCGCATCGGTCGCGACCCGCTGGACATTCTCCGCCAGCGAACTTTCAAGTGCTGCGTCATCGTCCAGGATGTGACACGGCACCGGGAAATCCCGGGCGATGACGCCTTGCTTGGCGAGCGCCGTTAGCGCCGCCAAACGGCGTCCGCCCGCGACGACGGTGAAGCGATCGCCGTCGGCGCGCGTGACGGAGAGGTTTTGCAGAAGACCGAGCGATTTGATGGATGCCGCCAGCGCCTCAAGATCGGCCCTGCGATCGGTGCGGCGGATGTTGCGTTCCGAGATCGCGAGCTTGTTGAGGGGAATGCGGACGAAGCCAGGTTGACGGGAGTTGGTTTCGGCAGTTTCGAATTTGGTGGAAACGACAGTCATGGAAAGCTCCTTGAGCTTCCCGACGGCGAGATGCGCGCCGGGGTCGCCACCTGCGGCGACCTGTATTCCCCCGCCCGCGCCTAGGGCGCGGGGTCGAGGGCAGTGAGGCGCACGCCGTCCCTCGACGCCGCGACCGCGCGGGCTATTCGTGCCCCTGAGCCGCAGGTGCGGCCCCGCGTTGCTGGTTCCTGGGCAAGGGAGTGTGCTTTAGTCTGCGGCTCGACGGTGGGGCAAAGCTACGCAATGCGCAGCAATGCTACCCAATAGCTCGTCTCGTGCATGTCTTGCTGCTCGACAGCGAGATCGGTCGAGAAGGTTTTAAAATGTCGAGCGCCAAGATTGACACCGTCACAGGGTTAACCGGATCGGATAATGCGTACGCGTATGCTGTGCCCAAGGCTGCCGCATTCCTCAATGTCGCGCCGAAGACACTGGCGAACTGGCGGGCAATGGGGAAGGGACCGAAGTTTTGCCGCATCGGGCGGCGCATCGTCTATCGTGTCGATGACCTTCGACGGTTCATGGATGAACACTTGTTCGACCCGGACGAGCGGGAGGGTTGGCTGCGCCGCTGAGCAAGCGCGCGCGCCCTACAGGTCCTCTGACCCAATCGCGCTGCGTCGTGCGGTGGATCGGGCAACGCGGACGTCGTCCTCTCCAATGTCGTTCCGCGCAGTATCCCCTAGCTTTTGCTTCAAACCAGTATCACCAGGGTGCCTTGCGCCTTTGCGTTGTGCCGCGAGATCGCTGGCGCGGTCGTGCAGGTCCTCCGGCTTCAAATTGGTGTAGCGACGCAGCATTTTCCAATCCTTGTGCCCGGTCACGAGGGCCACCTGTTCGATGGCGAAACCGGCTTCGAAGAGTCGGCTGGCGGCCTCGTGGCGCAGGTCGTGAAAGCGTAGATCTTCGATCTCCAGTTCACGGCAGGCCCGGCGAAAAGCGGTGCTAACCGAGTCCGGCGTGTAGGGGAAAATGCGATCGAGGTGGCCGGTCAGTTTGCCTTGCTCGTGGATGAGCCCCCAGGCGTCATAACCGGTCGCATCGAGCAGAGGCACTCGCTGGTGGTTGCCTTCCTTGTTGCGGGGATCTTTCCGGTCTCGAACGATGACGGTGCGCTTCCGGTCATCGAGATCAGCCCAGCGAATGCGGCAAATCTCCTCGATGCGCATGGCGCTGGCGACGGCAAACCGGGTGATGCGGCCGGCGGGAATGGACTGGCGGGGATTGCCATCGAGCCAAGCGGTGATGTGATCGAGTTCTTCCTGGGTCGGGCGCCGGTCTCTTTCTTTGGACTTGCCCACGATCCCAAGACGCAAGAGGGCGGCCCGGCCGAGTTTGAGCTGTTCAAGAGAGACCGTGATCCCATGAACAGCGGCGGCGTGGGTGAGAACAGTGTTCAGATATGAGACATCAATGACGACCGTGGCGGGGCCTGCGCCGGCGGCGGCGCGCTTGCGGCCATAATCAATGATCGCCTCCCGGGTGAGCGCTTCAACAGCCACGTGGCCGAGGTCCTGTTTCAGGGAGCGCATCACGAACATCTTGGATCGCGCGGTGTCTTTGCGCATCTCACGCATGTCGGTGAGGTGCAGGTCGATCAGATCGCCGATGGTCAGTTGGCCCTTTTTCGGCGTCGCGACTTGGCCGCGTTTGGGCGGTTTCAGGCCCTGATCGATCGCCAATTCCGCTTCGCGCGCCCACGTCTGCGCGTCGGTTTTGCGATGGAAGGTCTCGGCGGCGTATACGCCTTTGCGGCGCACCTGTGCGCGCCAGGAACCGGTTCTCAGAAGCGTAAAAGTTGCCATGTCCTTTGCCTTCCAGCCTCCGTTTGGCTCCAGTCCTGTCCCGTTTCAGTCGGGGCAAGGCCTGTCGGTCCAAATCCGCAATATCCAGACCAGTGCGCTCGCCGCCGGAGCTAAGTCATTGATGGACCTTAGAAGTCGGTCCAACCCCCGTCGCGGTAATGCCTGTCCGATCCAAACCTTTTCTGTGTGCACTATGTGTGCAATCGTGCCGGGAATTCCCGGGACGTTCCGGGAACTCCAGTGCACACAGAGCGCACACGTTCTGGTTTTGACCCATGAATACTAACGAAAATTCGTCCAAAAAACAATGGGCTAGATTCTCGGTTGCTCCCATGATGGATTGGACGGACCGCCATTGCAGGATGTTCCATCGCACCCTGACGCACAGAGGGCTTCTTTACACGGAGATGCTGACTGCCGACGCGGTGATCCACGGTGTGCGCGATCGACTGCTCGGCTTTTCGCCGCAGGAGAAGCCGCTGGCGCTGCAGTTGGGCGGATGCGATCCCGGCCGCCTCGGGCAAGCAGCGCGCATCGGCGCCGAGCTTGGCTATGACGAAGTTAATCTCAATGTCGGGTGTCCCTCCGACCGGGTCCAGGCGGGTCGCTTCGGCGCCTGTCTGATGCGCGAACCGCAGCTCGTCGCCGACTGCGCCGTGCAGATGCGCGCGCGCAGCGGACTTCCGGTCACCGTCAAGCATCGGCTCGGCGTCGACGACCAGAATCCTTACGAGACACTGTTTGCATTCGTGGACACCGTCGCCGAGGCCGGTGTCGACACATTCATCGTCCATGCGCGCAAGGCGATCCTGAAGGGGCTCTCCCCCCGGGAAAATCGTACCGCTCCACCCCTCGATTACGCGCTGGTCCGCAAGCTGAAGCAGCATCGCCCCGACCTGACCATCATCCTGAATGGCGGGCTCCAGAGCGCGGAGCACGCGCTGCATGAGATGTCCGGGCTCGACGGCGTCATGCTCGGGCGGGCGGCCTACCAGACCCCGGCGACCCTGCTGGAAGTTGATCGGCTGTTCTATGATGGTGAAAATCCGCACGCGGAGCCGATTGACGCCCTGGAGGCCTATCTGCCCTACGTCGCAGGCCAGCTGGAGCAGGGGGTAGGCCTGCACGCCATGACCCGTCACATCCTTGGACTGTTCCACGCCCGTCCGGGCGGGCGCGCCTTCCGGCGGATCCTGTCGCAGGGAGCGCCCCGCCGCGGCGCCGGACTTGAGGTGCTGCAGGAGGCCCTCGTCGCCGTGCGCCGGGCTAACGCGGCCGGGCTTGACGCCGCCTGACCCCTGTTTCCAGGCGCGGGGCGCTTGTGCACGCCCGGGGATCGGACCAAAAGGGCGGCCATGGCGTCGGATATCCTTCTCTATTCAGGCCTGATGGCCGGAGCGGGGCTCCTCGCCGGGCTGCTGGCGGGTCTGTTCGGCATCGGCGGCGGGGTCGTCATTGTGCCCGCTCTCTATGGACTTCTGTCCATACTCGGCTACCAGGCAACGGCGCTGCATGTCGCGGTGGCGACGTCGCTCTCCACGATCATCGCCACCTCAGCCGCAAGCCTGAACGCCCATGCCCGCCAGGGGGCCGTTGATTTCGCCATGCTGCGCGCCTGGACGCCCTGGGTGGCGGTCGGCGCCGCTGGCGGGGCCATGATCGCCGGAGCGCTGTCCAGCGCCGGCCTGCAGCTCGTCTTCGGCGCTCTCGGGATCGTCGTCGCCGCCCATTTCCTCATGTCAACGGCGGCGTGGCGCCTCGCGTCAGACCTGCCGGCCGGCACGCCACGCGCGCTCATCGGCAGCGCCATCGGGGCCGCCTCAGCCGTCATGGGGATCGGCGGAGGGGCGTTTGGCGCAACGCTGATGACCCTGTGTGGCCGGCCGATTCATCAGGCGGTCGCGACCGCATCCGGATTTGGGGCCGCGATCGGCGTTCCGGCGGCGCTGTGGCTGATTTTCGACGGCTGGGTTGAGCCCGGTCGCCCGCCCTTGTCCCTCGGCTACGTGAATTTGCCTGGCTTCGTTTTGATCGGTGCGCTGACCACGCTGAGCGCGCCGTTGGGCGCTCGGCTCGCGCACGCCCTGCCCAGGGCCGTCCTCAAACGGCTGTTCGGCGTCGTCTTTCTGCTCATCTCCGGCCTGATGCTGAGCGACGCGGTGCTTGGCTAGCGCCGGAGGATGAGCGTGTTCTGACTCGCTTCGAATCGCTGCAGGCGCCCGAGGAAGCTCATGCCCAGCAGAGACGTTTCGAGCCCCTGCGGCACGACGACCGCCTGCACGTCTTCCAGCCGGATCTGGGCGATCTGGACGCTTTCGAGCGTGACATAGGCCGCCTGGATCACGCCGTTCGCGGTGCGCACATCGACCGTGTAGGCAAGCTTGTCGAGAGCAACGCCGGCGCGCAGGGCGTCGTTCGGGGTCAGTGCAACGATGCTGGCGCCGGTGTCGACCATGAAACGGATCCGCACGCCATTGACGCTCGACTCAGCCCAGAAGTGACCGTCCTGCGCCTTCGCCAGCGCGGCCGCCTGACCGCTGCCCGCCGGCGCAATCACCGCGAGGTCTTCGCGCGGGCCGATCGTGGCGTCCTCCGCGGCCTGCGCGGGCGGCAGGGCGCGGCCAAGCAGGCGACCGCCGTCGAGCGACCATCCAAGCATTCCGGCCGCAACAACGCCGACGCCGAGCCAGGAGAGGGCCTGGCGGACCGCTGATCGCTGATAGGAAGGGGCGGCCGTCAGGGAGGCAGCGCCGACCAGTGAGACCAGTGCAGCGGGAAACCACCACCCCGTCGCCCCGCCCGGCAGCGCGAAGCTTGTCGCCAGCGGCTCGCGCGCGGCAATCATCGCGATGGCGGCCGCAATCAGGATCACGGCGCTGAAGATGTCGAGGCGGGCGCTCATTGCCGCAGCTTTATCCGCTGCGCATCACGGAATGCGGAACAATCCATCAAAAGTGGAGAGGACAGGGCTGACCAGCCAGCCCTGGCGCGGTCATCGCCGGTCAGTGCGCCTGGAAACCTATGCTGTCGCGAAACCGGTAGGCGAGGGCGAGTGCGGCGATGATCGCCGCCCAGATCAGACCGTAACCCAGCGCCGTTGCGAACCGTACGCCTGCCAGGCCGCGCACCCAAGCCAACGCCAGACCCGCAGCGAGTACTGCCCAGACAGCATTCATGCGGGCGCTTTCATCCCGCAGGATGGGGCTGACCTGTGGACCCAGGACATACGCTCCGGCAGCCGCCAGGGCGATGGCCAGAAGCGCGGGGATGCGCCAGTTCATCCCGCCAGTCCCCGCTTGCCCGGGTGAATGCGGTCGCGCCGGGCAGCAAGTCCCGCCATGATTGACCGGCGTTCGGCATCGCTGAGGCGCGCCCAGCCGGCTATCTCAGGCAGCGTGCGGTGGCAGCCAAGGCACAGGCCCGACTCGCCGTCGACTGCACAGACCCTGATGCACGGCGTCGCGATCACGCCCGGCGCGGATCCGCCAGTGGTGCGATGATCAGAACCGGGGGGTGGGGTGGCGGGCGCAAAGGGTGAGGACATGCCGGCTCTCTGGGTGCGGGCCGGGGCGCTGCAGCGCCGCACGGCGCCGTCGCCCGGCCGGTGCGACCATGCGGATCTGCGGTGACGGGGTCAATCCTTCCCGGTCGCGCCCGCCCGCCGCCATACAGAGCCCCCAGACGCACGCCGCCGGCGCGGACTGCCGGCGCGGCCGCCCCAACCGGGCGCTGCGGCGGGCGGCAAGCATGACGCCTCGTCATCCTTGAACCGCGCGCGCCGCTCTCTATGATCTTGCGGACATTACAGTCAGTCGCACAACCCAGGGGCCGGTCAATCCGGCAAGGCGGAGCACGCATTCCATGAATCTTGAATTCACGGCCGAAGAACAGGCGTTTCGCGCGGAAGTGCGCGCATTCATTACAGAGCACTACCCGCAGAGTCTGCGCGACCTGAAGGGACGTGATGACATGGCGCGAGAGGACTTCATGGCGTGGCACAAGGTGCTGCACCAGAAGGGGTGGGTCGCGCCCGCCTGGCCGGTCGCCTATGGCGGCACAGGCTGGAGTTCCACGCAGCGCTACATCTGGTCAGAGGAAAACGCCCGGATGGAGACCTTGCCGCTCCTTCCGTTCGGTCTGTCGATGGTCGGGCCGGTGATCTACACCTTCGCCTCGGAAGAGCAGAAGAAACGCTTTCTCCCAGGCATCCTGTCGGGCGATGACTGGTGGTGCCAGGGTTATTCGGAGCCGGGGGCAGGATCGGATCTGGCCAGTCTCAAGACCAAGGCGGAGCGGCGCGGCGACGTTTACGTCGTCAACGGCATGAAGACCTGGACCACGCTGGCGCAATACGCCGACTGGATCTTCTGTCTTGTGCGCACGGATCCGACGGCAAAGGCCCAGGAGGGCATCTCCTTCCTGCTGATCGACATGAAGTCGCCCGGAATCACGGTGCGCCCGATCATCACCATGGATGGCGGCCATGAGGTGAATGAGGTCTATTTTGACAATGTCGAGGCGCCTGTCGAGAACCTTGTTGGCCAGGAGAACAAGGGGTGGACCTACGCCAAGTTCCTCCTCGCCCATGAGCGCTCCGGCATCGCCGGCGTCGCCCGCTCCAAGCGCGGGGTGGAGCGGTTGCGCACCATGGCCCACACAGAACTGCAGGACGGCGCACCGCTCTCGCAGGATCCGGAATTCGCCCGCAAGCTGGCTGAACTGGAGGTTGATCTCCTGGCCCTGGAGTACACGGAACTGCGGGTTCTCGCGAATGAAGCGCAGGGCCGCGGACCAGGCGTGGAGAGCTCTCTGCTGAAAATCAAAGGTACTGAGATACAGCAGCGGCTGACTGAACTCGCGCTGGAAGCGGTCGGTGCGTACGGCGCGCCGTATCTCCGTGGCTTTCCGACCGATGGCGCAAACGCTTTTCCGATCGGGCCTGATTACGCCCATCAGTCGGCGCCGAACTATTTCAACATGCGCAAGACCTCAATCTACGGCGGCTCGAACGAGATCCAGCGCAACATCATCGCCAAGATGGTTCTCGGTCTGTGAGGCGACGCATCGCAGCCCCGAGCCATTTCGCTACGTGTGACGCCCGGATCTCGAGCCCCGGGCGCCGGCCGCTCCAAACGGGCGGCTGACCCAACCGCAAGGGACCGCCCGCAGGGGGTGCGCCCGCTGGCATTACTGAGGAGACACCCCGATGGACTTCAATTTCAGTGAAGAACAAACGCTGTTGCGCAATTCGATCGCGAAATTCGTTGAGCAGAATTATGACTTCGACAAGCGTCGTGCGATCGTCAGATCCGACGCTGGCTGGAACCGCGGGCACTGGGAGGCGTTCGCGGAAATGGGCCTGCTCGCTGCGCCGTTCGCGGAGGCCGACGGCGGATTGGGCGGCGGCCCGGTCGACGTACTCGTGGTCATGGAGGAGTTCGGCAAGGCGCTGGTCGTGGAGCCCTACGTTCCAACCGTCGTCATCGCCGGCGGACTTCTTGCGCGCGCGGGCAGCCAGGCCCAGAAGGACCAGCATCTCGCCGCCATCATCTCTGGACAATCGGTTTTCGCCGCCGCCTATGGCGAGCCCAAGGGGCGCTACAACCTCGCTGATCTTGCGACCACAGCGCGCAGGGACGGCGCGGGCTTCGTGCTGAACGGCCATAAGGCGGTGGTCCTTGGCGCGCCGTGGGCTGACCATTTTGTGGTGAGCGCGCGCACTGCAGGCGGCCAGCGCGACAGTGCAGGCGTGAGCCTCCTCATCGTGCCGAAGGGCGCCAAGGGGGTCACCACACGCGACTATCCCACTGTCGATGGGCTGCGCGCTTCCGAGGTCTATTTCGAGAATGTCGTGCTGGGCGGCGATGCTCTGCTGGGCCCGCTCGACGCCGGTCTGGGCCTCATGGAACGCGCCGCGGATGAAGCCATCGCCGCGCTCAGTGCGGAGGCGATCGGCGCGATGAAGGTGCTGCACGACACCACGGTGGATTACGCCAAGCAGCGCAAGCAGTTTGGCGCCCCGATCGGCTCCTTTCAGGTTCTGCAGCATCGAATGGTCGACATGTTCATGGCCTATGAACAGTCCGTTTCGGTCGCCTACATGGCCGCCCTCAAGCTGGATGAAAGCGAGGCGGAACGCATGAAGGCCTGTTCCGCCGCGAAGGTGCAGATCGGTAAAGCCGGGCGGTTCGTAGGGCAGTCCGCGGTTCAGATCCATGGCGGCATGGGCATGACCGATGAGCTGAAGGTCGGGCACTACTTCAAGCGCCTGACCATGATCGACGCCCAGTTCGGCAATGTGGATCACCATCTGCGCCGTTACGCCGCCCTGACTGCAGCGGGGGTCAAGGCCGCCTGACCGCCCGATCGGTTCCGCGGCGAAAGCCGGCCTCGCATCGGCCAGATTCGAACGGTAGCAGGAGCCGATGACTGATCCGTCCAAATCAGACCCGCTGTCGCCAACGCCTTCGTCCTCCCGGCCGGTGTCGGGGGGGCGCGGGTTTGGCGCGATGTGGCGTTCCTGGGCCATGTGGGCGCGGGTCGTCGTCATCGGGCTCGCCGCCCTTGTCGTCGGCGCAACCGCCGTCCTGCTGCTGCGTCAGGCCTTCCTGACGCCCCTCGCGGGACAGCAGCCGCAGATCGGCCAAGCGCCGGACCTTGCTCCGGGCGATCCGGCTGCACCCGCGCCGCCGACCTCGCCTCCCGGGGCGCAGACGGCGCAGTCCAGCCTCCCATCGGCCCCGGCGCCGGCCGCAGCGGAGCCGGCTTTGTCTGATCCGGCCTTGTCTGATCCGTCGGGTTCACCCGCTGCGCCCGCTCCCCTTGGCGCGCCCGGCGGCCAACGCCCGCCGCCGGAGGGATTCGCCGACATCGCCGAACGGCTCATGCCGGCTGTGGTGAACATCTCCACCACACAGATCCTTTCCCTGCGCGGCGAGGATGGCATGCCGACCTTCCCGCGGGGCTCCCCGCTGGAGCGCTTCAACGAACTCTTCGATGACCCGGCGCGCCAGACCACGTCGCTCGGCTCAGGGTTTGTCGTCGACCCCAGGGGCGTCATTGTCACCAATCACCACGTGATCGAGGACGCCGACGAAATCACCGTTACCTTCGCCAATGGCGACCAGGCGCCTGCGCGCGTCCTGGGGCGTGATCCGGCGACCGACATCGCGGTGCTGAAGGTGGATATGCGCGGCAATGCGCCATTCGTGCGGTGGGGCGACAGCGATGCAGCGCGGGTCGGCGATTGGGTTATCGCAATCGGCAACCCATTCGGACTTGGCGGCACGGTCACCACCGGGATCGTCTCGGCGCGAAATCGTGACATCCAGGCAGGGCGGTACGATGACTTCCTGCAGACTGACGCCGCCATCAACCGCGGCAATTCCGGTGGGCCGCTGTTCAATCTTCGCGGCGAAGTCATTGGGGTGAACACCGCCATCGCCTCGCCGACGGGAGGCTCCGTCGGCGTCGGCTTTTCCGCTCCAGCCAATCTGGTGCGCCGTGTCGTACAGCAGCTGCAGGCGACCGGCGAAGTCCGCCGCGGCTGGCTCGGCGTGACGGTGCAGCCGGTCACCGCCGATATCGCCCGGAGCTTTGGCCTTGCCAGAGCCCAGGGCGCGCTTGTCGCCCGGGTTGATCCCAGCGGACCATCGGCGCGCGCCGGACTGCGCGCCGGCGATCTGGTGCTGGCCTTCGACGGCAGCGTGGTGACCGATGGTCGGTCCCTGACGCGCGTCGTCGCCGACAGTCAACCAGGCCGCTCCGCGAAGATCGAGTTTCTGCGCCAGGGAAAACGCCTGACGGCGAGCGTCACAATCGCCCGGCTCGCCGAGGAGCGCACGGAAGGTACGTCGTCTGTGCGTGTCCCTCAGAGCGCGCCTGCGCAGTCGGAAGCCTATGGCATGCGCTTTTCCGCACTCACCCCGCAGCTTCGACGCCGCTACGGGGTGAGCGATTCCATCCTCGGCGTTATGGTCGTGGGTGTCGATCCAGACAGCGATGCTGTCGGCAAGATCGCGCCAGGCGATGTGGTTCTGGAACTGCAGTTCCAGCCCGTGCGCAATCCCCAGGAGGCCCGTGCCAAGGCGATCGCGCATGCCCAGGCCAGCGATCGGCCCCTGCTTGTGTATGTCTACCGCGATGGAGATTACGCCTTCCGGGCGATTGCAGAGCAGCGCCGCTAGGCCGATCCCGCCCCTGCCGATGCATCCTGAAGCTGCGCTTCGCCTGGCCGGCATCTCCCCTTCAGGCAGCCCAATCGCCCCAGACCGACTGGATGATGCTCAACGCTGCGGCAACGGCAGTGTCAGCGCGCAAAATGCGCGGTCCGAGCCCCGCCGGCCGCACAAAGGTCAACGATCGCAGGCGCTCCCGCTCTAAGGGGGTGAACCCGCCCTCAGGCCCAATCAGCACCGCCAGCGGCGCGCCCGACGCAACGCCTGCTGCAACTATGCTGATCGGGGGGGCTCTGCCGGTTGCGCCGCCCCACGCCGCGGTCGGATCGTCGCCAGCTTCGTCGGCGAAAATCAGCACGCGCTCGGGCGGCCATTCGGCGAGGACCCGCTCAAGCTTCTGGGGCGGTGTGATGTTCGGCACATCCAGGCGCTCGCACTGCTCCGCCGCCTCGATGGCCAGCGCGGCCAGGCGATCAACGCGCACCGTGTCTGACTGTGTGCGCTCGGTCCACACCGGGGCGATCCGGCGAACGCCAAGTTCCGTCGCCTTTTCCACGATGAAATCAGTGCGTGCCTTCTTCACCGGAGCAAACAGGAGCGTCAGGTCCGCCGAAACGCCCTGCGACCGGAGCAGTCGCTGCACATGCAGCGTGACGCTGCGCTTGGCGACCCCGGCGATGACGGCGCTCCACTCACCGTGGCGTCCATTGAAAAGGCGGGCGGGATCGCCGCTGACGCGCCGCATGACATGGGTCAGGTAATGGCTCTGGTCGCAGGAGAGTTCCACCGGCAGACCGGCAGCCAGGTCGCATGGGACGAAGAGACGCGGCGGCATGGGGGCGCCGTCAGATCCGTGCGCCGCGGGCGCACGCGTACTTCTCGAGCAAGTTCTCCAATCGGCGCAGGTCCTCCCAGGCGCGTTTTTTGTCGGCCGGCCTGCGCAGGAGATAGGCCGGGTGAAACATCGCCAGCGCCGGGATCGCGGCGTCCGCCATCACGAGGCGGGTCTCGCGCCCGCGCAGTTTCATGATTCCGTCCTCGGTCTTCAGCATCGCCTGCGCCGCCACGCCGCCTGCCAGGATGACCAGTTTCGGCTTAGCCAGCGCCACATGGCGCTCGATGAAGGGCATGCAGATCAGGATTTCGGATTGGGTCGGGGTGCGGTTGCCCGGCGGGCGCCAAGGCAGGACATTCGAAATGTAGAGATTTTCGGCGCGCCGCAAACCGATGACCGCAAGCATGCGATCCAGTAACTGGCCCGACCGGCCCACAAAGGGCAGGCCGCTCTCATCCTCATCACGTCCCGGCGCCTCGCCGATCAACATCACGTCCGCACCGCGCACGCCGTCGGCGAACACCGTGTTGCGGGCTGTCAGCTTCAGCGGGCAGTGCTGGAAACCGGCAACGGCGTCTGCGAGTTCCTCAAGCGAGGCCGCGGCGTTGGCGAGCCTGCGGGCTTGCGCAACCGCATCGGCCGCAGTCTGCCTTGCCGCGTCCGCCGGCGGCGGGGCCTGCCGGTCAGCGCCAGCCTGATGAGCCCGTCGGGCGGCCTCCCGCGCCGACGCCGGCGCAAGTTCGGCGAGAAGACGCTTGTCGGCGTCATCAATGTCCACGCCCTGCAACCGCCACCAGTCGAGCAGGCTCTCAAGCGCCGGGTCGAGGCCCGCCGATTCGTTCGGATCGCTCATAGGGGCGATGTAGCGCTCAACGCGCTGCGTGTCTGCGCCCGCGTCACACGATGTGTCGCCGGTCGCGCGCGGTGTCGGCGCGGTCTCCAGGTTCGGCGTTCCCACCGGCCTCGCAGCGCCAGCGGCGCAGTGCTAGCCTCCGCCGCGTTCAAGGAGCCGGGCGGACGCGTCGGGCGGGGTGGCGGGAAAGTGACTGTCATGTGGCTGCAGGTGGTGCGAGGCGCGGTGCTGGCGGCGGCGTGTGCGGCAGGCGCTGGCCTCGCCTCAGCCAGTGCGGCCATGGACGACGCCGTTCTGGAGAACAGTGCGCCGCCCGCCGCACTGGTGCGGATCGCCGCCTATGATCAGGCAAGCGCCTTGCTGGCGTCGGGCGATGTGGAGAAGGCGGGCGCGGTTCTGGAGGCGCTTGCTGCAGCCTATGGCGACGCCCTTGATCACGCGATGGCCGCAGCCGCCGCCGCGGTGCGTGGTCGCGCCGATGGTGAGGTGATGCTGCGTGGGGTCGCGAAGTCGCTGGCGACCGCCTCAAGAAGGTTTTCCGAGAATGAAGCGGCGTTCGCCCGGGATTACCAGCGTGACGCCGCTGCGGCGCTCTACCTGCAGCGCAGCTTGCTTTTGCTTCAGATCGAGCGCGGTCAAGACCCCCCGGTGTCACCCCTGCCTGAGGGCGACAGCGGCGATCCGCTCGGGGACCCGCAGGAGATCCTCGCTGCGCGCGCGCCCGCCGCCCTCGCGGCCTTCGCCCGCGCCGCGCGCGGCGATGCGCCCGATCTTGAAGCCTATGCGGCGATGCTGACCTATGACAACGGGCTCGACGCGGAGGGACTGCTGTGGCTTGCCGGCCCGCTCGAGGCCGATGGTGGGGCCGCCGGGCGTGAAGCGTGGCGTGCGCTCGCCGGGTCGCCATGCCTGGCGGGGGTTGTTTCCGGTCGTCGGGGACCTTCGCTGCGACCAAGCTTTCGGGCCTTGTGGGCGCGCGAAGCGGCGGCGCTCGCCGCAGGGTTTGCAGCCGGGAAAGGCCAGCAGGCCGACGACGCTGAAGCCATGGCTGGCTGGGAGCTGACGGCTCGCATCGCCCTTGCGATGGCGCCTGGCGATACTGGGATGGCGCACGGCCTTGCCGACGCCCTGCAGGCCCGTGACAAGGCGGCGCAGGCCGACGCGCTGCTCGCGCAGACCCCGACGCGGGACCATAATTATGTCTGCGCCCTGTTTCATCGCGCCCTGCTGGCGGCCGGTCAGGATAACGGTCCGCTCGCCGCCGCAGCGCAGCAGCGGCGACGCGATCTCGCCCGCGCCGCGCCAGGTCTTGAGCTTCTTCTGCCGGTAGCCCTGGCGCAGGATGGCGACGCGCGCCTCACGGCGATCGCGCAATCCCTGGCCGCCGGTCCGCCCTCCGCCGTCGAGGCGGCGCTGCGTGCGGCGCGCATTGCCGAACTGGAGCAGCAGGGGCGATCGGAGGAGACCATCGCCGACCTGGAGGCGCTGACCGTCCTGCAGCCTGACAATTGGAGCTGGTTCAACAGCCTCGGCTACACGCTTGTGCAACGCGATGGGCCCACCGCCGAGGCGATCACGGCGCTGCGCCGCTCGATCGACCTGCACCGCAACGCCTTCAATCTCGACAGCCTTGGCTGGGCGTTGTTCCGGAGCGGCAGGATCGCCGAAGGGGCTCGACTCCTCGCCGAGGCGCTGGCGCTCGATGCCGGGCAGGGCGAGATTCGCGCCAATCTCGGCGATATCCGCGCAGCGCAGGGCCGTCTGGGGGAGGCGACGCGTCTATGGGAAACCGCTCTCGCCCTGGGTCTGCCCGATCACGTGCTTGAACGGGTGCGCCGGAACCTCGCCACGGCGCAGGGCGCCATTTGACGGCGACCGGCGCTTCGCCGCGTCGCCCGGGTCACTGTGTCGTGCCAACGCGTCTCGCCTGTCGCCCGCCCTGGCGGCCAGACGTGCACATGACTCTGGGCTGCATGGAGCGCAGTGCTCGGGTTGCCGGGCGCGGACAGGTTGGTTAGGGTCCCGCCACGCATGTCTGCAGGGGTATAGCTCAGCTGGTAGAGCATCGGTCTCCAAAACCGAGGGTCGGGGGTTCGAGTCCCTCTGCCCCTGCCAGCGCGGCAGGCGGAAACTGAAGACACGCACGCGGGAAGACACGCACGCAGGAAGACACGCACGCAGGAAGACACGCACGCAGGAAGACACGCACGCAGGAAGACACGCAGGCCGGACAAACAGACCAGGTCAGTGCGGTCAGCTCCCAGTCCGGTCTCGCCTTAACCCAGTCTGGCCTGTTAACCCAGTCTGGCCTGTTAACCCGGTCTGGCCTGTTAACCCGGTCTGGCTTGCGTCCTGTCGGGTCCGGGTCCAGTCAGATTACGATGGGGACTGGCCCGAAGGCCGACCGGTCATACGGTCCTGGCCTGCGACAGGTTCGCCCTCCCATGGCTGCCGCGTTCCAGGGATCGCGGATCCAGTGGACTCCGCCTGCGGCGGATTTGCGCCCGCTCAGGCTGGAACATCCGCTGCTGCGTGCAGGCTGCCCAGGGGCCGGACGCCGGCAGGGACCTGGTCAGGTGGCTTGGCCAGGTGACTTGGGCAGGTAACTTGGGCAGGTAACTTGGGCAGATAACTCGGGCAGGGACGCGCACGGGCGTGGGAGGACGGCGATCTCCCGCCGCTCTTGGGCTTTGACAAGCCGTTGTCCGGGCCCTATTAAGCGCGCTTCTCCAAACACGCGACGTGCGAACGATGGCTGAGCAAACCGCCGACCAACCCCGTGTGGGCCCGCTTACCTTCCTGCAGCAGGTGCGTGCGGAAGGGCGCAAGGTGACTTGGGCGACCCGCAAGGAGACGACCACGGCGACGATCATGGTGTTCGTCATGGCGCTCATCGCTGCGGTCTTCTTCTTCGTCGTCGATTTCATACTTGGCTCTGGAATCAATCTCATTCTGACCTCGCTGACCAAGATCGGCTGAGCGTGCTGGAAGGCTCTGCAACCATGGCCGAGGCCAAGTGGTACATCGTCCACGCCTATTCGAATTTCGAAGGCAAAGTGGCGGAAGACATCAAAAAACAGGCCCGCGAGCGCGGGCTTGAGGAGGCGTTTGAGCAGGTCTTGGTGCCGACCGAGGACGTCACCGAGGTGCGCCGCGGCAAGAAGATCATGTCCAAGCGCCGGTACTTTCCGGGCTATGTGCTCGTAAAGATGGCGATGTCTGACGAGGCGTATCACCTCGTCAAGGATACGCCGAAAGTGACCGGGTTCCTGGGGTCTGGGAACACCCCGATCCCGGTGTCCGAGCGCGAGGTGCAGCGTATTCTTGGCGGCATCGAGGAGGATGCGGCCCGTCCCAAGACAACGATCAGCTTTGAGATCGGCGAGCAGGTGCGCGTGATCGACGGCCCCTTCCAGTCGTTCGCGGGCTCCGTCGAGGAAGTCGACGAGAACAAGGGTCGCGTGAAAGTCTCCGTGTCGATCTTCGGGCGCGCAACGCCTGTGGAATTGGAATACGCCCAGGTCGAAAAGGTGATCTGAGCGTAAGCGGGAGGTTCGGGCGGAAGTCCATGCCCGGGCCGCTGACCGCGAACTCCCGGGACGCCGCATGGGCGGCGTCGCGGAATACTGAAAGAGGGAGCTATGGCGAAGAAACTGATGGGGCAGATCAAGCTCCAGGTGCCGGCGGGATCGGCCAATCCATCCCCCCCGATCGGCCCTGCGCTCGGTCAACGCGGCCTGAACATTATGGAATTCTGCAAGGCGTTCAACGCCAGGACCCAGGAAATGGAGAAGGGCATGCCATGCCCGGTGATCATTTCCTGGTTTCAGGACAAGTCGTTCACCTTCGAAATCAAGTCACCGCCGGCAAGCTATTTCCTGAAGAAGGCGGCCAAGATTGATCGCGGGTCTCAAAAGCCCGGCCGCGATCGCGCCGGTCGTGTGACGCTTGAGCAATGCCGCGAGATTGCTGAGAAGAAGATGAAGGATCTCAACGCCCGTGATCTCGACGAGGCGACGAAGATCATAGCGGGCTCGGCCCGTTCCATGGGCCTGGAAGTGGTGGGGTAGGACGATGGCGATCGGAAAGCGTCAAGCCGCCATCAACAAGGCGGTCGACAAGAACAGGCTCTACACCCTCGAAGAGGCCGTGGCGGTGATCAAGACCAACGCCAAGGCCAAGTTCGACGAGACTGTGGAGCTTGCGGTGAACCTGGGTGTTGACCCGAAATACGCTGACCAGATGGTCCGCGGCGTATGCAATCTGCCGAACGGCACCGGACGCTCCGTGCGTGTCGCTGTGATCGCGCGCGGGCCAAAGGCCGATGAAGCGCGCAAGGCGGGCGCTGAGGTCGTGGGCGCGGAGGATCTCGTCGAAGAGATCCAGGGCGGACGCATGGACTTCGACAAGCTGATCGCCACGCCGGACGTGATGCCGCTCGTCGGCAAACTCGGCAAGGTGCTCGGCCCGCGCGGACTGATGCCCAACCCCAAGGTTGGCACCGTGACGATGGACGTCGCCCGCGCTGTTGCGGACCAGAAGGGCGGGGCGGTTGAGTTCCGGGTCGAGAAGGCAGGGATCGTGCACGCCGGCGTCGGCAAGGCGAGCTTTACCGAAGCGGCTCTCGCGGAGAACATCCGCGCTTTCGTCGATGCGCTGGTCAAGGCCAAGCCGACCGGCGCCAAGGGAACCTATGTGAAAAAGCTTTCGCTCAGCTCAACCATGGGGCCGGGCATAAAGCTTGAAGCCGCAAGCGTGCTTGCGGGTCGCGCCCAGGCTTCGGCCCGGGCGTAATGCGTTTGTCGCGGCGGCGTCAGCCGTCGCGACGGACCGGCGATTTCCGGCGTCCGGCTTTGGTCGGGCGCCAGGGACGCGCCGGATCCTGTCCGAGATCGCCGGCGGCCGAAGTCCAGTTCGGATCAGGTCTTAATCCCGAGCCGGGGCCAGCGTAGACGGGGATTGACTGGAATTGCGGTTCCGCAGGCGGAGCGGCGATTGCGGCAGGCCCTGGGACAGGGGCGGTTCGCAGCGGGCAAGCCCGTGCGGCCGTCATTCACGGCAGGCGGATGGTCCGTCTGCCGAAACTCCAGGAGGCCGCAATGGATCGGGCCGAGAAAGCCCAGATGATCGACACGCTGAGAGGCGTGTTCGACACTGCCGGAGTGGTGGTCGTGACCCACTACTCCGGACTGACCGTTGCGGAGATGACCAAGCTGCGCAACCAGCTCGCCGAGCAGGGTGCGGAGCTCAAGGTGATCAAGAACCGTCTCGCCAAGATCGCGCTGGACGGAAAAGCCGACGGCAAGGCCGACGCCCTGTTCAAAGGGCCGGTCGCCATCGCCTTTTCCGCCGACCCGGTCGCGGCGCCAAAGATCGCGGCGGAATTCGCCAAGTCGAACGATAAGCTCGTTCTGCTTGGCGCTCTCCTCGGTCAGACGGTTCTCGACAGCGAAGGCGTGAAAGCGCTTGCGACCCTGCCGTCGTTGGATCAGCTCCGGGCAAAGCTCGTCGGGCTCATCCAGGCGCCGGCCACCAAGGTCGCAGGCGTGCTTCAGGCGCCGGCGGGTCAACTCGCCCGGGTGCTCAACGCCTACGCCACCAAAGACGCAGCCTGACGTCATCCCGCACCCCAGACAATCTCCGTACCAAGACAAGGAATCCAAGCAATGTCGAAACTTGAAAAGCTCGTTGAAGAGCTCTCTACGCTCACCGTTCTCGAGGCCGCCGAACTGTCCAAGCTGCTCGAAGAGAAGTGGGGCGTCTCGGCCGCAGCTCCGGTCGCCATGGCGATGCCGGCTGGCGGCGGCGCCGCTGCGGCCCCGGCTGCTGAAGAGAAGACCGAGTTCACGGTCGTCCTCGCCGGCGCTGGCGACAAGAAGATCGAAGTCATCAAGGTCGTTCGTCAGATCGTTCCGGGCCTCGGTCTGAAGGAAGCCAAGGACCTCGTCGAGGCCGCTCCCAAGCCGGTGAAGGAAGGCGTGTCGAAGGACGAAGCAGAGAAGATCAAGAAGGAACTCGAGGCTGTCGGCGCCAAAGTGGAGCTGAAGTAATCGCAGCCGCCCTCATCAGGCGGCGCGGACGCCCCCAGGCGTCCCCACGGACGAGGCGGCGGAGGGCTACCCTCCGCCGCCCGAGCCGTTGCCTGCGGGGTGCTGCTGGTTTCCACGACAGGCAGTCCATAACAGGCAGGCGGCAGGGGCCGCCGGGCTGGACGAGGTCAGTGAGGCCGCTGGCGGGAGAGACGATGGTTCAAACCCCATCGGTCATGGCCCCCGCGGTCCCAGGCGGTGGATTGTGTGCAACGGGCCGCTTCCGGCGTCTCGTGCTGGGGGGCAATGACCGGTTTGCGAGCGCACACGATGCGAGCGAACCGCAAATAACCCGAGCGCGCACGTGGGTTTTTGGCGCCGCGACCCGAGGGGAGACGCCCACTGGCGCTCCCCTTTGGTGGCGACGCAACAGTGGTTGGAAAGCGTAAGCTGGGCAGCGGTAGCAACGCCGCAGGAGCGACGCAGCATTTTGGGTCCGGCGCCGGAGCACTGGCTGGCGCGGACGATAAGGGGAGAGCGATGGCTCAGGTTTTGTCCTTCACCGGCAAGAAGCGCATTCGCAAGTCGTTCGGCCGCATTCCCGAGGCCGTGTCGATGCCGAACCTCATCGAGGTTCAAAAGAGCTCCTATGAGCAGTTTCTGCAGAAGGACACGCCCCACCCAAAGCGGCTCAAGGAAGGCCTTGAGGCGGTGTTCCAGTCCGTTTTCCCGATCAAGGATTTCTCAGAGCGCTCTGTGCTCGAATACGTCTCCTACGAATTCGAGCCGCCGAAGTTTGATGTCGAGGAGTGCCAGCAGCGCGACCTGACGTTCGCCGCTCCGCTCAAGGTCAAACTGCGCCTTGTGGTGTTCGAGCAGGACGAAGATTCGGGTCTGAAGAACGTGAAGGACATCAAGGAGCAGGACGTCTATCTCGGCGACATCCCGCTGATGACCGACAAAGGCACGTTCATCATCAATGGAACCGAGCGGGTGATCGTCTCGCAGATGCACCGCTCGCCCGGCGTGTTCTTCGATCACGACAAGGGCAAGACCCACGCCTCCGGCAAACTGCTCTTCGCTGCGCGCATCATCCCATACCGCGGCAGCTGGCTTGACTTTGAGTTTGACGCCAAGGACATCGTGCACGTACGCGTCGACCGCAAGCGAAAATTGCCGGCCACAACATTCCTGTACGCCCTCGGCATGTCAGGCGAGGAAATCCTCGGTCATTTCTACGGTTTTCTCTCCTACAAGCGCGTGAAGGAAGGCTGGTCCACGCCCTACCGTGCAGAACGCTGGCGCGGCGTGAAGCCGCCCTATGACCTGATCGACGCCAAAACAAAGAAAGTGGTCGCCGAAGCCGGCAAGAAGATCTCCGCGCGCGTGGCCAACAAGCTCGCAGAGGACGGCGTTGCGAACCTGCTTATGCCCGACGAGGAGCTGATCGGGCGCTACGCGGCCTACGACCTTGTGAACCTTGAGACCGGCGAGATCTTCGCAGAAGCCGGTGAGGAACTGTCACAAGCCAAGCTCGCGGAAATGGCGGCGGCAGGTGTGAGCGAGCTGGAAGTGCTCGATATCGACCACGTGACGGTCGGCCCGTACATCCGCAGCACCCTCGCCGTTGACAAAAATGAAACGAAGGAAGGCGCGCTGACCGACGTCTATCGGGTGATGCGCCCCGGCGAGCCGCCAACGCTTGAAGCGGCTGAAGCCCTGTTCGGGCGGCTGTTTTTCGATGCAGACGCCTACGATCTCTCCGCCGTCGGGCGGGTGAAGATGAACATGCGTCTGGGTCTGACGGACGTGGAAGACACCATGCGCGTGCTGCGCAAGGAGGATGTCATCGCCGTCCTCAAGACACTGGTCGATCTGCGCGACGGCCGCGGTGAGGTCGATGACATTGACAATCTGGGCAATCGACGGGTTCGCTCCGTGGGCGAACTCATGGAGAATCAGTACCGTCTCGGTCTGTTGCGCATGGAACGCGCGATCAAGGAGCGCATGGGATCGGTGGATATCGACACCGTCATGCCGCACGACCTGATCAACGCCAAGCCGGCGGCTGCGGCGGTTCGCGAATTCTTCGGCTCGTCCCAACTGTCCCAGTTCATGGACCAGACGAACCCGCTGTCGGAAATCACCCACAAGCGTCGCCTGTCAGCGCTTGGTCCAGGTGGTCTGACGCGTGAGCGCGCGGGCTTTGAGGTGCGCGACGTGCACCCCACCCACTATGGGCGGATCTGTCCGATCGAAACGCCGGAAGGCCCCAATATCGGCCTTATCAACTCGCTCGCCACCCATGCACGGGTGAATAAGTACGGCTTCATCGAAAGCCCCTACCGTCGTGTGATCGACGGACGGGTGACGGAGACGATCGAATATCTGTCTGCGATGGAGGAAGCCAAACACACCATCGCCCAGGCCAACTCGCCGGTCGACGCCAAAGGCGCTCTGACGGAAGATTTCGTGGTGTGCCGGATCAATGGCGAAGCCACCATGGCGCCGCGCGAGGACATCCAGTTCATTGACGTCTCGCCCAAACAGATCGTCTCGGTGGCTGCTGCGCTCATTCCCTTCCTTGAGAATGACGACGCCAACCGCGCGCTGATGGGCTCCAACATGCAACGCCAGGCCGTGCCGCTGATCAAGGCCGAGGCGCCTCTGGTGGGCACGGGGATGGAAGGCGTGGTTGCGCGCGATTCCGGAGCAGCCATCGCTGCGCGGCGGACCGGCGTGGTTGAGCAGGTTGACGCACAGCGCATCGTGGTGCGCGCCACCCAGGAAGGCGATCCGACCAGACCAGGCGTCGACATCTACCGGCTCATGAAGTTTCAGCGCTCCAATCAGAATACCTGCATCAATCAGCGCCCGCTGGTGAAGGTGGGTGACAAGGTGGCGGAAGGCGACATCATCGCCGATGGACCGTCTACGGATCTTGGCGAACTCGCTCTTGGACGCAACGCCCTGGTCGCTTTCATGCCCTGGAACGGCTACAATTTCGAAGATTCGATCCTGATCAGTGAACGGATCGTTCGCGATGACGTGTTTACCTCGATCCATATCGAGGAATTCGAATGCATGGCGCGCGACACAAAGCTTGGTCCTGAGGAAATCACGCGCGACATTCCCAATGTCGGGGAAGAAGCGCTGCGCAACCTCGACGAAGCCGGCATCGTGGCGATCGGCGCAGAGGTCAACCCTGGCGACATCCTCGTCGGCAAGGTGACGCCCAAGGGCGAAAGCCCGATGACCCCGGAAGAGAAGCTCCTGCGCGCGATCTTCGGCGAGAAGGCTTCCGATGTCCGTGATACCTCGCTGCGCCTGCCGCCTGGCGTGCAAGGGACCGTGGTGGAAGTGCGCGTGTTCAATCGTCACGGCGTCGACAAGGATGAACGCGCCCTGCAGATCGAGCGTGCTGAAATCGATCGTCTCGCCAAGGACCGCGATGACGAGCTTGCGATCCTCGAACGCAACATCTACGCGCGCCTGAAAACCCTTGTCCTCGGCAAGACCGCTGTCTCGGGCCCGAAAGGGTTCAAGAAAGGGGAGGTCACCCAGGACGGGCTTGACGGCCTGTCGCGCGGTCAGTGGTGGCAGATCGCTCTTGAGGACGAAAAGCTCAACGCTGATATCGAAACCCTCAACAAGCAATACCAGGGCTCCAAGAAGCGGCTGCAGGATCGCTTCGAGGACAAGGTCGCCAAGCTGCAGCGCGGGGACGAACTCCCGCCTGGGGTGATGAAGACTGTGAAGGTCTTCGTGGCGGTGAAGCGCAAGCTGCAGCCCGGCGACAAGATGGCCGGCCGGCACGGCAACAAGGGCGTGATCTCCAAGATCGTGCCGATCGAGGACATGCCCTATCTTGAGGACGGCTCAAGCGTCGACGTTGTGCTCAATCCGCTGGGCGTGCCCTCGCGGATGAATGTCGGACAGATCCTTGAAACCCACCTTGGCTGGGCCTGCGCCGGTCTTGGGCGTCAGGTGCGCGATGCGCTCGAAGCCTATGAGCGCGCCGGCAAGAAGGACGAGATCGTCAAGACTCTGAAGTCCGTCTACGGCAAGGACGAGGAACTGCCCAAGTTGGAAGGCGAAATCGTTGAACTCGCCCGCAATCTGCAGCGCGGCGTGCCGATCGCGACGCCGGTGTTTGACGGCGCACGCGAGGCCGACATTGTGCGCATGCTCAAGGATGCAGGCCTCGAGGAGACCGGACAGGTGACGCTCTATGACGGGCTCACCGGCGAGGCCTTCAAGCGCAAGGTGACCGTTGGCTACATCTACATGCTGAAGCTGCACCACCTCGTGGACGACAAGATCCACGCCCGCTCTATCGGTCCCTATTCGCTCGTCACGCAGCAACCGCTTGGCGGCAAGGCGCAGTTCGGCGGCCAGCGCTTCGGCGAAATGGAGGTGTGGGCGCTGGAGGCGTATGGCGCGGCCTACACGCTGCAGGAGATCCTTACCGTCAAGTCGGACGACGTCGCAGGCCGGACAAAGGTCTACGAGGCGATCGTGCGCGGCGATGACGCCTTCGAGGCGGGGATCCCCGAAAGTTTCAACGTGCTCGTGAAGGAGATGAAGTCTCTCGGCCTGAACATCGACCTCGCGCAGCCCAAGCTGCCCGCTGCTGAATGAGCCTCGCCGAGACCTTTGCCCCCAACGGATTTTCCCCGCCTGCGCTGAACACCAGCCGGGGCGGACAGATGGAGACGACGCGATCATGAACCATGACGTGATGAGCGTGTTCAAATCGGCGAACCAGCCCGCCGCGCCAACTTTCGACGAGATCAAGATCTCGATTGCGAGCCCGGAACAGATCCGCGCCTGGTCCCATGGCGAGATCAAGAAGCCCGAGACCATCAACTACCGCACGTTCAAGCCGGAACGCGACGGCCTGTTCTGTGCGCGCATCTTCGGTCCGACGAAGGACTACGAATGCTTGTGCGGCAAGTACAAGCGGATGAAGTACAAGGGCATCGTCTGCGAGAAGTGCGGCGTCGAAGTCACCCTGGCGCGCGTGCGCCGCGAGCGCATGGGTCATATCGAGCTCGCGGCTCCGGTCGCCCACATCTGGTTCTTGAAGTCGCTGCCTTCCCGCATCGCTCTGATGCTCGACATGGCGTTGAAGGACATTGAGCGGGTGCTCTACTTTGAGCACTACATCGTGATCGAACCGGGCGTGTCGCCGCTGAAAGAGCGCGAACTGTTGTCCGAGGACGAGTATCTGCGCGCGCAGGATGAGTACGGCGAAGACGCCTTCACCGCCAAGATTGGCGCTGAAGCAGTGCGCGACCTGCTGATGGCGATTGACCTCGACAAGGAGGCGGAACGGCTCCGCGAGGAACTGAAAGTCGCCACCGGCGAACTGAAGCCGAAGAAGCTCTCCAAGCGGCTGAAGCTCATCGAGGCCTTCGCACGGTCCGGCAACCGTCCGGAGTGGATGATCCTCACTGTCGTGCCGGTCATCCCGCCCGAACTTCGCCCGCTCGTGCCGCTCGACGGCGGGCGCTTCGCGACATCCGATCTCAACGACCTGTATCGGCGGGTCATCAACCGCAACAACCGGCTCAAGCGCCTCATCGAGTTGCGGGCGCCCGACATCATCATCCGCAATGAGAAGCGGATGCTGCAGGAAGCCGTCGACGCGCTGTTCGACAACGGGCGGCGCGGACGGGTGATCACTGGCGCGAACAAGCGTCCGCTGAAGTCGCTCGCCGACATGCTCAAGGGCAAGCAGGGCCGGTTCCGCCAGAACCTCCTTGGCAAGCGCGTTGACTATTCGGGCCGCTCCGTGATCGTGGTCGGGCCAGAGCTGAAACTGCATGAATGCGGTCTGCCCAAGAAGATGGCGCTCGAACTGTTCAAGCCGTTCATCTACTCGCGCCTCGACAACAAGGGCATCTCGGCGACCGTCAAGCAGTCCAAGAAGATGGTCGAGAAGGAGCGTCCTGAGGTCTGGGACGTGCTCGATGAGGTCATCCGCGAGCACCCGGTTTTGTTGAACCGGGCCCCGACGCTGCACCGCCTTGGCATCCAGGCTTTCGAGCCGAAGCTGATCGAAGGCAAGGCTATTCAGCTCCACCCGCTCGTTTGCGCCGCCTTCAACGCGGATTTCGACGGCGATCAGATGGCCGTGCACGTGCCTCTGTCGCTCGAAGCGCAGCTCGAAGCGCGTGTTTTGATGATGTCCACGAACAACATCCTGTCGCCCGCCAACGGTCGACCGATTATTGTTCCGTCGCAGGATATTGTTCTTGGTCTGTATTACCTTTCCCTGTCGAAGGACAAGGAGCCGGGCGAGGGCAAGCTGTTCGCAAGTCTCGCCGAAATCGAGCATGCGCTCGAGAGCGGGGCTGTAAGCCTGCACGCCAAGATCAAGGCCCGCGCCCAGGTCATGGAGGCAGACGGCTCTGTGGTGACGAAAGTTTTCGAAACCACTCCTGGGCGGATGAAGCTTGCAGAACACCTGCCGCTCAATCCCAAGATTTCGCCCGATATTCTGTCGCGCCTGCTCACCAAGAAGGAGATCGGGAACCTTATCGACGACGTCTACCGTCATTGCGGCCAGAAGGCGACGGTTATCTTCTGTGACCGGATCATGGCGCTCGGCTTCCGCGAAGCCTGCAAGGCAGGCATTTCGTTCGGCATGCGCGATATGGTGGTGCCCAAGGCCAAGGAGAACCTTGTCGAGGAGACCCAGAAACTCGTCTCTGAGTACGAGAAGCAGTACGCCGACGGCCTGATCACAAAGGGTGAGAAATATAACAAGGTCGTCGACGCCTGGTCGAAGTGCACTGATCGCGTCGCTGACGCGATGATGGAAGAGGCGGCGCGTTCACCCGTCGACAAGCAGACCGGGCGCACCGGTGAAATGAACTCCATCTACATGATGGCGCATTCCGGCGCACGGGGCTCAAAAAACCAGATGAAACAGCTTGCCGGCATGCGCGGCCTGATGGCCAAGCCGTCGGGCGCGATCATCGAGACGCCGATCATCTCCAACTTCAAGGAGGGGCTGACGGTGCTGGAGTATTTCAACTCCACCCACGGCGCACGCAAGGGTTTGGCCGACACCGCACTCAAGACTGCGAACTCGGGCTATCTCACGCGTCGCCTCGTTGACGTCGCCCAGGACTGCATCATCACCGAGGAAGATTGCGGCACCGCGAACGGCATCGAGATGCGTGCGGTGGTGGAAGGGTCGGAGGTGGCCGCCGCCATCGGCCTGCGCATCCTGGGACGCACCTGCGCTCAGGACATCTTTCATCCGTCCACCGGCGAACTCATCGCCCCGGCGAACACGCTCCTCGTTGAAGATCTGGTCGCCGCGATCGAGGCGGCCGGGATCGACGCCATCAAAGTGCGTTCTGTGCTCACCTGCGAGACGCGCAACGGCGTGTGCGCGGCCTGCTACGGACGTGATCTGGCGCGCGGAACTGTCGTCAACATCGGCGAGGCGGTCGGTGTGATCGCCGCCCAGTCGATCGGCGAGCCGGGCACCCAGCTGACCATGCGCACCTTCCACATCGGCGGCGCGGCGCAGGTTGCCGACCAGAGCCATGCTGAGGCAGGTCATGACGGCGTCGCGCGTCTGATCAACCGCGCTACGGTGAAAAATGCGGATGGCGATCTGATCGTCATGTCGCGCAATATGTCGGTCGCCATCGTTGATGCTGACGGCAAGGAACGCCAGGCCATGCGTCTGCCCTACGGCGCTCGCCTGAAGGTCAACGAAGGGACCAAGGTGGCCCGCGGCGACCGCCTTGCGGACTGGGATCCGTTCTCCATTCCGATTGTCACCGAACTCGGCGGCCGGGTGCGCTTCGAAGACATCGTCGATGGCGTGTCCGCCAAGGACGAAACAGACGAAGTGACCGGTGTGTCCAACCGGACGATCGTCGACTGGCGCGGTGCGCCACGCACGGGGGACCTGCGCCCGGCCATGGTCGTCCTCGGCGATGACGGACAGCCACTGCGGCTCAGCAACGGCCAGGAGGCGCGCTACACTCTGGCGGTCGGCGCCATTCTGTCGGTGTCGGACGGTGACGACGTGCGGCCGGGGGATGTGCTCGCCCGCATCGCCACAGGCGGCGCCAAGACGCGCGACATCACGGGCGGTCTGCCGCGCGTGGCGGAGCTCTTTGAGGCGCGTCGGCCCAAGGATGCTGCTGTCATCGCAGAGCTTGATGGGCGTGTGGAATTCGGTCGCGACTACAAGAACAAGCGCCGGATCCGGATCGTCCCGGATGATGAGCTGCTGGAGCCGAGAGAGTATCTCATTCCGAAGGGCAAGCACATTGCGGTGCAGGACGGCGATCGCGTGCGCAAGGGTGAGTATATCCTCGACGGCAACCCGGCGCCGCAGGACATCCTGGAAATCCTCGGCGTCGAAGCGCTCGCTGATTATCTCGTCAACGAGATCCAGAAGGTCTACCGACTGCAGGGCGTGCCGATCAACGACAAGCACATTGAAGTGATCGTTCGCCAGATGCTGCAAAAGGTGGAGATCGTTGAGGAGGGCGACACGGAGTTCCTGAAGGGCGAGCACGTCGACGAGCTTGAGCTCGGCGACGAGAACGCCCGCATGCGTCGTGAAGGACTGCGCGAAGCCTCCGGCAAGGCCGTGCTGCTCGGCATCACCAAGGCGTCGCTGCAGACCCGCTCCTTCATCTCCGCAGCGAGCTTCCAGGAAACCACCCGAGTGCTCACCGACGCCGCCGTGAACGGCAAGATCGATACGCTGGATGGATTGAAGGAAAACGTCATTGTCGGACGTCTGATCCCGGCCGGAACGGGTGGACAGCTGCGCCGCTATCGCCGCGTGGCCGCCGAACGCGACCTGCAACTCGTGGCGGAGCGCGCTGGCGGCCAGGCCGGGGCGGAAGCCCTGCCGGCTGACATCGCGGCTGCCGCAGCCAAGGAAAGCGCGATGGCGAAGTAAGCCAGCCCCGGTCCGGGGGCGCGAACCTCGATGGCGGTCCCGGTGCGGTTCAGGCGCGCCGGCGGCCGCCCTCTGAGGCCGCTGCCTCCCGACCGCGCGCCGGACCGCTGCGGCGACTCCCGGTGGTCGTTTATGGCGGTCGTTTATGGCGGCAGGACCTGGCTGCGCATGATGGCGTCCAACCGTCCGGCGGGCCCGGCGGATGGCGCTGAAGAGTCCTCCTCAGATATGGCCGCGGCCAACGCGGTTGCAGGCAAACGAGGTTGATCGTGCTCTGGGCGATGGCGATCCTGATCTCGGTGATGCTTGCCATGGTCGCGGGCTGGCTGCTGTGCGTGGCGGGCGTCGCCGATCCGCCAGACGCTGCGCGCAAGGCTCATGATACGGTGACGCCAACCTGCGGCGGCGTCGGGGTGATCGCTGCTTCGTCAATCGCGCTGGCCATCGCCAGCGCCGGCCTTCAGGCCGAGGGAATGATCGACGCCAAGGACGGCGTGCGCCTCGCTGCGGTGTGGGCGTTCGCCCTGGCTGCGGGAGGCCTGGGACTGGTGGATGATCTCTTCAATCTGTCGGCGCGGCTGAAGTTTTCCGTGATTGCAGCGATCAGCGTCGCCTTTGCGCTCTTTGTTGCGCGCGTCGATGCTATCGGCCTCACGCCGGGCCTGGTGATTGAGCTTGGCGTTGCGGGCGGCGTCGCGGGCACCGCACTCTGGCTGTTCACCATCGCGAACGCCGTGAATTTCATGGACGGGGCGAACGGGCTTGCACTCGGCTGTTCCGCTATCGGCCTGTGCGCTCTGGCGCTTTACACAGCGCTTGCAGGCGCCGCCTACATCGCTCTGGCTGCACTCGTGCTGGCCGCATCGATTGTCGGCTTTCTGCCGTGGAACATGCCGCGCGCCCGGATTTTCGCCGGTGACTGCGGCGCCCTGTTTGTCGGCGCAGCCATTGGCGGGCTGGGCGTGCTCGCCATCGCCGACGCCGGACTGAGCGTCTGGATGCTGCCGGTTCTGTTCATGCCGCTGCTCGCTGACGTGCTGTTGACGCTCGAGTGGCGCAGGCGACGCGGCAGGCCGCTGCTCGCAGCCCACCGCGACCACCTGTATCAGGTCGGCCTGCGCGCCAAAGTTCCCCACTGGCAGGTCAGCCTCGTCTACTGGCTGGCAATGGCGCACTGTGCGCTGGCGGCGTCCGCCGGCTGGCTGTTCGGCGACCGTGGCGCGCTCGCCGCCTTTCTGGTGAGCGTCGCCCTCGCGCTGTTTCTGTCGGCGCGGGTCAGGCGCTTTGAGGACGTCCGGGGGCTTGCCGACGGCTGACGCCAACCGGCATGCGGCCGCGTCAGGCCGGGCGCGGGGGGCGCGCCGGCGTCAGGCGGCGGCGGTTCAGCATGGATTTGCGCGCCCCGGGCGGTTAGCCTTGCGCAAGGTGACGTGATCCGAACGGGCAGGAGAGGCCAGGGCCATGATTTTCGAACATTCCGAAGAAACCAAACACTGGGTCGGTCGCGTTCTTGCGTTCATGGATGAGCACATCTATCCGGCCGTGCCGATCTATCAGGAGCAGCTCGCCGCCGGCGAGCGCTGGAAGGTCATCCCGGTTCTTGAGGAACTGAAGGCGAAAGCCAGGGCCGCCGGCCTGTGGAACATGTTCATGCCGCCGTCCGCCGGTCATCCCAACCTGGACGACACGTTCGAGTTCGAAGGCCCGCAGCTGTCCAACGTTACCTACGCCTCCGTCGCCGAGCACCTTGGCAAGGTCGGCTTTGCCTCCGAAGTGTTCAACTGCTCTGCGCCCGACACCGGCAATATGGAGGTTCTGCACCGCTATGCGACGCGCGCCCAGAAGGAGCGGTGGCTGCGCCCGCTGATGAACGGTGAGATTCGCTCGGCGTTTCTGATGACAGAGCCGGCGGTCGCATCCTCCGACGCGACCAACATCCAGACCGAGATCCGGCGCGATGGCGATCACTACGTGATCAACGGCCGTAAGTGGTGGTCATCAGGCGTGGGCGATCCCCGCTGCAAAGTGGCCATTGTCATGGGAAAGACCGACACCGGAGCGCAAACCCACCGCCAGCAATCCCAGATCCTGGTTCCGCTCGACGCCCCAGGCGTCAAACTCGTCCGCCCACTGCACGTGTTTGGCTACGATGACGCTCCCCACGGCCACTTCGAGGTCGTGCTTGAAGATGTCCGCGTCCCGGCGGACAACCTCATCCTGCGTGAAGGGGCTGGCTTTGAGATCGCCCAGGGCCGCCTCGGACCCGGGCGCATCCACCATTGCATGCGCACGCTCGGGGTGGCTGAAATGGCGCTGGAGAAAATGTGCACACGGCTTGTGTCACGCAAGGCTTTCGGCAAAACCATCGCCGAGCACTCCGTGTGGGAGGAGCGCATCGCGCAGGCGCGCATCGATATCGAAATGACGCGCCTGTTGTGCCTGAAGGCCGCCTACATGATGGATACGGTCGGCAACAAGGTCGCCCGTGCCGAAATCGCGATGATCAAGGTGGCCGCTCCCAAGGTCGCCCTGAAGGTGATTGACGATGCGATTCAGGCCCATGGCGGGGGTGGCGTGTCGCAGGATTTTGGTCTTGCGAGCGCCTACGCGCATATTCGCACCCTGCGCCTGGCGGATGGTCCAGATGAAGTGCATGCACGCACCATCGCTCGTCTCGAACTCGGCAAACACGCTGGCAAGATGATGAAAGAACAGGCGGAGACCGAAGCGGCTCTGCAGGTTCCCGGAATTCGCTGACCGCGGGCAGTGCCGCCAGCAAGGAGCCACTGATGACGCTTCCCGATATCGTCGCTGCGGCCGCCGCTGCGCTCGGCGCAGGCATGGGGCTCTACGCCATGATCGATCCAGCCTGGGCCGCGCGTCTGGTCCGCCTGCAGGCGGACCCGGCCAGGCCCGGCGGCTTCGCCGAATTCCGGGCCACCTATGGCGGGTTGTTTCTCGCAAGCCATGCAGGCGCGCTCATCGCACTGCTCGCCCATCCGGCGGTGGCGCCATGGATTGCGCTCCCGCTCGGCCTCGGCTGGGCGGGCGCCGGAGTTGGGCGAATGGCCTCGATCGGTCTGGACAAGGTCTACTCGCCATTCAACGCCGGCTCTGTCGTGTTCGAGTTGACCCTGGGGGCCGCCTTGCTGGCCCCTGCTCTTGCCAGGATGTGAGCAAGGCTTGCGTGTGGCGCCTAAGAGCGCCTGCGCGCCCTGACGGCTCAGGCGCGCCCTTGCGGTTGAGGCGCGTCCGGCAGGTCAGGAGGGCTTGCGAAAGACAATTGTCACCGAGCCAATCGTGACGCCCCAGCGGCTCACATAGGCCCGGTTGATCAGCACGCCGTCAGGCTGCAGCCACATCCGGTCGTCGAAGGTCACTTTCCACGCGCCCTCTCCCATCTTCAGATTGACCTGGTACTTCCAGCTCAGGAACGATCCGTCGACGCGCCCCTTGGCGACGCCAATCACATCATCGGCGCGCCCTTCGTAGCCTTCGCTGGTGCGCCGGATCCGCCAGACGCGCCGCTCGGTCTGGCCGTCATCGTAGCGGAACCGCTCGTCAAGAACGAGCTCGCCATTCTCCACCTGGCCGGTCACATCGACCACGAACTGGCGGCGCAGGTTGCGGAATCGGTCTTCGAAGACGCCATAGGCGCGGCTTTCGCCGGCGAAATAGTTTTCCAGAACCAGCGGCGGCGCATGACCGGCCGGGCGTTGGGGCAGTTCAGTCGATGCACAGCCAACAAGGGCGACAGCGCCAGCTGCGGCTCCTGCGGCAGCGCGCATCATGGACGTTGCGGTTTCTGGCATGGCGGCGAGGCTCTCCACGCGGCGGTCGCGCCGCTTGTGCTGTGCTGTTGTTGCTTTCCTACGCAGCCGCCCGGGCTTTGGATCGTTTAAGGGCGCGGATGACCGGCGGCGATGCACTTCAGCACATGCACCCGAAGGGCCGAGGCAAGGGGAGAATCCCCCCGACGCGCATCGACCCTGGCGAGCAGAGCGCCAAGCAGACAGTCTTCCTCTCGCGCCAGATGCTCGAGCGCCTCCCAGAATTCCGGCTCCAGTGCGATGCTGGTGCGGTGCCCGTTCACGCGCATCGATCGCTTCTGCAAACGTCCGGTCATGGTGGTGACGTCTGCGCGCCTGCCGCCCAGGCGCGCGCAGGCGCCCCCGCCACCCAGCGAAGGGCATTTTCCAGAATGCGCCGCAGATGCGGGTTCGCGAAGGCCTCGGGCCCGTCGCCGCACTGCAGATAGACCAGGGGACAACGCCCTGCCGCCTTCGCCCAGGCGATCAGCCGCGAGCCTGCAGGATGCGTCCAGTCCCGATTGGAGTGCATCTCGCCGTCGCGCACGGCGCGGGCCGCCGAATAGAAGCCTTCGGCAGTGAAGACGTGATCGGCGCTGAGCAGCGGCGTGACCTCTGCTTCGAAGACCGGGCACAGATAGAGCTCATCGCGCACTGCAAATCGATCAGGAACGCCCTCCAGAACCGGATGGTCTGTGCTTTCGCGCACGGCTTCATAGGCGACGTCATGACGGTAGCCGGAGTCAGGCATCTGGCGCCCGTGCACCGATCCCGGCAGATACAGGAAACGCCCGCCCAGAATATCTGCATACGTATCGCCCCAGGCTGGCCAGCCGGCGATGGCGTGGTGCAGGGCGACAATGCCCTTGCCGCTGGTCAGCAGGCGCTCCCAGGCCTCCTTCAGGTGCGTGCTGGGTGCGTGAAAGATCGGGCCGCCTGGAGCGAACTCGATGCCGGGCATGTCATAGAGCAGCAGGACCTGGTAGGGGGTAAGAGCTGTCGGATCGAAGAAGTGTTCCGCCGCCGGATGCTCCACCGCGGTCACGCTGACGCCCTGCATGGAGTCAAACTGGGCGAAGAATGCGTCGCGCGCAAACGGATGCCCTTTGACTGCCGCCAGAACCTGCAGGGGGGCGCTTGGGCGGTACAGCCCCACCGGTTCAATCCTCCCGCCGGGTCTGGTCGAGTTTCCTGTCCCGGAGCCGCTGCTCTGCGGCCGCGCCCGCCTTTTCAGCCTTGGTGCGGGAGAACTTGACGCGATTTTCGGCCGCTTTTGCTTCGGCCTGCGCCCGCAATCGCGCCTTGCGCTGCTTGTTGAGATTGATCACGTCGGCCATGGGACTTCTCCACGCGCCACGATATCCGCCCGCACGCAGTCCCGCAATCGTGAGGCCATAGCGTGAGGCCATGGCGTGAGGCCATGGCGTGAGGCCATGGCGTGCGGGCATCGCGTGAAGCCGCCGCCCGGCGGTCGCCCGGCCGCGCTGCGCAGGCCAAGGTGCAAGGGAGCCGTTGTGGGTGGCGCGCGCATCAGCGTCGGCGCCCGACAGCTTTGGCCGGGCCGGCCGACCGCCACCGGCCTCCAATGCGGCCTCAAAGGCCGCCTGCTGCAAGCCCTGGCCGATTGAGCGCCTCGACTGCGTCGATACTGGCTTACGGCAGCCGCTGGTTGAGCTCCAGATAAGCCCCGTCCGGGTCCCAGATGTGGCAGCTCAGAACCCGGATCATAGGACCGCCGTCGCGGCCGGGATATTCCGCCACGCCTGGCGCGACGGCGAGGCGCACGCCGGGCGTCGCCGCTGCGGCTGCACAGGCCTTCGCCGCGTCGTCGACTGCAGTGACGATGATGTGGCTGCCGATGTGGTGTTCCTGCTGTGGTTTGCGCCGCCCCGGCCTGAGCGGAGGGTCCGTATACTGCAGCAGGCCGATCCAGCCGATCCATGGGTCATTGGCGTTCAGAAGAACAAGCCGGATGGCGCGTCCTGGAGAGCCCCTCGCGAAGGCGGGGCTCGAAACCGTCATCGGCTCATCATAGTTGACCTTCATGCCCAGCGCGTCGCGATACAGTTTCAGGCTCGCCTCGATGTCGCGCACAACAATCGTCACACGGCGAATGTCAATTGGCGCACGGGCGTCAGGCGTTGCGGGCGCAACCGCGGGGGGCGCAGCCGGTTGGGCGTGCGCTGGCGCGGCCGCGTCAATCCATGCGATCATCCCCGCCATGGCGGCCAGGGACGCCATGATCCGCGCCCATGCAGACGCCTGAGGGCGCGCGATGGGGGCTGCGATGCTGCACATGCGTGGTGCTCCAAGCCTGCCAGAGCCCAACGCTGCGCGCCTGGTCTCGGCGGCGTCAATCGCCCGCGGACAGGCCATTCGTCGCAGCGCCTTCATCTTGCCGCGGCTTCGTGGCAGGAACCGACCGGATCGGCGATGCGCGGGGATGTGGCTCGCCGGCGGATGCGCCCATCCGATCGGCGCCGGGGAGCCTGCATGCGCGGAACAGCCGCTTTCGTCGTCGTCATCGCGCTGTCAGCCATCGCGTGCGCGGCGGCCTTCCTTGCCATCGCCAGTCTCGCCACGGGTCTCGACGTCAAGCCCGTGCTGGCCGGCGACCTCACGGCTGCGCCGATCGCCAACCTCATCGCTCTGGTCTCGTTCGTGTTTGGGACGGCTGCCACGCTCGCCGGCGCGCTCGCCAGCGTTTTCGTCGCCAATCTTGCCTTGCGCCTGTCAAGCGAGGCTGAGCGGCGCGAGGCTGTCGCCTTCGCGACCGCGCGGATCGAAACGGCGGTCGCCCACTACGCCCGGATTGTCGCCGGGCTTAACCGACTGATCGGCGCCACGGGGCTTCTCGAGGCGCAGGTGCGCGCCTTCGCGCGCCGGCGCGCGCACGGCGTCACGCGTCTGACGCCGGATGAAGCCGAGGCCTTCGCCCGGGCGGCGTGCAGCGCCGGCGCACAGGCTGCGGATGCGCTGGAGCGCCTTGCCGACGCCATTGAAGACACACTGTGCGACGAGTTCGCCCGCTTTGCGCTGCAACGCGCCACAGAAGAGGAAAAGCCTGGCTGGCTGGCCGATCTCGGGCATGCTTTCGCACGGACGCCCCAGGCCGGACGCCCGCCGTCGTTGCACGATCTGCCCGAGTTTGTTGCACGCCTGCGGGCGGGCGCGCAGACCCTGCGCGCCGATGTCGCTGGATCGGTCGCAACCGCGTGGGGCGGCCTGCCGGCTGCGCTGCGCCGCGATCCGGAAAGCCACGAGATCCTGGATCGGCCCGCCAGCCTGTTCTATTTCGCGGGCAATCTCGTCGATCTGCGCACCGGCGAGATCGGCGATACCGGCGCGCGCTATACGGTGCGGGCAGGCGCAGCCATGGTCGCGGATTTCGCGGGCGGACTGCCGGGTCGAGAGGCGCTGCGCGCCGCCTGTCTGCACCGGTATGCCGAGGCGCTGCCGCGCCGCGGCGTCGCCCTTCAGTCGGATTTTGATCCGGAAAGAGCCTTCTCCCGCGCCTTGCGGACGGCGCTGGAGGATGCGCGCGGGCTGAACGCGCCGCTCGGCGAAATCCTGCCCCCCCCGCCAACTTGAGGCGCAGGCTTGCCAGGCCCGCTGCGCTTGGACTACCCCGGCGTCATGCCCCTCGCTCACAGGCCCGCAGACGCCGCTCCGCGATCCTGGGTGGACCGCCTGCCGGGCGTCCTCCAGCCGATCGCGCGCCTGTCGCGCTGGGATCGGCCCGTTGGCGTCTGGCTGCTCGCCATCCCATGCTGGGCCGGGCTGGCCTTCGGTCGCCTGGGGGGCGGCTTCGTCGCCCATGACGCCGTTCTCTGTCTGCTGTTCCTGTGCGGCGCTGTCGCCATGCGCGGGGCCGGGTGCACCTACAACGATATTGTCGACCGCGATATCGACGCCAGGGTGACCCGCACGGCCGGCCGGCCGCTGCCGGCTGGTCAGATCGGCCTCCGGGGGGCATGGGCATGGCTCTTCCTCCAGTGTCTTGTCGGGCTTGGCGTGCTGCTCTGTCTGCCGTCCGCCGCCCGCGTTGTCGCGCTGGCGGCCGTGCCGCTGGTTGCTGCCTATCCGTTCATGAAACGCATCACCTGGTGGCCCCAGGCCTGGCTTGGCCTCACGTTCAACTGGGGCGCGCTCGTCGCAGTCGCGGCGGCCGCTGGCGCGCTCGAACCGGCTGCGATCCTGTTCTATGTGGGCCTGGCTCTCTGGACGCTGGGCTACGATACGATCTACGCGCTGCAGGATGTGGAAGACGATGCGTTGATTGGCGTGCGGTCCACCGCACGCCGCTTCGGCGGCGCTGCGCGCCCGGCGGTCGGAGCGGTTTATGCGCTCGCCTGCGCCGCCACGGCCGGGGCGTGCCTGGCCGCCGGAGGCGCTGCAGGCGCCCTCGCTGTCACACCGTTTGCGCTGCATCTTGCCTGGCAAACCGCGCGCACGCGCCCCGATCTCGGAACCGGGGCGCTGCCCATCTTCAAGGCCAACCGGGAGGCGGGACTCTTGCTGACGGCTGGGCTGGCGCTGGTCGTCATGCTCAGCGCGCGCTGATCCTGGCGGCATGCGCCCGCCCTACGGTGTGGCGCGAAGCTGCAGGCCAGACGTGAAATTCCTTTTCGTCGCGCCGCCGCACGTGCTTCTTGGACGCGGTGCAAATCTGCAAACGGGGGGCTGCGATGTCGTTGGTGAAACTGTCGGTCGAAGGCGCAGTGGCGGTCATGACGATCGATCGCCCGGATGCGCTCAATGCGCTCGGCGAACCCGGCGATGGCGACGCGTTCGCCGCAGTCTGCGCCGAGATCGCCGCCAACCGTGCGATCGGCTGCGCCATCCTGACCGGGGCGGGGCGGGCGTTTTCGGCCGGTGGCAACGTCAAGGCGATGCAGACCCGCAGCGGCGCCTTCGCTGGGGCTCCCTATGATGTGGCGCAGGGCTACCGGACCAATATCCACCGCATCGTGAAGTCGCTCTACAACCTGGAGGTCCCTCTGATCGCGGCGGTCAACGGGCCGGCCATCGGGCTTGGCTGCGATGTCGCGTGCATGGCCGACATCAGGATCGCGGCGGACACGGCGAAGTTCGGGGTGACTTTTCTGAAGCTCGGTCTGATCCCCGGTGATGGCGGGGCCTGGTTGCTGCCCCGCACCATCGGCATGAGCCGCGCGGCGGAGCTGCTTTTCACCGGCGATGTCGTCGATGCGGCGACCGCCGAGCGATGGGGGCTTGTGTCGCATGTCGCGCCAGCCGGCGAGCTGATGGCGCAGGCGCACGGGCTCGCCGCGCGCATCGTGGCCCAACCGCCACAATCGCTGCGTCTGGCCAAGACCCTGCTGCGCCAGGGCCAGACCGCAACCTACGAAACGATCA
Organism: Hyphomonadaceae bacterium; assembly: GCA_040381075.1. Taxonomy (GTDB): domain Bacteria; phylum Pseudomonadota; class Alphaproteobacteria; order Caulobacterales; family Aquidulcibacteraceae; genus JBEIHX01. The sequence continues at coordinate 50,930 of JBEIHX010000024.1, forward strand.
TGGAAATGTCGGCGATGGCCCAATCCATGATGCACCATACCGAGGACCACATGGAAGGCGTGGCTGCGATTCTGGAGAAGCGCGCCCCGTCCTTCCATGGACGCTGAGCGCGCGTCGCGGCCTTCCGCGCCGATGCCGGCGACCGTAAGATCCGTGTGTGCAGTAAAGGAAGAACGCCATGCGTGCGCCAGTGATGATCCTCGTCGGGGTTCTGCTTGTGAGCGCCTGCGCCCTTCCGGCCCAAGACGCGCGGCGGCCGGATAGTTCCGCCGCCGCGGACATTCACGCGCCGATCCCGCCCGCGCCTGCGTGGATGGCGGCAGACGGGCCCGGGGAATCCGCGCTCATCTTCGGCGTTCTGGGCGGCGATACGCAGCTGGTCCTGTCCTGCGCCATGGCTTCAAGGACTTTCAAGGTGGCTGCGAACGGACTGAGCGGCGAGGGCCGGGCTGCGGGAGACACAGCATCCCTGATGATCGCAACGGCGTCGTTCGACGGCGAGGCGCGGCCGATCGGACAGGGCAGTGCATCGACCATCGAGTTCTCGCTTCCCCTGACTGAGGAGCTGATCACGGCCCTCGCTACGGCCGGCCCCGTGCGCGTCGCCTTCAAGGGGCGGATACAGACCGCCCCCGCGGACGCGCAGCTGCGCGATCTTGGCCAGACCTGCGGTCTGTGGATCTGAGCGCGCCGCCGGCGCCTGGCGCCAGGAGCGCCCATGCCCTGCGCCGCGATGCGGCTTGACCCAGCGGCGCTATTGCCGAGGCCCCGCCAGGGCCTATCATGGGGGTCACACACTCAGGGAGGCGCGTCATGGCCACAGTCGGCGTTGTTGCACGGATCAAAATTCAGGCCGGCAAGGAAGCTGAAGCGGAACAGGTTCTCAAGGACCTGATCGCATCGGTAAAGGCCAATGAACCCGACGTCATCGTCTATGACCTGTTCAAGTCGCGAACGGCCGCCAACGAATACGTGATGCTGGAGATGTACGCGAGCCCGGAGGCGCTGGCGGCCCATGGCAAGACCGCTCATTTCATCGCCGCCGGCCCGAAACTCGGTCCGCTGTTGGCCGGCCCCCCCGCCCTTGAATTCGTTGACGGGGCCTAGATCCCATGGATCTCGCGTTTTCGCCCGAGGATCTGGCCTTCCGCGCTGACGTGCGCGCCTTCATCAAGGAGGCGTACAGCGATGACCTGAAGGAGCGCATGGCGCAGTCCAAGAACGGTTATCTGGATAAGGAGGGCCAGATCGCGTGGCAGCGCAAGCTCTATGAGCGCGGCTGGGTCGCGCCTGACTGGCCGGTCGAGTACGGCGGCGCCGGTTTCACCGCGAACCAGAAATACATCTTTCAGATGGAAATGGCTGCAGCGGGAACGCCGATCGTCTCGCCCATGGGATTGAAGATGGTTGCGCCCGTGATCATGGCCTTTGGAACGCCAGAGCAGAAGGCGCGCCATCTGCCGGCGATTCTTCAGTCTACGGTCTGGTGGTGTCAGGGTTATTCCGAGCCGGGCTCGGGCTCGGACCTCGCCTCCCTGCAGATGAAGGCCATACGTGACGGCGATGACTACATACTGAACGGCTCGAAGATCTGGACGACCCATGCGCAATGGGCGGACTGGATCTTCTGTCTCGTGCGCACAAGCCAGGAAAAGAAGCCCCAGGACGGAATTTCGTTCGTGCTCGCTGACATGCGAACGCCCGGCGTCACCGTGCGCCCGTTGCCCACGCTCGATGATCCGGCGGACGGGCAGCAGGAGGTCAACCAGGTGTTCTTCCAGGATGTCCGCGTCCCGGTCGCCAACCTGATCGGCGAGGAGGGCAGGGGCTGGACATACGCCAAGTATCTGCTCGAATTCGAGCGCGGCGGCGCCTATGCCCCAGGCCTGCGCCACGCCCTGGCCAAGGTCCGTCACATGGCTGCGCAGGAGCATGCGAACGGCGCCGCTCTGTCGCAGGATCCTGACTTCGCGCGAAAACTCGCCGAAGCTGAAATCCGGATCGACGCGCTCGGCGCAACGGAGTTGCGCATCTTCTCTGCGCTGGCCGCGGGCCAGCGCCCCGGTGCGCAGTCCTCGATGCTCAAATGCGCGGGTTCGGAAGCCCAGCAGATGATCAGCGAGCTGGCCCTGGAAGCCGTCGGCGCAAGCGCACAGCCATTCCTGCAGAATACCTGGGCGCATCTTGACGGCTCCAATGCGTTCCGCCCGGTCGCTGATTATGCGTTGCCCGTCGCGGCGCAGTATCTCAACTATCGCAAGACCTCGATCTACGCCGGTTCGAACGAGATCCAGCGCAACATCATGGCCAAGATGGTCCTGGGTATGTAAGGCCGCGCCCGGCAACCCTGATCGTTCGCCAGATAGCGCGCCGGATGGCATCCCACGCCACACGCTGCACGCCACACGCTGCACGCCACGCGCTGCACGCCACACGCTGCACGCCATACGCCATACTCCGGGCGCCCGGGCGCGCAGCCAGTGGCGCGCCGCCGCACACAGTACCGTCACGCCGTGCACGCAGAATCCACAAGGCCGCGGCGCCGGGGCTCCTGCGACGGCCGATAGTCCTGCCCGGCGGCCAGGGTCCAAGCGATCATGACCCGCGCGGGCCAGGCTTTGCCTGGGCGGGTGAGGCGATCAGGTCAGACCCGCACTGGGCGGCCTGGTCCGCGCACAGCGTGCGCAGTTTACAGCTTTGTTCGGCTGACAGCATGGTCGGCTCAGGGCGTTTGCGCCGGTGCAGCCGGGGGGGTGTAGGTGATGGGTGCATCGATGCCGACTGGCCAGTCCATGGCGACCCATGCGCTCAGCATGCCCAGCGAAGCGAGCAGGATGCCAAGTGAGTAGGGCAGCATCAGCGCCACCAGGGTGCCAATGCCCGCGTCGGGTTTGTAGCGGCGGGCGAACACCAGCGCCATCGGGAAGTAGGCCATCAGTGGCGTGATGATGTTGGTGGAGCTGTCGCCCAGCCTGTAGGCGGCGGTCACGACTTCGGGGCTGTAGCCCATCAGCATGAACATCGGCGTCAATATCGGCGCCATGAGGCCCCACTTGGCGGACGCCGAACCGATCAGCAGGTTTACCGCCGCCGTGAACAGCACAAGCATGACAAACAGCGCCGGCGGTGCGAGACCCAGGCCTGTGATCGCTTCTGCTCCGTGGATGGCGAGGATGCCGCCGAGACCCGACCAGTTGAACATCGCAATGAAATGCGCCGCAGCGAAGGCCAGCACAATGTAAGCGCCCATCTCCGACATCGAATCATTGACGTCCTTCACCACGTCTTTGTCGGACTTGTACCGTTTGGCGCAGATCCCGAAGCTCAGCCCCGCAAGGAAGAACGCGCCGGCAAGGCCGGCGACCAGGGCGGTGAAGAATGGCCCGAGCTGCTGGGCCCAGGTTTCTCCCTCCGTGCGCAGCGCGCCGCCAGGCAGGGCCAGGACGCACAGCCCGATGATCGGCATGATCAGCCATACAGTGCCCCAGAAGACGCCGGCGCGTTCCCCTTGCGACAGGGCTGACTCCTCCAGGCGCTTCTGTTCGTCAGAGGTCTGCCAGGGACCCAGCCGCGGCTCCACGATCACATCGGTCACAAACCAGCCGACCAGCGTCACCAGGAAGGTGAACGCGATGATCATGTAATAATTGTCGGTGATCGTGTAGCTCCAGCTCGGGTCGATCAGCCGGGCCGCTTCCTGGGTGATGCCGAGCAGCAGCGCGTCCAGCGATGAGGGAAACAGGTTCGCCGAAAACCCTCCCGACACGCCGGCGAACGCAGCCGCCAGCCCCGCCAGCGGATGACGCCCTGCAACGGCGAAGATGACCGCGCCGAGCGGCACCAGGACAACATAGCCGGCATCCACCGCCAGAGAGGACATGCAGCCGGCGAAGACCACGATCGGGCTGAGCAGGAAGCGCGGCGAGTTGCGCAGCGACCCGCGCAGCGCGGCCGAGAAATACCCCGACTTCTCTGCTATCCCCGTGCCAAGCATCATGACGAGCACGGTCCCGAGAGGGGCGAAACTTGTCAGCGTCTTCGGCATCTCCTCCAACAGCTTGCGCAGGTTTTCCGCAGAAACCAGGGAGCTCGCCACAATTTCCTTGCCGGTCGCAGGGTTGATCGCCGACCAGCCGGCCGCTGCGCCCCAGGCCGATACTGCGATGAGCGCAGCGATGAACACGAAGAAGAGCGTGGTCGGGTCTGGAAGCTTGTTTCCGGCGCGCTCGATCGCGTCGAGCAGTGACTTGCCAATGGCCATGGTTTTCCCCCGCGGCGATGCTGAGGCCGACATAGCACGCCTGTCGCAATTGGCGACGGCTGAGACAGCGTCAGCCGCGACAAACCCACATTCGCCGCGCCATCCGTGCGCTCAAGATGCACGCGCCGCTTGGCCGCCCGGGCGCGAGGCCCTAGCTGTGCAGCCAGCACCGACCGTGGACGAACCCGATGTCTGCTTCTGCTCGCCGCCCCGACCACCCTGACGCCGAACCGCCGCAACGGCGGGGCGTGCTTGATGCCATCGAGCGGTTTGGCAATGCACTGCCGGATCCCGTGTTCATCTTCATCGGCCTCATTGTGCTCCTCATGGGCCTCTCGGCCTTCGCCGCCGCCGACGGCTGGACCGCCGTCAATCCGGTCACCGGCAAGCTCCTCACCGCAGAAAGCCTTCTGTCGGAGGCGAATCTGGCGCGCCTGCTCACCGAAATGCCCAAGACGCTGACCAGCTTCCCGCCGCTCGGGCTGATTTTGACGGTGATGCTTGGCGCGGCCATCGCGGAACGCACCGGACTGTTCTCGGCCCTGCTGCGCGTCAGCCTGCGCCATGCGCCGCGCGCCCTCCTGACACCGCTGGTCGTCATCGTGGGCATGCTCTCGCACCACGCCTCCGACACCGGCTATGTGGTGTTCATTCCACTTGCGGGGCTGATCTATGCAGCCGCCGGCCGGCATCCCCTGGTTGGTATAGCGGCCGCCTTCGCGGCCGTGTCGGGCGGATTCGCCGGCAACATCACGCCCGGTCAAAGCGATGTCCTGATGCTCGGCATCACCGAGCCTGCCGCCCGTCTCATCGACCCGTCATGGACCATGAATCCGCTTGGCAACTGGTGGTTCATTCTCGGGATTGTCGTCGTGTTCACCCCAATCGCCTGGTTTATCACCGACCGCGTCATCGAGCCCCGGCTCGGGGCATGGATCCGGCCAGCCGGCGCCGACATCTCGGCTGATCTCGAACAAACCGTGCTCGGCGCCGCGGAGCGACGCGGGCTTGCCTGGGCCGGACTGGCGGCGCTGTGTGTGGCCGGCGTTTTCGCCGCGCTCGCGCTGTGGCCAGGCTTTACCCCGCTGATCGATGAAAGCGCGGAGAAGGCGCAGGCCTACACGCCTTTCTATCGCGCTCTCATCGCCGGCTTCATGCTCATGTTTCTGTCGGCCGGCTGGGCCTTCGGGGTCGCCGCCGGCACAGTCGCATCGCACCGCGACATCGTCCGCATGATGGGCGAGGGGATCAAAACCCTGGCGCCTTATCTCGTGCTCGCCTTTTTCGCTGCGCATTTTGTCGCGATGTTCAATTGGTCCAACATCGGTCCGATCCTGGCCATCCATGGCGCCGAGCGTCTGCGCGAGGTCGCGCTGCCGGCGCCGGCCCTGCTCGTCGGGGTTGTCGCCCTGTCTTCCTGGTTTGATCTTTTCATCGGCTCGGCGTCGGCGAAGTGGAGCGTGCTTGCGCCTGTGGTCGTGCCGATGCTCATGCTGCTCGGTGTCTCGCCGGAAATGACCACCGCCGCCTATCGTATGGGCGACAGCGTCACCAACATCATCACCCCCTTGATGAGTTACTTCCCGCTGATCCTCGCCTTCTGTCAGAGGTGGGACCCGCGCTTCGGACTTGGCTCGCTGATGGCGACCATGCTGCCATATGCAGCGGCATTTTTTGTCGCCGGAGCCGCGATGACCGCCGCCTGGGTTCATTTCGGCATTCCGGTCGGTCCTGGGGCCCCTGTATTCTATGAACTTCCCGCACAGACCCCAGCAAGGTGAAGGCGATCGCTTGACGGGCGGGCGCGGTTGGCTTACCTCCCGGCCCCTCAGTTGCGCGGGTGTAGCTCAGTTGGTTAGAGCGTCGGCCTGTCACGCCGAAGGTCGCGGGTTCGAGCCCCGTCACTCGCGCCATGGTTTTTCCCGAAAACCTGGTTCTTCCCGGCTTGACCCTTTGGCGGTCGACAAAGAGAACATATAAGGAACGTGCGCGGCGCGCCGAATCACGGTTCGGTTGA
>JBEIHX010000025.1:0-54460 GCA_040381075.1 Hyphomonadaceae bacterium
CTGCGCGCCCCAGGCGCGCGCCCGCCGGGCGCGCTTGCCCGGGGCTTGTGTGTCTCTCGCCATGCCATGAGAGGCGGGCATTGCGGGCGCGCGCGCAAGCAAACTCTGGCGCAGCGCGAATTCCTGTTGCCGTGCGCACAGGCGCGCGCCATGTGAGACGCCATGGGAGAGTCCTCATCGTCACCGCCTGAGGCCGCGGGCCGCGTCGGCGCAGACGGGCAGGCCGGGGCCGCGCAGGGCGCCAGTCTTGCGGAGCGCCAGAACATCCTGTTCGCGTTCCTTGACGCCCACGCGATCGCCCATGAAACGGCGCGACATCGACCGGTGTTTACGGTGACGGATGGGCAGGACATCAAGGCGCGTCTGCCCGGCGGGCACACCAAGAACCTCTTCCTGAAGGACCGCGCCGGGCAGCTCTGGCTGATCTGCGCCATCGCCGAAACCGAAATTCGGCTCAATCACACGCATCGGGTGATCGGGGCTGAGCGGCTCTCCTTCGGCCCGCCCGAGGTCATGCGCACGGCCCTGGGCGTCACGCCGGGATCTGTCACGCTCTTCGCGCTGATCAACGATCCAGGTCACGCCGTGCGCGTGGTGCTCGATCAGGCCCTGTTCCTGCACGAGCAGGTCAACTTCCACCCCCTGTCAAATGACGCTACGACAACGGTCAGCCGGGACGGATTGATCGCCTTCCTGCGCGCGCTGGGACGCAACCCCCTGGTGATCGACTTCCACGCACTGGCGGCCGGCGCGCCGATTGCGGCGTCGCCGCTTGATGCCTATCTGAAGCAAAACTGATCGGGAACGGCGCAGGCCGTCAGGAGAACATCATGGTCTTGTTCGGCGCTACCGGCGCAGCCAAGGACGCCCAGCAGGGCAAGAACCCCCACGTCAAGGACACCACTGACCAGGCCTTCCGCGCCGACGTGCTGGACGCCTCGATGGTCCAGCCGGTGATTGTCGACTTCTGGGCGCCCTGGTGCGGCCCGTGCCGCACCCTCGGCCCAATGCTGGAGCGCCTCGTCGGCGCCGCAAACGGCAAGGTCAAGCTGGTCAAGATCAACATCGACGAGAACCCGGCGTACGCGCAGCAGTTGCGCGTGCAGTCGATCCCCACCGTGTACGCCTTCGACAAGGGCAGGCCGGTGGACGGCTTCATGGGCGCAGTCCCCGAGAGCCAGCTCAAGGCGTTCATCGAACGCCTGTCGGGTCAGGACGCCGGCGCGCCGGATATCGACGGCGCGCTCGCCGCCGCCCGCGAAGCCATGGACCTCGGCGATTTCGGGGGCGCCGCGCAGGTGTACGCCGGGATCCTGCAGGAAGACCCCGAGCATGTGAAAGCGATCGCCGGACTTGCCCGCTGCTATCTCGCCGGCGGGGACGCGGCGCGCGCCGCGGAGATCCTGAAGATGGCCCCGGCCGACAAGGCGGGCGATCCCGACCTCGTCAGCGTCCGCACAGCGCTCGAACTTGCCGATGAGGGCCGGGACGCTGGCGACCCGACGACACTGGAGACGCTGTTGCGCCAGGATCCGAACGATCATGCGGCGCGCTTCGCGCTCGCGCGCGCCAGGATCGGGCGCGGCGATCTGGCCGCGGCGGCCAATGAACTTCTCGAGATTGTGTCGCGCAATCGCGAGTGGAACGACCAGGCGGCCCGCAAACTGCTGTTGAAGATCTTTGACGCAGCAGGTCCTGCGGCCGATCTCACGAAGGAGGGTCGCCGCAGACTGTCAGCGATCCTGTTCTCCTGATGGCGCGCATCGCCTCGTATCGCCGCGTCGACGATCTGCCCCGCGTCATCCCGGTGTTTCCACTCACCGGCGCGGTCGTCTTCCCGCGCGGGGCATTGCCGCTCAATATCTTCGAGCCGCGCTATCTGAACATGGTCGATGACGCCATGTCGGGCGCGCGCATCATCGGCATGATCCAGCCGCGCAGCCCGGGCGGGGAGAGGCCCGAGCTGTTTGCGACCGGCTGCGCCGCCCGCGTCACCAGCTACACGGAAACCGATGATGGTCGCTATCTCATCACCCTGACCGGCGTCTGCCGCTTTCGGGTCGAGGACGAGATCGACCTCAAGACCCCCTATCGTCAGGTGCGTCCGGTTTATGATCCCTACGCCATCGACCTCGGCTCTCCCCTGCCCGTAGACCCGTTCGACCGCGCGGCGCTGCTGCATGCGCTGGAATCGTATCTGCGCGTCATGGGCCTGACCGCAGACTGGGACTCGATCCGCGATGCGCCGGGCGAGGCGCTGGTCAATTCCCTGTGTGCGATGTGCCCATTCGACCCGGTGGAAAAGCAGGGCCTGCTGGAGGCCGAGACGCTGGGGGAACGGGCGGATGTTCTCAAAACCCTGTTCCTTGTCGCCGCTGCAGGCGAGGACGATGACGCGGGACGCCTGCAATGAGCGACACGCCGCATGAGATCGACCCCCGGCTCCTGGAGATCCTTGTCTGTCCGGTGAGCCGTACGCCGCTCGTCTATGACAGGGAGCGCGCCGAGCTCGTCTCGAGGTCGGCCCGCCTCGCCTATCCGATCCGCGACGGCATCCCGATCCTGCTGCCGGACGAGGCCCGCGAGCTGGACGATGGCGCATGAACGGGCAGCGCCCCTGGCCAAAGGACCTCGCCTTCCACCGGGCCGGTCGGCGCCTCATCGTCACCTTCGAGGATGGCGGCGAGGCGGACATCCCGTTCGAACTTCTCCGCGTTGAAAGTCCGTCGGCTGAGGTTCAGGGTCACACGCCGCGCGGCAAGACGATCGTTGCGGGAAAGCGCGCCGTCAACGTCCGCGCCGCCGAGCCGGTCGGCCGTTACGGCGTTCGGATCATCTTCGACGACGGGCATGATTCAGGGCTCTTCGCGTGGGATTACCTCGCCCGTCTGGGTCGGGATAAGGACCAGCTGATGGACGCATATATCCGCGAGCTTGCGGCGCGCGGGCTGTCGCGAGACTGAACTCAGGCTGCGGCCGCGCGTCCATACGCAGGGCGCTCGCGCAGCCGGCGCCAGTAGGCATGAAGCCGCGGGGGCGCTGCTCCCACAACATCCAGCACCTCAGCAAGATGCAAGGCGTACCCGACCATGATGTCAGCGCCCGTGAAGCGCGGACCTGCAACGAAGTCGCGCCCCGCCAGCCGCCCGGCCAGCGCGTCCGCGTACTGCGTCCACCGCTCGTGCGCATCGGCGACGGCGAGGGGCGCCCGACGGTCGGGCGGGAGGATCATTGCGTGGCGCGCGATGACCGCGAGCGGCGCGGTAAGCGTCGCTTCTCCGGCATGGCTCCACATCAGGTAGTCGGCGAAATCCGCATCCTGCGGTCCGGGACGCAGGCCAGAGCCGGCGCGCGCCAGCACATAGTCCACGATTGCGCCGGATTCGAACAGGGCATGGTCCCCGTCACGCAACGCCGGGACGGACCCGAAAGGGTTTATCGCACGATAATCCGTCGACTGCATGACGGCGCCCTGGAAGTCGAGCACCTGCAATTCATAGTCGGCCCCGATCTCCTCTAGGGCCCAGACCACGCGCAGGGAGCGGGCGTGACGGCAATGGTAGACGACATACATGCAGATCTCCAGCCCAGGCGCAGCGCAAGACTGCCCGGCCAGGCGGGAGCGCGCAACCGCCGCCGCCGGGCCGGGCGGCCGTCAGGTTTCGTCAACCCCCAGCGATGCGCCCGCAAGACCGAACAGCATCACAGCGAAGGCGATCGCCGGGCCAGCGAAGACCGGGCCGGCCCAGCCGCCAATGATGAGGTAGGCGGCGACGCCCAGGGCAAGCGCCAGCCCCCTGCTCGGGCGGCGCGCCTGCTCTTCACCGAGCGCCAGTTGCCCGAGCAGCACCGCGATTGCGGCCGCTGCGAGGCTGAGGCCATAGAGACCCAGATCAAGCCGCCAGGCGATCCAGGCGGGGCCAAGACCGCCGTCCAGACCGGCGCGCTGCATGTCGACGGTGGCGACATGGCGTTCGAGGACCGGACCGACGCCCAGTCCGAAGCCGGTCTCCGGCCGCACGGCCGCCAGCGCCGCGCCGGCGCGGGCCTCCGCCGCCATCCCGCCCTGATCCAGCCAGGCGGCCCAGGGTTGAGCGTCAAAACTCGCAAAGACCAGAAGCCCGAGCAAACCCGCGACGGCGACCGGACAGATGACGCCGGCCCAGCGGCGCCAGATCCCGAAGGCCGGGCGGCGCCATGACAGACAGCCCACCGCCAGAACCGCAGCGGCGAGCGCCGCCAGGATCAGCGCGGGATGGGGTCCCTGCAGAACCGCCCACAAGCCGGTCAGACCGGCCGCGACGGGCAGGAGCAGGCGGCGCGTCAGCGCGCTGCGGGCATGCCGGTCGAAGGCTTCGTCGCCGGCCTGAAACGCGGCGAGGACAAACAGGAGGCCGCCGCCGGCTGCGAGGGTCGCGCGCCATGGCTCGGGCGCGGCCGGTCCGGCAATCGCCGCGGCAAGCACCATGCCGAGGACCACCCCAGACATCAGAAGGCCGGCGATCCGACGTCGTCCGACTACCCTTGCGCCAGCCCCGACAGCGCAGGCCGCCCCAGCCATGCCTGCCATCCCGAGCGCCGCGGCCTGGGTGCGCTGCGTGTCGATCGGCGCCGGCGCGGCGCCTGGAAGACCTGCGCCAAACAGGGCAGGGCCGAACAGACAATACCCGACCAGGATCAGGACAACCGCCCCGGCTGGCCCGGTTCGCCCAATCTGGGCGACCAAGGCCCGACGGGTCGGCGTGATCGTCATCAGCGCCGCGAGCGCCACACCGGCGAGGCCGGCCGTGATCGGCCCGGCGTCCTGGTCGAGCAGACGTACGAGCAGAACGCACACCGCGAGCGCAAGGGCCGGCGCCGCCAACAGCGCCGTCCGCGACCTTGGGGGCATGGGGCCGGAGTTCGGCGTCATGGCGCGCGCTCCGGTCCGTCAGCCCGTTGGGTTGCGATGCTGCGCGCTGCTGTTCCCTGGGCGCCGGACACCTGCACCGTGGAGCCCGGCATCCTGGATCCCAACATCCTGGATCCCAACATCCTGGATCCTGGGGCAGCTGTCAGCAGGGCGACCGCGACACTGCCGCACGCCGCGCCAAGCGCCGAAGCGAGCCAGTCCGCAAGCTCTGCGAACCGCACGCCCGGCCGCAGCGTCGCCTGGGCGAGTTCCATGACGCCGCCGAGCGCCGCGCCGGCCAGCAGGATGATCACGGCAGGCCGCCATCCCGGGCGAAATGTCCACATCGCCATCGCCGCCACGACCGCGTACGCGGCGACATGCTCCGCCTTGTCCCACCAGGGCGTGATCGCGGCCGAGACCGGCATCGACGTCAACGACAGCCAGACGATCGCGACCAGACCGAACGCGGTCGCCCCGCCGGAGACGGAGCGCTGGCGCAGAGCGGCAAGCCAGGGGGAGCGGGCGATCATCGGCCAGCGTCCAGGATGCGGCGGTCGGCGCCGGCTGGGCTGCCCGCAGCCGCGCCGATGCGCCAGGCCTTGCGATGAAAGGCCCACGCCGTGCCCACGATGGTCTCGATGTCGGAGTACCGCGGCTTGAAACCAAGCTCGCGCTGCGCCGTCGCCGGATCAGCGACCAGAAAGGGCACATCACCGGGCCGACGCGGGGCCATGAGATAAGGCACGCCGGCCCCGACGGCGCGTTCGCATGCGGCGATGATTTCGAGGACCGAGGCCCCGCGTCCGACGCCAAGGTTGGCGGTCACCCCGCCTGGCCGTTCCAACAGACGTTCGAGGGCGGCCACATGTCCGGTCGCCAGATCGCTGACATGCACGTAATCCCGCACGCAGGTGCCGTCAGGGGTGGGATAATCAGCGCCGAACACCTTCAACCCTTCGCCCAACCCGGCGGCGGCGCGCAAAACGTTCGGCACCAGATGGGTCTCGGGATCATGCTCCTCGCCGATCTCGCCCTGCGGGTCGGCGCCGGCGGCGTTGAAATAGCGCAGGATCGCCGGCTGCAGGCCATGCGCGCGGGCATAGTCGGCGAGGATCTGCTCAACCATCAGCTTGGTGCGGCCATAAACGCTCTGGGGACGCGTCTGCGTCATCTCCGGAATGGGATTGACGTCAGGCGAGCCGTAGACCGCCGCCGTCGACGAGAAGACAAGGCGGTTGACCCCCGCGGCCCGTGTCTCTTCCAGAAGGGTCAGGGTGGCGGCCACATTGTTGCGGTAGAAGCCAGCCGGATCGCGCTCGCCCTCGCCGACCTCAATTCGGGCCGCGAAGTGCATCAGGGCCAGCGGCTGGTGCGCCGCGAAGGCCGCCTGCAGCGCGGACCGGTCGCCGGCATCGGCCTCGATCAGCGGCCCCCAGCGCACGGCATGACGCTTGCCGCTCGTCAGATTGTCGAAAACGACCGGCAGAAAACCGGCGCGCGCCAGCGCCTTGCAGGCGTGGCTGCCGACATAGCCGGCGCCGCCGACCACGAGAACACTACCTCTGGCTGTCACGCGTCACCCCGATACCCTGCGGCTTGGCCCCTGCGGCTTGGCCCCTGCGGCCGGGGCCCCGAAAACCTGGAGCCCTAAAGCCTTGACCCCCGCCTGCGCGGACGCCTCTGCGCCGGCATCAGGAGCCGGCGCGGCGCACCATGGCGACCGCGTGCGGCCTCTGTGCAGGCATCATGCCGGCGAGGCCAGCGCTCGGCAATCAGGTCAACACCTGAGGTCAACACCTGAGGTCAACCCCTGAGGTCAACCCCTGAGCGGCGGGCCGGCGGTTTATGCAGGGTTGTGGGATAAAAAGGCCGCCACGGCAGCGCCGATGTGGAGCACGCCCCACCAGATGGCGAGGGAATACGCCGTCAGGGCAAGCAGGAGCGCCCAGCGCGGACGCCAGCGATGCGGGGCGGCGCGTTCAGCAGGCGCGCTTTCGCCGGGACGGCCCTGCGAAGCGAGACCGCCGCCATGCGGGGCGGGTTCACCGCCAGCCTCGACGTCCACAGCTTCGACGTCCACAGCTTCGACGTCCACAGCCTGTGCGGCGTCGCCGGGCTGCAGACCGACAGTCGACCGTCCTGGGCGCGATCCGCCGAAACCGCGCGATGCGCCGGCGCGTTCGCCGGAACGACGCCGCTCGTGAGGGGAAGGGCGGGGCGGATGGGCCATGCTGCGGCTGATCCCGCTTCACAGAAACGCTGCAGGAAGTCTAGCGCAGCCCGGTTAAGCCTTCATTGCATCGTCCCCGGCGCACGGCTAGGCTCGCGCAACGTTCAAAATGACCGCCTTGAGGCCAAAACCGCATGACGACGATCGCCCTCGTCGATGACGACGAGAACATCACCGCGAGCCTGAAGATGTTCTTCGAGGCCGAAGGCTATCACGTGAAGACCTATCATGATGGCGCTGCGGCTGTGACCGCGCTGGTGGAAAGCCCGCCTGACATCGCCATCGTGGACATCAAGATGCCGCGGATGGATGGCGTCGAGCTGGTGCGCCGGCTGCGCCAGACCTCCCAGCTGCCAATCATCTTCCTGACGTCGAAGGACGACGAGATCGACGAATTGATCGGCTTCAATGTCGGGGCCGACGATTTCATCCGCAAGCCTGCGTCCAACAGGCTCCTGTCCGAACGGGTGAAGGCGGTGCTGCGGCGCGCCCGCTCAACGGCCGCAGGGCCCCAGGAAGGCGATCAGAAGACAATCATGCGCGGTCAGCTCTCGCTTGACCCAAATCGGCACGCCTGCGCCTGGAAAGGCGAACCGGTGCGCCTGACGGTCACCGAGTTCCTGATCCTGCAGGCATTGGCGCAACGTCCGGGCTATGTGAAAAGCCGGGATCAGTTGATGGACGCGGCCTACGACGATCAGGTCTACGTCGATGACCGCACCATCGACAGCCACATCAAACGGCTGCGAAAGAAGTTCCGTGAAATCGACGCCGAGTTCGACGCCATCGAAACCCTCTACGGCGTCGGCTATCGCTACAACGAGATCTGAGCGGGCGCGGCGCGGGCTGCGCCGCACGCCTGTGCTCAGGCTGTGGCGACTGCTGTGGCGGTCGCCGATATCGCGCATCATTTTTCTGGCCAACCTTCTCGGTTTGGCCGTGCTTGCGCTGGGCGTGCTGGTCCTGAGCCAGCTGCGCGCCGGTCTGATGGAGGCCAAGCTCGACAGCCTGGAGAGCCAGGGCCAGCTGATCGCCAACGTGCTGGCCGAAGCGGCCACCGTCGGCGAGCCGGCGCCCGGCATGGACAGAAACGCGGCGCGGGTCGTGCTGTCGCGCATGCGCGTGCCGCCGGATACGCGCGTGCGACTGTTCGACCGTGACGGCAGGCTTGTGGCGGACTCCTACCTGCTGATCGATCAGGTCACCGAGCGCAAGCTGCCCGACATTGGACCCGCACTGTCCTTCGCGGATTCGATTGACCGTCTGGTGCAGCAGGCGCGCGCTGTCGTGCGCGGCGAGCCGGTCGCGCCGCCGCTCACGCTGACCGAGGAACTGACCCGGGCCGGCGTCGGCGAAGTGGTGAAGGCCGAGCGCCGGTCCGACGCCGGCGCACGCGTTGCAAGCGTCAGCGTGCCGATCCAGCGGGTCAAGGCGGTGCTTGGGGTGCTGACGCTGGAGTCAAGCGAAGTCGACCAGATCCTGCGCGCGGAACGCCTCGCCCAATTGCCCTTCATCGGCGTTGCGCTGCTGGTCACCCTGCTCTCCTCAGCAGTCCTTGCAGTGCTGATTGCACGACCGCTGCGCCGTCTGGCCACAGCCGCGCATCGGGTGCGGCTCGGCGCCACGCTGCGCCTCGAAGCCCAGGAGCTCGCTGCGCGCAGCGACGAGATTGGCGATCTGGCCAAGGCCCTGGAAAGCATGACCGACGCGCTTGCCGACCGCATCGAAAGCAATGAGCGTTTCGCGGCGGACGTCGCGCACGAGCTGAAAAACCCGCTGAACTCGATCCGCTCCGCAGCCGAAACGATGCCTGTGGTGCAGGACGACGCGCAGCGGCGCAAGCTTCTGGGGGTCATCACCCAGGACGTGAAACGCCTGGATCGGCTGATCACGGACATCTCGAACGCGGCGCGCCTGGAAGCCCAGCTCGCCCGCTCAGCCCCCGAGCGGGTCGATCTGACGAAGCTTCTGACGGAGTTGGCCGAGACCTACAACCTCACAACATCGGACACGGCCCCGCGGGTGGTGTTCACCGGAGACGGCGCGGACATCGCCATCGTGCGCGGCCGAGAAACGCCGCTTGGACAGGTGTTTCGCAATCTGGTCGACAACGCGCTGACCTTCTCTCCGCCGGGTGGCGATGTGCGCATATCCCTCACCCGTGGGAATGGGCGCGTCACCGCCCTGGTGGATGACGATGGGCCGGGGGTTCCGCCGGACAAGGTGGAAAAGATATTCGAGCGGTTCTACACGGATCGCCCCCAGGGGGCCGCCTTCGGCCGCAATTCCGGCCTCGGCCTATCCATCGCAAAGGCGATCGTTGAAGCCCACCGCGGTCGCATCTGGGCCGACAACCGCCGCGACCCGGAGACCGGGCGCTGCCTCGGCGCGCGCTTCGGCGTCGAACTTCCCGAAGCAAGGAGTCAGCCTTAGGCCATGACGTCAGGCGGCGCGCCCAACCGCCTCGCCACCCGGCGCCTCGCCACCCGGCGCCTGGCCAACCGGCGCCTGGCCACCGCGTCGCCTGGGCCAGCCCCGGGGGCCATCGTCCAGGTCGCGACGCACCCCGCAGGCGTGCAGTGATACGACCGGCGATAGGGGTATGCCCGCGCGAAGCGCCCTGCGCCGGCCGGCGGGAGGTCCGGGCGGGCGGTCCGGGCGGGCGGCCTCAGTCGGCCCGCGCGGCGGTGAGATAGGATTTCGCCGCCGTGGGCTGGGTCTGGGCGAATCCGATCAGGTCGGCGTCGCGGCTGGCCGAGACGGTGCGCGCGACAACCACGCGCACGCACTGGCGCAACGCTGCGGCGGTGCGCACGGTTTGCGACTCCCGGCACATCTCCTTCGCGGCGTCCACGATCCGCGCATAGGCCGACGCAACATCCGGCGCATCGCTGACATTGACCCGTCGATCGGCGGGCTCTCCCGACACTGCAACGGGCGCCAGCACCGCCACGATGGCGAGTGTTGCTGCTGTCCTACGCATTGGCTGCCCCTCCCAACGACACGACCGCCCGATCGGGCGCACCAGACGCTCTCACAATTACGACAGTTTTGCAACAGCCCGCGTTGCGGTGCGGTGTCGCGCAAATGTCATCCGCAGCGCGTTTCAAATACACTCGTGACTTTTCAATGTGTTGGACGGCCCCTGCAGTCATCTGGGCGCCGCCCTGGCGTGGATGCGCAGGGCCCCGCGCCCCGTTCCTGCCGGTCATGCTTTTCTCAACCATTTTCCAGGACTAGATGTGTGCACTGCACAAACAGGCTCGATCTCGCATGATCGGCGTCGTCATAGTCACCCATGGCCGCCTGGCCGCCGAGTTCGTTGCCGCGGCCGAACACGTTGTCGGACCGCAGGACTGCATGCACCCGGTCTGCATCGGTCCGGACGACGACATGGAACAGCGCCGCCAGGACATTCTCGACCAGGCGCGCGCATGCGACACCGGCGACGGCGTGGTCATTCTCACGGACATGTTCGGCGGCACGCCGTCAAATCTGGCCATTTCCGTCATGAAGCACGGCCGGATCGAGGTGATCGCCGGGGTGAACCTGCCGATGCTGATCAAGTTGGCGGAAGTCCGGGCCAAGGAGCCGCTGGAGCGCGCTGTGACCCTGGCGCAGGAGGCCGGGCGGAAATACATTTCTGTCGCATCGGCCGTTCTTGCCGGGGGAACATGAGCGGGGTCCGTCGACGAACCGTGGTCATCAGCAACCAGCGCGGGCTGCACGCCCGCGCGTCCGCCAAGTTTGTAAAGACCGCGAGCGCATTTCCCTGCGCCATCACCGTGGCGCGTGATGATCAGGCCGCCGACGGCAAATCGATCATGGACCTCCTGATGCTCGGCGCCGGAATTGAGAGTGAACTTGAGATCACCGCCGAGGGCGACATGGCCGAAGCCGCACTCGACGCACTCACGCGGCTCGTGGCGGAGAAGTTCGGCGAAGAGGCCTGAGCCCGCTCCAACGCCGGCGCGAGAGCCCGTCCCGGCCCTGGCCTCCCCGCCCGACCCGTCGCCCGGCGCGCCCCCCGCCGGGCCGGCATGCCGCCCTGAGCCGTGACCTGGAGGGCGCATCGCGGCCGCGCGCGGGCGCCGACAGCGTCGTCCAAGCCTCCCAGACAGCGCCCGGCGCTTGCCGTGCACGCCCGTCAAGGCTACCTCCCGGCCATGATCGCCCGAGACAAAATCCGCAACTTCTCGATCGTCGCCCATATCGACCACGGCAAGTCCACCCTGTCCGACCGGCTGATCGAATACACCGGCGCCCTCTCCGCCCGCGAAATGAAGGACCAGATCCTCGATTCGATGGACATCGAGCGGGAGCGGGGCATCACCATCAAGGCCCAGACGGTGCGCCTCGCCTACAAGGCGAAAGACGGCGAGACCTACGTCCTCAACCTCATCGACACCCCGGGACATGTCGACTTCGCCTATGAGGTGTCGCGCTCCCTGGCCGCCTGCGAGGGCGCGCTTCTGGTCGTTGATGCGAGCCAGGGCGTGGAGGCCCAGACCCTCGCAAACGTCTATCAGGCCCTGGACGCCGACCTCGAGATCGTCCCCGTTCTGAACAAGATAGACCTGCCTGCCGCCGAGCCCGAGAAGGTCAAGGCGCAGATCGAAGACGTGATCGGGCTGGACGCCTCCCACGCCGTGATGATCTCCGCCAAGACCGGACTTGGCGTCGGCGACGTGCTCGAGGCGATCGTCGCGCGGCTGCCGCCGCCGCGCCAGGGAGATCCGGCCAAACCGCTGAAGGCGCTCCTGGTCGACGCCTGGTACGATCCTTACATGGGCGTCATCGTCCTCGTGCGCATCATTGACGGCGTGCTGAAGAAAGGCATGCGGGTCAAGATGATGGCCACCGGCGCGGTGTACGGCATCGACAAGGTCGGCGTGTTCCGCCCGAAGGCGGCCGACGCCGAGGAACTTGGACCGGGCGAAATTGGTTTCCTCACGGCGTCGATCAAGGAGGTCGCAGACTGCCGGGTCGGCGACACCATCACCGATGAAAGGCGGCCGACCGAAACCGCCCTTCCAGGTTTCCGACCGGTACAGTCTGTGGTGTTCTGCGGGCTGTTTCCGGTGGACGCGGCGCAGTTCGAGGATCTGCGCGCCGCCATGTCGAAGCTGAAGCTCAACGACGCGAGCTTCACCTACGAAATGGAGACGTCCGCAGCTCTGGGCTTTGGTTTCCGCTGCGGTTTTCTCGGCCTGCTGCACCTGGAGATCATCCAGGAACGATTGCAGCGTGAGTTCAACCTTGACCTGATCGCAACGGCGCCGAGCGTCGTCTACCAGGTGCGCATGACCGACGGGAGCCAGATCGAGATCCACAACCCGGTCGATCTTCCCGATCCGGTGAAGATCGAAACGATCAGCGAGCCCTGGATCAAGGCGACCATTCTGACGCCGGACGAATATCTCGGATCAATTCTCAAGCTCTGTCAGGACAGGCGGGGGGCGCAGATCAACCTCTCCTATGTCGGCGCACGGGCGATGCTTGAATACGAACTGCCCCTCAACGAAGTGGTCTTCGACTTTTACGACCGGCTGAAGTCGATCTCCAAGGGCTATGCGAGCTTCGACTACAACATCATCGGCTATCGCGAAGGCGACCTCGTGAAAATGCAGATCCTGGTCAACGCGGAGCCTGTCGACGCGCTTTCCATGCTCGTGCACCGGGCCCGCGCCGAGCAGCGCGGGCGGGTCATGGTGGAGAAGCTCAAGGAGCTGATCCCCCAGCACATGTTCCAGATCCCGATCCAGGCCGCGATCGGCGGGCGCATCATCGCCCGCGAAACCGTGCGCGCCCTGCGCAAGGACGTGACGGCGAAATGCTACGGCGGCGACATCTCGCGCAAACGCAAGCTTCTCGACAAGCAGAAGGAAGGCAAGAAGCGGATGCGCCAGTTCGGCAAGGTGGAGATCCCACAGGACGCCTTCATCGCAGCCCTGAAAATGGACGAGAACTAGTGACGGGCGGCGGACGCGCCTGCCGCGGGCGCGTCTTGCCGAAGGCGGGACGCACGTCCAATGTCGCGCCGCGGATGAGGCTGGAATGACAGGTCAGGCGATCCAGGCAGTGACGATCATCGGCGCCGGTCAGGCTGGCGGCCAGGCCGCGTCCTCGCTGCGCGCCTTCGGCTTCGCGGGAGCCATCACGCTGATCGGCGAGGAGCCGCTGCCGCCCTATCAGCGCCCGCCGCTGTCAAAGAAGTACCTTACGGGCGAGGTCGGGCTTGACCATGTGATCGTCAAGCCGGCGGCGTCCTATGACGCGGAGGCCGTCGCGCTGCGCCTGGCGACGAAAGCCGTGGGCATTGATCGCGCGGCCCGCATGGTGCGCCTCGCGGACGGTCAATCCATCGGGTATGACGCCCTGATCCTGGCCACAGGCGCGCGCGTGCGCCGGCTGCAGATTCCAGGCGCCGATCTCGCCGGGGTTCACTATCTGCGCACCATCGCCGACGCTGACGCGATCGGCGCCGCCCTGGCGCCCGGCTCGCGGCTCGCCGTCGTCGGCGGCGGCTATATCGGGCTCGAAGTGGCGGCGTCGGCGCGCAGGCGTGGGGCCGAGGTCGTGGTTCTCGAGGCGGCCGAACGCATCCTCAGTCGCGTGACCAGCCCGCTGATGTCGACGTTCTACGCCGGCGAACACGCACGCCACGGCGTCGGGATCCGCACCGGCGCAAAGGTGGAAGCCTTTGAGGGCGCCGATGGGCGCGTCAGCGGCGTGAGGCTCGCAGGCGGCGAGACGCTGGCGTGCGATCTGGCCATCATCGGGGTGGGCGTTGCGCCCAATCAGGAGCTCGCCGCCATTGCCGGACTTGAGTGCCGCGACGGCGTGATCGTCGACCGTCTCTGCCGCACCAGCGACCCGGCGATCTTTGCGATCGGCGATTGCGCCCGCCGCCCGCTCGTCCACTACGGCGGCGATGCGCGGCTGGAGTCTGTCCACAACGCCCTCGAACAGGCGAAAATCACCGCCAGCGTGCTGACCGGGCGGCCCCCCCCGGCGGAGGAGACGCCCTGGTTCTGGTCCGATCAGTTCGACCTCAAGCTGCAGATCGCCGGGCTGTTCCAGGGCTATGACCAGGTTATCCTGCGCGGCGAGCCCGGGATGCGGAAATTCGCCGCCTTTTACATGCAGGGCGAGCGTCTGCTCGCTGTTGATGCGGTCAACGCGCCGGCTGACTATCTGGCCGCCAAACAGCTGATCGCCCTGGGCGCCCGGGTTGCGCCGGCGCTTCTGGCGGATACAAGTGTGTCAATGAAGGAGCTTCTGACCCGTTTGCGCCCCTGATGCGCGACGTAGCCGAACGAAAGGACGCCCATGCCGAAAGTCACATATGTGGAACACAGCGGCCGCGAGCATGTCATTGACGTCGCAGCCGGGATGTCCGTGATGGAGGGCGCGGTCAAGAACAACGTCCCTGGCATCGACGCCGATTGCGGCGGGGCCTGCGCCTGCGCGACATGCCATGTCTATGTCGACGAGCCCTGGATGGCGAAGGTCGGTCCGAGCGGCGAGATGGAGCGCTCCATGCTGGATTTCGCGAACGGGGTGCAGCCGAACTCGCGGCTGTCCTGCCAGATCCAGGTCAAGGCCGACCTCGATGGACTTGTCGTGCGTCTGCCGGAAAGCCAGCATTAAAGCCGAAGTAAGCGAATTTCTGCTCTGATCCGGGCTGAGAGTCCCGGGTCCGCCGCGCCGCCCGCAGCAGACGCGGACAGCGGCTCCGGTTCGAACGGAGGATCAGATGCCGTCCGCCAATGCGCGCATTGCGTCCGTCAGGGAGCTTTTTTCCGGGCCGGCGTATTCTGTCGACCATTATCAGCGCGCCTACTCGTGGGAACGCGACAATGTGGTCGCCCTGGTCAGGGACCTGAAAGACGCCTGGCGGCGCACCGGCGCTTCGGAACGGGCGCCTGAGTACTTTCTGGGCGCGGTGGTGACCCAGCTCTACGGTCCCCACCCGTGCCTCATCATCGACGGCCAGCAGCGGGTGACGACGCTGGCGCTTCTGCTCGCCCGGATTGCTGCGCGTGCGGAGACCGAACTGAAGGACTCCCTGCGCCGCTACACCCACCGCGCGGACGGCTTCGTCATCGACGTGGACGGATACGCCGCGGCGCTGCGCGACGTCGTCGAAGGCGAGAGCGGGCGGCGCCTGCGGCTGCGCATGACGCCGCCGGGACCGCAGCGCCTGCGCGAGGCGTGGGATTGGATCGATTCCGAACTGGCGCATTTTTCGCGGTCCGAGGAAGCCGCCTTCTGCGCCTGGCTGCTCGATTACGCCTACGTCGCCCTGATCGAGGATACGGATCCGTATGACAGTCAGGTGCTGTTCGACCGCATCAACACCCGCGGCCAGCGGCTGTCGGAAGCAGACAAGTTCCGGTCGCAGGTTCTGACTGCGGTGGCGCCGCTGCGCCGCATGCGGGTGCTGCAGGCCTGGTCCAAAGCGCGCAGGACAGCTGTTGACCTCCTTGCCGTCGAGGGGCCCAACAATCCCGTGGACGCTGAGCGCCTGTTTCTGCAGGACTGGCTGATCGGACGCAAGGCGGCGGCGGGCGGCGGCCAGCCGGGCGAACTGCTTGGCCACGCCCGCGAGATCATGCGCAATCCCTACAATTGGGTTGATGTCTGGCGTGACGCCAATGGGCTCAGCCGCGCCGATCTGGTTGAGCTTCTGGAAAGCGACTTCTTTCTGGTGCTGCCGGCCTTTGGACCGGCAATCGCAGCCGAAACCGAGTTTTCGCCCGAGCTTGCAGGTTTTCGCACCGCCGCGGCGGCGAAGCTCCCGCTGGTGCGCGCCGCCGTCGCCGCCATCATCCATCCGCAGCACAGGAAGAACTGGTCGGTCGACATCCGGGTGCTGGGCGCATTTTTTGATTGCTACGCCGCCCGCCTCCTGTGGCGGCCTGCCTGGCAGAGCCCGGCCGAGCGCCGCGACATGGCCGCCAGGATCATCGAGGGCGCGCGCGGGCTCACGGGCGAAACGCTCGCACGCTTCCTGTCAGACCTGCTCGCCAACGCTCCTGGCTTCGACCCCGCCAACGCCCCGAGACTGGAGCCGGGCAACCGCCCACAGATCCGCTATCTGTTGGCGCGCCTCACGGACCACGTCGAGGAGACTGTGACCGGACATGACCGCCATCGGGTGTTCTTCCACGAGCTCGGCGCGACAAGCGCGGACATCGAGCATCTCATGGGCGACAGCCACAAGGCCTATGAGCGCCAGTTCCCGGACGCTGAGGACTGGTGGCGGTCCCGCAATCGTCTGGGGGGGCTCGCCATCCTGCCGCGCCAGGACCACATGGCGCTGCGCGAACGTCACTACGAAGACAAGCTCGCGACCTACCGTCTGCGCAATCAGCTGATCGCCGCGCTCGCGCCCGACGCCTACGCCGTGCGGCGCGGCAGGCGTCTCCTGGCGGGGCGCAGGCAGGCGGAGGCGTTTGCGTTCGAACCGTTTGAAAAGATCACCCGCGACACCCTCGATGCGCGGGAGCGCCTTTACGCCGCCGTGGCCGAGCGCGCCTTTGACCCCGCGCGGATCACGGTCGGGCGATGACCGGCGCGCTGCGCCGCCGTCGTCCTTCAGTCGCAGCCGGCGCCAGCCCGGCCAGGATCGGGGGCAGGCGCTTATGCCCCGCAGGCCCCGCGGATCGGGCTGGACCAGGGCGGTTCGCCTGCCTGATCATATCCCTCGTGCTGGCGGCGGCTGCGCCGCTCGCCGCGGCCGAAGCGCGCCTGCTGACGCTCGATCGGCCCGGTGACGCAACGCCGCCAGTGGTCCTGCCAGTCCCTGACACTGTTTCCATCGTCGCCTGCGATCAGTTTGAAATCCTCAACTTCTACTGCCTGCGCACGGCCGGCGACCATGAGATCGACGTCCTCTCGACCCTGTCCACCGGGATCCTCGCGCAGGGCTGGACCGCCATCGGATCGGGCGACAGTCAGGAGAAACCCCTGACGCGGTTCTTTCGCGCCCCGCCAACGCGTGGCGAATGCCCGGGCCTGATCATGATCGTCAGCGGCGCCTCGACCGGCGCCGGCGGGCGCCTTCCCGATGGGGTGGTGGAGATCAGGATCGCCCAGACGGTCGACATCATGTGCCTGTTTGACGGCATGACCGGGCGGCAGTCCTGACGGGTGGGCCAGACAGCGGCGCGCTGTCTGCGTCGACGACGGACGCGGGACGCGGGATCCCAAAACAGGGTGACAAGCCAGCAGGAAGTCGCTAGAAAGGCGCAACAGTTCGTTCCAAGCGCTGGTTGGCGCTTAGAGCGGCCGCCGGGAGGCGGGCCGCTTTTTTGTTTCCCGGACGTGTGTCCGCGGTCCGCAGCGGCAGCCCTGCCTCGCTGGGCTGCCGCTGGGGAGCTGCGGACGCCCGCCGGATCAGGAGGACCCGCGCCGGAATGCGCAGCCTGACGCCTTTCGAAGCCAAAATGCTTGACCTCCTCGACCCGATCGCGGCCGGGCTCGGGTTCGAGATCGTGCGCGTGCGCATGCGCGGGGCGAAACGCAGGACCCTGGAGATCCGGGCTGAGCGCAGCATTGACGGCGCCATGGACGCTGGCGACTGCGCACGCCTGTCGCGCGCCATTTCGGCCCACCTCGACCTCGTCGACCCGATCGCCGAGGCCTACGACCTGGAGGTCTCCTCCCCGGGCATTGACCGCCCCCTGACGCGCCTGAAAGACTTCGACCGCTGGCGTGGCTTTGACGCCAGGATCGAACTCGACCGCCTGGTGGAGGGCCGCAAGCGGTTCCGCGGCGTCCTCTCGGGGATCGAGGAGAACGCTGTGCTGATCGACCTGGAGGGCGATGATCAGACGGCGGTCATCCCGTTCGACTGGATAGCCGATGCGCGCCTGACGCTCAGTGATGAGCTGATTGCAGAGAGCCTGCGCCGGGCGGCCGCCTCTGGCGACGCAGCCGACGGCATGGGCCTGGACGCGCTTGATCCCGACATCGTGGCGCAAGCCGCCGCGAAGGAAAAAAAGGCCGCGGGCGGCGGAGAAAAGAAATCCGCCGGCGCAGGCAGGAACCGCCCGGCGCCGTCCGCCAGGGCGCATGCACCACGAAAAGACAGACAGGAGCACTGACCCGATGTCCGCCGTTTCAGCCAACAAGCTTGAGATTCTGCAGATCGCCGACGCCGTCGCCCGCGAAAAGGGGATTGAGCGCGAACTGGTGATCCAAGCCATGGAAGAGGCCATGCAGAAGGCGGCGCGCGCCCGCTACGGCATGGAGAACGACATCCGCGCCAGCATCGACCACAAGACCGGCGAAACCACGCTGAAGCGCGTGACCACGGTGGTGGAGACGGTGGAGAACGATCACACCGAGATGTCCCTGAAGGAGGCGCGCCGCCGCGATCCGGATGCAGACGTCGGCGACGTCATTGAAGAGCTTCTCCCGCCGATGGATTTCGGCCGCGTCCAGGCCCAGACGGCCAAGCAGGTGATCACCCAGAAGGTGCGCGACGCCGAGCGTGAGCGCCAGCACCTCGAATACAAGGACCGCGTCGGCGAGATCATCAATGGCATCGTCAAGCGCATGGAATACGGCAACATCATCGTTGATCTCGGCAAAGCCGAAGCCATTGTGCGCAAGGATCAGGCCCTGCCGCGCGAGACATTCGGGCAGGGCGACCGCATCCGGGCGTTCCTCTATGAGGTGCGCAAGGAAGCGAAGGGGCCCCAGATCTTCCTGTCGCGCGCCCATCCGCAATTCATGGTGAAGCTGTTCGCGCAGGAAGTGCCGGAAGTCTATGACAGCGTGATCGAAATCAAGGCCTGCGCCCGCGACCCGGGCTCGCGCGCCAAGATCGCCGTGATGAGCCATGACAGCTCAATCGATCCGGTCGGCGCCTGCGTCGGCATGCGCGGCGCCCGGGTTCAGGCGGTTGTCGGAGAACTTCAGGGCGAGAAGATCGACATCATTCCCTGGTCTTCGGATCCGGCGACATTCATCGTCAACGCGCTGCAGCCGGCCGAGGTCACCAAGGTCGTTCTCGACGAAGAGGAAAACCGGGTCGAGGTGGTGGTGCCCGACACCCAGCTGTCGCTGGCGATCGGCCGGCGCGGTCAGAACGTTCGGCTGGCCTCCACGCTCACGGGCTGGCAGATCGACATCACCACGGAGGCGGAAGACTCGGAGCGTCGTCAGAAGGAGTTCCACGAGCGCACGGCCCTGTTCATGAACGCGCTGGACGTCGACGAGATGATGGCGCAGCTGCTCGCGACCGAGGGCTTTGAAAGCATCGATGAGATCGCGTTTGTCGACCATGACGATCTGGCCATCATCGAGGGGCTCGATGACGACACAGCCGAAGAGCTCCAGAACCGTGCGCGCGACTTTGTCGAGCGTGAGAACGCCGAGCTCGACGTCAAGCGCCGCGAGATGGACGTCGAGGATGCGCTTCTCGAGGTTCCCGGACTGAACCTCAAGATGATCGTGGCGCTCGCCGGCAAGGACGTGCGCACTGTCGAGGATCTGGCCGGTCTGACGGCGGAGGAGCTGCGTGGCTGGTGGGAGACCAAGCAGCCTGAAACCAGCAAACCTGTCGGCATCGGCAGGGGGCGGATCGAAGTCAAGGCGAAACCGGAAGGCAAGCGGGAGCGCATCTGGAACGCCGGCCTGCTTGACGGCTTCAAGATCAGCGAAGACGACGCCAAGCTCATGGTGCTGAATGCGCGCGTGATGGCGGGCTGGATCGATCCTGCGGTTCTGAAGGAGCCCCTGCATGGTGAAGCCGTCGAAGCGATCGACCACGAGGCGGAGGCCTGACGCCCGGGGGCGCTTGGCTCGAGGGCTCGTCCAGGGCAGTTCCCTCCAGGCTGGCTCCGGTGAGACTGGCTCCGGTGAGACTGGCTCCGGTGAGACTGGCTCCGGTGAGACTGGCTCCGGCCAGACTGGGTCCCCCTCCACCAGGCCCCCCTCCACCAGGCCCCCCGGCGCTGGCGCATCCGCGCCCGCGGTCCCCCCATGCGACCGCAGCGGCGCGTCGGACCCGGGATTGGGCGCGAGTCGGGCGGGCGGGGGCGCAGCGCCAGGGACGCCCGAGGACGGCAGATCCCGGCGGTGCGTGGCCAGCGGTGCGGTCAAGCCGGAAAGCGCCCTCATTCGGTTTGCGCGCGCGCCCGACGGCGCGCTCACGCCCGACCTTGGCGCACGGCTTCCCGGCCGCGGCGTCTGGGTGAGCGCCGATCGCAGAAGTCTCGCCGCTGCGCTCAAACGCGACGCCTTCAGCCGCGGCTTTGACGCCCCAACGACCGCGCCGGCGCATCTGGCCGATCTCATCGAGGCGTTGCTCGCCGAGCGGTGCCGCGGCGTGCTCGGCATGGCGCGGCGCGCCGGGGCTCTTCAGATCGGCGCCGAAAACGTTGCTGCGGCGCTGCGGACCGGCGGCGTCAGTTGGCTGATCGAGGCGCGTGACGGCGCGCGCGACGGTCGGGATCGGCTTCTGGCGCTCGCGAAGGCGAGCGGCGCAGCGATTTCCGTGACGGGACTGTTGAGCGGCGATGAGCTTGGTATGGCGTTGGGTCGCGATCGTGTGGTACACGCCTCGCTGTCGAAGGGCCGATTTGCCGATCGGTGGGCCAGCGAGGCGCACCGACTGGCGGGGTTCCGAACCATGGCGCCGGAAGACTGGTCATTTTGAACGCCCATGACCGGGAACCTCCGCCAGGGGCAGAACCCGGTTCGTCGCCGCTCATTCCCGCTGGTCGGCGACCGGCGAAGTCTGGGCGGAAAGTCTGGGCGGAAAGTCTGGGCGGAAAGTCTGGGCGGAAAGTCTGGGCGGAGACGCGGGCGGAGAGGATTGACGGAGACAGGCGTGGACTGGCGCGGAGTGGCGGTTCCAGTCTTCCGGCCTCCGGAGACCCTCGAGACCTGAGGTGCTGCGGGTCCAAGGCCCCGCAGTCCGAATGCAGGCGGACCTGATGCAGGGCGATCCCGTTTCTGGAGCGGAGACCCCGCAACAGTCGGTGCGGGCGGCGGAGCGCATGCTTCGACGCCCGTTTGGATTTTGAAACGAAGGCGACAAGCGCGCGCATGAGCGACGGCAACGACACCAACAAGACCGGGGGCGGCGAGCGGCGTCCCCTGACCCTCAAGAAGACGGAGGGCGCCGGAACCGTGCGCCAGAGCTTCAGCCACGGACGCACCAAGACCGTGGTGGTGGAAACCAAGAAAAAGAAGGTACTGGGCGCGCCTGGCGGTGGTCCGCCCCCCGGCGGCGCGAGCCCCGCCGTGCCGGCGCCGTCCGGTCCGAGGCCATCGGGCCCGCCGCCGCAGGCGCCAGCGGCGCCGGCCTCCTCGGCCTCTTTCTCCACGCCGGTGACGCGCGCCAGTGCAGGCACGCTGGGGCTTTCCGCCGAAGAGCTGAAGGCGCGCCAGTCAGCGCTTGAACGCGCACGCCAGGAAGACGAGCGGCGTGAAAGCGAGCGGCGCATCCAGGAGGAGGCTCGCCGGCGCCAGGACGAGGAGCGTCGCCGCCAGGACGAGGAACGTCGCCGCGAGGAGGAGGCCTCCGAGGCCCGCCGCCGGGCGGAAGAGGACGCCGAGCGGCGCGCGCGGGAGAGCGCGGAGCGTGCAGCCGGGCGCAGCGGCGACCAGATCTCAGCCGCCGCCGCAGGCGCTGGCCCGACGGTCGAAGAGAGCGCCGACGCCCCCGTCGGCGCCTCCGGCTCGGATCTTCTGGAGCAGCTGGGCGGTCGGGTGAAAAAGCAGCGCGGACCCGCGCCCAAGCTCACGCCGATCTCACGCACGAAGGGCGAGGCCCAGCGTCGCCAGGGTCGTCTGACCGTCGTCAGCGCCCTCGCCGATGACGAGTCGGAGCGTTCGCGCTCGCTTGCGGCGATGCGCCGCGCCCGCGAGAAGGAGAAGGAACGCCGCATGCGCGGCGTTACGGGAAACACCGACAAGGTCGTGCGCGAAGTGGTCGTGCCGGAAGCGATCACCGTGCAGGAACTCGCCAACCGCATGGCCGAACGCGTCGCCGACGTCGTGAAGTACCTGATGCGCCAGGGCCAGATGATGCGCGCGATCGACACCCTGGACGCCGACACCGCCCAGCTGATCGTCGAGGATTTCGGTCACACGGTGCGCCGCGTCGCGGAATCGGATGTGGAGATTGGCCTCGAAGGGGTGGCCGACACGGATGAGAACGTGAAGCCGCGTCCGCCGATCGTCACGGTGATGGGCCATGTCGACCACGGCAAGACATCGCTGCTCGACGCCCTGCGTCAGACGGACGTCGCGGCGGGCGAAGCCGGCGGCATCACCCAGCACATCGGGGCCTATCAGGTGCGCCTCGCCGGCGATGAGCGCATCACCTTCCTGGACACTCCGGGCCACGCAGCCTTCTCCGCCATGCGCGCGCGCGGCGCCTCCGTGACCGATATCGTCATCCTGGTGGTCGCCGCCGACGATGGCGTGATGCCGCAGACCATTGAGGCGATCAGTCACGCCAAGTCGGCGAACGTGCCGATCATCGTCGCCGTGAACAAGATCGACCGTCCGGACGCAAACCCGGAACGCGTGCTCACCGATCTGCTGCAGCACGAAGTGGTGGTCGAAAAGTTCGGCGGCGAAGTCCAGGCTGTCGAAGTCTCCGCGCTGAAGAAACTCGGGTTGGACGAACTGACCGATGCGATCCTTCTGCAGGCCGAGCTGCTGCAGCTGCGGGCGAACCCGGATCGGGACGCTGAGGGCGCCGTGATCGAGGCCAAGCTCGACAAGGGCCGCGGGCCGGTGGCGAGCGTGCTGGTGCGCCGCGGAACGCTGAAACGCGGCGACATCGTGGTCGCCGGGGCGCAGTGGGGTCGGGTCCGCGCGCTGTCCAACGAACGCGGTCAGACCGTCCAGGGCGCCGGGCCGGCCGAACCGGTCGAAATCCTTGGCCTGGAAGGCGTGCCGGAGCCCGGCGATGTGTTCGTGGTCGTCGACACCGATGCGCGCGCGCGCGAAATCGTTGACTACCGCCAGCGCATGAAGCGCGAACGTCAGGCCGTGCCGTCGGGCGCGCGTGCGTCGCTTGAACAGATGATGGCGCGGCTCAAGACGGACGACGTGCGCGAGCTGCCGATCATCCTGAAGGCTGATGTGCAGGGCTCGGTGGAGGCCATCACCGCCGCGGTGGAGAAGATCAGCCAGTCGGAAGTGCGCGGGCGCGTCATTCTGGGCGGTGTCGGCGGCGTCACCGAAAGCGACATCACGCTCGCCAAATCCACCGGCGCGCCGGTGGTGGCGTTCAATGTCCGCGCCAACGCCCAGGCGCGCGATCTGGCGGAGCGCGAGGGCGTCGAAATTCGCTACTACTCGATCATCTATGAACTTCTGGACGACCTGCGCGACACCCTGCAGGGCATGCTCAAGCCGATCGTGCGGGAGAAGTTCATCGGCTACGCCACAATCCTGGAGGTGTTCAACATCTCCAAGGTCGGGAAGGTGGCCGGCTGCCGCGTGACCGACGGCAATGTGAAGCGCGGCGCCGGCGTGCGTCTGCTGCGCGACAACGTGGTCATCCACGAAGGCAAGCTGGGCACGCTGAAGCGCTTCAAGGACGAAGTCCAGGAAGTCGTCGCCGGTCAGGAATGTGGCATGGGCTTCGAAAATTACCAGGACATCCGTCCCGGCGATCAGATCGAATGCTTTGAAACCGAGGTGCTGCAGCGGACCCTGGAGGCCACGCGCTGACGCGCGGCTGCACACCCCTTCTGGCGCGCCGCCGCCCGAACAGCGGCGCGCCCCCAGGGTCGGGAGCGCCCGCCATGCCCGCGATGCGCATATGGTCTGGTCTGGCTGCGGTGCTGGCGGTATCCCTGACCGCGGCGGCGTCGGGGTGCGGCGACGGCGAACCCAGGGCCTCACGGCCGCTCGCCAACACCGCCGCCCCGCCGTCGGGGCCGCCGCACGAAGGGCCTGTGGCGCTGCCCACCCGCAGCTTTGTCGCGCGCTCGCCCAATGCGGCGCCGTTTGCAAGCCTGGATCTGACGGAAACCGTCACGCCGGGCGCCACCCCTGACACGCCTCCCACATCCGCCTTTGTGCTCAGGATCGGATCGGGCGCGGTCTATGCAACCACGGTGTATTCGCTGGCAGGCGACCTCGACCCCTCCGGCCGGGCGCCGAACGAAGTCTGGGGCAAGGTGTTCAGGTCGCCTGCGGGCACACCCGTGGTCATCCACAAAGTGACCAGCCAGACAGGCGCCGGCTTCTGTGGCGCGGCCAAGGCGGCCTATCTGGCGCTCGCCGAGCACGCGCGCGCGGACGGGCGAACCGTGGTGCAGATCGCCGCCTTCGCCGGGCCGGACGCCCCCGGCGCCAGGGCAGGAGCCGCCAATCTGTGCGCCGTTTTCGATTTCGACGCGCCTTCGCCCTGATGGACCGGCGCGCCGCTGCAGGCGCGGCGTGCCTCGCTGCGCTCCTCGCCGGCTGCGACGTCACCCCGGCGCCGGTCGACCCGGGCGTGCCGCCGCCGCCGACGCGCAGCGCCCCGCCGGTCATCGAAGGCGCGTTCATGCCGATCTCTGCGCTTGCGCGCGAGCGCACCGGCGCTGTCTCCTCGTCAGGCCTGACGCTGGCGTTCGACCGGGCGCCGCTGCTTGTGACCCACCCCCTGGAGACGGCCGCAGCCGAGGATGTCGCCGCGATCGGCGGTCCGAGCTATGCCGACCTCCTGCTCCTGCGCGAGCCTGGGGACGTCGCCGAGATACGGTCCGTGCGATCGGAACAGCAGGATCGCGAAAGTCTCTGCGCGCCCGACCGCGCCAAATGGCTGGCGCTTGGCCTCAGCCGGACGCCCTCCGGCGGGCGGCATCTGGCGATCGCAGTTTTCACGGGCGAACAGGCGCCTTCCGGCGGCGCCGCCGCGGTGCGGCTGTGCGGCGTCTTCCGCTATCTCTCGGAGTGACGCCTGGACGCCTGCAGGAGCAGGTCCAGCGCGAGACTTGCGCTGCGCGCCGTGGACGTGCTGACTTGCGCCATGTCGCGAAAACAGGACCATCGGGGGCGCGGCCCCGGCGCCGCCACGCCGCGCCAGCTGAAGGCGGGCGAACTCGTGCGCCGCGCCCTGATCGAGGTGCTCGCCCACGAGGATCTGCGCGATCCTGTGCTCATCGGGGTTTCGGTGACGCTTGGCGAGGTGCGCCTGAGCCCTGATCTGAAACACGCCTTTGTGTTCGTGGCCCCGCTTGGCCCGGGAGACGCCCAGGCGGTGGCCGAGGCGTTGAACCGCTCGGCTGGTTTCCTGCGCGGCCGGCTCAGCCGGGCGATCGACATGAAGTTCACGCCGGACCTGCGGTTTCTGCCGGACGATTCCTATGAGACAGCGGCCCGCATGAACGCCCTGTTCAACCGCTCTGACGTGGCCCGCGATCTCACCGGGAAGGCCGCTCCCGGTCCCCGCAGCGACGAGGATTGACCCCCCGCGGGCGCGCACGCCGCCGTGCGGCGCAGCGCCAGGAAGCCCGCCTTCGGCGCCTGCTGCGGCCTGTTCGGCGCTTGTTGGTTGTGTTCCGGCCGGCGTGGGCCTAACCAACGCGCGCGATCCCGGATCGCTGCGCAACCATCTGTGAGCAAAGGCGCCATGGCCCGCCGCAAGAAAGGCAAGGACGTCCACGGGTGGTTCGTCCTGGACAAGCCCTACGACTTGACCTCGACCGACGCCGTCGCCCGCGTGCGCCGGCTGTTCGACGCCCGAAAGGCCGGTCACGCCGGCACGCTGGACCCGCTGGCGACCGGCATTCTGCCGATCGCCCTCGGCGAGGCGACCAAGACCGTGGCGTGGCTGATGGAGACGGAAAAGGTCTACCGCTTCACCATCGCCTGGGGAGTCTCAACCGACAGCCAGGACGCGGAGGGTCGCGAGATCGCCCGGTCTGACGCGCGTCCGGCGCCGGAAGCGATCGCCGCCGCCCTGCCCCGCTATGAGGGGGAGATCGAGCAGATCCCGCCGGCTTTCTCAGCCATCAAGGTGGATGGCGCGCGCGCCTATGACCTGGCGCGCGGCGGAGAGACCGTGGCCCTGGCGCCGCGCCGCGTGACGCTCCACGCCATCCGCCTGGTGGATGCGCCCTCGCCCGACGCTGCAACGCTGGAGGTTCGCTGCGGCAAGGGCTTCTACATCCGCGCCCTGGTCCGCGATCTGGCCCGGGACCTGGGCTGCGAGGGGCATGTGTCGATGCTGCGCCGCACCGCCGTAGGGCCCTTCACGGAGGCGATGAGCCACACGCTCGACGACGCCGCCCGGATCGTGTATGAGGCTGACGCGTCAAAGCTTCTTCGACCCATCGAGACCGCGCTGGACGACATCCCGGCGGTGGCCGTCGACGGTGAGGAAGCCTCGAGCTTGAGGCAGGGACGCGCGATCGTCCTCCTTCCCCATCAAGTCGAGGCGTTGCGTGCGAAACGCCGTCCCCGCCTGATTGACGGGGCGGACATGTCGCGCGCCGCGCTTGCGACCTGGCGGGGCCGGGCCATCGCCTTGGGCGACGTGCGGGCGGGTCGTTTTGAACCGTTCCGCGTTTTTCAGACCGAAGTGGAGTGATACGATGTCGATCACGGCCGAACGCAAAGCCGCATTGATCCAGGAACATGCCCGCAAGGCCGGCGACACCGGCTCGCCGGAGGTTCAGGTCGCGATCCTGTCCGAACGGATCTCGAACCTGACCGAGCACTTCAAGGACCACAAGAAGGACAACCACTCCCGGCGCGGCCTCCTGAAGATGGTCGCCCAGCGCCGCGTGCTCCTCGATTATCTCAAGAAAATCGACGAAACCCGCTACAGGGCGATCGTCGAGCGACTGGGTCTGCGGCGCTAATCCGCAGACGGATCGGTTGGGGGCGGCTGTCTCAGCCGCCCCTTTTCGCACAGGGCCGGCCCCGATCCCCGTCCCGCGCCGCCGTTCAGGGGGACGGCGCGCTTCCCAAGGCCGCGGCCCAACCAGGAAAACCGGGCCGCTTGGACGCCGCGCGAAGGCGCGCGCCGTCCGGAGACCGCACATGTTCGATATCAAGACCGTTTCCATTGACTGGGCGGGGCGCAAGCTCACGCTCGAAACCGGCCGCATGGCGCGCCAGGCCACCGGCGCCGTCTACGCGAGCTATGGCGACACCAGCCTGCTCGCGACCGTGGTCGGCATGAAAGAACCGAAGCCCGGCCAGGATTTCTTTCCGCTGACCGTCAATTACCAGGAAAAGTTCTACGCAGCCGGTCGCATTCCGGGCGGCTACTTCAAGCGCGAAGGCCGGCCGACAGAGCGCGAGACGCTGATCTCGCGTCTGATCGACCGCCCGATCCGTCCGCTGTTTCCCGACGGCTTCAAGAATGAAGTCCAGGTGGTGATCAACGTGTTCTCCTACGACCAGGAGAACGATCCCGACATTCTCGCCATGATCGCCGCCTCTGCGGCCCTGACGCTGTCAGGCGTGCCCTTCCTCGGCCCGATCGGCGCAGCGCGCATCGGCTGGATCAACGGCGCGCCGGTTCTCAATCCGACGATGGCGCAGATGAAGGACAGCGATCTCGACCTCGTCATCGCCGGTACGGCCGAAGCGGTGATGATGGTGGAATCGGAAGCGCGCGAGCTGTCGGAAGCCGACATGCTCACCGCAGTGATGACAGGCCACCGGGGCTTCCAGCCGGTCATCAACGCGATCATCGACCTGGCGGCGCAGGCGGCCAAGGACCCGTGGGACTTCCAGCCCAAGGACCGCTCGGGTGAAACCCGCCGGGTGAAGGACCTCATCGGCGCAGATCTCGACGCCGCCTATCGGATTTCCAGGAAGGAAGAGCGCTATGCCGCCGTCGGCGCCGCGCGCGACAAGGGCGCAGCCGCCCTGGTGAAGTCCGAGGCGAACCCCGGCGGGATCGAGGCCAACGTCTACAAGGAGATCTTCAAGGCCGTCGAAAGCGACATCGTGCGCACCGCGATCGTGAAGGAAAAGCGGCGCATCGACGGGCGCCCGGTCGACCAGGTGCGCCCGATCCAGACCTATGTCGGCGTTCTGCCGCGCACCCATGGCTCAGCCCTGTTCACCCGCGGCGAAACGCAGGCGCTGTGTGTCGCCACGCTGGGAACGGCCGAGGACGAACAATTCGTCGACGGACTGGAGGGAACCTCCAAGCAGCGCTTCATGCTGCACTACAACTTCCCCCCCTTCTCGGTCGGCGAGGCAGGGCGCATGGGCGGGCCGGGCCGGCGCGAAATCGGGCATGGCAAACTCGCCTGGCGGGCGCTGCAGGCCGTTCTGCCGAAGCCCGAGGAATTCCCCTACACCATCCGCATCGTGTCGGAGATCCTGGAGTCGAACGGATCGTCCTCCATGGCCACTGTCTGCGGCGGCTCGCTCGCCCTGATGGACGCCGGCGCGCCGCTGAAGTCGCCGGTCGCCGGCATCGCCATGGGCCTCATCAAGGAGGATTATGGCTACGAAGTCCTGTCGGACATTCTCGGGGATGAAGACCACCTCGGCGACATGGACTTCAAGGTGGCGGGCACCGAGAAGGGCGTCACTGCGCTGCAGATGGACATCAAGATCGCGGGCATTACCGAGGAGATCATGCAGGTTGCGCTTGAGCGCGCGCTCAGGGGCCGCATGCACATCCTCGGCGAAATGAACAAGGCGCTCGCCACGCCGCGCAGCGAACTCGGCGCGCATGCGCCGCGGATCGTGCAGTTCCAGATCGCCACGGACAAGATCCGCGAAGTCATCGGCTCCGGGGGCAAGGTGATCCGCGAGATCGTGGAGAAGACCGGGGCGAAGGTGAACATTGAGGATGACGGCACGGTCAAGGTGGCGGCCGCGGAAGCGGAGAAGATCGACGCCGCCGTCAAGTGGATCAAGTCCATCGCGATGGATCCCGAAGTCGGGGCCATCTACGACGGCAAGGTCGTCAAGGTCATGGAGTTCGGCGCCTTCGTGAACTTCTTCGGCGCGAAGGACGGGCTTGTGCACATCTCCGAACTGGCGCCGCACCGCGTCGGCAAGGTGAGCGACATCGTCAATGAGGGCGATGCGGTCAAGGTGAAGCTGCTTGGCTTCGATGATCGCGGCAAGGTGCGCCTGTCCATGAAGATGGTCGACCAGGCCACGGGCGAGGAAATCGCCCTGCCGCCGCGCGGCGAAGGCGAAGGCGAGGATCGCGGCGAGCGACCCGAACGCGGCGAGCGCCGCGAGCGTCGCGATCGCCGCCCGCGCCGGGACGACGCGGCCGACTGAGCCTGGCCGGTCAGGCCTGACACAGCAGCCCGGACGAGCTGCGGTCAGCTCCACGAAACACGCCTCCATGCAGCCCTGCATGGAGGCGTTTTCATGATGGAGGCGTTTTCACATCAGGCCCGCGCGCCGCGGACTGGCGAAGGACGCCGCCGCCGGCCTGGCCGGCGTCAGACTGGGACAGCATGGTCTTGAGGCGGAAGATCAGGTCGAGGGCCTCGCGCGGCGTCAGCCCATCGGGATCGATGTCCCTGAGCAGCGCCTCTATTCCGCTTGTCGTCAGCGCCGGCGCCGGGTCGGGCTCGGCGGCCAGCACCTGAAACAGGGGCAATTCGGCTGCGGACTGGCCCTGGCGCCCGCGCGACTCAAGCCGGCGCAGCACCTCCTGGGCGCGCACAACCGCCGCCGCGGGAAGCCCGGCGAGCTTCGCGACCTGGATCCCATAGGAGCGATCGGCCGGGCCCGGACACACCTCATGCAGGAACACCAGATCGCCGCGCCATTCCCTGGCGCGCAGGCTGGCGTTGGCGCAGGCTGCGAGACGGTCGGCGAGCGCTGTCAGTTCATGGCAGTGGGTGGCGAACAGCGCGCGCGCCCGGTTGACGTCATGCAGGTGTTCAGCCGTCGCCCAGGCGATCGCGAGCCCGTCATAGGTGGCGGTGCCGCGCCCGATTTCGTCGAGGATGACAAAGGCGCGCGGTCCGGCCTGGGTCAGGATCGCCGCGGTTTCGATCATCTCGGCCATGAACGTGGACCGCCCGCGGGCGAGATCGTCGCCCGCCCCGACCCGTGAAAAGACCCGGTCCGCGACGCCGGCGCGGAACGCCGCCGCCGGCACGAACAGACCAGCCTGCGCGAGGATGAGCAGCAGCGCGTTCTGGCGCAGATATGTGGACTTGCCGGCCATGTTGGGCCCGGTCAGGATCACCAGGCGCGCCCCGGTCGACCCGGCGCCGTCGAGACGGCAGTCATTCGCCGTGAAACCCTCGCCCTTCGCCTTGAGCGCCTGCTCCACGACCGGATGGCGCGCGCCCTCGGCATGAAAGCCGAAGCCGGCGTCGAGCTGCGGGCGCGCCGCCCCCGTCTGCAGCGCCCACGCTGCGACGCCAGCGGCCACATCAAGCGTCGCGAGCGCTTCAGCGGCGGCCAGCAGGCCCTGGCTCGCGGCGCTGATCCGGCTGCAGAATGCCTCAAACAGCGCGAGTTCGCGCGCCAGCGCCTCATCACCGGCGCGCGCGATCCGGCGGTCGAGGTCAGCCAGCGCCTCCGTGGTGAAGCGCACCGCCTGGGGCAGGGTCTGGCGATGAATGAACCGGGCGTTCCATGGCGGCTGGAGCAATGTCTCGCCATGCCGGGCGGACGCCTCGATGTGATAGCCGAGGACGTTGTTGTGCCTGATCTTCAGTGCAAGGCCGGTCTCCTGCGCGTAGTCCGCCTGCAGTCCGGCGACGATGCGCCGCGCGTCGTCGCGCAGCGCCCGCGTTTCATCGAGCACCGGGTCGAAGCCCGCCGCGATGAACCCGCCGTCGCGCGCAGCCGCCGGGAGCTCGCCGGCCAGCGCGCGCGCCAGGTCCAGACACACCGCCTGCAGCTCCGGATTTCCGGCCAGGAGAAGATCGCGCGCTGCTGCGCCAAGTTCGGCCGGCGCGTCCTGCAACCCGCGCGCGCCCAGCCGGCTGACCGCGCGATCGCCTGCTTCCAGCGTCGTGCGGATCGCGGCGAGATCGCGCGGGTGGGCGCGACGCAGGGCCACGCGCGACACCGCGCGCGCCAGGTCGCCGGCCGTGCTGAGCTCCCGGCGCACGCTGTCGCACAGGTCCGGGTCGTCGACAAAATACGCGACGCTGTCGAGCCGCTCCTCAATCGCGGCGACATCGACCAGCGGGCGCGCCAGCCGGTCGGCAAGCAGGCGCGCGCCCGCCGAGGTGACAGTGCGGTCGATGGCGGCCAGCAGGGAGCCTGCGCGTTCGCCGCGCTGCGTGCGGTCGATCTCGAGGCTTGCCCGGGTCGCGGGATCGATCGCCATGTGCTGGCCGGCCTCGCGCCGGCGCGGCGGGCGCAGGTGCGGGGAGCCGCCCGCCTGCGTGAGCGTCACATAGTCAACGAGCAGGCCGAGCGCGGAGAGCTCGGCCCGGCTGAAGGTCCCGAATGCATCCAGTGAGGCGACGCCGAAGACGGCTTTCAGTCGCGCCTCCGCCCCGCCCGGGTCAGCCTTGACCGCCGGCAATGGCGTGAGGGCGACCCCGCCCGACGCCGCAAGCTCGGCGAAGTCCGGCCGGCTGAGCTCGCGATCGACCGCCAGGATCTCGCGCGGCGCAAGCGCGGCGAGATCCTCGCCCAGCCGGGCGGGGCTCGTCGCCATCACCGCAAGATCGCCCGTGGACACATCCGCCCAGGCAATGGCGGCCTCGGCGCCGCCGGCGGCGAAACCGACCGCGGCGAGGCGATTGGCGGCGCGGCCCTC
Source organism: Hyphomonadaceae bacterium (assembly GCA_040381075.1). Classification (GTDB taxonomy): domain Bacteria; phylum Pseudomonadota; class Alphaproteobacteria; order Caulobacterales; family Aquidulcibacteraceae; genus JBEIHX01. The sequence continues at coordinate 31,825 of JBEIHX010000025.1, forward strand.
GAGCAGCGCGTCCTCGGTGATCGTGCCGGGCGTGACCAGCCGGACGACGTCGCGGCGCACAATCGACCTGGCCCCGCGCCGGCGCGCCTCGGCGGGATCCTCCATCTGTTCGCCGACCGCGACCCGGAAGCCGGCCCGGATGAGCTTCGCCAGGTAGTGCTCGGCCGTCGCCACCGGCACGCCGCACATTGGAATGTCCTCGCCGGCGTGCTGCCCGCGTCGGGTCAGCGCAATCTCGAGAGCCGCCGCCGCGCGCACTGCGTCATCGAAAAAGAGCTCGTAAAAATCGCCCATGCGAAAGAACAGGAGCGCGTCGGGGTGGCGCGCCTTCAGGTCCAGATACTGCGCCATGACCGGGGTGGCGCCGCCAGCCGGTTTCGCCGCTGCATCCTCCAAGCGCCCCTCCCTCGCCGCCCTGCGCCCCGCCGCCGCCAGATCTGCCAGCGGCGTTCCTGCGTCTTCTACAGGCGTTCGCAAGGCAAGTTCCAGCGCGCTTGCCCGGATAGGCGAGGCTCTCTAGGCTCGCTGCTCCTCTCCCAGCTGTGAGACCACGCGTTCCATGAGCACCGACAGGCCGTCATTCACTGACGAAGAAGCGCTGGCGTTCCATCGCTACCCGACGCCCGGCAAACTGTCGGTGACCCCGACAAAGCCGATGGCGACCCAGCGCGATCTGTCGCTGGCCTATTCTCCCGGAGTGGCCGCGCCCGTCCAGGCGATCGCGGCCGATCCGGATCGGGCCTACGACTACACATCAAAGGGCAATCTCGTCGCCGTGATCTCCAACGGCACGGCGATCCTGGGCCTTGGCGATCTCGGCGCGCTGGCCTCAAAACCGGTGATGGAAGGCAAGAGCGTTCTCTTCAAGCGCTTCGCGGATGTCGACTCGATCGACATCGAGGTGATGTCGCGCGACGTTGAGGAGATCATCAGCACCGTGCGCAATATCGCCCCGACCTTTGGCGGGGTGAACCTTGAGGACATCAAGGCGCCGGAATGCTTCATCATTGAAAGCCGGCTGCGCGACGAATGCGACATTCCGGTGTTTCATGACGACCAGCACGGAACCGCCATCATCGCGGCGGCCGGACTCATGAACGCCTGCGAGATCACCGGGCGCGAGATGGCTGACCTCAAGGTCGTGGTGAACGGGGCCGGCGCGGCGGGTCTGTCCTGCATCAGCCTGATCAAGATGCTGGGCGTCCGGCATGACAACGTGATCGTGTGCGACCGCGCCGGCGTCGTCTACAAGGGACGCCCCCATGGCATGGATCAGTTCAAGGCCGCGCATGCTGTCGACACCCGGCTGCGCACCCTGGCCGAGGCGATGCAGGGTGCGGATGTGTTCATGGGCCTGTCGGTGGCGCGGGCCGTGACCCAGGACATGGTCAGATCCATGGCCGCCAGACCGATCATCTTCGCCATGGCCAACCCCGATCCCGAGATCCTGCCGGAGGAGGTGATGGCGGTGCGCACCGACGCCATCATCGCCACCGGGCGCAGCGACTACCCCAACCAGGTCAACAATGTTCTGGGCTTTCCCTACATTTTCCGCGGCGCCCTCGACGTGCGCGCCCGCACGATCAACGAGGAGATGAAACTGGCGGCTGCGCGCGCCCTCGCCGAGCTCGCAAAGGAGGACGTTCCCGACGAGGTGGCGGCGGCCTATTCAGGCAAGCGCCCGCAATTCGGGCCTGACTACATCATTCCGGCGCCGTTTGATCCGCGCCTGATCAGCTATATTCCGCCCTTCGTTGCGCAGGCGGCGATGGAGACGGGCGTCGCCCGGCGCCCGATCACGGACATGGACGCCTACCGGCATTCCCTGGCCGCGCGTCTGGACCCGACCGCCTCGTTTCTGCAGCGCATCCAGGGCGCGGTCCGGCGCAATCCGCGCACCATGGTCTTCGCCGAAGGCGAAGAACCCTCCGTGATCCGCGCGGCTTACGCCTATCAGAGCCAGGGTTTCGGCCAGGCTGTTCTGGTCGGGCGCGAGGACCAGGTCGCCCGCACCATGGCGCTGGTCGGCGTCGAGCCGGAAGACGCCGGTTTCAGGGTGGTGAACGCCCGCCTGTCAGACCGCAATCCTGCGTATACAGAGTTTCTTTACAGGCGCATGCAGCGCCAGGGCTACCTGCACCGCGACGCGCAGCGTCTCGTGAACCAGGACCGGAACGTCTTCGCCGCATGCATGGTCGCGCTGGGCGACGCAGACGCCATGGTCACCGGCGTCACGCGCCATTTCGACGCGTCGCTGCATGATGTGCGGCTGGTGATTGATGAGGCTCCAGGCGAGCAGGCGATCGGGGTCTCGATCATCATCTCGAGGGGCCGCACCATCTTCATCGCCGACACCAATGTCGCCGAGTTTCCGGACTCCACGCAGATCGCCAACATTGCGGTGATGACTGCGCGCGCGGCCAAACGGTTCGGCCTCACGCCGCGCGTGGCCTTTCTGTCCTATTCGACCTTCGGCAACCCGAGCGGGGAGCGCGCGGCGCGGCTGCGCGAGGCAGTGGCGCTTCTGGATGCGCGCAGCGACGTCGATTTTGAGTATGAGGGCGAGATGGGCGCAGACGTCGCCCTCAATCCGGATCATCGCCGGCTGTATCCGTTCTCGCGGCTGTCCGAACCGGCCAATGTGCTGATCATGCCGGCCATCCATTCGGCCTCGATCTCGACCAAGCTGCTGGCCTCGATCGGCGGGGCCACAGTCGTCGGCCCGATCCTGCAGGGCCTGTCGGCGCCGGTGCAGATCGCATCCCTGGGCGCCGGCGTGAGTGATCTCGTCAATCTGGCGACGCTCGCGGCTTTCGACGTTCCCAAGCGCGCGCCGGCGCCATGACGGAACCAGTGCGCATCGCCGTCGCCGGGGCGCTCGGGCGGATGGGCCGCGCCGTGGTTGACGCCGCGCTGGCGGCGGAGGACCTGCGCCTCGTCGGGGCGGCGGACCGCCCGGGCGTGGCCGCCGGCGCCACGGGCGGGGGCGTGACCGGGCCAGGTCTGGGCGTCGCCCTTGCAGGCGATGCGCGCGAGGCCGCGCGTGACGCCGATGTGCTGATCGATTTCTCGACCGCGAGCGCGGCTGCAGCGACGGCGGCGGCGCTGTGCGAGCGCCCCGGGCTTGCCTTCGTCATCGGGGCGACCGGGTTTACCGGCCCCGAGGAGGCGGTTTTGCGCGCCGCCGCGCGCACCGCCGCCATCGTCAAGAGCGGGAACATGAGTCTCGGGGTGAACCTTCTGGCCGGTCTGGTCCGTCAGGCGGCTGACCGGCTCGGCCCGGACTGGGATATCGAGATCATCGAGGCCCACCACCGGCGGAAAGTCGACGCACCGTCCGGCACGGCGCTTCTGCTTGCCGAGGCCGCCGCACAGGGGCGTGGGGTCAAGCTGGATGAGGTGCGCCTGCCGCCGCGCGACGGGCATGCCGGCCCGCGTCCCGAGGGGGGCATCGGCTTCGCGGTCGTGCGCGCCGGGGGAATTGTCGGCGAACACGAGGTCGTGTTCGCGACCGAGACCGAAGTGCTGCGCCTCGCCCATGTCGCTGCGGATCGCAGCATCTTCGCCCGCGGCGCGCTCGCCGCTGCGCGCTGGGTCAAGGGAAGGCCGGCGGGGCTCTATTCGATGCAGGACGTGCTTGGCCTGACCTGAACCGGCCCCACCCGACCCGGCCCCACCCGACCCGGCCCGGACCTGCGCGACAGCCCGCACTGGCGCGCGCCTGCGCCGGGACCTGCGCCGCCGCAGGGTTTCCGCAGCGGCGCCTTTGGCGCCGACGCCGCTCGCGTGGTATCGACAGCGTCACAAGAGATCTCACGGGAGGGCTGCGATGCGCCAATATCTGAAATTCTACATCGACGGCGAATGGGTTGATCCGGTCGAGCCGCGCACCCACCATGTGATCGACCCGTCCACCGAAGAGCCATGCGCGGTCATCTCGCTCGGATCCGCACAGGACGTCGACAAGGCGGTCGCAGCCGCGCGGCGCGCGTTTGAAGGTTATTCCCAGTGGTCGATCGAACAGCGGCTGGAACTGCTTCACAAGATCATGGCGGCGTATCAGAAGCGTCTCGGCGATCTTGCAGAAGCAGTCTCCATGGAGATGGGCGCGCCGATGTGGCTCGCCACCGCGGCCCAGGCGCCGTCCGGTCTCGGACACTTCGCCTCCACCGTTCAGGCGCTGAAGAACCTGCACTGGGAAGAGCAGAAGGGCGCGACGCATATCATCCGTGAGCCAATCGGGGTGTGCGGCTTCATCACGCCCTGGAACTGGCCGCTCAACCAGATCGCCTGCAAGGTTGCTCCCGCGATCGCTGCCGGCTGCACCATGGTGCTGAAGCCTTCCGAGCTGTCGCCGATCAACGCCATGATCTTTGCCGAGATCATGCACGAAGCCGGCGTTCCGAAAGGGGTGTTCAATCTCGTCAACGGCGACGGTCCAGGCGTCGGCCAGGCGATGAGCGCACATCCCGGCGTCGACATGATGAGCTTTACCGGCTCCACCCGCGCCGGGATCCTTGTCGCCAAGGCGAGCGCCGACACGGTCAAGCGGGTCGCCCAGGAACTGGGCGGCAAGTCGCCGAATATCGTTCTTGCGGATGCGGATCTGCAAAAGGCGGTCGCCGGCGGCGTGATGCACATGATGCTCAACTCAGGCCAGAGCTGCAACGCGCCAAGCCGCATGCTGGTGCCTGCCGGCCTGCATGATCAGGCGGCCGAAATCGCCGCCGCAGTGCTCGCCTCCGTGAAGGTCGGCGATCCCAGGACGGCTGCGCCCGGTCAGATCGGCCCGGTCGCCAACGCCAATCAGTTCGCCAAGATCCAGGGGCTGATCCAGACGGGCATCGACGAGGGCGCGCGCCTTCTCGGAGGCGGCGTCGGGCGGCCAGAGGGCTTCAACAAGGGCTATTATGTGCGCCCGACAATCTTCGCCGGAGCGACGGAGACAATGACCATCGCGCGCGAGGAGATCTTCGGACCGGTTCTGACAATCCTGCCGTACAAGGACGAAGAAGACGCCATCCGGATGGCCAACGACACCCCGTACGGCCTGTCGAGCTATGTGCAGTCCGGGTCGCTGGATCATGCGCGCGCCGTCGCCCGGCGGATCCGGGCAGGCAACGTGCACATCAATGGCGCCCAGCTCGACCCCATGAATGGTCCGTTCGGCGGCTACAAGCAGTCCGGCAACGGGCGGGAGTGGGGCGAGTGGGGCCTGCACGACTTCCTGGAGATCAAGGGCGTGTTCGGTTGGGAAGCGCCGAAGGCGGCTGAGTAAGCCGGCGCGAAGATGGCGGGCGGCGCATCCTGCAGACGCCCGCCCGCCACATCCCCCGCCAACACACTGGCTCCAATCCCAAAGTCCAGACGCGACGTCGCGCCACCCGCCGGAAACCGGTCATGCCCCCGGTCCATGCCCCCAGTCCATGCCCCCAGTCCATGCCCCCAGTCCATGCCCCCAGTCCATGCCCCCAGTCCATGCCCTTAGTCCATGCCCCCAGTCAGGCGGCGACGCCCGCGCCGGTCTACGCACAACCACGCCCCCCATCGGTCGCCGGGGCGGGACGTGCTATGGGTGTTCGGGCGTCGATCAGGCAGCGTGTCGCGCGCCTTCGTCCGGAGCCGCCGGACTGCCGGCCCCCGCCTGCTGACGAGACCTTTCACGCGTGTGAGAGATCCTGATCCGATCAGCGCTGGAGGCATGTCATGGCCAGACCCCGCACGTCACCTCACGGCGCCGAGGCCCGCGCCGCCGCGGGGGCCTATCACGATCTGGCGCCGCTCTGGCTCAAATGGACAGCCGGCCCTCTCGCCCCGATGTCGGGCCTCCTGCTCTGGGAACGCATGGCGCGGGCGCAGATCGATCTGCAGCGTCAGGTCAGCGACGCGCTGCGCGCCGCCGTGCGCCAACAGCAGGATGCAGCCCTGGCCATGATCGACACTCTGGTGCTTGACGCTTCGGCGCACGGCTTCAGGACCATGCCCGAGGCGTTTTGGGCCGTCACAGGCGCGTTGTCGCGGGAGTGGCGCGACATCGCCGCACAGGGCGTTGCTTCGCCGGCTGGGCGCGGCGGCGGCGTGCGCGCAAACCGCAGGGACGCCGCGCGCGCCTGAGAGCCTGTTAAAGAGCCTGTTAAGGGGGCTCTTACCTCGATTTGCGATCGTTGGGCATGACGCTCGCCTACCCGCAGGATCTCCGGCCCCTCACGACGCTGCGGTTCGTGGCCGCGGTCTGGCTCCTTGCCTACCATTTCCGCGACCGGCTCGGGCTTGACCTCGGCGCATTGTCGGGAACCATCGCGCTCGGCAGCCTGGGGGTCGACCTCTTCTTCATCCTGTCAGGCTTCATCCTTGCGCACGTCTATGCCGGGAAGGTTGAAAGCGGGAGCTACGCGCACGTCGACTTCCTGGTGAACCGGATCGCGCGGGTCTATCCGCTGCATCTGGCGACCCTTGCGGCGATGGTGATCCTGTGGGCAGGGGCCAGAACACTGGGCGTGCGTTTTCCCGAGGAGGCCTTCAGGCTCACCGATCTGCCGGCCCATCTGGCGATGGTCCATGCCTGGGGCTTCACCGAAACGGTCGGCTGGAACTTTCCCTCGTGGTCCATCAGCGCCGAATGGTTCGCCTATCTTCTGTTTCCGGTTTTCGCCGGAGTCTGGCTCGCCTTCGGCCGGCGCCCGATTCTTGGCTTATCGGCGGCCTTCGCGCTGCTGCTGGTCTGCTACACGGCCGGGGAGCACATTTTCGCACGCGACTTCACGGAACTCACGGCGCAGAACGGCGCCCTGCGGATCGTCCCATCCTTCGCCATTGGCGTCGCGCTCTATCTGACAGGGCGCAGTCATCGCCTGGCGCAGGGCTGGGCCTGGCCGCTCGCAGGCCTGGCCCTCGCTGGGGTGGTTGGGGCGACATCGCTCCGCCTGGACACCCTGTGGGCGTGGCCAGGCCTCGCGCTTGGCGTCTTCGCCCTCGCCGAGGTCGCGCGCCAGGGACGTGACGGCGCGTTCGGCGGGCGCGCCGCGGTCTATTGCGGGGAAATCTCCTACGCCATGTATATGGTCCATCTCCCCGTGGACATTGTCTACTTCCAGGCGGCCGCGCGGCTCGGCCTGTCGCAGGAGAGCCCCCTCGCCGTGCGCGTCCTCGCCTGGATCGGCGTGTTCGTCGCCGTGATCATCGCTGCTGCGATCGCCCACCACCTGATCGAACGTCCGGCCCGGGAGCGGATCCGCGCCTGGTGGATGCGCCGGCGCGCCCGCCTGAAGGCCGCAGGGACGACGTGATCGCACCCGCGCGCAGTCTGGCCCAACGTCGCCTGGGCGCCAGGGCCTTTGTCGTTGTCGACGTCCGGCGCATGGTCCTGACACCCGCCAGGTCCGCCACGGATCCAGCCCTGCGTCTGACCGCGGTTGCGACTGACCACATGGCGACTCAGGACGGCCTGCCCCCACCGCCCGCCCGGATTGCCGGCCCGGATTTGAGGCCCGGATTTCAGGCATCCGGGCCCATCGCCCGCAATGGACACGCCGCCCAATGCTGCCTAGCTTCGCCGGCAGGGCTCGATGGGGCGTCACACGGTGCAGATTGACGCCATCGCCAATGTTCTGCGGGCCTATGCGGCGGCGCGCTGGCGCGCCAGCCGGCTGACGAGCCGAGATGCGGTCGCCGCTCACCAGCGCAGCCGGCTGAACCGCCTCCTGCGGCGCGCCGCCCGTGAGTTGAGCTACTACCGCGCCTGCGCAGGCCGCCCCTTCGAGCTCTGGCCGGTTATCGACAAGGCGGAGCTGCTCGCCCACTTTTCTGAAATGAACCGCGCGGGACTGAGCCTTGAGCGGGTCAGGCAGACGCTGTCGGCCGGCGGCGACCGCGTGGCGGGCCATCTCGTCGGCATGAGCACCGGAACCAGCGGCAACCGTGGCTACTATGTCATCTCGCAGGCTGAACGCTTTGTCTGGCTGGGGACCATCCTCGCCAAAGCGCTGCCCGACGCCCTGTGGACGCGTCACCGCGTGGCGCTGGCGCTGCCTGCATTGTCCGGCCTGTACACCTCCGCCGCGGCCGGCAGCCGCATCGCCCTGCAGTTCTTTGACCTCGCGGCCGGGCCCGAAAGCTGGGTCGACAGGCTGCGCGCCTTTTCGCCCGACACGATTGTCGCCCCGCCCAAGGCGCTGCGCTGGCTCGCCGAGCAGGGCGCTCTGGGCGCGGCCAACATCTTTTCGGGCGCCGAGGTGCTCGACCCGCTCGACAGGGACGTGATCGAAGCTGCGTCGGGCGCGCGCGTGCGCGAGATTTACATGGCCACCGAAGGCCTGTTCGGCGTGAGCTGCAGTCAGGGGGTCCTGCATCTTGCCGAAGACGTGGTGCATTTTGAATTCGCTCGACCGGATGCTCCAGGCGCACTCGTGTGTCCCATCGTCACGGATTTCACGCGGCGCGCGCAGGGCATGATCCGATACCGGATGAATGATCTGCTTGAGCTTGATCACGCCCCGTGCCCGTGCGGGTCGGCGCTGCAGGCGGTCCGCCGGATTGAGGGGCGCAGCGACGACGCCTTTCTGCTGCCCGACCAGAGCGGTGTCCAGAGGATGGTCACGCCAGACGTCCTGCGCAACGCCGTGGTCGACGCAGATCCGGCGATCCTTCATTTTCGCGTCACACAGACCGCCCGATCACACATCATCGTTGATCTCGACGCAGCGCTCGACGGCGCGGTCGACGCGCGTGTGCGCAATTGTCTGGCCGCGGCGCTGGCCCGGCGCAATCTGTATCCGGACATCATCATCAGGCGCGGCCTCACCACTGATTACTCGCGCAAACTTCGCAGGGTCTGCCGGCAATGGCCGCCAGCAGGCTGACTGGTCTGGCACGCCCACGCGGTCTGACGAACCGCCGCGCCCCGACATTGCGCCTCGACATTGCGACCTGGCCCTGGCGCCATCCGGCATGACCAGGCGGCCACATCCGGGGTCTGCGCCGACCCCCTGCAGCCGTCATGGCGCAGCAGGTCGCGGCGTGATTTCAGCGGCGCGTTCAGGGCAGTGGCACGGCGTCAGGCGCAGATCCGGGTTGCGCACCATCAGGCAATGCAGCGCGTGAAGCGTGGCGCGGGTTTGCCGCGTGTCGCCGAGCCAGCCGGATGACAGCGCGGGCGCAGGTCGATCGCGCCGGATCGCCTCCAGCGACCAGGCCGCATCAGCGACCAGCAGATGCAGGCCCCATCGCGCGTCCCGCAGCGCAAGACCCCAATGGCCAGGGCAATGCCCAGGCAGCTCGACACCCAGCAGGGACCCATCGCCGAGAATATCAACCCCAACCTCCAGCGGTGCGAAATCGGGCGCGAGCGACGTTGGGCGGGCGGCCTCGAAGAAACGGGCGCGCGCAGGAAGATCGGCCGGCAGCAATCCCGGCAACAGGCCGCGCCGGGTGGCGTCAAACCGCCCACGCGCCGAAAGATCGTCGAGCCCGGCCCTCGCGCAATGGATCGCTGCATTCGGGAATGCATGCAGCCCCGCGACATGATCGCCATGAAAGTGCGACAGGATCACGTGTCGGACGGCCGCCGGGTCATGGCCCAGGGCGCGGCACTGACTGGCCGCATCAGCCCCGTCCGGCAGTCGGACAGGGGTCGTCCATCGGTACAGCGCTTCAGGCAGGGATCGGGTGGCCTCGAGGAACGCCCGGTCATAGCCGGTGTCAAAGAGGATCGGGCCTTCATCCGGATGGATCAGCAACATCGCCACAGCCGGAAAATCGACGGGACGAAAACTGCCGCCGCGGATCGTCATCACCTGTGGATGGCGGCAGGCCCCCGTCAACAGCGGAATGGTCTGGATCTCACGCATCCGCACGCTCCTCAAGCGCCCAGTCGATCGCGTCGAGCGGGGAGACAGCCGGCGCCCATCCCAGCTTCTGGCGCGCCGCGCGGAGGTCGAAGGTCTGCGACCAGCCCAGCGCCATTGCGGCATAGACCGTCACGGCGGGCTCGTCGGCATCGGGCGTCAGGCGGGCCGCCAACTCAGCCATGTGGGCCATCCCCAGAACCAGATGGGCAGGCAGGCGGATGAACCGGATGCGCATGCCGAGCCGGTCGAACACATGGCCCGCAAGCCTTTCCAGAGAGATGGGCTGGCCCCCGGAGATGTTGAAAACCTGCCCGCTCAGCGGTTCGCACCGCGCCTCGGCTGCGAGCAGTGCGGCGCACACGTCGCGCGCATCCGTCGGTTCAATCAGGGCCCGGCCATAGCCTGGCAGGGGCATGCGCCCCCGTCTGGCGGCGCTCAGGAGACGCGGCAGGAGAACGGTGTCGTGGGGACTGACAATCGCGCGCGGGCGCACCGCAACGGTGGCGAAACCCGGGCGGCCCGCCGACGCCACCAGCCGCTCCGCCGCAAGTTTGGTCGCGGCGTAGGCGTTGACCGGACGGCGCGGCCGGGGAGCATCTTCCGTAAGGCCGATCTGGCGCCTGGCGCAGGTGTAGATCGACGGCGTGGAGGTGAAGATGAAGCGGGCGCACCCGGCGTTTCGGGCGGCGTCCAGAAGGCGCTGGGTCGCGACCACATTTGCGGTGACAAAGGCGTCCGGCGATCCCCATGGCGACGAGCGCGCAGCCAGGTGAAACACCGCCTCCACACCCTCCACCAACGGCCGCAATTCGTCGACCGCCAGATCGGCGGGGACAAATGCCGCGCCAAGGCTGGCGAGCTCGCCGCCGCGCATGCGATCCCGGCCCGTGGCGATGACCTGTCTGCCCTGGGCGAGAAGCGCCGGGACAAGAACCCGCCCCAGTCCGCCGGTGGCGCCGGTGACCAGCGCAGGCCCGCTCACCACCGGATCACCGCCCCGCCGAGCGACACGCCGGCGGACGTCCCAATGATCAGTCCCAGTTCGCCGGCCTTCAGACGGCCTTCGCTGCGGGCGGTCGCCAGGGCGAATGGAATGCTGGTGGCGATCAGATTTCCGACCTCGGCGAACAGGTCACATGTCTTGCGCTCGCCGTCGACCACAGCGCGCTTGAGGTGGGCGAGCGCGGGACGGCTGGCCTGATGGGGAACGATGACGGCAAGCTCGTCCGGGTCAGCTCCCGCCCTCGCAAACAAGTCGCGCATGAAGCCCGGAAAGCGGCGGGCGGTGGCGCGGAACACCCCCGGCCCATCCATACGGAACTTCGCGCCAGCGAGAAAACCGTTGAGGTCTGCCTCCGGACGAAGCCGGGTGCCGCCGGCTTCCAGACGGCACAGATCCGCACCATCGCCATACGTGCGCAGCAGCTGCGCCAGGCACAGATGCGGCCCCCCCGCCTCCAGCGCGATGGCGGCCGCCCCGTCGCCGAACAGCACAGACGCCTCCGGGTCGCCATAGTCGAGCGCGGCGCTGGCGATGTCTGCGCTGACGATCAGCGCACGCCGCCAGTCGCCCAGCGCAAAGCCCGCCAGCACCCGCTCAAACGCCAGCAGAAAGGACAGGCAGGTCGCGTTGACGTCAAAGGCGGGCACGCCGCTCGCGCCGATCCCCAGCCGCCGCTGCACAAGCGTCGCGGTTGCGGGGATGGGCTGCTCCATCACGCCGCAGGCCGAAATGATGACGTCGAGAGATCCCGCGGCCCATCCGGCTTCAGCCAGGGCCTGGGCGGCGGCGCGCGCCGCCATCCAACTCGATGTTTCGTCCGCCGAGGCCCGATGCCGGCTCACCACGCCAAAGGTTTGCGTCACCGCGCCCGGCGCAAGACCGGTCAGTCGATCAAGCTCCGAAGCGGTTATGACATCACGCGGCAGATATCTGCCGGTTCCCGCGATGCCAAAACGACGCTCAACGGACATTTGGATCCCCTCAATCCGATCGCGCGTCGGGCGCCATCGGCGACACCCTACAGCCATTGGGCCCCGCGTCGACTCCTGCATGGCGGCGCCGAACGCCGCGCCGCCGGTCCCGGCAGGCTCTTGGCCGGCCTGCCGCCCCGCCCCCGCCGCCCCGCCCCCGCCGCCACAGCCGCCACGCGCGCTGCGACGGTCGCGTCGTGGGGGCCTCACCCCATCCCTGCGCACGGTCAGGCGCCCCAGACCGGGGGGGGCCCCAGACCGGGGGGGGCCCCAGACCGGGGGGGGGCCCAGACCGGGGCCCATGCGCCTGCAGGGGCCCCGGATGGTTTCGTGGGCCTGTCTGCCGGCTGACACAGGCGGTCCCGCCGGGCAGGACGCCAGCCTTCATCGCCTGCGTCAGGCTGCGTCCAACGCCGCATAGACAAGCGTGCGCAACTGACGACGGATCGGATAGGTCGCAGACGGCATCAGCTGGGTCATGAAAATCACAGCCATGTCTTCGGCCGGATCGATCCAGAAATAGGTCGACGCCATCCCGCCCCAGAAGTAGTCGCCCCGCGATCCGGGCGTGAGCGTGCGGGCCGGGTCCAGGGTGACGCCGAACCCAAGACCAAACCCGACCCCCGCATATGTCGCCTCACTGAACAGGGAGACCGACAGCCCTGGCAGATCACCGCCGCCCGGGAGATGATTTTCGGTCATCAGTTCGAAGGTCTTGCGGCCGAGATAGGTGACGCCATCCACCGTCCCGCGCCCAAGCAGCAGGCGGCAGAATTTCAGATAATCCTGAGCGGTCGACACCAGCCCGCCGCCGCCCGAGATGAGCGACGGCGGGCGGTGGTAAACGCTGTCGTGCCAGGCGTCCTGCAACACCATCCCGCCCTGGGGCGTTGCCTGATAGCACGAGCAGAAACGGTCGCGCTTGTCGGCAGGCACCAGGAAGTCCGTATCTGTCATGCCCAGCGGAGCGAACAGGCGCTGCCTGAGAAATGCGTCGAACGGTTGGCCGGAGATCCTGCCGATCAGATATCCCAGGACGTCCGTCGACACCGAATAGTTCCAGGCGGCCCCGGGCGAGAACTCCAGGGGCAGCTGGGCCAGATCGGCGATCATGCGATCGAGACCGCCCTCGGCGTGAAGATCCCCGATCCGTCGGGACCGATAGGCTGCATCGACGGGGGTCCGCTGCTGAAACCCGTATGTCAGGCCGGATGTGTGACGAAGCAGATCGACCATGCGCATGGGTCCGGCAAGCGGCCGGGTCGCCAGAGACGCCGCGGCGCCCGCGTCGTGGACGCCGAGATTGCGCCATTCGGGGATGAACCTGTGGACCGGGTCATCGAGCGCCACCCTGCCTTCCTCGACCAGCATCATGAAGGCGAGCGACGTGATCGGCTTGGTCATTGAATAGATGCGGAAGATTGTGTCCTCCGCCAGGGCCCGCCCGGTCGCGAGGTCGGCGTGTCCCTGAACGCTCAGATGCGCGGTGCGACCACGCCGGTGCACCAGAACAAGCGCGCCCGGCAGGCGGCCCGGCGCGAGGTAGCGCTCGGCCAGAAACGCATCAAGCCGCGCGAGGCGGGCGGCGGAAAAATCCGGTGTGGTCATGATCTGATGTCAGCCTTTGTCCTGAAGTCGCACCGGCCGTCAGCCATCGCCGCACGCCGGAACCAGCGCCACACTCCGTGATCTGGCCCGCTACGGAACCAGGATGAGGCTTCCCGTTGTCCGGCGCGCCTCAAGATCTTCGTGGGCGCGCGCAGCCTGGGCCAGCGCGTACCCGGTCGGCGCGGCGATCCTGACCAGTCCGCCCTGCAGCGCGTCCCAGAAGTCATCGGCGGTGTCCTGCAGTTCGGTCACGCTGCGGGTGTAGTGGGCAAGCCCGGGCCGGGTGAAATAGAGCCCCCCCTTGGCGCTCAGCAGCGCCGGCTCAACCGCTGGCGCTGGCCCTGATGCATTGCCGAACGACACAAACACTCCGCGCACAGCCAGCGAGTCCAGTGTGGCCTTGAAGGTGTCGCGCCCGACCGAGTCGTAGGCGACCGGCACGCCTGCGCCGCCGGTCAGATGCCGCACACGGCTGGCGATGTCATCCGTTGACTGAACAATGACATGCTCTGCGCCGAGGCTGCGCGCCACCTCAGCCTTGGCGGGGTTTCCCACGACGGCGATCACCGTCGCGCCCAGCGCCCGCGCCCATTGCACCAGGATCTGCCCGACGCCGCCCGCAGCCGCATGCACGAGGATCGTATCGCCGGGCTTAACTGGATAGGTGCGCTTCAGCAGATACTGCGCCGTCAGTCCCTTCAGCATGCCGGCGGCGGCCGTGGCGTCGCTCACGCCGGCAGGGATCGCGATGGCGCGGTCCGCCGCCACACAGGCGGCCTCGCTGTAGGCGCCGATCGGGCCGGTGCAGTATCCCGCGCGATCGCCGACCCGAAACCGGTCCACGCCGTCTCCGACAGCCTCGACCCGCCCGGCGGCTTCCATGCCAAGACCGCTTGGCAGGGCGAGCGGATACAGCCCGGTGCGGTGATAGGTATCGATGAAATTGACCCCGATCGCGGTATGGCGGATCAGGATCTGGCCGGGGCCGGGCGTCGGGTCGGCGATCTCCTGAAGACCAAGGACATCAGGCCCGCCGACCGTCGAGAAACGGATCGCCCGCATCAGACAAGCGCCGTGCGGAACAGCGCCAGGGTCCGCTCGCCAGCGAGCTTCTCACTGGGCGCATGGTAATGTTCCCCGCCCTTGCGCGCGAATGCGTGATCCTGGCCTTCGTACAGGTGCACCCGAACCTTCGGATCACCCTCAAAGCGGGCCCTGATCGCCGCCTGGGCGTCGGGCGGCACGAACTTGTCGGCGGTCGCAATGTGCAGCAGGGTCGGGGCCTTGATGGCGCCGGCCTCGCCGAGAAATTTCTCGATGCCCACGCCGTAGTAGGAAGATGCTGCATCGCAATCCGTGCGGGCGGCGGAGAGGTAGGTGAGCAATCCGCCAAGGCAAAACCCGATCACGCCCACCTTGCCGTTTGGGCGTCCCCCCGCGTCCGTGCGGGCGCCGCTGCGGGCGAAATCGATGGTGCATTGAATATCCTCGACGCCCTTGGCGACGTCGAATTTGGAATAAAGATCGAAGGCCTTCTTCCACTCCGCCTCAGTCTGATCGGTGATGTTGACGCCTGGCTCGATCCTCCAGAACAGGTCCGGGCAGATCGCCACGAAGCCTTCTTCCGCCAGGGCGTCGGTAATGCCCCGCATGACGGCGTTGACTCCGAAGATCTCCTGGATCACCACAACGGCAGGGCCGTGCCCGGACGGCGGCAGCGCCATGTAGGCCATGAAATCACCGTCCTTGCCTTTGATCATAACCTCTGCGCCCATGGCCCTCTCCACACTTTCGAAATCGGTCGGCACGATAGGTGCAAGGCTGAACAAGGTCCATCGTCAACACAGCACGCGGGGACGCCGATGAAAGTCCGGGTCGAAGTGGAATGCAGCCCCGAGGAGGCGCGCGCCTTCTTTGGCCTGCCGGACGTCGCGCCGGTGAACGAGATGCTGGTGGAGGAGATGAAGAAGCGGACCCAGCAGAACATGTCCATGCTGGAGCCCGACGCCCTGATGCGCGCCTGGATGACCTTTGGCGGCCAGGCCCAGGAGCAGTTCTTCAAGATCATGTCGGGCGCCATGACCAGCGCCCCGCCGCGCAAATAGGACGCAGGCGCGATGTCCACCGTGTATGCGCTGGCGTCTGGCGCCGGGCGCGCGGGCGTGGCGGTGGTGCGCCTGTCAGGGTCGCAGGCGTTTGCGGCGCTCGAGGCGCTGACTGGGCAGACGCCCCCGCCGCCGCGTCGTCTCGCGCTGCGCGCGATCCGCGATCCGGCGGACGGGGAGCTGATCGACCGGGCGCTGGTCGCGTGTTTTCCAGCCCCTGGCAGCTTTACGGGCGAGCCGGTGATTGAGCTGCATGTCCATGGCGGCCCCGCGGTGATCGCGGGGCTCCTGGAGGCGTTGGGGCGCCTGCCGGGACTTGCGCCGGCGGGACCTGGCGCGTTCAGCCGTCGCGCCTTCGAGAATGGCCGGATGGACCTCACCCAGGCCGAGGCGATCGCCGACCTTGTGGAGGCGGAGACCATCGGCCAGCGGCGGCAGGCGTTGCGCCAGATGGATGGGGCGCTTGGAGCCCTGTACGAGGAGTGGCGGGCGCGCCTGATCAGTCTGATGGCGCGCCTTGAGGCGGAGATCGATTTTCCCGATGAGGATGACGCGCCGCGGGATGCAGCGATCGGCCTGGCGCCGGAGGTGGCGCAGCTGCGGGACGACGTACGTGCGCATCTGGCCGATCACCGCCGCGGCGAGCGGGTGCGCGACGGCTACCGGGTGGTGATCCTGGGCGCCCCGAATGCGGGCAAGTCGAGCCTGCTCAACAGGATGTGCGGCGCCGAGGCGGCCATCGTTTCGCCGATCCCGGGCACGACACGCGACGTCGTGGAGGCGCGGCTCGTTCTGGCAGGATTTCCGGTCTGGATCGCGGACACGGCGGGACTGCGGGAGGCCGGTGATCAGATTGAGGCGGAGGGCGTGCGCCGGGCGCTCGCCCGGGCTGAGGCCGCCGACCTGCGCATCGTGGTGCTTGACGCGGGCGGTCCGCCGCCGGAGGGAGCTGTGGCCGACGCGATGGCTGCGCCGAGCCTCATCGCGTTCAACAAGATCGATCAGCCGGCGGCGGACTGGGTCGGGCCGGCCGCGGCGGCGGCCGGCGATCGGGGCCTGCCGATCGCCGCGGCGACCGGGAAGGGCGTGCCGGAGCTGGTCGCGGCGATCGCGCGCCGGGTGGGCGAGGATCTCGGGGCCCAGGAGGCGCCGGCGCTGTCGCGCGCGCGCCACCGCCATGACGTGGAGACGGCGGCCTGGGCGCTTGACCGGGCGCACGCGGCGCTCTCCCGCGGGGCTGAGCTTGCGGGCGAGGATCTGAGGCTCGCCGCCCGCGCGCTGGGGTGCATCACAGGCCGGGTGGATGTGGAAGATATCCTCGACGTCGTGTTCTCAAGTTTCTGCATCGGCAAGTAGGGCGCGCGGCCCGCCCGCCGGCGGGCCGCGCCTCAGGCCGCACCACCTCCTCGGCGCCGCCTGCTCAGGGCCTGGCCAAAAGCCGGGTGAGGAACTCCCGATCGTCAAACCGGTTTTCGTTGGCGGGACCGTTTCGGACCACGGTCAACCCGCGCGAGGCAATGACGTAGACCCTTTGTCCATAGGCCCCTGCGAGCATCACGAAATCGTCCGGGACCAGCGGTTCGTCGATGATCGGTTTGATCTGGCGGGTGAACTGGTTCTTGTTGTTGGCGTCGATGGTCGCGGCGAGCGCGCCTGGGACCGGCTCTTTCAGCCACCAGTAGAAGCCGTAGGCGGGATGGGCCCGCGTGCCCTGGAGGACCTGGTCGAACAGGGGGCGCGGCAGGAGGGCGGGCCCGGTCCAGGAGCCGTCGACGGTGCGGCGCACGAATTCGCCGAATTTCGCCCAGTCCCGCGCGGTGGCGTAGGCGCCGCCGGACAATTGCGGCCGGCCGTCCGCGAAGTTGGTCGCCCAGCGGACCGACGCCATGTCGAGGGGGGTGAAGAGCTTTCGATTGAAATAGCTGACGACGCTTTCCCCGCCGAGCCGGCGTTCCAGGGCGAGGCCGAAGATGTTGGGATCGCCGCTGTAGATGAAAACCTCGCCCGGCGTGTTGACCGCGCGCGCCGGCAGGTAGTCGAGCCATCCGGAGAGATCGTTGAGTTCCTCCAGGCCGCTGGTCATGGTGAGCAGGTGGCGGAAGGTGATCTGCGCCTTCCGGCTGTCCCCGCGCCATTCCGGCAGGGCGCGCTGCGACATGGGCTCATCGAGGTCGTACAGGCCGTCCGCGGCGCCGATCGCGCCGACGATCCCGGTGAACCCCTTGGTCCCGCTGGCGAGCAACTGCACACGGTCGACGGCGCCCCCGTTGGCGTAGGCCTCGTGGAGGATCTGTCCGTTGTGCAGGACGAGAAAGGTCTGGCCGCCGACGCTCGCACTGTAGGCGCGCGCAGCCTCAATGGCGCTTGCCGAGGGCGGCTGCGCGGCGGTCAGGGTCGCGTTGAAAAAGGACCACGCGATCTCGGCGAACTCCACGTCGCGGTTCTGCTTCCCGTTCACGGCGGTCTCGGCGACGAGCACGCTTCGGCTCGGAACAGGATGGCCCCCGCCCTCCATGCGCCACCACTCGACCGGCGCAGCTCCTCCGTATACCGATCGATTGGCGGGCCCGCCGTCGCCCGGGTCGAGGTCCACCGTGCTGCGGGCCGCAGCGACGCTGGAGAGGCCGTTGAGCGCGAGCCAGCGATCGCGCGTTTCCTCGGCTCCGATTACGCGGCCGCGCGCGCAGCCCCCGCCCACATTCGCGACGCAGCCGCCGGCGTAAGGCATGGCGGGATCAGCGCCGCCATGGGTCATAAGGATCGGCACGGGCCGCGCGGGGGACGCGCTGCAGGCGCCGGGCTTGGGGGTGAGCGGAAGATTGCCGTTGGAAGCGGCTGCGGCTGCGACCGATCCGGCGCGGGCCGTGACATAGGCGAAGGTCATGAGGGCGCCGTTCGACCCGCCGGCCATAAACACCCGCGAGACCGGGAGCCCGTACTGGCTGCGCACCCGCTCGATCAGGGCGTCGAGGAAGGCGATGTCGTCGGCGGACGAGGCGGTCTGGTTGTCCGACCGGCAGTCGTTCCAGCCGGGATCGCCGTCGGTCCCCGGCCGGCCCCCGGGATAGACCACGACGAAGCCCTCGCGGTCGGCCACAGTCCGGAACACCGAGAGCGGGTGGGCGCCTGTGTTGGCGATGGCGAGGCCAGCCCCGCCGCCGCCGTGCAGCACCAGGACGATGGCTTTGGGCGGGCCGGCCAGCGCCGGCGCGTGGACCCGGTAGTCCCGCCGGACGCCGGCCACCTCGATGGTCGCGTCGCTGAGGCCCACGGGATAGGGTTGGCCCGGGGGCGTGACCGTCACCGTGGCGGACGCCGTGACGGATCCGGTGGCGTTGCGGGCGGTCAGCAAATAGCTGGTCGTCGCAGCCGGGGCGACCGACCGGCTTGTGGTCCCGGTGACGTCGCCCACCCCATTGTCGATGGTGAGGCTCGTCGCGCCGCTGACGGACCACGACAGCGTGGCGCTTTGACCTTGGGCGATCGCGCTCGGCTCAGCGCTGAAGCCTGCGATCTGCGGCGGTGGGGCGGCGACGCCGCCGCCGGCCCCACCTCCCGATGCGTCGCCGCCCCCGCCGCCCCCGCAGGCGCTGAGAATGGAAAGGGTGGCAAGCGCCAGGAGCAGCCTCAGCGGGTTGGCTGGCGTGGGGCGGCGGTCCATCGGGAAACTCCTCACCCTGCGGGTCGATCGCCGGCGGGGGTATGCCGGGATCCGGTGGATGAAACGAGGATGGCGGCATAATCTGTCGGAAATGTCGACAGTTTTGTTGGGCGTGGAGCCACGGGGCCCGGCATGACCGCTTCCCCTCGTCCGGGCGTCAGCGAAAGCTGCGCTTTGCGTCCTGCCCCAAGTCCTGCCCCCGGCGTTCTTGTGGTCCTGCGTCCAGGCGTCCTGCCCCATGGCGTCACGGCAGAGCGATGAGCGGTCCCGGGACCCGTCAGCCGGCGGTGCTGCGGGGGCCGCGTTTCACGTGCGCCAGGAGCGCCGTCAGCGCGCCGGGGGTGATGCCCTCGATGCGGCCAGCCTGTCCGAGGGTGACCGGGCGCGCCTTTGCGAGCTTCTCTCGGGCCTCATTGGACAATCCAGCCACCGCCCGGAAATCAAGGTCGGCCGGCAGCACGAGGCTCTCGTCGCGCTTGAAGGCGACGATGTCGGCATCCTGCCGCTCAAGATACCCTGCATAGAGGGCGTCGATTTCGATCTGCTCCCGCACGGCGGGCGACCAGTCGGCAAGCTCCGGCCACACGGCCGCAAGCTGGTCGAAGCTGATGGTGGGATATCCGAGCAGGGCGATCAGGTTGCGTCTCTGGCCGTCGTGATTGACCTTAAGTCCCCGAGCCGATGCCTCCGGCGGCGTGAGGCTGAGGGCGTTGGCCCTCTCCCGCGCGGCCGAGAGAGCGGCCACTTTGTCGCCGAACGCCCGGGCCCGCTCCTGGCCGACGCAGCCCAGGGCGAGGCCGCGGGGCGTCAGCCTCTGGTCGGCGTTGTCAGCGCGCAGGGTGAGCCGATACTCGGCGCGCGAGGTGAACATCCGATACGGCTCGGTGACGCCTCGGGTCACCAGGTCGTCGATCAGAACCCCCAGATAGCCCTCTGCGCGCGACACCAGGAAAGGCTCGCCTCCCCCCGCTGCGAGCGCTGCATTGAGGCCGGCGATCAGGCCCTGGGCGGCGGCTTCCTCATAGCCGGTCGTGCCGTTGATCTGGCCGGCGAGATACAGGCCAGGCAGGCGCGTGGCTTCGAGGGTCGGGAGCAGCTCGCGGGGGTCAACATAGTCGTACTCGATCGCATAGGCGAAGCGCTTGATCGCCGCGCGCTCAAGCCCCGGGATCGTCCGGATGAACCGCTCCTGCACCTCCTCGGGAAGCGACGTGGAGATGCCATTCGGATAGACCGTGTCGTCATCGAGGCCCTCTGGCTCCAGGAAGATCTGGTGGGCCGCCCGGTCAGCGAAGCGGACGACCTTGTCCTCGATGGACGGGCAATAACGTGGCCCGCGCCCGGCGATCGCGCCAGAGTACACCGCGGACTGGTCGAGGCTTTCGGCGATGATGCGGTGGGTTTCGGGCGTCGTGAACGTGACGCCGCAGGCAATCTGCGGGGTGGAGATCCGACCTGTCAGGAATGAAAACGGCGTGGGCGGGTCGTCGCCCGGCTGCATCTCCAGACCGGACCAATCGATTGTCTTGCCGTCCAGCCGGGCCGGGGTTCCGGTTTTCAGCCGTCCCATGGCGAAGCCGAGGGCATAGAGCCGGTCCGACAGACCGATCGCCGGCGCTTCGCCGACCCGGCCGGCCGGTATCCGCTTGGCCCCTATGTGGATCATGCCTTTGAGGAAGGTGCCCGTCGTCAGGACAATGCGGGACGCCAAATGGACCTCGCCATCGCCGGTTCGCACGCCGACAACCTCGGGCCGGGCGGCGTCGCTGAGAACGAGGTCCTCCACGGCGGCCGCGAGCACGGCGAGATTGGGCGTATCGGCGAGAACGCGCTGCATCGCTTCGCGGTAGAGCCGTCGGTCGGATTGCGCTCGGGGCCCGCGAACCGCTGGGCCCTTTGATCGATTGAGGAGGCGGAACTGGATCCCCGCCGCATCTGCGACGCGTCCCATGACGCCGTCGAGGGCGTCGATCTCGCGCACCAGATGGCCCTTGCCCAGGCCGCCGATGGCCGGATTGCAGGACATTTCGCCGATCGTGTCTGGGCGGTGGGTCATGAGCGCCGTGCGTGCGCCCAGGCGCGCGGAGGCCGCGGCGGCCTCGCAGCCCGCGTGCCCGCCACCGATCACGATCACATCCCAACGGCCTGACATGGCGCGTGTTTCCTCTTGTCCGAAGGGTGCGGTGCATACTCGAAACCAAGCGCTCCGTCGAGCGGCGGCCCTCCCGCTACGGGCGTCAGCGTCTCATGTTCAGGGGGCAGGACGTCGGTGACGCCCGCCAATGTTTCACGTGAAACATTTCCCTCCACCAGGGTGGGGCGCGTGTTGCGAGGAACGGAGAGGGTCCACTGCCGGACCGGAACCAAGTCTTCAAGGTCACCACTCCGATCGGGCCAGCCAAAACGTCGGAATGTTTCACGTGAAACACTGCCCGGTCGTGGCCACAGGACCAGCCGGCCCCATGCCGAGCCTCAACGGGCGCCCCAAATGTTTCACGTGAAACATCCGAGAGACGGCGGGAGCGCACAGGATCCTCCGCTTGGGCGTCTGATGGGGCGCTGGGAATGTTTCACGTGAAACATTTTCCCCCCGCCAGGCTAGTGCGCGTGTTGCGAGGAACGGAGAGGGTCCACCGCCGGACCGGACCCAAGTCTTCACGGTCACCACTCCGATCGGGCAAGCCACAACGCCTGAGTGTTTCACGTGAAACACTCCAACGGTCGGCTGCCGGGGCGTCGCGCCCTCCACGGTTGAAGGCCGGGGCGAGACTGCCAATGTTTCAGTGAAACATTGGCCCCTTCTCCCGGCGCATCCCACCCGCAACCCGCAGGCTCTGGAAGCCAGCTGCCGACACCGGCTCCCGACCTAGCCGACGCAACGGCGCGAGTGTTTCACGTGAAACACTGCTCGGTCGTGGCCACAGGACCAGCCGGCCCCATGCCGAGCTTCAACGGGCGCCCCAAATGTTTCACGTGAAACATTTTCCAACCGGGGGATCTGGCCGCATGAATCCAGCCACTGAGCGAGCGTGCGCGACCCATCAGATGGCGCCGGCCGCACCCCACCCCAACAGCTTCAAAGTGTTTCACGTGAAACATCCGAGAGACGGCGGGAGCGCACAGGATCCTCCGACAGGGTGTCTGATGGGGCGCTGGGAATGTTTCACGTGAAACATTTTCCCCCCGCCAGGCTAGTGCGCGTGTTGCGAGGAACGGAGAGGGTCCGCCGCCGGACCGGAACCAAGTCTTCACTGTCACCACTCCGATCGGGCAAGCCAGAACGTCGTAATGTTTCACGTGAAACACTGCCCGGTCGTGGCCACAGGACCAGCCGGCCCCATGCCGAGCTGCAACGGGCGCCCCAAATGTTTCACGTGAAACATCCGAGATACGGCGGGAGCTCAGAGGATCCTCCGCTTGGGCGTCTGATGGGGCGCTGGGAA
>JBEIHX010000026.1:0-52762 GCA_040381075.1 Hyphomonadaceae bacterium
GCCGGAAAGGAGGATGGCAGGCGCCCCGCCGCGTGGCGGCATCGGCCCTGCCAGGCCTGTTGCAGGATGCGCCAGCACGACGCCATTCAGACGGACACGGGTCTGTGGGCCGGCGCGACCTGGCGCAGATCAGGATGCGATGCGCAGCTGTGTCATGAGCCGGGAAGTCAGACTCTCGAACGCGTCGTGGATCTGCTCCGTGCTGTCGGCCCAGAAGTAATAGCCGGGCGAGGCGCAGGCCTGCATGGCCGGGCCGAGCTGATCGATCACATCCTTAACGTAGGTGTCATAGGACCAGTGTTCGGTCTGCGGGACGTACCGCAGCTGGATGACCGCAACCTCCACGCCACGTTGCTTCAGCGCGTTACAGGCCGCCTGCGGAATGGGGCCGCGTGGAATCTGATCCCATCTGAATTGCATGCCGTCTGAGACGATCACCACAAACTGGCGCCGCGAGGCTGGCGTGAAGCCGGTGCCGTCCTGCGGCACCGCCAGCGACATGGCGGGAAACGTATCCATCATGTTGGAGGCGCCGGGCCCGTAATCCGTATAGCGATAGGGCCCGTTCACCGCAGTCATCTTGTCGAGCTCTGTCGTCAGGGTCTGCGTGTTTGAGGTCAGTGCGGCCAGCTGAAGGGCCGTGTTGTTGAACTGGTGGATGGAGAACTTGACCCGCTCAACGGGCGTGTTGAATCTTGACAGGACCTCAATGACCTCTTCAGTCGCCTCGCGCATGATGTCCGTGCGCAGCTCCACGCCATTGGCCTTGGCACGGGCATAGGACGTTACATAGTGCAGGTCCTCTGGAGCCAGCCCGGTCGGCATGTGGCACGCAAACTGGCAGTTCCCCCGGTCCGGATCGTCCTTGGAGAGCTGCTTCAGCTGTTCGCGCCCGGCGACGCTGGACGGCATGTGCATGGAGGCGGAGCCGTCAAGCCAGAAATGGACGTCCATGTAGCTGGCGCGCCCGGTCGTGGTGGTGCTCGACACTGTGACGCTGGCGGCGGAGCCGAACGGCCCGTTCAACCACATCGGCGCGATGCTCGCCGTCGTGGTCACCGTCGCCGTGGTGACGCCATCATCGCCGGTTTGCACGCTGAGCGTGAAGGTGTCGATCGTCAGGTCATCGGGGCTTCCCAGGTTCTGGGTGAGATTTGCCTCCAGCACGTCCCGGACGTCCTGGTCCACTGCATCCCCAGAGGCCAGGGGCGCGAGGGCCGCAAGCGCTGCGGCGTCGCTGGCGGTCTGCAGCGTCTGTTCCAGCCGCGTCGTGCGCGACAGGTCGAGCCCAAAAACGAGTGCGAAGGCGACAGGCGTCACAG
Organism: Hyphomonadaceae bacterium; assembly: GCA_040381075.1. Lineage (GTDB taxonomy): Bacteria > Pseudomonadota > Alphaproteobacteria > Caulobacterales > Aquidulcibacteraceae > JBEIHX01. Next base: position 1,323 of record JBEIHX010000026.1, read on the forward strand.
CGATCGCAAACACCATGGCCGCGTTCGCCTGACGCGACGCCGCCAGGCGCCGGAGCGCCGGCCAGGGAAGGACAACCGATGACAGAGGGCTAAGCATTGCACTGCGAGCCTATCCCGCAACCGGTGGATGCGGGGCTTCCGAAACGTCTCCAATTGGAGCGATAGGCTCAGATCGCGCAGGGAGCCGGGGGCGCTTGTCCCACTCTTCCTCATCCCAGGCGCGCACCACTGCGCCCCCGTCGAGAGCGCTCCTGGGGACGAGCCGCGCCGCCCGCGCCTGCTGGTCCCCGCGTCGCCCCCCGTGGCGGTCCCAGCCCACTCCGGCCGACCACTGCCCGGGAGGCGAAAACAATGCCTCTGAAACCTTGTCCGGCCCCCTGCCTGGTCCCGGCCGCCTGGTCCCGGCCGCCGGTCCTGGGCGCCGGTCCTGGGCGCCGGTCCTGGGCCCGGGCGCACATCGGCCCCCCCTGACGCCGGGCCCGGACTTGCGAACCCTGGGCGTCAGCCCAGCGGCGCGGCCAGAAGTCTGGTGACCACGCCGGCGATGGCGCCAATAAGAAGCGCCAGACCCGCCAGCCCCTGCAGGGCATAGCCCAGCGCGCGTTTCTTCGGGTCCTGCACATACAACACCATGTACACCAGACGTCCGAACACCCAGACCGCCCCGATCCCCGCCGCCAACTGATCGCCATGCATGAACGCGAACAGCCACAACGCAGGAAGAAAAATAACCATCCACTCCAGCGTGTTCATCTGAACGCGGAAATACCGTTCAAAGTTGGGGTCTCCCGTCGTCGCCGGCGCCGCCACCTTGTACTTCAGACGCGCCCGTCCGACCGCGAGGCCCATCACGACGTACAGGAGCACCCCCAGAAGAGTGACGAGCGCCGTCCACAGAAACTGATCCATGCCCCAAACCTCCCAGGCCCAACCGGTTCAGGATCGGGCCCGCGCAGTGTGCGCCGGCCCCCATCCCCGCAGAGTTCTGGCACGCAGGCCTGGCCGCGCCAAGAGCCGGGCAGGCCGCACCGGGGGCGTCCGGCGCGCCGGGCCACGGCCCCCGTTCGCCGCCGCGCCCCGCCGGGAAGGGGCCGACTTGCTGATCATTTGTTCAGCGCGGTATTGACATCCTGGGGGCGCGGCGTTCAATCATGCGGCTTGGTCGCCGTTCCGGTGCGCGCGCCACAGGTGCGCAGGTGTGGGGGAGGTCGCTATGGGCGCCGCGCAGGACATGCCGGTTCGCCGCATGAATTTCGAGTTTGCCGACGACATGGACCTCGTCTTCATCCAAGACGACCCGAGGCTGTCCTACTTCTTCGTCGGCGCCTGGATGATGCTGCCTTATCTCGAGCCCTTCCTGATCCGAACCATCCAGGAGGCCATGGGAAGGATCAGGGACGAGGCCCTTCTGGAGGATATGAAGCGCTTCTGCGCCCAGGAAGGCCAGCACTACCGTCAGCACGCCAGAGCAAATGACATCGTGCGCCGCCGTCACCCGGCAGGCCCGCGTCTGATGGCCCTCGAACAGGAATTCGAGGCGCTCCTGAAGCGATGGAGCCATGAGAAACCCTTGCGGTTTCGCCTTGCCTATGCAGAGGGCTTTGAGTCCATGACCTGCGCCGGCGCCCGCACGCAGATGGAAATCGGCATGTTTGACGACATGAAGGAGCCGATCCGTGGGCTGATGCTGTGGCATATCATGGAAGAGATTGAGCACCGTACGGTCTGTTTTGATGCGTATCACAGGGCGGTTGGGGATTACGTCTATCGCCTGGGCGTCGGCGTGTGGGCGCAAAACCATTACCTGCGCTGGTGCCAGCGCTTCGCCGCTGCGATGATTGAAGCGGACCCGCAAACCATAGCCCGCTTTGATCATCCAGACCTTAGGGCAAAATGCGCCAGACGCGCGCAGAACTACTTCCGCAACCTGCTGCCCAAGCAGCTCGCAACCTACATGCCCTGGTATGATCCGCGCCGCATTCGCCTGCCGGATCAATTCGAACCCGCCCGCCAGACCTACACCCGGCTCGCCGCGAGCGTTCACTAGGCCGGGGCGCGCCGCAGCAGTCGCCGCGGCCAGTTGAGAGGACCACGCCATGGATGATGCAGGAGCTCCCGGCGCCGCCCAGCGCCTCCAGGCCTTCGCGCAAAGCTGGCTCAAAAGGCCCATCGTTCCGGCGCACGGGCTCCTCGACACCATGCATGTCGGCGCCGACGAGCTGCCATTCGCCGAAGCCGGGGACGGCTCGGCCCTGCAGCTCCTGCACGTCGATCTCAGCCAGGGCCTGTGGATTTCCAAGACCCGTCTGCCGCCCGGCTACCGCGTGGCCACGCACTATCACACGGGACACGTCTTCGCCGTAACCCTGGCCGGCAGGTGGTTCTACGAGGAAACGCCTGAGGCTGTGAACCGGCCAGGGTCCTATCTGTTCGAGCCCGCAGGCTCACGCCATACCCTGGTCACTCCGCATGACCTGGAGGGAGACATGGTCGCCTGGTTCGCCATCTATGGCGCCAACATCAATGTTGATGAGAATGGCGCGATCCTGTCCGTCGTGGACGCGCGCGCCGCTCTTGAACTCTATCGCGGCTACTGCGATGCGCTCGGCCTTGATTGCTCCAAGCTCATTGTGGTCGGAGGGTAACGCCGCCATGCGGGCCGCCGTGATGCGCGCCGGGGAGTTCGTGGTCGAGCACAGGCCGGATCCCACGCCTGGACCGGGCGAAGTGCTCGTCCGGGTGATCGCATGCGGGATCTGCGGATCAGACCTTCATTATTTTCATCACGCCACCGACATCATCGAACTCGCGTCCAAACTCGGAGCGCCAACCGAGGAAATGGAGCGCAACCTGCAGGCCGGTCCCATCCTCGGGCATGAGTTCGTGTGCGAAATCGTTGACTTCGCTCCAGGCGCCAGGCGCAGCCTCGCGTTGGGCGCGCGCGTGTGTTCGCCGCCGTTGCTGATAAGGAACGGCGCGCCCGTCCTGATCGGTTCAACGCCGGAAACGCCAGGCGCCTATGCGGAGCTCATGACGCTTGCCGAGGACTTGCTGACGCCCGTGGGCGATGACACGGCGAGTGAGGCGGCCGCTCTCACCGAACCCGTCGCCATCGCCGTGCACGCCGTCAACAAGGCCAATCTCAGCGACGGCGAGGTCGCCGTCGTGGTGGGATGCGGGCCGATCGGGCTCGCGGTCATCGCCGTCCTCAGGTCACGCGGCGCCCGCGTGATCGTGGCTGGCGACCTGTCGCCCGCACGCCGCGAACTGGCCGGTGTGATGGGTGCAGATACGGTTGTCAACGCGCGCAGCGAGAGCGTCGTCGCCGCCGCCGCGGCCGCAGCCCCTGGCGCGCGTGCGGTGATCTTTGAAAACACCGGTGCGCGCGGCATGCTCCACCGTCTGGTGCTTGAGGCGGGGCGGGATGCGCGCGTCATTGTCACAGGCATTGCGCCGGGCGAAGAAAGCCTCATTCCCATGGTCGCGATCACCAAGGAGATCGCGATGCAGTTCGTGATCTACTACACGCCTGAGGAATTCGCCGAGGCGCTGAACCTCATCGAGACCGGGCGAATCAATTGGCGTGCACTGATCACCGGAAAGGTCAGTCTGGACGGCGTGACCCAGGCCTTCATGGATCTGCAGGATCCCGAACGCCACGCCAAGATACTCATCGAGCCGTTCGGGACATGAGGCCCTCATGATCGCAGACGCAAGGCCGCTCATCCTGCAGGCTGGCGGGCTCGCTATGTCTGCCTGGGAGATGGGACAGGGTCCCCTGGTCCTGTGCCTGCACGGCTTTCCCGACACGCCGCGCACCTGGCGGCTGATGCTGCCCGCGCTCGCCGAGGCCGGATTTCGGGCCGTCGCCGTCACGGCGCGCGGCTACGAGCCGGCCTCCCAGCCCCCGGACGCTCACTATGGTCTGCCGGTTCTGGCTGGCGACGTGGCGGCCTGTCTTGACGCGCTCGGGGCGGCGCGCTGTCACCTCATCGGCCATGACTGGGGCGCGTCTATCGCCTACGCCGCCGCCGCTGGCCAGCCAGGCCGTATCTGCTCACTGACGACCCTTGCGGTGCCACACCCCGCGGCTTTCGCGCAGGCGCTGGCCAGGGATATCGGTCAGATGCTCCGGTCCTGGTACATGTTCTACTTTCAACTCAGGGATCGGCCGGAACGGATTATCCCGCGCAGGGACTTCGCCTTCCTCGAAAGGCTCTGGCGCGACTGGTCGCCAGGATGGAGGCCGCCAGCTGCGGATCTGCGGGCGATGAAGGATGTGTTCGCGCAACCCGGCGTTCTGGCCGCAGCGCTCGCGTATTACCGTCAGGCTTTCGACGCCCGCAGTCCGCACGCCGCTGAAACCGCCCGTCTGTATGGGACGCCTGTGAGGTCTCCGACGCTGGCGCTCACCGGAGCGCGCGACGGCTGCATCGCAGCGGACGTCTTCGAACGCTGCATGCCGCCAGACCTGTTTCCCGCAGGCCTCACGGTGCGGCGCATCCAGGACGCCGGCCATTTCCTGCACCTCGAGCAGCCCAGGAGCGTCGCGGCTGCGATCATCACCCACCTGCAAGGCGCGCAGCCTGGGCTGCCCGCCTCCCTGGCCTGAGGAAGGACCCTGATGCACCTGCATACTCCCGAGGAACTCGCGGCCAAGGTCGGCGCAGATATCGGCGTCTCCGACTGGCTGCGTATTGATCAGGACATGATCAATCGCTTCGCCGACCTCACCGAAGATCATCAGTTCATCCACGTCGATCCGGTGCGGGCTGCATCCACCGTGTTCGGTGGAACGATCGCCCACGGATTTCTGGTTCTGTCGTTGCTGAGCAGGATGGGACTGGCCGCACAGTTCGCCATGAAGGGCGCCGTGATGGGCGTCAATTATGGGTTCGACAAGGTGCGCATGATCGCCCCCGTGCGCGCCGGCGCGCGCGTGCGCGGACGATTTACGCTCAAGGATTTCAGGGAACGTGCGCCCGGCCAGTGGATGGCGACGCTCGGCGTGACAGTCGACATCGAAGGCGGCGACAAGCCGGCGATCATCGCTGATTGGGTCTGCGTGCAATTCGTCGGGCTTGAGGGCGCATAGGGCAAAGCGCGGCGCCAGGCCTGAAGTGGGGGCGGCGCGTTCCGCTGCGCGCTTCAGCCCTCCCAGTCAACAGCGCTCCCAGTCAACAGCCCTCCCAGTCAACGGCCTCCCAATCAATGGCCTGCCACTTTATGGCCTGCCACTCCATGACCTGCCGGTCAAATTCCGGCGCCTGTGGCGGCGGGCGACGCGCCCGCAAGCCCGACCAAAGAAACAACAGCACCGCCCATCTGCGCTGCGGGAGCGCGTGGCCTGCCGCCTTCAGGCTGCCCGGGCGGCCCCACAGCTTGGGGCCTCAGACGGGTCGGTTGAGACAGGTTGGGTCAGGCGGGCCCGATGCGGCAGGTCCACACAGGACGCGCCAGACGCTCTGCCGCCGGTCACGCGAAGACTGCGAACGCCTGGTCCAGCACGGCGCCGCCCACGGCGCGCGTCGCGCCGATCCGCACCACATCGCCGCCAGCAGCCCCATGCTGCTCAATCGCAAGCGTGTCGCCCGGCGTCGCCATGCCGCAGAAACGCGCCGACAGACGGCGCAGCCGGCGCGCTTCACCGATGCCGCGCCGGCGCAGCGCCGCCAACCCCGCCAGAGCCCAGGTCATCGTCCCGTGCAGGATGGGTTCTTCCAGTCCGGCCGCAAGCGCGGCGCGTCGCTCCGTGTGAATTGGGTTCCAGATGTCGGCGCAGGCTGAATAGATCTGCGCCGACGCCCGCGTCGTGATCGCCTCCGTGACGTGCGCGCCGCCGCCAGACATCTCCGGCTGCACCGGGGCCGGGGGCGGCGCATCGAGCGCCTCCGCCGCGCCCTCCAGGCGTACGCCGCGATAGACCGTGCTGTTCCATGTCGTTGTCACGCACTCCCCGGCGTCCGCATCGACGGTGTCTATGCGCACACACGCCAGCACGCCTGAGCGGATCTGGCGCGCAGCCACGATGCGTCCATGGGATCGGTAGGCGCGCCCCGTCCGTATCGGGCCAAGAAACAGAGAGTCCTGAACTGCATGCACGCCGCGCTGCAGGTCCTCAGGGGTCATCCGCTCGCTCAAGAGCGCGCGCGCCGCCAGCATCACCGGCCACTCCAGCTGGACGCAGATGAACGGCAAGGCGGCGAAATCCGGTTGGGCGTCATCAAGAAAGCAGGCCTCGTCTGCACCAATCCCTGCCGCATAGGCCAGAGCCTCGCGCACGCCGATGTGCTGCACACGCGTTTCTGTCCGCCGTCCAACCGCCGCCGCTGGATACCCCATGTCTCACCCGATCTTCTCGTCCAGCAAGGTCCGCGACGCCCAATAGAAATGCAATGCCGACAGGATCAGAATGAACGTCGCACTGACCAGCGCCCACTTCAGGCTGTGCGCGCCGCAGGCAGGTTGGAGAACATCACTGATCACGCCGACAAAAAGCGGTCCAGCGCCCAATCCGATCAGGGATGAAAAGAACATCATCAGCGCAATGGCGGTGGCGCGAAGATGAGGTTCGGCCAGGGATTGCACCGCCGCCAGGGCTACCCCCCCGCCGCTCGCCGTCACCAGGCCGGCGAAGAACATCACGCCGATCCCGACCCATGGATCCGGGGCCAGAAACACTCCGAGGTAGAGGGGACATCCAAGACCATACGACATCGCCGGAAGCCAGACCTCCCAACGCCTGTCCCGCCGGATCAGCCGCGCCCCGATCGCTCCGCCGAGCAAAACCCCGAGAATGGTTCCCACCCCCGCCGTCAGGCCTGACCACACGCCGATCTGGGTGAGCGTCATGGCGTGCACCCGGATGAAGAACGAGGCGAGCCACTGCGCGAGCCCGTAGGTGGCGAATGACCCGATGGACAGGCCCGCAACCAGGTGCACGAAGGCGCGCCGTCGCGCCAGATGGCGCACCGCCTGCCATAATGACAGCGCTGCCGCCGGTTCCCCGGCAGGCGCGGTGCGGCGCGGCTCGCGCACCGTCAGATACACAAGCGCGCCAAGGGCGACCCCGGGCGCTCCGACAAGAATGAACGCCGTGCGCCAGCCGAACTGGTCAGCGAGATATCCTGTCGCCATGAGGCCGCCCGACAGGCCAGCGAGCCCCCCGGCCTGAAACATGCTGATCGCCAGAGCCTTGCGCGCGCCCGGAAAATAGTCGCCGATCAGCGAATGCGAGGCCGGGACGCATCCCGCCTCGCCGACCCCGACGCCGATGCGCGCGAGAAGCATCTGCACAAAGTTCATGCTCAGGCCGCACGCCGCCGTCATGACGCTCCAGATCGCGACGCAGGCCGCCAGGATCGCCGTGCGCGACCTGCGGTCCGCAAGACGGGCGAGCGGCAAACCGCAGGTCGCGTACAGCACGGCGAAGGCCAGTCCGCTCAGCACCCCGATTTGCGTATCAGACAGGTTCAGGTCGCGCTTGATCGGTTCAACCAGCACCGCCAGCACCATGCGGTCCATGTAATTGAAGAAACTCACAAGCGTCAGCGCGCCGAGCACATAATACGCGTAACCGCCGCCCCCAGGCGCCAGCGCCCGCGTGTCTTCCGCCCCAGGGTCCCGCGCTGCGCCGTCGCCGTCCACGAGCGATCTCCTCCTGGCCTGAACCCTAGCCCAGGGCTGCAAGCCTAGAGCGGACAGCGGTGCTGATCAAATGTTTAGTAGGCGCTTCGCCCAGCCGCCGGCGCGGGTCCACTGCGCGCGCGCCGCATTCGCCCATCGCAGCCCCGGAAGAGTGCGGTTCGCAGGGGGCGCAGGAGATGTCGCCCCCGGGGGGCCTCACCTCGGGGATGTCGCCCGGGCTCTTGCCTCAGGCCTGCTCCTCGGGATCGGAAGCCGCATCGGGGGGGCTGCGCCTGGGCAGGACGCCATGATAGATCAATTTGACGTACGCGCGGTGGCGCCGCTTCCACAGCTCAGCCTCAAAGCCGGAGCGCCCAAGCAGCCGTTTGACATACGGGTCAAGCAGGATCGTGCCGATCTCCAGATAGATCAGAAGAAACGGGAGCCACAACCGATCGATGTCGCCGCGCACCAGCCCCGCCGCATCCATTCGGTCCGCCGTCGCGCGCGCAATCTTGTAGAAGCGCTCAAAGATGTTGGCGCCCCACTCACTCTCCTCCAGCAGGGCGCGGCGAAAGTACTGCACGGTGACCGGCCAGCGCGCCTGATGGCGCTCGATCCAGCCATCGACCCATTCTGACGCGTCGCGCAAACGCTGTGGCTGGCCGTCCGGCTGCGCCGGATCCTGAAGCACCTCTTCAAACTGCTCGATGAATTGCCGGTCCACCGCTTCGCGCAGCCCCTCCTTTGACCCGAAATGATGGTTGATGAGGCCAACTGAAACATCAGCCACGGCGGCGATGTCGCGAACCGTAACGCTGTCGAAGCCGCGCTCTGCGAACAGTTTCATCGCCTCGTCCAATATCCTCTGCTTGCCCGACTGGCGGTCTGTCGGGCGCACTTTCGTTTCGGTCATGGCGATCCTCTCGCTGCGCTTCTAGCACAGGCGGTCGCCCTGCGCACCGCGCCCGGGACTGGCGCAGCGCCCGCCCTGGCCGATCTGGCGGGTCGTTCTTTCCGACCCTGCGCTTGCGCATGGCGGCGGCCTCGGCCACACTGCTGAACAATAGTTTAGCCCGGGGGCCGGGCCGCGGCGGCGCAGGGCCGCCGCAAGGCGATGTTGGCGGCGAGGAGCGCAATAGATGCGTGAGGCGGTGATTGTATCAACGGCGCGGACCGGGATCGGCAAGGCGGTGCGCGGCAGTTTCAATGACACACATGGCGTTACGCTGGCGGGTCATGCCCTGCAGCATGCTCTTGCCCGTGCGCGGCTCGAGGCGGACGCCGTTGAGGACGCCATATTCGGCGCAGGCATGCCCGAGGGCGCGACCGCCAATGTCGGACGCGCAGCCGCCCTGTGGGCTGGGTGTCCAAACAGCGTCGCGGGCGCCACGGTCGCGCGCTACTGCTCCTCCGGCCTGCAGGCGATCGCCTTCGCAGCGGGGCGCATCATATGCGACGGCGCGCCTGTTGTGGCAGCCGGCGGCGTGGAAAGCATCTCCCTCGTCCAGATGAGCGGCCGCATGAACCAGCACAGGGTCGTTGAGCCGGCGCTCGCCGCGCGTCAGCCGGCGCTGTGGATGAGCATGATTGAGACCGCTGAGGTCGTCGCTGAACGCTATGCGATCTCGCGCGAAGCGCAGGACGCATACGCCTTCGAAAGTCAAAAGCGCACCGCCGCCGCCCAGGAGGCCGGGAAGTTCGCTGATGAAATCGCGCCGATCACGGTTTCAACGCGCAGGCTCGACAAGGCGAGCAACACAGAAACCCTCGTCGAGCAGGTCGTTGCGCGTGACGAATGCAACCGGCCGGACACGACGCTTGCAGATCTGCAAAGGCTTGAGCCGGTTCTCAAGAACGGTCAGCGCTTCGCCAGCGGCCGGTTTGTGACGGCGGGCAATTCAAGTCAGCTGTCGGATGGGGCGAGCGCATGCATTCTGATGGAAGCGCGCGAAGCGGCGCGCCGAAACCTGCAGCCGCTGGGCGCGTTCCGGGGGTTCGCGGTCGCAGGCTGTGACCCCGATGAAATGGGCATTGGGCCGGTCTTCGCCGTGCCGCGCCTGCTCGAGCGGCACGGACTCACCGTTGACGATATCGATCTGTGGGAGCTCAACGAGGCCTTTGCGTCGCAATGTCTTTACTGCCGTGATCGCCTCGGGATCGACCCGGAGAAGTACAACATCAATGGCGGCGCCATCGCCATCGGCCATCCCTACGGAATGACAGGCGCGCGGTGCGTCGGCCACGCGCTCATCGAGGGCCGCCGGCGCAACGCCAGATATGCCGTCGTGACGATGTGCGTGGGCACCGGCATGGGGGCTGCGGGTCTTCTTGAAATTTACTGATTGACCCAATCCAGTGGGCGACAGGCGTTTCAGGTCTTCGCGCCTGGCGCTGCCCCACGCGCGCGCCTGGCGCGCAGCGGCCTCCCCCTGATCGCCCCGCCCCGGTCCTTTCGCCCCCGGTCCTTTCGCCCTCGGGGTGGGGGATTGCAGAGCCGCACGCCACGCCCCCGTTCAGGCCCCCCGTTCAGGCCCCCCGATCAGGCCCCCCGATCAGGCCCCCCGATCAGGCCCCCCGTTCAGGCGCGGTAGGCTGGATCGATGCGATCGAGCCGGCGCAGCAGAGCCGGCCAGGCGAAGGCGCCCGCACTGCCGTCGAACAGGGCGGCGCTTTGGGCCGCCACCTTTTCGGCGACCCCCTGGCGGGGCCGGCGCAACCGGCCTCCGCCTGATTGCGCGCGCACCTGCATCGTGCATGCACGCTCCAGGAAATACATGGTGAGCCATGCAGCTGCGCACGAGCGCCCGACCGCCAGCGTGCCGTGATTGCGCAACAGCATGCAATGGCGTGACCCAAGATCCGCCGCCAGCCGCTCGCGCTCGTCGAGATCAAGCGCCACGCCTTCGAAGTCGTGATGGGCAAGCTCGCTGTGCACCATCATGGCGTGCTGGCTGCAGGGGAGGAGTCCGTCATCCTGCATCGACACCGCGACGCCATCGTCAGTATGCAGATGGATGACGCAATGTGCGTCTTCGCGCGCCATGTGGATGGCGCTGTGAACGACAAATCCAGCCGGATTGACGGGTGCGCCCGGCTCGTCGACCGGCAATCCGTCGAGTCCCACTTTCACGAGGCTTGACGCCGTGACCTCGTCAAAGGCGAGACCAAAGCGATTGATCAGGAAGTGGTGCTCTGGGCCGGCCAGGCGAAGGGAAATGTGGGTGAAGATGAGGTCATCCCAGCCATGCAGGGCAACGAGCCGATAGAGCGCTGCAAGATCAGTGCGCGCTGCGCGCTCCTCATCTGTCAGGACAGGGTGGGCGAGATCCGTCGCCGGCATGGGTTTCTCTCCTTCTTAAGCCGCTGCAAGGGCCGCGGCGCGCGCCTTGAGCGCAAGCCTGTCCACTTTGCCGTTCGCCAGGAGCGGCAGCGCGGTCTCGAACGAGAATGTCTTCGGGATCTTGTAGTGTGCAATGCGGTCCCGCAGAAAGGCGCGCAGGTCCTCAACCCCCACCGCCGCGCCAGCGCGCGGTTTGACGAAGGCATGGCCGACCTCCTGAAATCTTTCATGGGCGACCGGCACGACAACGCACACTTCGACCGCCTCATGCGCGCATGCGGCGGTCTCGACTTCAAGAGGATACACGTTGTATCCGCCGGATTTGAACATCTCCTTCAGGCGGCCGACAAAGACCGCATTTCCGTCCGGGCGGATAAAGCCAAGATCCCCGGTCCGCAGGTATCCGTCTGGTGTGAACGCCTCGCGGGTGGCGTCTTCGTTGCGGAAGTACCCTGACATGACATAGGGACCGCGGATCTGGATCTCCCCGGTCTGGCCAGGCCCCGCCACCCGGTCCCGGCTGTCGGCAATGCGCAGGTCCGCGCCCGGGAGGATCGTCCCGATCGTGTCCGCCATATCGTCCAGGCTCGCTCCCGGCAGCGTGCGCGTGACGATCCCGCATGTTTCGGTTTGCCCGTAGACAGACGACATCTGAGCGCCGCAGACCGCCACGCGTGCAAGCATCTGTTTCGGCGTCGCGGCGCCGCCGAATACGATTAGCCGCGTCGACAAAAGCCGGTCCGACGCGGGCTGCCGGGCGGAGAACATCATCAGGAATCCAGTGGGGCTCGACACCAGATAGGCAGGCCTTTCTGCACGGGCCAGGGCGGCGAGCGCCGCCATGTCGACGCGGGGGTAGAAGATAAGCTTTCCGCCGAAGGCAAAGACACACATGCAGATGTTGCAGAGCGCCCCGACGTGATTGACGGGCGCAGCGCAGATCGCCGACTCAAGCCCAGCGCCCATCCAGTCCCGATTGGCGAGCGCCATCGCCACCAGGGCGCGATGCGACAGCATGGCGCCCTTGGGTACGCCCGTGGTGCCTGATGTGTAGACAATGACGGCAGTGTCCTGCGGCGCCACCCGGGCGCGCGCTGCAGACACCTGCGCGTCGCCAATGGTCGCGCCGCGCGCCAGGAAGGCCGCCCACGCGTCGCCGGCGCCGTCCTCGGCCATCGCCACCACGCGCTCCGGCGCCAGGCCGACCTCGACGAGTTCGCCGACATAATTGCGCCCCGAGGCTGGTGACATGGCCAGGACGACCACCGGATCGGCGTTGGCGATCAGATGCGCGAACTCGGTTCTCTGGTAGACCGGATTGATCCCGACCCAGATCGCGCCAATGGACGTGGCGGCGAGATAGATCTCCCAGAAGCGCAGCGAGGGCGGCGTCAGGGAGGCGACGCGGTCGCCGTGACGCACGCCTGCCGCAAGCAGGGCCCTGGCGAGGGCGTCGACGCGTCGCGCAAGCGCTGCATACCCAACGCGGACCGCGCCATCCACGGCCGCGATCCTGTCCGGTTGCGTCGCGGCGTGCTGCGCCAGGAGATCGTGAACACGAAGCAAACCCGCCTCTTTGATCCTGCCGGCCAGGACAAAACCGCCCCGGACCCAAAGCGCCCCTGACACAAACCGCAGACCCGGCGCGCCCCTGCCGCAGACAACAAAACGACCGTTCAGAACGCCATTGCTGCGCCAGTGTCTGTGACGGCCGCGCAACACAACGAAGAAACCGCAGACTACCGCGTTGTCAGCGGCTGAGCAATTGTTTAGTTTTGCGCGGAGCTTCGCTGCGGCGGGCCGGTTGGGCGCGCGGCGGCGGCAGATCTCGACACAACAGGCCGGCGGGCTCAGCCGCCGGCAGCAGGGGAGGGTTTCCATGACCAGATTTTCGCGCCTGTCGTTGTTCGCCAGCGCTGGTTTCGCCGTCGTCGCCGGCACTCCAGCCCTCGCGCAGCAGGGCGCCAGCGACGGGGCTTCGGATCGTGATGTGATCATCGTCACGGCGCAAAAGCGCGAGCAGCAACTGCTTGACGTGCCGCTGTCGGTGCAGGCGCTGGCCGGCGAAGAGCTTGAGCAGAACGGCGTGCAGGAACTCAACGATCTCATCCGCTTCATTCCCGGCGCCACCCAGGTTTCGCGCACCTCCCCGGGCTTTGAAACGATCTCGATCCGGGGCATCTCAAGCGGCACCACCGGAGACGCCACTGTCGGCTATTATGTCGACGATGTCGCTTTCGGCGTCCCGAACCTGCAGCTGGCGCCGCCCTCGCGTCTGTTCGACCTGCAGCGTGCGGAAGTCCTGCGCGGCCCGCAGGGAACGCTGTACGGGCAGGGGGCGATGGGCGGCATGATCAAGCTGGTGACCGGAAAACCGGATTTCGACGACGTGATCGTGCGCACCCAGGCCGAAGCCTCAAGCACCGAAGGTGGCGAAGCCAATTACGGCGTCGACGCCGTGTTCAACGCGCCGATCGCCGCCGGGCGCGCCGGCCTGCGGGTCACCGGGGGGTATGAACAGGTCGGCGGCTTCGCCGACATTCCCGCCGGCGCCGCTGGCGCAGGCTCGCCGCGCGTGGATGACGTGAACGACATCACGTCGTGGAACGTGCGCGGAAAATTCGGCGTCGCGCTCAGTGACACTGCAGACCTTGAACTGAGCGTATGGCGCGTTGAAAACGAGCAGGACTGCCGCAACACGATCACCGTGCTTGAGCCGCCCCAGCTGACCGACACCGGGCCGCTGAACCGGCCGAACTACATCAATTCGAACATGACCATGTATTCAGCACTGCTGAACGTCGACACGCCGATCGGTCAGCTCACGAGCGCCACAGGATACATCGATCATGAACTTGACTTTGATGCATCTTTCCTGTCTGGCGGGATCCTGCGCAATGACAGCCTCTTCTCAACGACGAGCCTGACCCAGGAAATCCGTCTTGCGGGCAATGCAGGCGCAGCTGTGGACTGGCTCGTCGGGGCTTACTATTCCGACAGCGAAATCACCAGCGACATCTGCCTCAGCCTTGTCTTGCCCTGCACCACGGCGTTTTCGATCAACATCAATTCGCTCGGCACAATCAATACGACCGCCTGGGCGCTGTTCGGCGACGCCACGGTTAACCTGAGCGACCGCTTCGCGCTCGCCTTCGGCGCGCGGTACTTCGAAGACGAGCGCACATCGGCCGGGCGTAACCGCACGTCGGGCGCGCTGACCGGCGGCGGCGACACCTTCGAAACGTTCAATCCGCGTGTCAGCCTGTCCTACAAGGCCGGCGATGATCACCTCCTTTACTTCACATACGCCAAAGGCTTCCGCAGCGGCGCCATCCAGACGCCGTCCCAGGTCGCAGCGGCGGCGGCCAATGGCATTGGCACCTCGACGGGCATTGCGCCAGACACGGTCTGGAGCCGGGAGCTCGGCGCAAAGGGCCGTCTGTTCTCTGACAAGCTCACCTATGATCTGGCGATCTATGACATCGACTGGACTGACATGCAGCTGCAGTTCACGGTGTTCGGCGTCGCCGTGCTCGCCAATGGCGGCGAGGCGCACAGCCGCGGCATTGACCTTGGCCTGATCTGGGAGCCGGTGGAGGGCCTGCAGCTGCAGATCGTCGGCAACAGGAACGAAGCAGAATTTGATAAGGTCGTTCCCGCTATCTCCACCTTCAATGCGTTGCTGAGACCAGGCAAACGCATTCCAGGCGTGCCTGAGCAGAGCCTGCAGGTCGCCGCCAACTACGAATGGGGACTCGCGCGCTGGAACGCGCGCGCCTTCGCCGGCGTGGCCTACGCGTACCGCGACGTGCAGATCGACACATCCGGGTTGATTTCGGATGAGTTCAGCCAGATCGATCTGCGTGCGGGCCTGTCGCGCGACAATTGGCGCCTGCAGGCCTTCGCGGAAAACCTCACGAATGAAAGCGCGGCGATCGTTCGTGGATCTCTCGGCGTGCAACCGCAGGCCCCGCGCCGGGTCGGGGTGCGCCTGGGATTTGATTTCTAGTCTCACGTCATCCGTCGGCCGATCGACAAGGGGCCGGAAGGCCCCTTGTCTGCGTGTGATCCGGAGAGGTCGCCATGTCCCAGCAAATCCGTTTCGATAATCGCGTCGCCATCGTCACGGGGGCGGGGGCCGGCCTCGGGCGCAGGCACGCCCTTGGGCTCGCCGCCCGCGGCGCGAAGGTCATCGTCAATGATTTTGGCGGCAGGGTCGACGGAACCGGCGCCTCGCTGAAACCGGCGGAGGAAACCGTCGCCATGATCGAGGCGGCCGGCGGGACCGCCCTGGCGCACGGCGCCGACATCAGTGATATGAATCAGGTGCAGGACATGGTCGATCTCGCCATGCGCGCCTGGGGCCGCATCGACATCCTGGTCAACAATGCCGGCATCCTGCGCGATCGGACCTTCGCCAAGATGACGACCGGGGACTTTGCAGCTGTCATGGACGTGCACCTCATGGGCAGCGTCCACTGCAGCCTCGCCGTCTGGCCCGTCATGCGCGCCGCCAATTACGGACGGATCGCCATGACGACGTCGTCCTCCGGCCTCTACGGAAATTTTGGTCAGTCAAACTACGCCGCAGCCAAGATGGCGGTCGTCGGCCTGATGAACGTCCTTGATCTGGAAGGGGCCAAGTCCAACATCCGTGTCAACACCCTGGCCCCGGCCGCCACCACCCGCATGACCGAGGAACTGCTGACGCCGAACGTCGCAGGGCTGATGGATCCGAACGCCGTGACGCCAGGTCTGCTCTTTCTGGTCAGTGAGGAAGCCCCCGCACGCACGGTCCTGTGCGCTGGCGCAGGCGGCTTTTCGCGCACCTACATCCATGAAACGGAGGGCGTCTGGCTCGCCCCGCAGGATTGGACGCCCGAGGCGGTCGCGGCCAACTTCGAGGCGATCAGCGATCCGACCGGTCAGCACCTGTATGCGAACAGCGGCGGTCAGGTCCTCAAATTCCTGCAAAAGGCGGCTGCGGCGGCTGGCGTCAAGCTCGCCTGAGGCCAGCGCCTTGCCGGGGGCGCCTCGTGCGCACGCAGCCTGACGCCGTCCTCGCTCGCGCCCCTCCGGACCGCCGGCCCGCTCCCTTTCCGGCGCTCAGGTCGTGGCGCTGGCAGTTCTGGCCCTGGTCCCCGGGCGTTGGTCCCCAGGCGTTGCTCCCCAGGCGTTGGTCCCCAGGCGTTGGTCCCCAGGCGTTGGTCCCCGGCGCCGGGGTGGAGACAACCTGGTCCTTCCACCAGTCCCGCCACGCGAGCCGCAGCGCCAGATCCCGGGATGGGTCGGCGCGCGCTCCGGCCGCCCAGCGACGCAGCATCAATCGCCCTGAAAGCTCGGGGCCCGCTTCTCGAAGAATGCCTGCACCGCTTCGCGGAAGTCCCGCGTCGTGCTCGTCAGGAGCCACTGGTCGGTGTCCATGTGCATGATCGCGCGGTCCAGCGCCCCCGAGATCATGTTGATGCTTCGCTTGATCATCTGGACCGAGATCGGCGGCAGGGCCGCGAGGTCCTCGGCCCACGCATAGGCTCTGTCGTCAAGCTGCGCACGCGGCGCCACTTCGTCCAGAAAACCCCACTGCAGGAGCGTTGCGGCATCGAAGAGCTTGCCCGTCATGATCATTCTTTTGGCCCGCGCAGGCCCCACCAGATGCACGCAGATCGGTACTGCGCACCACATCAGATTGATGCCCAGCTTCACCTCGCCATAGCCGATGCGGGCGGTGTCCGCTCCGATCCGGAAGTCGCATGCGCTTGTAATGCAGGCCCCAGCCCCCGTGGCTATTCCCTGAACGGCGCAGATTGTGGGTTGATGAATTTCCTGAAGGCTGCGCAGCAGGACGGACCCCAGTTCCGTCGTGCGCCGGCGCATCAGGAGCGACGGGGTTTCCTCCGCCTGAAAGCGGGGCTGGCTCAGATCGGCCCCGACCGAGAAGTCTTCGCCCTCTGCCCGCACCACCACCACCCGGGATTTCTCATCAGCGGCAAAGGCGCGGCACGTCCGTTCGAGGTCCTCCATCATGGCCGTGTTGACCGCGTTGCGTCGCTCCGCGCGCCGGAGCGTCACTGTCGCAATCGCGCCGCTGCGTGAAACCTCAATGCAGGATGTCGTCATCGCGTCCTCCCATCGGCGGCGATATGAACACTAAACAATTGATCAGTCGAGTGGCGACCCCTATGATCGTGCAGTCCGCAGCCCGGGCGCCAGGTCACAGGAGGCTCAGCGGTGCCAACGCCGTTTTCCGCCGCCGAGCAGGGCGCGCACTTTCTTAACCGACCGTCACACGGGCGCCCGCAGGCGCCAGTGAGATCGCCGGCGGCCTGGCTGCCGCCCGATCTCGGTGCGCCAGCGAATTGGCGCGAAGATCTGACAGAACGTCAAGCAGCGGCGCTTCTGCATATGGCCGAGGGCCTTGCAGCGTGCGCGCGTGCGCCCGCCGACATCGAACCAGGCGACGTGTGCTTGCCCGGATTGGCGCCGGCGATCAGCGCGTGGCGCAATGAGGTGTTCAATGGCAGGGGCTTTGTACTTCTGCGCGGCCTGCGTATCGACGGCGTCAGCCGGGAAACGCTGACATGGCTGATGATCGGACTTGGGATGCAGTTCGGTCGGCTGGGGCTGCAAAATCCACAGGGCGACCTGATCGGCGAAGTGCGCAATACAGGGGCGGCGCAGCGCGATCCGAACGCCCGCAATTATGCAACTGACCGGGAGTTCCGCTTTCACTGCGATGCAGCCGACGTCCTTGGCCTCCTGTGCGTAAGCCCCGCCGCGCGCGGCGGGCGCAGCAGGATCGCAAGCTCCGTGTCCGTGTTCAACGCACTCGCGGCGCGACGGCCCGACCTCGCCCGGCGGCTGTTCGAGCCGATGCTCCTCGACCTGCGCAATGAGCAGGCGCCCGGCCAGCCCGGCTTCGGTGAGGTCACGCCGTGCGCCTATGCGGACGGTGAGCTGCGTACTTTCTACATCTCTGACTATTTCCGAAGCGTCGTGCGCCATCCAGGCGTCGTTCTGTCAGGCGTGGAGAACGAACTGTTCGATCTCTATGAGGCGCTTGCGGATGAAGCGGCCATCGATTTTGAGCTGGAGCCAGGAGACATCCAGATCATGAACAACCACGTGCTTCTGCATGCGCGCACCGCCTTTGAAGATTCCCCCCAGCGCACCCGCCTGCTGTTGCGGTTCCTCGCATCCGCCCCGCGATGAGCGAGCGTTCGCCCTGGGGACGCGCCTGCACGATCAAGATCGTCGACGCGCGTCCCGTTCCGGTCTTCACGCCACGCCCGCACGCGCTCGCCGACATCCTCGACCATGCCGGGCGCTGGGGGGAGCGCAGTTTTCTGGTCTGCGGTCAGCGGCGCGCCAGTTTTGCAGCATTCCGCCGGGCTGTCGATGCGGCTGGCGCGCAGTTGGCCGCGCGCGGCGTCAGGCCTGGCGATGTCGTCATGCTGCTCGCCGCCAACAGTCCGGAATGGCTCCTCGCCTTCTGGGCGCTCGCGCGTCGCAGGGCCGTGATCGCGCTCGGCAATGCGTGGTGGAGCCCGGAAGAAATCGCCGAGGCGCGCGCCCTGACGAACCCTGTTCTGGTCGTCGCCGACGCGGCGCGCCGCGACCGGCTGCGCGCCGGCGCGCCAGCGCACGACCTCGAGGCCCTGGAAGCCGCATGGGATGCCTGCCACAGCGCGCGGGCGAGCGGGACGCCCGCTCCGGTCGACGGCGCGCCTGGCCCAGACGCGGTTGGCCCAGACGCGGTTGGCCCAGACGCGGTTGGCCCAGACGTGCCTGGCCTACAAGAGCACGCCCCCCAAGCGCCTGCACCCGAAGCGCCTGCAGCCGGGGAAAATGACCGTGGCGAAGAGGAGCCCGCCCTGCTGGTCTTTACGTCCGGCACGACGAGCCGCGCGAAGGCCGCAGTCCTCTCCCATCGCGCTGCAGTCGCCTGTCTGCAGACCGTGTACCTCAGTCGTGACGCCATGCCGGACGAGATCCAGCCCGAGGCGCCTCAGCTGCACTTTCTCTGCTGCGCGCCGCTGTTTCACATCTCCGGCTACATGGCCCACACCCAGGCCCTGCTGAGCGGGCACAAACTTGTTCTCCTCGAGGGGCGCGCCGATCCGGCCCGCATCATTGACATCATCCGTCGTGAAGAGATCCATCTGTGGGCGACTGTGCCAACCCTGCTGGCGCGCGTGGCGCGCCACCCCGACGCGCATGCGCGCAACCTTGAGAGCGTCACCGCAGTGGCTGCCGGCGGGGCGATGGTCACCCCTGAACTCATGGATGATGTGCGCGCCGCCTTTCCCAACGTGCGCCTCGGTGCGGCGGCCACCTACGGATTGACCGAATCCGGCGGGTCCGTCACCGCAATCGCCGGTGAGGACTACCTCGCCCGGCCGCACTCCTGCGGACGGGCGCTGCCGGGATGTGACATCCGGATCAAGTCGCCCGACGAAAGCGGCGAGGGCGAGATCCTGGTCAGATCCCCAGCCATGATGTCGGGCTATTGGGGACTGACGGACACGCCGGTCGACGCCGATGGCTGGCTGCATACCGGCGATCTCGGCCGGCTCGATGCGCAGGGCTACCTGTCGATTACCGGGCGCAGCAAGGACATGATCATCCGTGGCGGAGAGAATGTTTCGGCCCCGCGCGTGGAATCCTGCATCGCACGGCATCCGGCTGTATTGGAGGTCGCCGTGATCGGTCTCGACCATCCAGATCTCGGCGAAGAGGTCGCGGCGATCGTCGTGACGCGGCCGGGAACGATGCTGAGCGAAGCAGACCTGCGCGCCTTCGTGCAGCCGAGCCTTGCCTATTTCGAAACCCCAAGCCGCTGGTGGATCCGCAGGGAGCCGCTGGCGACAACCTCCACTGTGAAGGTCCAGAAGATGATGCTGCGCCGCGAGTGGCTTGCGCGCCCCGGGGATGGGCCATGAGCACGCTCTGCGCCGCGCGGGCTGATCGTCTGGAGGCGGCGCGCGCACGCGCCGCCGCCACCCCGCTCGACGCCATTGACGTGAGCAGTTTCGACCTCTTCGGTCGCGACGAACACTGGGCCTATTTCGAGCGCCTGCGCCGGGAAGCTCCCGTGCATCACTGCCGTGACAGCCTGTTCGGCCCCTACTGGTCGGTCACGCGCTATCACGACATCATGACGGTCGACACTGACCACCGCACCTTTTCATCAAGCCATCGGCTCGGCGGCATCTCGATCGCGGACCAAGCCCCGGACTTTCCGCTGCCGATGTTCATCGCCATGGACCCCCCAGAGCACGGGGTGATGCGAAAGGCGGTGTCGCCGCCGCTGGCGCCGCCGCGCCTGGCGGTTCTGGAGGCCGTGATCAGGACGCGGGTGACAGAAATTCTCGACCGCCTGCCGCGCGGGCGCCCCTTTAACTGGGTTGAGCAGGTGTCCGTCGACCTGACGTCCTTCATGCTGGCGACGCTGTTTGGCCTGCCGCAGGAGGACCGTGGAAAGCTGGTCCACTGGTCCAACGCCGCGGTCATCGCGGACTATCTCAACAGTGAGGACGACCGGCGCGCTGCGTTGCTCGACTGCCTCGCCTACTTCAAACGCCTGCGTGGTCAGGCTGCGACAGATCCGGCAAGCCCTGACTTCTTTTCCCGTCTGACGCACGACCCCACCATGCGCGATCTCGACGATGCAAGCCTTCTTGGCAACATCCTTCTCCTGATCGTCGGCGGCAACGACACGACCCGCAACTCCATCGGCGGCGCAGTGTACGGGTTCAGTCTCTATCCCCAGGAGTGGCGAAAACTGACCGCCGACGCTTCCCTGATACCCTCGGCGGTCGCCGAGATCATCCGATGGCAGACGCCGCTAGCCCACATGCGCCGCACAGCTGTGCAGGACGCCGAAATTGGCGCAGCGCGTATCCGCAGGGGCGACAAGGTCATCATGTGGTACGTGTCCGGCAATCGGGATGAGGCGGTCATGCCGGACCCGGATGCGCTGATCGTCGACCGTGCGCATGCGCGCCGCCATCTCAGCTTTGGTTTTGGACTGCACCGCTGTCTTGGCAATCGCGCCGCCGAACTGCAGATACGCGTCCTGCTTGAGGAAATGCTGCGGCGCGGGCTGACGCCGGAGGTCGTTCAGGAGCCCGCGCGCATCAAATCCTGCTTCGTACACGGATATGAGGACATGTATGTCGAGCTCCGGTGAGCCTGTGCTCAGACTGGGCGCGCATCGCGGCGCAGCACGCGCCCCTGCCTGATCCGGTCAGCGTGCGCGCCCGGGCCCGTCAGGCGGCCGCCAGGCCCGACATGTCCCGGTCGCCCATCGCCAGGCTCTCCATGGCGGAGGTGCGCCGAATGCGGAAGTGATGCGGATCCAAGAGATGGATGAGACCGCGCCGGTGCATGGTGTTCAAGGCGCGGCTCACTGTCTCCAGTGTGACGCCCAGGTGGTCGGCGATATCCAGCCGCGACATAGGAATGGTGCATGTTCCATCATCGGATTCGCACCATATCGCCCGCCACTGCACCAGAAAGTCGGCCACGCGCTCCTCCGCCGTCAGGCGCGCCACCCGCAACTGGCTGCGCTCACGCTCATCCAGTTCCTGGGCGATGACGTCACGCAGGGCGCCTGCGAGGTGTGCGTCCTGGAGCACGGCGCCCATCAGCGCCGCGGCAGGACATGATTGCACGGCCGTACGTGTAATGGCCTCGGTCGAACAGCGCCACGTCGCGCCCGCCCCGAGGCTGAGGACCCCCTGCGGCGCCACGAATTTCGAGACATGCCGGCGACCATCGCCTGTCATGCGGAAGCAGCGCGCCAGACCCGATACAACAATGTCGGCGGTGGCGGCTTCAGCGCCCTCACTGAAGATGGTCTCGCCCGGCTCGAAAACGCGGACCGACCCGCGGCCAAGGCGTATAATGGCCTGAGCCAAAGCCGCCTGAGCCGGCGTAGAATGCCCTTGAGGGGCGCGAGCCGGCGTCATCGAATCCCTGCCAACGGTTGTCCCGGTAACCATGTTTCGCTCCCGATCCAGGCCTTGCAGCCCACGCAGGAACCCAACCACGGATTGAAACGTCTAACCGCTTCGTAGCGCTACTTAGGGATGTCAGCACGCATCGGCGCAGGTCAAAACGCGCATTTCCGGCGGCGTGAGGGTTCCTCCTGACTTGATCTGACGCAACACGTCGCCGCGTGCTGGAGCTTTGGTGACTGCTTGGGCGTGACCGCTTGCGCCTCAACCGGGCGCGCCGGTGATCCTGACGCAATCCTGCAGGCGCTCGGCGCTGGCTGTGCACGCTTCGGGGTCCGGCTGTCCTGCGGCCCGGCTGCCCGGCGGCCCGGCAGTGGGCGCCGGAGGGCGTTGTCCTGTCGAAGGTCGCCGCAACCGCGCTGCAGGGTGGGTGAGGCGTCCACACATGAGAGGGTTTTCGATGACGCAGACGACATGGCTGGTGACATTCGATGGCGCGCGGGCGCGCGCGTTCCGAAAGGTCGAGGAGCGCCCGGGGTGGGCCGAGTTCGATCTCGACGTGGCGCAGGGCGCGCGCCGGCCCACACATGTCGATGAACGCTCCAGCGTGTATCAAAGTCATGGCGCGGCGCGCAGTCGCCCGGAGCCGAGGACTGACCCCGAACGCCTGCTCGAAGAGTCCTTCGTGGCCGGACTTTGCGCCCGTCTGGCCGAACATGGCGGGCGCGGCGACTTTCACAAACTCATCATCGCCGCCCCGCCCCGGGCGCTGGGCGCCTTTCGCGACGCCTGCGACAAGGGACTCGCCGCGCGCATCGCCGCCGAGATCGACGCCGACTACGTCAACACCCCGATTGAGCACATAGCGCGCTACGTCGCGCAGCACGCGTGACCGTCAGCATGCGGGCGATCCTCGGCCGTGTCGCTGGCGCCGTGTGCCTTGCCTGCGCCATAGCGCTTCAGGCGCTGGCCGGCGCGTCGGGTCCGCCAGTTGTCCCGCCATCTGCAACGGCCGGGGCGAAGCCAGATCCCGGGCCCCCTCCGGCAGCCGGTGCGGGATCAAACGGCCCGGCGGCGCAGCCGGCGGCGGCCTGGACCCCACAGGCCATCGCTGTGCTGCGCGCGATCGCGGCCGAACTTCCTGCCCATGGCGTCGACCGGGAGCTCGATGGCGCGCAGGCGGCGCAGGACGGCTCTGCCCCATCAGCCGAGGCCGTTGACCGCCTTGCGCAAGGCCTTGTGGGCATTCTGGCTGGCGGCGCCGTCAATCCAGCCATCGCCGAGCCCTCCTGGCATATCCCCCCAGCCGGGATTGACGTGCCGCTCGACACCCTGCGGGGGCTGGCGCCCGACCAGCTGGCTTCGGCCCTGCGAGCGCTTGCCCCACAGGATCCGGCCTATGTCAGCCTGATGTCCGCTTATGCTGACGCCGTCGTCGCGCCCGACAGCGTGGAGACGCTGGCCCGCCGGGCGAGCCTGCGCGCCAGCCTCGAACGCTGGCGCTGGCTGCCGCGCGCCCTGCCGGGCGACCGGCTGGAAATCCATATTCCGCAGTTCGAGGCGCGCTTGTTCCGCGCCGGCGTGCTCGTCGCCACCCACAAGGTGATCGTCGGCGCGCGCGCCACCCCGACGCCCAGCTTCGCCGCATTTGTCGAAGCAGTCACGGTGAACCCGACATGGCGACCGCCGGCGAAGATCGCCTTTGGCGAAGTCCTTCCCATGATGCGCCGCAATCCGCGGCGCGCGGCCGCACAGGGCTATCGCCTCGTCAGCGCCGCCGGCGCTGTCCTCAGGCCGCAGGATGTCGACCTGCGGGTCCAGCCGTTTCCATATGCGATCATCCAGCTTCCCGGACCAGGCAATGCGCTCGGCCAGGTCAAGCTCGAGCTGCCCAATCCGTTCGCGATCTATGTCCATGACACGCCTGCGCAGGGGCTGTTCGCCCAGGCCAATCGTGCGCGCAGCCATGGGTGCGTGCGGGCGCAGGCCGCCGCCGATCTCGCCGTCGAGGTTCTCAACCGTCCTGACATCGATCGCACGGCGCTTGACGCCCGGATCGCCGCAGGAACTGCGCAGCGCATCCCGATGATGCAACCCCTGCCAGTCTACTTCCTGTATCTGACCGCCGCGCCAGACGCGACAGGGGCCATCAGCTATGCCCCGGACGTCTATGGCAGGGACGCGCGTCTCGCGCGCAGGCTTTCGCCAGTCCCTCCAGCCTGACCCCGCCTGGTCTGCTGAGCAACCGTCCGTGGTCGGCGCTCGTGCGTGGCGGGCGGTGTCGATCGCACGACAGCGTGTCGTCTAAGCCGGCGGATCGGCGGATGTTCCCATGACCATCGCTGGGGGGCGACAGCTGCGCCAGGGGCGGCGGCGGCGAAAGGCGCCCTCGCGCGGATGCGCACGGCGGCCACGGATGCGCACGACCTCATTGCGCACCCGCTTCGGCATTCTTCACCCACTTCGGTCTGGCCCCACTTTGATCTGTCGGCGTCTCAGTTTGCGGCCATCCCAGATTGTGTTCGGCAGGAGCGTCGAGGGTTCTCGCATCCAGGGTGAGCCTTCAAGCGGGGGCAGGGCTCAGACAGTCTGCCATGAACAAGCTCCGTCAGCAGCGTCGGACGCGCGCCTGCGCTGCCTGATATCCCGGTGTGCGGACCAATCCGATGGTTAATGAGGTCCTGCAGTGCATGAGATCTGGCCCAGGCAGACGGGCATTTTACGCCGCCTTAAGCTCATCGTGGTTAAGCTGCGCCAAGTTTTCCAGAAGGTGGCGTATGAGCGAACGCGGCGAGAACCCATGCGACGTGCTGATCATCGGCGCAGGGCCCGCAGGCCTGACGGCCGGCTATCTGCTGACCAAGTCCGGCTACACGGTGACGATCCTCGAACGCGATCCGGAACTTGTCGGCGGGATCAGCCGAACGGTGGAATACAACGGCTATCGGTTCGACATCGGCGGCCATCGCTTCTTTTCCAAGTCGAAGGAAGTCGTCGACCTCTGGGATGAAATCCTGCCGAATGACTTTATTGAACGACCACGCTCGTCACGGATCTACTTCGGCGGCAAGTTCTACAGCTATCCGCTGAAGGCGTTCGAGGCCCTGACAAACCTTGGACCAATTCGCAGCGCGATGTGCGTGCTCTCCTATCTGCGCTGGCGCGCCTGGCCGCACAGGGATCCCAGGACATTCGCCCAATGGGTCACCAACAATTTCGGGCGCGCGCTGTTCGAAACATTCTTCAAGACCTACACCGAAAAGGTGTGGGGCATGTCATGTGATGACATCTCCGCCGACTGGGCCGCCCAGCGCATCAAGGGCCTGAGCCTGGGGGGCGCGATCGCTGATGCGGTCAAGCGCTCACTGTCGTTCGGTCGGCGCAGGAAAAATGACGGGATGGCCGTCAAAACCCTGCTTGAGTCCTTCCGTTATCCGCGCAAGGGGCCTGGCATGCTGTGGGAGGCCGCGCGCGACAGGATCGTTGAGCGCGGCGGACAGGTCCTGATGGGGGTGCAGCCGGGACAGATCTCATTCAACGCGGCGACCGGGCGCTGGCGCGTCCAGTTGCGCGGCGCGCACGCTGGCGTGATCTCCGCGACACACGTGATCTCGTCGGCCCCGCTGCGCGAACTGGCGGGTCTGATCCATCCCCTGCCGAAGAGCTTTGATCGGGCGCTGGACCTCAAATATCGGGATTTTCTGACAGTCGCCCTGATGATCCGCGGCAAGGATGTGTTTTCCGACAACTGGATTTACGTGCACGATCCGAAAGTAAAGGTCGGCCGCATTCAGAACTTCCGCAGCTGGTCGCCGGAGATGGTGCCTGGCGACGACGTGTCCTGTGTCGGGCTGGAGTACTTCTGCTTCGAGGGAGCGGATCTCTGGAACATGCCTGACGCAGATCTGATCGCGCTCGCCAAACGTGAAATGGCCGAGCTCGGTCTTCTCGATCCGGCCTGCGTGTTCGACGGCAAGGTGGTGCGCCAGGACAAGGCCTATCCGGTTTACGATGATCTGTATCGCGACAATGTCGAGGCGCTTCGTCAAGACCTCGAGGCCGCCTATCCGACCCTGCATCTGGTCGGGCGCAATGGCATGCACAAATACAACAATCAGGACCACGCGATGATGACGGCCATGCTGACGGTGCGCAACATCGAGGCGGGCGAGCGTCGCTGGGACGTCTGGAATGTGAATGAGGACGCCGAGTACCATGAGTCCGGCGTCGAAGGCGCCCGCGAAGCACTCGCATCCGAGCGGTTGGTGCCGCGTCGTGTCGCCTGACGCAGCGCCGTGGACGCTGTTGCGCGTGGCGCGCAGCGCCGACAGACCGGCGGTGCGCTACGGCGTGATCAGCGCCATGTGTCTTGCTGTCGACACATCCGCCACCCTGCTCCTGATCGGGTGGGCGACCGCGCCCTGGGCGGCAGCCTCAGCCGGCTATCTGTTGGGTCTGGTGCTGCATTGGGGCCTGTCGCGCCGGTTCGTGTTCTGCAGTGAAGCGGCGCCTGCCGGCGGTGCGCGCAGCCGGCAGGCCGTCGTCTTTTTCGCAGCCGGACTCATCGGCCTCGCCATCACCGCGGGCGTCGTGCACCTTGGCGTCATCGCAGGACTCTCCGCGGCTGTCGCCAAGGCTGTCGCCGCCGTCATCAGCTTCACTGCGACCTGGGCCCTGCGCCGCTTTGTCGCCTTCCCGCCACGGATCATCGCGGACCGGGCGCGCGCTGCGGTCGCGCCCTGATGCATCCCAGATTAGCCCGGTATGCCATCGCTGGTCTCTCAGCGCTGACCTGGGTCGCACTGGCCGCAGCCTTCCTGCTGATCTCCTGGCCTCATGTCGTCGCCCTTCGACTGCCGGATCCCGATGACAACCTGCGACTCGCACAGGTGCGCGACTGGCTCAACGGCGCCGGGTGGTACGATACCCTGCAGCGCCGCATCAATCCCCCCGAAGGCGCGCCAATGCACTGGTCCCGGCTGGTGGACGCGCCGCTGGCCGCAGGCATTCTGGCGCTCGACCCCTGGGTGGGGCGGGCATGGGCCGAACGGCTTTCCGCCGCCATCATTCCGCTGCTGACCTTCGGCCTGATCGCCTGCGGCGCGGCGCGCGCAACCGCGCGGCTCGTCGGCCCCGCGTGGGCCCCGGTCGCGGTCGTTTATGTTGGTCTCGGTACGCTCATCTACAACCAGACGATGCCGATGCGGATCGACCATCACGGCTGGCAGCTGGTCGCCGCGGTCGCAGCCTATGTGGCGTTGCTTGACGAAGACAGACCGCGCCTGTCCGGCGCTGTGGCGGGGATCGCCTGTGCGCTGTGGACGCACATATCTCTCGAAGGCCTGCCGATGACCGTGGCGATGGGCGCGCTCCTGGGGGTGCGCTGGATCCTTGATGCGCGGGCCTGGACGCGCCTTGCCGCCTTCCTGATCACCCTGACAGCCTGCGCCCTGATGCTGCGAATGCTGATGGTCGCGCCAGGCCAGGCGATGTCCGTGATGTGCGACCAGATATCCGGCCCGCACCTCAGCGCGCTCTGCGTCGCCTGCGCCGTGCTCATCGGCCTTGCGCCTGCGACCGCACGCCTTGCGCCATCCCCCCTCGTGCGGCTTGCGTGCGCAGGCGCCGCTGCAGCGGCTGGCGGCGTGACATTCCTGGCCGGCGCCGGAGCATGTCTGACGGGGCCGTTCGCCGCCATCGACCCGCTCGTGAAAGCCTTCTGGCTCGACCATGTCGGCGAGAGCAAGGCCCTCATCGCCTCCCGGCCCCTGGAGATCCTCGCCAACGCCGGCGTGGGCGCGAGCGGCCTGATCGGCGCAGTCTGGGCGGTGCGTCAATCCTCTCAGGCGCCCGGGGCGCAACGCCAGTGGGTTTCCGCCGCAACCCTGGGGGCCGTCAGTCTTGGCCTTTGCCTGTTCGCAATGGTGCGGATGGGGGCAGTGGCGCAAGCCTTCGCACCGCCGGGCGCCATTTTTCTGCTGCGCGAACTCGTGGTGCGCGCACGCGCCGTCAAGGCGCCTGCGCTGCGTGTTCCCGCCACGCTGGCCGCCGCCCTCGCCACAGGGCCGCTCCTGTTCATTCCGGAGGCTCTTCAGGCCGGCGGGCGAACCTCCGGTCGGGCGGGCGTACATACGGATTGCTTTTCAGGTCCTGGCTGGGAGGCGTTGCAGGCTGCGCCGGCCGCGCGCGTGCTCGCCCCCCTTGATATCGGTCCCCACCTCATCGTCCACTCCGCCCATTCGGTGCCGGCGACGGGGCACCACCGCAACCATGCAGCAATGTCGCTGGTGATCCGGGCCTTTCTGGAGCCGCCCGCCGGCGCCCGCGCCCTGTCCATCGCACGCGGCTACGGCTACGTCGCGATCTGTCCGGGATTTCCGGAAGCCGAACTGCTGGCGGCCAAGGGCCCGGAGGGGTTGATGTCGCAGCTGCTGGCCGGACGTCCGCCGGATTGGCTCGCCCCGATTGCCGACGGTGACCCGGCGAGGGGGGAGATGCTGGTCTGGCGCGTTGCGCCGGACGCTGCGCCCACCCCGCCTGTACCACAGACATCACCATAGGCCGCTCCAGGGCGCGCACGACCGGCTGACCCGGCGCCTGAGGCCCGCCCTATCCTGAGGCGCGCCCTACAACGGCGCCACCCGTGCGCGGTCCCCGTATTCGACAGTCACCTTCTGACCGGGCGCCAGCGGCGTCTTGTCCGCCTGCACGATCGTGACCATCTCGCCATTGCTGAGGCGGATGGTGTAGGCGTAGCCGGTCTGCTGCGTCACGCTCTTTTCAATCGCTCCGCCCGCCAATCCGCCAAGCACCGCGCCGGCGACGGCCATGATCGCCCGTTCCTCGTCGCCCCCGCCAACACCGCTGCCAGCTATGCCGCCGATCACTGCGCCTGTCGCCGGGCCGATGATGGTCTTTGAGCCCTCGATCCGGACGCTGCGCACCCGCTCAATCACGCCCGTCTCAAGGCGCGCCACCCGTCCGACCTCGCTGCGGCCATAATCACTTCCGCCCAGTCCGCCAGCGCACGCGCCTGTGGCCGCCGCCACCGCCAGCGCCAACACCCGCGCCGTCACACTTTTCATCAACATGCCCAATCTCCCGTTTGCTGAACGATGCGCCTGGAGCGGGGCGCCATCATTGAGGCAACGCAAGCCGCCGCACGGGGCCCGTCAGTGGCCGCTGTTGCGCTGCCATTGCGGCGCCCCGCCTGCGGCGCGCCGGGTGCGCCAGGCGGGTGAAAACGCAACCGATGGCGTTCGCCGGACGGGCTGGGGATAGCAATCCATGAGGCCGAGAATATCGGCCGGGATTTGATCTTTCACGGGAAGGCCGATTGTGGCCGCCTGCGACGCCGATATGCCATATTCATGGGTCCAGTGTCCCCCGGCCAAAGCCTCGGCGACTTCCGCCGCCTTGGCTTCGCCAAGCTCATCCCCCAGGAGTTCCTTCACCTCTGTGATAATCTCATCAAGGGCCTTGGCCGCCATGTCGGCCAGGATCAAAGTTTCGTCATCGACATCGCCGATCGGCTTGTCCGCCACGACCTTCAGCAGGCTGGACGCCGGCAGCCCTTCGACCTGCGGATCAACAGCGCCCAGCACGGCGTGGGGCGCCATCACGATCTGGTCGGCCGCCAGCGCGACCAGGGCGCCGCCGGACATCGCATAATGCGGCACAAATACTGTGACCTCGCCCTTGTGCCGCTTGAGGGCGCGGGCGATCTGCACCGCCGCCAGCATCAGGCCGCCCGGCGTGTGAATGACCATGTCGATCGGCGTATCCGGGTCCGTAAGCGCAATTGCGCGTGTGATGGCCTCAGCATCCTGCATATCAATGAACCGCATCACCGGAATGCCGAGAAATTGCACCGTCTCTTCACGGTGGATCAGCAGGATCAGGCGCGACCCGCGGGCCCGTTCAATGCGGGCGATGGCCGCCTGCCGGTTCATGGACGAGATCTGACGCGCGAGCACGGGCTGCAGTGCAAGCAAACCTACCAGGATCCACAGAAGCTCAAGGCCGCCCATGCGCCTGCTTGGCCGATGCGTCAGCGTCGGGTCTTGATCTGCATCATGGCGCAGCGCAGCCCCATGCCCGCGGGTTTGCGCAACATCAACGCAAGCCGCCGCCAGCTGGTTAGCAATCCTCTCTCTCGTCCCTGCAAGGAGATCCCATGATGAGCGCGCCAGCCCCGCAACGCATGTTCGCCCAGCCCGCCGCCTTTTTGGCGCCGCTTGGCGCATCCATCCATGCCCTGCGCCGGGAAATCGATCGCATCTTCGATCAGGCGGAGAACACCGGCGCAGCCCACCAGATCCGCCTCGATATGATCGAAACAGACGCCGAAATTCAGATTTTCGCTGAGACGCCGGGGATTGATCTCAAGGATGTCGACATTGAGGTCTGCGATGGCATGCTGTCCATCCGCGCCGAGAAGCGGTGCGAACGCGACGAAGTCAAGGGCGACCAGCGGCTCGCCGAATTGGCGTTCGGCGCCTTTGAACGGACGCTGCGGCTGCCCGAAGGCGTTGACCCTGCTGCAATCAAGGCAGTCCTGACGAACGGCGTGCTGCGCGTCACGGTCCCCAAGCCGCCGGTTGTCAAGGCTCCCGTGAACAAGATTGCGGTGACGAGGGTGTGACGCGCGCCGCCTGGCCGATCCTGCGGCGACCCCGCCGGACCGATGCATCGCGGCGGTCCGGCGAGGAGGCGGGTCTCAACGCCTGCGTCGCCGAAAAGCTGCGCGAGATGGGCCTTGTTCTGGAACAGCAGGGCGACGACCCGTTCCGGTCGCGCGCCTATCTGCGGGCAGCAGACGACATCTCACGATTGCCGAGGCCGGTCGAAGACATTCTGTCCAAGGAAGGCGTGGCGGGGCTGGAGGCGCTGCCCGGGATCGGTCCCGGAATTGCGCATGCAGTTTCAGAGCTGGTTGAGACCGGGCGCTGGGCGAAGCTTGAGCGCCTGACGGGTGGGCCGCAGCCGGAGATCCTGTTCCAGTCCCTTCCCGGAATCGGAGAGAAGCTGGCCGGGCGCCTCCACCACGATCTCCACATCGAGACCCTGGAGCAGCTCGCACAGGCGGCGCGCGCCGGGCGACCCGCCCGGATCGCCGGGCTTGGGCCGCGGCGGCGCGCCCGCATCGAGGCCGCTCTGCAGGCCCGCACGGTCGGCGTCCGCCAGAGCCTTCCGCCGCCACGGGGGCGTCCATCCGTAGGCGTTATTCTTGATATTGATTCAGAGTATCTGCGCCTTGCTGCTGAGGGACGCCTGCCGAAATTAGCGCCCAAACGATTCAATCCGGAGGGCGTCGCCTGGCTGCCCGTGCTGCACGCGCAGCACGAGCCATGGTCATTCACCGCTCTGTTCTCCAACACACGCCTCGCCCATGATCTCGGCCGCACCAGTGATTGGGTGGTCATCTATGCTCACCGGGACGGGGAGGCGGAAACCCAGTGCACCGTGGTGACCGAAGTCCGCGGTCCGCTTGCCGGGCGGCGCGTCGTACGCGGGCGTGAGGGCGAATGCATCGCCCACTACGCTGAGGCCGGCGGCGCCGCCCAACACCCGTCGGCCCGGTTCGAGGCCAACAAAGGCCGATCGCCGGGCGGATGAGCCTGCGCTCACGCGGCGTGGCGGCGCGCCGGCCGGGCGATCAGGTCCACAGCACTGTCGCGCGCGCCCCCGATGCGCCAGACGGGCGGTCTCTTCCAGCTGGTCTTGGTCATGCCGCGCACGGCCGCTTATTGACCCTGCGGCGTTTCGGAAACTGCATTGAACTGCGCGCTCTGGCCAGTCTTCAGCGCAAGATAGGACAGACCGCCCGTCAGGCTGCAGTTTCCATGATAGGCGAAGCTGTCGGCGATCGCCTGGCTCATGCGCCAGTCGGCGTAGTCAAGCTTCATGTTGTCCTGCAGCTGCCTGCGCATGGCGCCGCGAGCGGCCGCAACCGCACCGATCACGACATCTGCGTTGCGGTCAGCAAACACTGCCTGGTCCAGCCGGTTTGAGACCCCGCCCGACAGCGTCGACAGCCCTGCGAGCAGACGCGTGGTCGCGATATCTGCCGTTGAAAAGCCGGCTGCGCCCGACAGCACTGTTGAGGTCAGGCCGAAGCTGGAGCGATAGGTCGCCTGCGCCTTGCGCATATTGTCGAGATAGAGCCCGCAATTGGTGTCGGAGGCGAGGAGCAGCATGCCGGCGAGCGCGTTGCGCTGCGCCGAGGCGATCTTGGGGTTGAGTTCGGAAAAGGCCTCGAAACGGGCCAGCGCGTCTCCCAGGCTGACTGAGGCGCCCGTGCCGATCACCGCTGCGGCGTTGCGAAAAACTGCCTGGCGTTCCTCTGGCTGGCTTGCGATCTGACCCTGCGTGGCGGCGAGCCCGATGGCGACCGCCTTGTTCAGGAACTCCACAGCATCAATCACCACGACGCCCGCCGGGGGCTGCCTGACCTTGCGCGTCTCCACGCCGCCGGCCTGCAGCGGCGGCGTGATGTCATAGGCGTGGTAAAGCGGCCCCCGCAGACCCGGCGTGACCTTCGTGATTGTAGTGCAGCCGGCCGCCAGCATCGAAAGCGCGAGCGTGGCGCCTACCCGTCCAAAGCGCATAGTCGTTCTCCAACCGTAGCGCCTCATTTGGGGCCGCCGCGGCGCCCTGTCACGCGCGCAAATCCGCGCAGGTCCGACCCGTGCGCATCACTGCCGCCTTTCGGGCGCGTCTCCATGCGGCGGTCCTGCCCGAGGAATGCCCGGCGGGCGGCTCCCCACGTCCTTGTGTCCCTGTCGTGAGTTCCCGCCCCGTCAATCACCAGGGGAGGGCGCGCCGACCCCGTCGAACCGGGGGACTGGAGACGGGGCGCAGCCGCCCGGAAAGCCGGGCTGAGCGCAGGTCGTGGCGGGGCTCACGTGCACGCCTGCGCGCCTCACAGGGATCTGTTCTGGTCGAGCCAGGCGCGCACCTGCGTCAGGCCTGACAGCAGCGCGGCTGCGTCTGCCGCCGGAACCGCGGCTGCGACGCGTTCAAGCAGCGGCATGGCCGCGGCGACCGCCGCCTCGCGCGCATGACGGCCGGCCTCGGTCAACAGCACGCGTTTGCAGCGGCCATCGTAGTCATCCGCCTCAAGACGGATGAGACCCTTGCGCTCCAGGCGGCCCAGCGTGCTCGTCAGTGTCGCCCGCGTCACCTGCAGGATGTCGGCGAGCTGAGCGGGCGTCTTGTTGTCGCCCATGCGGACGCAGTGATTGAGGATGGCGAACTGGGCCCCCGTGAGGCCCAGCGGAAGAACTTTCTGAAATGCGGCGCCCGCCAGCTGATGAATGATGCCGATTTCGGTGAACAGCCGAAACAACACGTCGTCGTGCGCACGCGGATCCTCCGCGGCGCTGTCGGGCCGCGCATGCCCGCTCCTGCGCCGCCTAGACAAGGTGTGCGTCGAGGCCACGGCGTGGCGTGGGCGGGATTGGCGTCGCATACCCAATCCGATACAGCATCTCCACGCGCCGCCCGCCGCCGATGAGGGCGTGGGTCTCCTGATACAGCTCAGCCATTTGCGGATATTCCTGCAGGGCCTGGCTCCAGGGATGGATGGCGAGGCCGAGGGCGGTCGCCGTCAGGTTGACGCGCAGATACGCCCTGCCCGTATTGATCTGATCCAGCCGGGTTTCGTCCTGTGTGGACAGCCAGCCGAATGCGCGCGCTGAGGCCGCCATTTTCGCGTAGAGGTCAAGACCTTGCCTGAACGCCTGCGAGCCTGGATCTGCGAGCGTCCTGCGCGAGACGAGCCCAAGCATGCGACCGGCTTCAATCGCCGCCCCCTCAAGGGCGATTCCATCCGGATTGGCCGCAACCTCCTCCGCGCCAATCCGCATCAGGTCAACGGATTCCTGCATCGCAGCCGGCGTCATGACCTCCTTCAGATGGGCGCGCCATGTCAGGTCGCGCAGTTTCGCCGTCAGAACCGGGTCGCTGCTCACCTGCGAAAGAACGCCGCGCGCCTGCCCGCCTGCCGCGAGGCCCGCAAGAGCCTCCGCCGGCGGATCGCGCGTCGTATAGATCTCCTTGTTGGAGCGCCGCATGAGCACATGGGCAAACAGGGCATCCGGGCGCGCCGCGCTAGGAGCGAAGCGGACACGCGCCACAGGCCGCGCGTCGAGGCTCTTCAAGTCCGCACCCTCCGGAAATGCTGTGATTTCGGCTGCGTAGCCGTCCTGGGCCGCAGCTATCGACAGCAGTTCGAGAAACGCGCCACAACCGATCGTGATCTGCCGGTCGAACGGGTCTGTCGCCGGCAGCCGTCGGTTGAGATCCACATACAGGCTCAACGCGTCCGCGCCTTCAAGTCTGACGAGCCATGGCTGGCGGTTGTGGGGGTTTGGGGCAAGCAGCGCATAGGACAGGGCGCGCCTGCGAAATTCGTCGTACCGTCCTGCCATGCGCCAGGGGGTGCGAGCCGCCTGGGAGACCCCGCCAGGCGTCGAGCACCCCCCGCTGACCGCGGTCGCCGCCAGCACCGCACCCCCGCCGATCAGCTGCAGAATTCGCCGTCGCGACGTCATAACGGCCTCCAGTAGTTAGACATCAAATCATATGCAGAGGAGGCGACTGACGTGTCAAGCACGCGCCCGGCCTTTCGCGCCTGCGGATGACGCCCTGCGCCGATCCCGCGCAGGCCGAAGCGGAGCCGGCGCCAGCGCCAGCGCCAGAGCCAGAGCCAGAGCCAGAGCCAGAGCCAGAGCCAGAGCCAGAGCCAGAGCCAGAGCCGGAGGCGCGCCAACAGTGCGGATTGATCCGGCGCAACGCGCTGGCTGGAGGCGGGGCGACAGTAAGATCCCCAACACGCATCTGGTCGCATCCTGTCGACGCCGGAGGTGTCCCCTTGACCTGGAAAGATATCGCCGTCTTTGCCGACGGGTCGCGCAATGGGCTCGCGCGCGCCGAATTCGCCGCGCAGGTCGCGCGTCATGTGGGAGGGCGGCTGTGCGCCCATGTCGTCGCGGTGCTGCCAGATCCCTTGCCGGGCGGCGCCGGCGGGGCGCTGGAGGATGCGCGAGATGAAATCGCCTGGGTGGCGCGCACGGATGCGGGCGCTGTCCAATCGCGCCTGCGCGAGCGCGCCCTGCTGTTTGATGACCGGCTGGTCCTTGATGCGCCGGAGGTCGCCGCATCCAAAGCCGGTCAGCTCGTCGACATGCTCCTTCGTGTCAGTGATGTCGCCGTGGTCGCCAGACCCATCGCGCAAGACGCCTCGCATCTGGACGACATCATTTTCACACGGTCGCTCTTTCATAGCGGGCGGCCCTGCATTGTGCTGCCGCCGACGGATGAAACGGCCTTTGCGGGCGGGCGTATCCTGGTTGCATGGAAAGCAGGCCGTGAGGCCGCGCGCGCCGTTCATGATGCGCTCGATCTTCTGGTGCGGGCGCATGAGGTGATGGTGTTCACCGCCGCAGATCCAGCCCAACAGGACGTCGAAGGGCTTCCTGAAACACAACGGCTTGTCGCCCATCTCAAGAATCACGGCGTGCGCGCCCAGCTCCAGCATGAGCGCGCGCCCGGCAGTCCAGGCGATGCGATCCTCAGCGCCGCCCGCGCCTGGGGGGCGTACCTCATTGTGATGGGCGCGTTCGCCCATGGGCGCGTGCGCGAGCAGCTCCTCGGCGGCGCCACGCAGACGGTCCTGCGCGCCATGACCACGCCGGTTCTGATGTCCCACTGACCGGCGGCGCGTGAGCCCCGCGCCAGGCGGAACGCCGGGCGCGGCCCACCCGACCCGGCCCACCCGACCCGGCCCACCCGACCTGGCCCACCCGACCTGGCCCACCCGACCTGGCCCACCCGACCTGGCCGCCCGTCCGCAAGCGCAGCTGTCTGCCTGCCTACCTGTCCTCGGGCTGCCTGTCCTCGGGCTGCCTGTCCTCGGGCGCCCCATCCTCTGGGTCCGGTTGCGGCAGGTCAAAATCAGTCGTCTGCAGAACTTCAATACTTCAAATCCAGTCAGGATCCAGTCATGCAATCACAGCTGCATCTCGTCTTTGAAGACATGGAAGCTTCGGACTCGGTGCGCCGTCAGGTGGAGCGTGAAGTCGACAGGCTCGAGCGCGAATTCAGCCGCATCATCGCAGTGCGCGTCGTCGTCAAGGCGCGCAGTCACCGCAGGCGCAAGGGTGACCTGTACGCCGTGCGGGTTCAGATCGAGTTGCCCGGCGGTCGGCGTGTGTCCGCCGATCGCAATCCCCCGGAGGATCATGCCCATGAAGACGCCCACGTGGCGATCCGTGATGTATTCGCCGCCGCCCATCGCCAACTGCAGGATGAAGCCCGGCGCATGCGCGGCGATGTCAAGGCGACCGTCGCCGGGAGCCATGGCGTGATCGAAGCGCTCATTGCGGAGAAGGACCACGGCTTTCTGCGCGGCGATGACGGGGTCCAGGTCTATTTTCATCGCAACGCCGTACTCGGGGAAGGCTTCGACGCCCTGAGGATTGGCGCCGAAGTGCAGTATACACAGGAAGAGGGACGCGACGGGCCGCAGGCCAGCAGCCTGCGCGCCTTCGGCGTCAGCCGCCGCGCCTGACCAGCCAGCGATATGAGGCAATGGCCGGTGGAGGGGTGCGCCGGGGCGGGCGAGCAACGGGCGGGGCGGTCCCAGGGGCGGTTCTTGTCGGGTGCGCCGGTCGTCGGTGGCTGCGGATCGACGTGAGGCACAGGGCGGTTGGTCGGGAGCGTCGGTTGCGGCGCCGCAAGGATTGCGCGATTGTCTCCTCCATCATTATTGTGGTGCAGCCAGGATCGGCCGCACGTCGGAGAATGAGCCATGAAGAGAGTCAAGGTTCTCCCTGCGCTTGCACTGCTCACCGCAGTCGCGTCGGCAGGATGCATGACAGCGCCTGCGCCCGACGGGCGGGAGTGCTTCCTGAACCGGAACATCAATGGGTTCACCGTGCTTGATGATCACACGGTGCGGGTGAACGTTGGCGCCAGTCGCAGATATGACTTTGCGACAGACTGGAATGTGCGCGATCTCAACTGGAGTGAGCGCATCGCCGTGCGGTCGACATCCGGATGGATCTGCGTGGGCGACGGTCTTGGCGTTGATGTGATCGCTGGCAGGCCGCCGCGGACATATCCGGTGCGCACGGTGACCGCTGTTGCGCCGCCCGCCGAACCTCAGCCGGCGTCGTGATGCGCCTGCAGCGCGCAGCTGCGTCCCCGCAGCGCGCCGCAGGGCGGGCGTCTGGTCCCTGCAGGGCGGCGCGTGTGGTTGAGAGCATCGCCGGTCAGGACTGACAGGCGGGCGATGGCCGTCAGGTGATCAGCACGCTGCCTGCGTCGCCGGGACCCGGACCGCCCGGAGATCCGTCTGGCGCGCCCGAGAGGGCCAGGCCGCGCCTGTTGGGCCCCTGTTCGGCCATCGTCCGCCCGGGCAGATCCGCCGTCCCCCAGGGCCCCGCCCGGCTGTGATTTTTCAGGCGCAGACGCGCTGCACAAACCGCGTGACGCGGCGCCCGCGGCCCACTCAGCCGACGGATCGCGCAGGGGCCGCCCCCCCGCCCCAATGCCCTCCGGAACGCGTGCTCGACACCCCATCCAGCGCTCGGGAGCCATCCCGAGCCTGTCTGGGCCCGTCTGCGGGTGGGCGGCTTAGCGGCCGTCGTCGGCTGCATCCTCATCCTCGCGTGTGAGGATCTCAACGATCGCCGCCGCAGCCGCGCTGAGGTCGCGCAGTTCCCGGGCAGTGAGATCGCCATCCCCGCGATGCCAGAGTGCGGCGTCGGTCAGGTCCTGCAAGGTTGGCCGCAGGCTCAGGATTTCCACAATCAGCCCGTCATCCAGACCGCCCAGCGTCCGGCGCACATCCTGCGAGGCCGCCTGACGCTGCGGGTCGATCTGTTCCTTCGTTCGCAGGTTCATGCGCGTGTCTCTCCGACCGGGGGCCATGGGGTTGACTGCAGTTCACTCGGAGGGCCTGAAGCCCATCATCGCTGCTACTGCCTGTGGCCCGCCTGACCTGACAGGACCTTGATCCAGGGCAAACCTCCGCGGGCGGGCCATGCGGGGCCGGCGCGTCCTGACCAGGCGTCATGAACGCCGGCGACATGTCGGCCGATCAACCGATCGGCTTGCGGAGCATCAAGCCCTTCCTGGCGACAGGGGCGTCTTATGAACCGGGACATTCCAGGTGACGAACATGTTTCAATCTGCGTCGCGGCTGCTCCTGCAGCGCCTTGTTCGGGAGGGCGCCTTGGACATGCGGTTGCCGAACGGGCGCATTCTGCGCCTCGGCGACGCTACCCTTGGAGACCAGCCGGCGCCTGTCACCGTTGCTGTGACCTCGTGGTCGTGGCTCGCACGCATCATCATCAATCCGGCGCTGGCGGTTGGCGAGGCCTATGCCGAAGGGGCCTTTGTCATCGAGCGCGGCGGCCTTGACGCATTCATGGAGCTGGCGACGCGCAATCTGCGACACCTTGCAAAGCCTGCCTACATCGCTCGCAACAGCCGTCGACGCGCCCGTCGCAATGTCGCCCATCATTACGATATCTCCCGCGATCCCTACGAACTTTTCCTCGACCCCGATCGACAATACTCCTGCGCCTATTTCGAAAGCCCCGATGCAACCCTCGCAGCGGCGCAGGATGCGAAGAAACGCCATATCGCGGCAAAACTGCAGCTGCGCCGCGGCCTCGACGTCCTTGATATCGGCTCAGGATGGGGCGGCATGGCGCTCACCCTGGCGAAACATTACGGCGCCCGCGTCACCGGCGTCACGCTGTCGCAGGAACAGCTGCACGTGGCGCGTCGGCGTGTGCAGGAAGAGGGCCTTGAGGCTTGCGTCGCGTTTCACCTGTGCGACTACCGCGACACCTCCGGCGTCTTTGACCGCATCGTTTCGGTCGGCATGTTTGAGCACGTCGGCGTCCATGACTACGTCGACTTTTTCAGGCTGGTGTCGCGCCGGCTCAGGGAGGATGGGGTCGCGCTGCTTCACACCATTGGATGCAGCGGGCCGCCCCAGGCCAACAATCCCTGGATCGAGCGTTACATCTTCCCGGGCGGATATATTCCGTCACTGTCCCAGATCGCGGCCGCCGTCGAACGCTCCGGTCTGGTCATCGCCGATGTTGAGGTCCTGCGCCTGCACTACGCGCAGACCATCAAGGCCTGGAGAGCCAATTTCGCCGCCCGCCAGGCGGACGCCGCCGTGCTGCTTGATGAACGGTTCCGGCGCATGTGGGAATTCTACCTGGCCGGCGCCGAGAGCGGGTTTCGACACGGGCGCCTTGTCGTCTTCCAGCTTCAGCTCATCAAGTCCAAATCCGCCCTTCCGATCACGCGCGATTACATGCTTCAGGACGAGCGGTACACAGATAGGGCGCTCGCTGCGGCCGAATGATGCGACG
Source organism: Hyphomonadaceae bacterium (assembly GCA_040381075.1). Taxonomy (GTDB): domain Bacteria; phylum Pseudomonadota; class Alphaproteobacteria; order Caulobacterales; family Aquidulcibacteraceae; genus JBEIHX01. The sequence continues at coordinate 40,652 of JBEIHX010000026.1, forward strand.
GGGCAGGACTGAGTTTTGCGTGCGCGTCGCCGCCCAGACGGCGACGGGGGTGATGCAGCTCGATGCGCCATGTCGAAGACACAGGCGAGCCAATTGACAGAGGGAGGCGGCCATGAAGGTGCGTGAGGTTTTGGGCGTGGTTCTCACCGCCGGCGAGGATGAGCCTGTGCTTGCAGCGCTGGATGGACTTCTGCACAGGGACGATCATGGCGTCGCCCTGCTTCTGGCGACAATCCCAGACCCCGCCTACGGCGCCGACGGCGTTATGTCGCCGGAGATCTGGCCGCAGGTGATCGCCCTGACGCGTGAGCAGTTCGCCATGGAAAGAAGCCGTCTGGAGAAACGCCCCAGAGCCGCCGGCGCAGGCGTCGAAATCCGCGTTGAGGAGGTACAGGCCTCGCGCGCCGGGACCGCGGCTGCCTTCGCCGCCCGCCACGCTGACCTGACTGTCATGCTGCGCCCTGGCGGCGGCCTCGTCTCCGAGGAGCGGCAGGCGCTTTTCGAAGCTGTCCTCTTCGGCGCCGGACGCCCCGTGCTGCTGGTTCCCCCCGACTGGCGACCTCGTCCGATCGGACGCAGCATCGCGGTCGGCTGGAACGCCAGCCGTGAAGCCTCGCGCGCGCTCGCCGACGCGGTGTCATTGTTCCAGAATGGCGGGGGCGCGACCGTCGAACGCGTCAGCGTCATCACGGTCGATCCGCAGCGTTCACCGGGGGACGCAGCAAGGCGTTCCGCCGCGGGGATCTGCGGTTGGCTTGAGCGCAAGGGACTGAACGCCACCCTGCATCCGATCGGGGCGCAAGGCCAGGATGAGGGTGAGGTGCTGCTTGCGGAAGCGCACGCCCTCGGCGCGGATCTTCTCGTCGTGGGAGGGTACGGCAAGACCCGCATCCGGGAGTTTGTCTTCGGCGGCGTCACCCGCAGCCTCGTACGGATCGCGAATCTGCCGCTCCTGATGTCGCACTGAGACGCGTCGCCCTGCGGACGACATCCCGGGGCGGGCCTGCGAAGATCCCCGGCGGGCGGATCCGCCCCCTCCGGCGGCTGCTGCAGGATCATCCAGACACAAACACAAACCATCCCTGGCGCATGATGGACACGGCGAGGGACTGGGTGCGGCGCACCCAGTCCCTCCATCGCCTCTCAGCGCACATGATCAGGACAGCACAGAAGCCTGGATGGGCCTGTGGGCCGGACACCGCAGTGACGCCCTACGGATGATGGGCGGAAACCGCCTTGAGAAGCTTGCCGCCGCGCTCGTGCGAGACCGCCGCGCAGACATCGCCGAGACTGAGCATTCCCACCAGGGCGTTATCCTTGTTCAGGACAGGCAGCCTGCGAACTTTCCTTGTCTCCATGATGGTCGCCGCCGCATGCACCGTATCGGTCTCCTGGCAGGTATCGACGGAACGGGTCATGACATCCCTGGCGCGCAGCTGGGAGACATCCTTGCTGTCCGCCAGGGCGCGCAACGTGATGTCGCGGTCCGTCACGAGACCCACCAGGCGCTGCTTGTCAACAATGGGCACAACGCCCACGTCCTTCTGCCTCATCGTCAGGGCAATCGCAGCGAGCGGCGCGTCGGGCGCATGACACTCAACCTTCGAATGCATCACGTCGCGAACTTTCTCCACCATGTCAGTCTCCATTTTCTGGGTGAGGCGATGGCTGACCCAATTGCAGCCCCCGGGCCGGTATCCCTGGCAGCGGCGGCCCAGGCGTTCCCGCACTGCTGCGGTCGTTCTATTGAAGAGACAGGTTGTCCCGGACTTCTGTGACGCCCGGAGCCGCCCAGGCCGCCGTCTCGACGACCTGGCGCTCATACCAGGCCTTCACCTTGCCTGTGAGCGTCACTGTCGAACCGGTCACGTCGACCTTGATGGCGTCGGCTTCAATCTCGGCGTTGCGGCGCAACGCCTGGGTGATGCGCGTCTTGATGTCGCCAGCCTGTGCAAGCGGCCTGACGGTGATGAGATTTGTCACGCCCTTGACGCCAGCCAGCGCGCGCACTGCGCGTTCAGCGTCCTGCCGCTGGTAGTTCCAGGCGGTTTCGCCGCTGAGCGAGACCCAGCCCTTTTCGACCTTCGCCTTCACCTTGGCGGCGCCGGGGGTGCTCCATGCGAGAACGTTGGCGGCGCGCCGCGCGATCTCGGCATCATCGCAAACAAATTCACTCGGCAGGCGGACATCAAGCTCCACCGCAACGGCCCGCACGCCCTTGACACGCTGCGCGGCCCGTTCAGCTGACACCTTCTGCGCGTAATTGGGAACGTGCCCCGTCAGGCGGACCACGCCGCGTTCAACAATCACCCCAATGGAGGCTTCTTCAATGCTCGGATCAAACTCGAGCTCGGCGATGACATTGTCACGAATGATGCGATCCTGGTCCATGTCTTTGCTCCCGGTCACTGCCGCAGTACGGCCTGATCATCATTCCGCACCGCGTCCTGTGCTGCGTTGCGATAAGTCATGGTCGCGCGGCAGGAGAGCAGCGAACGCCTCGCGCTGCATCGTCAGGGCCGCCGCGCCCAATCGCCCGGCGGCGCCCAGTGAGGCGAGAAGCGGCTCGAACGGCCACGCCGCGCCCGTCGACGACTGGCCGTCTCCGGCGCCCGGCGGCGCCGACTGGATGCGCCAGAACTGAAGCATCTGGTCCTGCTGCATCCGGATGAGCGTGCGTGACAGGTCTGCGCTGTGTCGCCACATATCCATCTGCGTCGCGACGAGGTCGACAAGGGGTTGCACGGGCGCCAGGGATTGAAGCGGCGTGCTCCGCGCCCCAGCATGGTGAGAGTTCCTGCGCGCTTGTGTGCCCATTGTGTTGGTCTGCCTCCAGTAGGACACGGATCAGAAACACGGGTCCGCAAAAGTCGGTTTGAGGTGGTTCAAATCGCTGTGATCGCGCCCGACTGGGAGTGTTTCAGCTCGATACGGCGATAGTCCCGGCTGGCCTCCTGGTCCATGCGGCGCGGCTGAAAGCCGTTGTCGAAACGACATCCAAACAGGCCTTGAAGTCGCCCTTGAGCGCGGCTGCGCCAGCTCGCCGCCCGGGCAGGGGATCGTGTCGTGAGATCGACGGGGCGGCAAGGTGGACTGGTGATGGGAAAAAGTGCGCCGACGGAGTGGCCGCCAGATGCCTCGGCCCCGCGCACGCAGGCGCGGGCGCAGCGGTGAAAGCGGCCTTTTCAGGTGAGGTGACAGGCAGGCGCTGAATGTCGGGCGGCAGGAAACAGGCGGGCCCGTGAGCAGACAGACGACACTGCAGGCAGATAGATGCGCCGTAGGCGGTATGTCTGGCGGTCCGCAATGTCGTGGGCGTTGCGCCTCCTGCGTCGGGCGCTGACGCCGCACGGCGGGTGGCGGAGGACGGATGTCCTGTCGGAGGCGTCAGGTCGGGGGCGTCAGGTCGGGGGCTGTCTGGGCGGCTGCGGCAAACCGGAGACCATCGGGCGAGGCCGGCAGGACCGGACCGTCGAGTGCACCCGGGTTGATGCGCATCAACACGCGGGCGATCGGGCATCGGAGTATGTGCAGGCCGATCGGCGCCGCACGATATGCCCGCGGCGTCCCTATCCCCCCATCGCCCCGCCTCGGCGGCGTCGGTCGGCTTCCAGTCTGGTGGTTCGAAGGGGACGCGATGATGTCGGCGGTGCGTCTTGTCGATATGGGCGAACGGCTGCGTCGCATCGCATTGCCGGCATTCGCCGGCGATCACAACGCCGCCTCGCTGTTCGCGCATCGGCGGCTGATGCGCGCCCTCAACGGCGAGCATGCGAGTCCCGGCGCCCGCGAGGTTCTGATTGGGCCACGTCGCCTGCAGGGTGTCTTTGAGGCGCCTCTGGAAGCCCAGGGGGTCATCATCCTGCCCGGCGGGCGGGTCGGGCGTGGCGACTGTGCCGGCCCTGCGGAGGCGGCGGCTTTCTTGCGCGCCTGCGGCTTCGCAACGCTGTGCGTCAACCTGCGCAACCCGACGGACGCCGCCGGTCCGCGCGCCATCGATCATGCCACGGCAGACGGCGCACGCCTGGTCGACGCGGTGGACTGGCTGCATCGCGCCTGGCAGACCGCCCATCTGCCTGTCGCGCTGGTTGTCTGCGCCTCGCAATCCGCCGGCGCGGTCATCGCCGCCACGCAGCGCGCCGCCCGCATACGCACCATCGTCTCCTGGGGCGGCCTGCAGGATCTGTCGGCCCCGGTGCTGGCAGGGTTGTGCATCCCCACCCTGCTGCTTGTTGGCGCCGAAGACGCCAGGGCTGTCGCACTGAACCGGACGGCGCGTCGGCTGATGCGCCACGAGGCCCGTTTGGCTGTCGTGCCTGGGTTCCTTGACGCACTTGAGGATGCCCCGCCGGCGCGGGCGGCGCTCGATATGGCGGGGCAATGGTTGCTCGGCCAGTGGAAAGAAGCAGACGATGCAAAACGGTGTCTTTGAGAACCGCCGCGAGGCGGGCCGGCGACTCGCGGAACAGATTGCGGCATGCCGGTTTGAAAATCCTGTCGTCTATGCCCTGCCGCGCGGCGGAGCGCCAATCGGCGCCGAGATCGCTGCGAGGCTCGGCGCGCCCCTCGATCTCCTGATGGTGCGCAAGATCGGCGCGCCAGGCCACGAGGACCTCGCGGTCGGCGCCATCGTCAATGGTGAACGGCCCGATATCGTGCGCAATGCGGATATTCTGGCGGCGAGCGGGATGGGGCGCGCCCAGTTCGACGCCGCCTGTGCGCGCGCGCTCGTCGAAATCGCCCGTCGGCGAACGCTGTATCTCGAAGGCGCGCCGCCGGTTCCGGCGCGCGGGGCGACGGCCATTCTGGTCGACGACGGCGTGGCCACCGGAGCGAGCATGCGCGCTGCGCTCGAAGCCGTCCGCCGGCGCGGCCCAAAACAGGTAATCGTCGCAACCACTGTCGCGGCGCGCGACACCGTCAAAGACCTCGAACGGCTTGCAGACCGGGTGTTCTGCCTCCTTACGCCCGACACCTTTGAGGCCGTCGGCCGATACTATCAGGATTTCCGGCAGCTCAGTGATGAGGATGTCGTGCGTGTGATGCGAGCGGCGCGCGCGCCCGACGCGGCGCCGGGCGTCAGCGCATGAGCCCGACTGCGCGCCTGTCCTCCGACACCGGACTGTGCGCGCTCGCCCGCACGCATGCGGCCCCACTGCCGGAACTGGGCGACGAGGACGCGTTCGCCAGCCATTTCGATCATTTTGCCGATGCGCGCGTCGTGCTTCTCGGCGAATCGACCCACGGCACAAGCGAATTCTACCGGGCGCGCGCAGCAATCACGCGCCGGCTTGTGGATCGTCACGGGTTTCGCATCCTGGCCATCGAAGGGGATTGGCCTGACGCGGCTGAACTCGACCGCTACGTGCGCAGCCATGGCCGCTGGGGAGATCGGGACGTCTTTGTCAACTTCCCCCGTTGGATGTGGCGAAATCTGGAATTCGTGGGGTTGCTGCGCGAGCTGCGTCGCTGGAACGAAGACCACAGGCCGGATGACCGCGTCGCGATTCGCGGCCTCGATGTCTACAGCCTCCGGCAGTCCATCGCCGCCGTGCTGGATTACCTCAGCCGCATGGATCGCGGCGCAGCGCGCGCTGCCGGAGGACGTTATCGCTGCCTGCAGCCCTATCTCGACGCCCCGCAGGCCTACGCGGCCGCAGCCCGGCGCACGGGAGGAAAGTGCGAGGACGCCGTGACGCGCCAGCTGGCTGAGCTTCTCGCACAACGCCCGCAATACGCCGCTGTCGACGAAGAGGCCTTCCTTGACGCCGCCCAGAACGCCCGGGTGGTGTGCGCCGCGGAAGCCTACTATCGCGCACTCGCGCGCGGATCAGAGGAGAGCTGGAATCTGCGCGACAGCCACATGTTCGATACGCTCGCGCGCCTCCTCAGGACCGCGGGCGCGCACTCAAAGGCCATCGTCTGGGCGCACAATTCGCATATTGGAGATGCGACCGCGACCGCCATGCACGAACGCGGCGAGCACAATCTGGGCAGCCTTTGCCGTGACTGTTTCGCTGATCAGATGGTCGCCATTGGTTTCCTGACCGATCGCGGCAGCGTCCTCGCCGCTGACGGGTGGGGGGAGGCCGGCGACGTCAGGAAAGTTCTCCCCGCCCTGCCGGAGTCCTGGGAGCGTGTCGTGCAGGCCAGCGGGCATGCAAGCGCCCTGATCGACTGGCGCGCCGCGCCTGAGCTGCGGGATGCGCTCTCACGGCGACGTCTCCAACGCGCCATCGGCGTCGTGTATCGGCCCGGAACGGAGCGCGTCAGCCACTATTTTGCGGCCTCTCTCGGGCGCCAGTTCGATGCAGTGGTGTGGTTTGAGGAAACGACGGCGCTGACGCCCCTCAGCGGCGCGCCCGCGCGGGGGGCGCCAGACATTTTTCCGTTCGGTTTGTAGGGAGCCGGCCATCGCGGTCGCGGGCTTTGACAATTCGCAAGGTTCGCGCTGCGTCGATGCGCCTACGGTGAGCAATGGGGTATGTCGACGAGAGTCTGGCGCCTGGAGAGCAGCTGGTTCGCCAGGGTCGTCTTCATTGGATCTACTGGGTTCGCGCGATCGCGGCCCTGCTGGTGCTGGGGGTCGTCGTCATAGGGCTCGTCTGGTTCATCAGGGATATGGTTCTGCTGGCGACGACCGAGGTCGCGCTCACCAACACCCGACTGATCCGCAAGACCGGTTTCATCGTGCGCCACGCGCGCGACCTGCAGCTCTCCAGCGTCGAGGCCGTCGATCTTGACCAGGGCCTGCTTGGCCGCGTTCTGGGCTTTGGCAGGCTACGCGTTCATGGGACGGGGCGCGACGTGTGGGTCACGCCGCTGATAGACGATCCGTTGGGGTTCCGCCGGGACCTCGAAGGCGCGCTGTCGCCCAGGGCCTGATCGGTCAGGCCCCTTGCCCTGCCGTTGCGCCAGGCTCTGGAAATCAGCCTGCGCCACGTTCCTGACCGCGAGCCGCGTCAGCATGCAATCACGCCGCACCGCGCGGCGTCCCGGCGAAAGAACGCACAGCCTTTCAGCAGGGGCGCTGACGCCGCATGCTCAAGAAGCCGTTCCATGTCGTCGGGCGTGCATGCGCGGGGCGCACTGACTGTCTTGGAGATTGCGCCGTCGACATGGCGTTGCAGGTGCGCCGTCATCTCGATCTGGGCGTCCGGGGAGATGTCTTCCAGCGTTGCGAATGCGGGCGGACGCGCCCTGCCGGAGAGGCTGCGCCAGAGCCGCAGGGACCAGCAGTCAAGACTGAAATCCTCCTGGAGCACCCGGCGACGTACGCGCGCGCCGGCCACCGGTTCGACGCCGCTCGAGACATTTCCCGCAAGCAGGCTGATCGAACCTGCTGGAGCAATCGCCAGAAGCGACGCGTTGCGCAGGCCGTGCTTCAGAATGCCGCGGCGAATGTCCGCTGGCAGGAATTGCGCGAAGCCGCTGCGGACGAAGATGCCGGCCTCCAACGCCGGGAAGGCCCCCTTCTCGCGCGCCAGTGCAATCGAGGTGCGGTAGGCTGTGGAGGCGATCACACGCAGGATCCGTGCAGCCGCGGCGCGGCCCTGCGCCGTGTCATAGCGCTGGTTCAGCATGATCAGCGCGTCCGCAAGCCCGGTCACCCCCAAACCGATCCGTCGCGTCGCCTGCGCCTGCTGCGTCTGTGCAGCGAGAGGATAGGCCGACGCATCGACCACATCGTCAAGAAACCGCACGGCAAGGCGCGTCGCGGCGCGCAGGGCGGTCGCATCAACGCGCGCGCCCGCACCAAACGGGTCCGTAATGAACCGGACGAGGTTCAGGGATCCCAGCGTGCAGGCCCCATAGGCCGCCATGGGCGCCTCTGCGCAGGGGTTGGCCGCGCGGATGGCGCCGAGCGCCGGCAGCGGGTTCGCACGGTTGATCCGATCAATGAACAACACGCCAGGTTCTGCACAGGCGTGGGCCGCCTGTGCAATGGCGCGCCAGATCTCGCGCGCACGCCCATGCCTGCGCGCCGCCAGAAAGGCGTCATCGACGGCGACCGACAGGGTGATATGCGACAGTGTTCCTGGCCGCCGCTTGGCGTTGATGAATGCCCCGATGTCGGGGTGATCGCAGGCAAGTACAGCCATCATGGCGCCGCGACGCGGACCCTCCCGCAGCGCCCTGGCGCACAGGCGCTCCAATGTCTGCAGCGCCTCCCGTGCGCAGGGCGCTCCCCCGCTGCAGGCGCCGGAGGCGGGCAGGGGGGTGAGGTCGATCCCGAGGCCGCCGCCCGCCGCAAGCGTCCGGCCTGCTTCCGCCATCCGCCGGCGGAAGGTGTCGCGGCGCGCATCCAGGGGGCCGGATACAAAACAGGACGACAGGCAGGCCCCGGGATGGGCCGCGCCCGCCAGGACTCGCCCGCCGGGGATAAACTGGAAGTCGCTGAGCAGGGAGGCGAAGGCGCCCCCCCAGCGCCCCGGCGCATGCTCGCCGCCGGCGATGGCCGTCGCCACCCGCAGCATTGTGGCCGCCGGCGAACGCTCGCCCGGCGCGGCGTACTTACCCCGCCAGACCGCATGGGCGGCCCGACCCAGCGCGGGTAGGCGCACGGCGATGGGAGGACTCCGCGACACGTTCAATCAGACGCCGGGCCGACCCTGGCGGAGTTGACAAACCTCAAGCGCCGCGAAGACGCAGGGCGGGCGCCTGGGTCGGCCTGAGGCGCCTCAGGGCGCAATCCGGCGGCTGTGAAAGCCCTTCCCGGCAAGAAAGGCCTGTACGCTGTCATCTCCCAGGAGATGCGCGGCGCCCACCGCAACGAAATCAATGCCCGATCCGGCCATTTCGCGCGCCAGCACCTCCGCCCAGCGTTGGTTCCTGTGCTTCAGAAGCGTATCGTAGAGCTCGGGGTAGCGCGTGCGAACATCCTTGATCAGGACCTCCTCCAGCCTTGCGTCATCGCCTGCTTCCCAGGCTGCCTCGATGGCCTGCATCAGCTGAGGGCCCTGCGCCACCTCGTCCAGGGCTTCATAGAGCATCTGCAGGGCGACCTCGTGCGAGGTTCCCGCCAGGAAGCTGAGCTGCTCCTCGGCCGTTTCAAACCAGCGCATCCGCTTGCCTGCGGTTTCTGCGGCTGCGTCGATCTGGGTGTCGACCCCGGAGCTCGGATCGTAGCCAGCCTGCAGCAGCGGCGCCATGGCTATGGTCAAACCCGCAAACCAGGGCCGCATCCTGTCAGCCGTCGCCGGCGGCACGCCGGCGGCGCGGAGCGCCTCGCTGAGCGCCGGTGCGCGCGCCGGGTCGACCGCCTCTGACAGGCGGCGCGCCGGATCCATGCCGAAACGGACCAGCAGTGTCCCCGTCGCCGCATCCTTGGCGGGATCGATCTCGAGCTCCGTCCAGACCTCCCCGGCCTCGGCCAGCGCTGCCTGCGCTGCCTCGCCGCCCCAGGGCGCGCCAGCGCCGCGCATGTGGATCGTGCCGAAGAGATAGATCCTGGAGTCGGCGTCCTCCACCACCCACAGGGCAGGCGTCAGGGGCGTCGCGCGCGCCTGCGGACCTGCCAGCGCGCTCATCGTGAAGGCGACGACTGCGCAGATCGCCGCGCCCGCTCGCACTATGCCGCCCGTCATCCCGCCTGCCATCCCGCCTGCCATCCCATCAGAAACCTCGGTCATCCAGTCAGAAATCAAAACCAGGGCGCCATCAACGCCGGAACGCCGCCCCCCACTGTGCGCGACGTCGCCCCTGCACCGTATCTGCGACGTCGCTGCGTTGCTTAACGCCGCCCATTCACATGCTGCATGCGGATGCTCCTGATGTCACCCATGCAGATGGTGTCACCTATGCAGATCAGGCGCCCGCGCGATCGGGCGCGCCCTTGTCGCTGCGCGCGGGTGTTCGCGTGGAGCCGCGCAGCGCGCGCGTTTCGCCAGGCTTCCGGCCGCGACCCGGCGCCTGATGACCATGACCATATCAGCGCCATCCAGCACCGCCCGCAGCCGACGTCCTCAGGCAGACCCGGCGCCGCCCAGACCTCCATCGCGCCACAGACGCCGGGCGCGCTGCGGACGCCGGGCGCGCTGCGGACGCGACGGCTGTCGGGGCTGCTCCCATTGGCCTGCGCAGCCGCACAGGAGCGCCCGCACGCTGGTTGAACCCGCTTGATCCGCCCCGCTTGGCGCCATCGCCGGCATCGCCGGCATCGCCGCGGCGGCGCGGCTGCGCTACCATCGGCGCTCTGTGATTCGCGCCGCCATGCGGCGACAGCCGCGAGATGCGCCTGCGGAATGAAAGAAACGGGCTGGATCATCATCGCGCTCGCCCCGGCGGCGGATGCGGCGGGCAGGCCTTCCTACGAGGTCGCCGCCCAGCGCATGCGCGGATGGCGTCGTGATGGACCAGCCTTCCAGGCGCCCGGGATGCAGGCAATGCTGGACGTTCCGTCGCCGGATGAGGCGGGGGCGTCGCCCCGGCATGCGCCTGTGCCCCATGCGCCTGTGCCCCATGCGCCTGTGCCCGGCGCGCCGGCGAAGTCCCTGCGCGCCGCGATCAGCGCCTATGCCGGCGGCGACCCTCTGTGTTCCTTCGGCCAGAACGAAGATGTCGCGGAGTTTCTCGCTGCAGACGGACCGCCTGCGCGCCCGGGCGCTGCCTGCGTCTGTCTGCGCCGGCTGGCCGAACGTCTGCTCGACCCGCTGCCGGTGGGTGCTTATGATCTCGACGTGCTGCGGACCTATCTCAATCTGCCGCGCCGCGGCGAGACTTCGCAGGGCCGCGCTGACACGATCGCCGACCTGGTCGAGCAGGTCCTCGCACCGTTGATCCTGGCCCAAAACCTCGCATCCTGGGAGCGCCTCGTCGACTTCACGCGCGAGACGTGGCATCCCGCCTGCCTGCCTTTCGGGCCCTTCAAGGGCCGTCGGGTCGCTGACGCCCGCTTCGACGCCGATCTGCTTGACTGGCTGCGCCGGCTCGCCGCCGGCTCCAGCGGCCGCGGCGCCGCCATGGCGCAATGGCACCTCGCACGCCTTGATCGGTCTGCCGCCGGCCATGGCGTCGCCCCTCCTGGCGGGCAGGCCGGCCCCGGCGAGTCGCCTGAACCGTCGCCCCACGCCGCCCCCGCCGGGCTGGCGGTCCGGCGCGACCCAGGGTCTGCGCGCCTGCGCGAGGCCATCGAGCGGGCGCGCATGCGTCTTTCGGCCCTCGAGGCTGAACTCATGGCGCTGCGCTGGGACATCCAGGCCGCCACCGCCGCCGTCTACCGCCTCGTCGCGCCCTGGCACCGGCGCAGAGACCGCCTGCGCCTTGCTGTCGATTACCGTCGCCGATTTCTGGATGCCCTGTTCGCCGGAGGCGAGAAGCGCGCCCAGCAACAGGCGCGCGAGTACGCAACCCGCCGTGACCGTCTTGACAGGGAGTATGACCAGGCAGACCGGGAGGCGGCGGGAAAACAGGAGATGAGCGAGGACCAGCGGGTCGAGCTTGAAAGCATTTTCAAGTCGCTGGTCAGACTTCACCACCCGGACAGGCACGTCGCCGATCCGGAACGCCACGCCGCCATGACGCGCTTGCTGCAGGTCGTCAACGCAGCCCGCGATTGCGGCGATCTCGCCCTGCTGCGCGAGATCGCCGCCGACACGCCGGGTTTCATGGAGCGCCAGGGCTGGGGCCGCCTCGACGTGGCCGAGCGCGACGTGGAGGACGATCTGGCCGACATTCTGGCCAGTCTTCAGACCCAGATCCTCGAACGCCTCGAGGCGGTAGCGGCCCTGCGCAAAAGTGAGGACCACGCGTTTGCCCTGGCCTGCAGACAGGATCCCGACCGGCTGACGCGGGCTGCGGAGCAGAGCCGGCGCTCCTTGGCCGAGGAGATCGATCGCCTGGAAGCCGAGGCTGCCGCCCTCGAGGAGGAAATTGCTGCGCTGACTGGGGCGCAGAGCGCGATTGCAGCCTAGGAGCCCGTCCACGATTTGAGCATCGAGCAGGACGTGAATCGGCTGCTCTGATTCACTCATTGCATGAGCAAAACCTATCGTTCGTGGGATGTGGATCAAGTCTTTCTGTTGCCGCCGTCGGTACAGGATTTCGTCCCGTCCGAGCATCCGTGCCATTTTGTCCGCGACCTGGTTCGCGACAGCCTGGACCTGTCGGCGA
>JBEIHX010000027.1:0-52477 GCA_040381075.1 Hyphomonadaceae bacterium
CGTCGCCGTCGCGCAACCCCAAGGACTTCGCCGCTCCGCATGCCCGCACCCGTCTCATACGACGTCGTTAACGACGACAATAACGACGTAGGCTAAGATCTCGGCGATATCTCAGGTAGGCGGCGCCAATCGGTGGGTTACCTCAGAACGGCAGCTCTTGTTGATTCAGTAGCGCGGCATCGACGCGCTTCTTGCGTTTGCTTGGCGTGGCGGACGCAGGAGCCAACGGTTTGGCGCCTGGCGGCGGCGCGGCAGCGACGGAGACTGGCGCAAAGTTGTCGGATTGCGGCGCCCGACGCAGCGGCGGCGTTGCGATATGAGCGGGATCTTCTTCTTTCGGCGCATGGCTCATCGGAGCCCGATCAGCCGACGACGTCTTCACGCGCTTTCTCGATGCCGGCGATCCGGCGGCCGCATCCGACACCTGCGCCTTGAAATACGCATCGAGATGCGCCTGCCAATACATGGCGCGCACGCCGACATGCGTGCACAGCGGCCCCGTCCCTTCATGGTATTTGCGCGCAAGCGTCTGCGGTGCGATGACAAGACCAAGCGCGGTGAGATAACGCGCGGCTTCCTTGCGGCAGAGTAGCTTACCGCGGTCGTCGATGTCGCCGTCGTGCGCCATGCGTTTCCCCATCATCCGGTGACAGAGCATCAGTATGTCGCGATGAAGAGTGGCGCGGAACACCAAACGCCGCGCGCGCGAAGCGCAAATCTTGAGCATCAGCGAGCGATGCGCAGCGCTTCACAACGGATCACGGCCGCCCATGCCGAACGATAATCCCCAATACCCACCAATGCGCTGCAATGCCCCGCAATGCCCTGCAATGCGCCGCTCGAAATCTGCGACGGCATGACGCAGGCGGCCGTTTCAGAATTCGCGCGCGCCGCGATTCCTTTGCAAGGAAATGAGGAAGTCGGAGCATTGAAGGCAAGCGTCCGTTCGGCGCGCGCGCCTTGACGTAATTTTGAAGGCGATCCCGGCGCTCGCCTTCGATGATGCGGCAGCGGACGCCTGTGGGGCGATTGTCGGACATGCCGGCTATTCGCGGCGCAAGCTGCTTGATCGGATGGTCGCTGCGCAGGCGCTCGTCCATCGTTCGACACTGGTGACCATGAACGGCTGCGACTACGCAGACATTCCCAATCTGAAGCTGCTGGTTTGGTGACGATGCACGCGCTCACCCATACCTCACATTGACGATCCGCATGCTCGCCCTCAACGCGCCCACCGGCGAACTGACCGAGGGCGGCGTCGTTGGCGGCTTCTCTTCCCCCGCATCGCGCAGCGCATCGAGATAATCCGCCCACCATTGCATCAGCTGCACCCGCTCGTCCCAGTGTTCGCCGCGGGCGTAGGCGCGGCGGATGGCGTTGGGGTCTTGGTGAGCCAGAGCCCGTTCGATGGCGGCGGAGGAGAATTTCGAGTTCTCGTGCAGCAGGGTTGAGGCAAGCGCGCGAAAGCCATGGGCGCTCATCTCGTCCGAGCCGAAGCCGAGCGAGCGCAGCGAAACGCAGATGGTGTTTTCGCTGATCGGGCGGGTGTGGCTGCGCTGGCCCGGAAAGCAGAGCTCGTTCCAATGCCCGGAATAGCGATGCAAGGTGCGGAATGCCGCAACGGCTTGACGGGACAGCGGAATGCGATGCTCGCGGCGCATCTTCGTGCGCGCAGCGGGGATGATCCACACGGCCGCGTCGAGATCGACTTCAGGCCAACGCGCCAAGCGGCACTCGCCGGGGCGCGGGAAGCAATAGGCCATGATCTGCATCGCCGCCTTCACGATGGGGCGGTTGTAGCCGTCGATCGCCTGCATCAAACGGCGCGCGCCGGGCTTGTCGGTGATGGCGGCGCGGTGGGTTGTCTTGGGTGCTGCTATCGCGCCGCGCAACGCGGGCGTGGGATCGCTGGTGGCGCGGCCGGTGGCGATGGCGAGGCGCATGACCTGGCCGATCGAGGCGCGCAGGCGCCGCGCGGTTTCCAAATGGCCTTTGCCTTCCACGTTTCGGAGCACGGAAAGGATTTCGACCGGCGTGATCACGTTGACGGGGCGATCCGCCAGCGGCGCGGCGAGCTCCTTCAACAGCCAAGCGCGCTTGGCCACGGTGGCGGGCGCCTTCTGTTCCCGGGCCAGCTTTTCCAGAAGCTCATCGGCGACCAGGCCGAACGTCGTGGCGCGCGCGAGCTTGGCGGTCTGCAGCGCCACGCGCTTCTTGGTGATCGGATTGAGGCCGGCGCGGATCATCGTGCGGGCGCGGGCATTGGCCTCGCGCGCGGCCGAAAGGGTGATGTCCGGATAGGGCCCGAACGAGGCCGTGAGCCGGCGGCCATCGTAGCGGAAGTCGAGCCGCCAGAGCTTCGAGCCGTTCGGCAGCACCGCGAGATAGAGGCCGCGGCTGTCGGAGAGGCGGATGGCCTTGGGGCCGGGCTTGGCGTGTTCGACGATGTAGTCTGTGAGCATCACGGCAGTATCCTGAGGCGCTTTTGGCGGTATCGCCCGCCGCGCCTGTACAGGATCAAGACAAATTTTCAAAAATTTGTACTGTCAGCCCGATGCCCGGCGCTTCCGAGATTTTTCGCCGCGTTCTTGCCGAAAAATCGTTATCTATCAGAGGCTTCCGGGGAATTCCGCGGCATTCCGCTAGAGGGGCGAAAAAGAACAAATGGTGCCCAGGAGAGGACTCGAACCTCCACGATGTTACTCGCCAGTACCTGAAACTGGTGCGTCTACCAATTCCGCCACCTGGGCTGATGGGGAGCGATGTGTAGCGGTGAAGCCGCGATCAAGTCAACGTTTGCAGCGGTCCCCGTCTGCGTCGGGCGCCGCTGCGCCGCGCGCCGGACCCCGCCTCCGCCCGGGGTGAGCCCCGGCAGCGGCCAACCTCCGATCCACACGATGACGCGTGACGGCCGGCGCCGGCGGGCGGTTGACCGGCCCGGTTGAGTAGGGGCTTTCCTTGCCGACCGGGCGCCTGTAGCAACGCCTGGAGCAGCGAGCGCGCCCGACCCGGGCGCGGGGACAGGGAGCTGAAGGTGTCCAACGGACGCTTGATCGTGGTGTTCGGCGGGTCCGGGTTTATTGGCCGCCAGATCGTACGGGCGCTGTGCCGGCAGGGCTACCGCGTGCGCGTTCCGATGCGCCTGCCACATCTCGGCCACGAGCTTCGGGTCATGGGCGATGTTGGCCAGGTTCATCTGGTGCAGGCCAACATTCGCGATGAGGCGTCCATCGCCGCCGCGCTCGAGGGCGCCCATGGGGTCGTCTATTCGGTTGGGCTGCTGTACCAGAAGGGTCGGCAATCCTTCGCTGCGGCGCATGTCGAGGGGCCGCGCCTGGCCGCCCGGGCGGCCAAGTCCGCGGGCGTTGAGCGGTTCGTCCTGATGTCGGCCATTGGCGCCCGGGGGGACTCCAAGGCCGCTTACGCGCGCACAAAGGCGTATGGGGAACAGGCGGTGCGCCGCGAGTTTCCCGAGGCCGTGATACTGCGTCCGTCGATCGTGTTCGGGCCGGAAGACGATTTTTTCAACCGCTTTGCGGATATGGCCAGGTTTGCGCCCGCCCTGCCGCTCATCGGGTTCGGCAAGACGCGGTTTCAGCCGGTCTATGTTGGTGATGTGGCGGATGCAGCGCTGGCCGCGCTTACCCGAGGCGACGCGCCCGGGCGCGTTTTTGAGTTGGGCGGCCCGAACGTCTACACGTTCAAGCAGCTTCTGCAGTTCACGCTCGCCACCATTGAGCGCCGGCGGTTTTTTGCGCCTATGCCGTTCGTGGTCGCACAAACCCTGGGCGCCGTGCTTGAGATGCTGTTCGTTCTGAACCCGTTCGCCGGGCCGCCCCTGACCGGGGGGCAGGTCGAACTGCTGAAGTCAGACAATGTGGTCGGCGTCTCCGGTGAGCCGGGCGTTGGCGTGATTGGCGACCTCGGTGTGGTCGAACTTGAGTCGATTGAGGTGATCGCGCCCCGCTATCTCTGGCGCTTCCGTCCCGCCGGTCAGTTCCAATCGCGGCGTCCGGCGGCCTGACGCCCCGTCTTTCTGTGGAGGACCGCGCCGGGGGACTTGCGCGACAGGCCCAAGATGTAGATCATTACGAGCTGTTAACCACCACCTGTTGACAGTCGGGGCGCATCGCCGTCACCCCAGCAACCAGGAGACGACCGTCCCATGGCCGCCATTCTCACCGCCCAGCCAGGCCTTCTGACGCCCTCCCACTCGTACAAGCCCTTTCGCTATCCCTGGGCCTATGAATTCTGGAAGCGCCAGCAGCAGATCCACTGGTTGCCGGAAGAAGTGCCGCTCGGCGAGGACTGCAAGGACTGGTCGAACAAGCTGTCCGACGAAGAGCGCAACCTGCTCACGCAGATCTTCCGGTTCTTCACCCAGGCCGATGTCGAGGTGAATGACAATTATATGGAACGGTACGGGCGCGTGTTTCGTCCGACCGAGGTCAAGATGATGCTGGCCGCGTTCTCCAACATGGAGACCATCCACATCGCAGCCTACGCCCTGCTGCTGGAAACGATCGGCATGCCGGAAAGCGAGTTCTCCGCCTTCCTCGAATACGACGCCCTGAAGGACAAGCATGACTACATGGGGCGCTTCGGGGTCGGCTCCCATGCCGACATCGCGCGCACCCTCGCCATGTTCGGCGCGTTCACCGAAGGCCTTCAGCTGTTTGCATCCTTTGCGATGCTGATGAATTTCCCGCGCTTCAACAAGATGAAGGGCATGGGGCAGATCGTCAGCTGGTCGGTGCGTGACGAGAGCCTGCACTGCGATGGCATCATCAAGTTGTTTCATGCCTTCACCGCGGAGACTGACTGCCTCACCCGCTCGGTCAAGGATGATATCATCGATTGCTGCAAGACCGTCGTTGGCCTGGAAGACAAGTTCATCGACCTGGCGTTTGAACTCGGGTCTGTGAAGGGGATGAAGCCGGACGACATCAAGGCCTATATCCGGCATGTGGCTGATTGGCGCCTTTCCCAGCTTGGCCTGCCGGCGGTCTATGGCGTGCGTGAGCACCCGCTGCCGTGGCTGCAGCCGCTCCTGTCGGGCGTCGAGCACGCCAATTTCTTCGAAGCCCGTGCAACGGAGTATTCCAAGGCCGCCACGCGGGGCGAGTGGCAGGGGGAGGAGGGCGTATGGGCGACCTTCGACCGGATGATGGCGCGTCGGCGCGAGGCTGGCGGCGAGCACTGAGCCTGAGGTTCTCCGGTCTGCGCAGGACAGCCTTTGCGGCGTTCCTGCCGGCAGGTGACTGCGCTGTGCGAGCGGTGTGCGCTGGCGCAGCGTGAATCAATGCGGGAAAAGCAGCGCCCCGCGATTGGAGAGGCTCGCGCACGGCCCTGGCGTTGCAGCCCTGTCGCAGCTAGAGATCACGCATGACTTCCGGATTGACGCCGGCGCAAGCCGTCGACGCCCTTGAAAGCCTTTATGCTGAGGCTGTCGCCCGCCTGCGCGAAGGTCTTGCGCGTTTCGCCGCCAGCCGAACGCCGCCCACCGCTGTCGAGCGGACGGCCTATCGCTACCCGGAGCTCACTCTCAGCTACAGGCCTGCCGGGCCTGTGCCGCTGATCAGTCGAGCCTTTGCAAAGCTGTCTGAGCCTGGCGTCTACGCGACCACGGTCACCCAGCCGCGCGCCTTTCGCGATTATCTGATGACCCAGCTGACGCCTCTTTGCGCGGATTATGATGTTGATCTCGACGTGCGGGTCAGCCACACGGAGATTCCCTACCCGTATGTTGTGGAGGATGCTAACGAGCTGACATTCGGCGGCGCCAGTCCGGCAGAACTCGCCCGCGTGTTCCCCTATCCGCTGCTGTCCAATGTCGGTGACGAGATCGCCGACGGGGAATGGATAGAAGACAGCGCAGGGGTGAAGCCTCTGGCGTTGTTTGATGCGCCGCGGACAGATTATTCCCTGCGTCGCCTGGTGCATTACACAGGCACGCCCTGGCGCGACTTCCAGCCCTGGATCCTGTTCACCAACTACAATCGCTATGTCGATGAGTTCATAACCTGGGCCATCGCCGAGATTGCGGACGGGTCGCGCTATGACCGGCTTTCGGTCGCCGGGCAGGTCGTCATTGACCGATCGACGCAGAATCCGCGCTCAGTGGTCGAGGCGTCGCCCTGGCGCAAGTACCAAATGCCCGCATACCACCTTTCCGGTCCGGCCCGTAAGGGCGTCACCCTGATCAACATCGGCGTTGGTCCATCCAACGCCAAGAACATCACCGATCATCTTGCGGTCCTGCGTCCCGACTGTTGGCTGATGATTGGTCATTGCGGCGGGCTGCGCCAAAGCCAGCGCATTGGCGATTATGTTCTGGCGCACGCCTACCTGCGTGACGACCACATTCTTGATGCGGCGGTGCCTCCCGAGATCCCGATTCCCGCGATTGCTGAGGTGCAGGTGGCGCTGCAACAGGCGGTTCGCGCCATCAGCGGCGCGACAGGCGCGGATTTGCGTGCGCGCCTGCGCACAGGGACAGTGGTCACGACGGACGATCGCAATTGGGAGCTGCGCTTCTCGAAGGAGCGGCGCCGCTTCAACCAGTCGCGCGCAATCGCCATTGATATGGAAAGCGGCACCATCGCAACCCAGGGCTTCCGTCTGCGCGTTCCCTATGGCGCGCTGCTGTGCGTGTCAGACAAACCGCTTCACGGAGAGATCAAACTGCCGGGCGCAGCGGACAAGTTCTACGAGACTGCCGTCGCGCAGCACCTGAAGATCGGCATCGAGACGCTCGATATCCTGCGACGGGACAAGGCGGCTTTGCATTCACGCAAGCTGCGCAGTTTCGACGAGCCGCCGTTTCGGTAAGGCGTGCGCCCGGGGCAAGGCGTCAGACGGCCTGTAAGCCGGGTTCTGTGTCGCGTCCGAGGACGCGCGGCGACCATTCATCTTGGCCAGGCATCGCTGTCTGGCTCACGCGACCAACCCGAACGCGGCGCGAAGATGCGTCTGCCGCCTCGCGGCGGCGTGCGTTCCTATTCGGTCTTGCTCCCGGCGGGGCTTGCCGTGCCCGCTTCCTTACAGTCGCGGCGGTGGGCTCTTACCCCACCGTTTCACCCTTGCCGCGCCCGCAGGCGCGGCGGTCTGTTCTCTGTGGCGCTATCCCTGGGGTCGCCCCCGGCGGGCGTTACCCGCCGCCGTATCTCCGTGGAGCCCGGACTTTCCTCTCCAGCCTGCGCTGGAGCGGCCGCCCGGCCGTCTGACGCTTCGCATATGGGGCTGGGCGCCATCGGAAGGCAAGGGCCGGCGTTGCGCGCCAGCGCGGCTCAGGAGGGGATGGAGAGGGACGGATGCTGCAGCCGGCGTGTCTTGTCGAGCACGGCGTCGAGCAGGTCAGAGGTCTCCAGATCCAGCACGCCCGTTACGCGGCGCGGGCGGCGGCGGCGCTGGAAGGCGGCGATGACGGCCTGCGTGGCGGCGTCATAGTCTCGGGTGACGTCGATGCCGTAGCCCACTTCCGCCAGGGTGTACTGCACGCCAGCGACGGCGTCGCCGCTGTCGCCTGGAGACAAAACCGGCGCATCCCCGCGCTCACTGACTTCGACGCCCAAGGCGACCCCTGCCGCCTCAAGCCGCTCCCAGGGAAACTTCTCCCCGGGGTCGCGCTTGCGCTGCGGCGCGACGTCGGAGTGCCCCACGACGCAGGCCGGGCTGAGCCCGCGCCGGTTCTGGATGTCGCGCAGCAGGGCGATCAGTCGCTCTATCTGGGCGTGGGCGAAGCCCGGCAGCCGGAAGTCATGGCCGCCGTTGACGAGTTCAATCCCGATGGCGCTGGCGTTGACGTTGTCGCGTCCGCGCCAGTGCGAGGCGCCCGCATGCCAGGCGCGCTTCTCCTCCGGGACCAGGGTGAAGATCCGCCCGTCCTCCTCGATGACATAGTGTGCGCTGACGCGGGCCAGGGCGGTGGCGGGGTCGATCGCGGGATCCTGCCACGGGCCCGGATAACGTCCGGCGACCGGGGCTGGATCGGTCAGGCGGGCCAGCGCCGCCGCTCCGTCCTGCATGCCGGTGTAGTGCAGCACGATGAGGTCTATCCTTGCGTCAGGCGGTCGGTCGTCAAAGTTAGGCGAGGGGATGGACAGGATATCCTGCAGGGTCATTTCATCCCGCTCCAAAACGCCAGGCGCGGCAGGCTTGCGTTCGGCCGCACCGCAATGATGAGGACGCCCAGCAGCGCAACTGCGCCTCCGATGGCGAGCTTCACTGTCGCCGGTTCACCGAGGAGAACGATCCCGAACACCACGCCCCAGATCGGAGTCATGAGCGTGAGCGGGGTCAAGAGGGTTACCTCATACCGCTTCACCAGCATGTAATAGACGCCGTGCCCGAACAGCGAGACGAGCGCCACTGAAAACGCGGTCGCGGCCCACAGGCGCCAGTCGCCCCAGGCGACCTCGCTCACCGCGGTCGGTTCGAAAATCGCCGTCAGCGCGCCCAGCGGGCCAACGGAGAGCAGGCCCACCCAGGCCTGCATGGCCAGGGCCGGGATCGGCTCGAATTTCTTCATCAAGACCCCGCCGATGGATCCGATGAAGGCGGCCCCGATCACCAGCAGAAGGCCGAACGAAAATCCAAACTCCTGCGGATCGAAAGCGATCATGACGACGCCGGCGAAGGCCAGGCACATGCCGAGTCCGCGTCGCCAGCGCACGCGTTCGCCAAGGAAGGCCATCGACAGCAGGGTGGTGAACGGCAGTCCGAGCTGGCCGGCGACCGCCGCCGCCGACGCCGGAGCGTTCTGCAGCCCGATGAAGAGCAGCGCGAAATTGCCGCCGCCGATGCACATCGCGATCAGGACGAGGGTGGTGAATTGTTTCGGGATCGGGCGCAGCAGCCACATGAGCGTCAGCGCGATCAGTCCAAACCGCATGGTCGCATAGAACAGGGGCGGCGCGGCCTCGGTCACGACCCAACGGGTGATGACGAGGTTGAGCCCCCAGAACAGGCAGGCCAGGAACAGCAGGATGAAATCGCGCGGCGTCATGTCGGGCGCCCACGAAGCAGGGCTTGGCGGCCCGGGTCAAGGAAGTCTGACGGGGAAGAAGTCTGAGGGGGAAACAGGGCGCAGCGCCAATATCGCGCTGTCGCCGTCCATCGCGCCGTTGGGCGCACCGCGCAGCCCGCCGTGTGCGCCGTGGCGGCGCCACCGTTACCTGGAGGGGCGATCAACCGTCCAGCCGCGCGGATTTCGTCGCACGGGAAGCGCCCTCAGGCGCGTCTCTCCCGGCGGCTCGATCAGCCTGAACGCGACGCCCGCCAGCCACATGACGCCGGTCAAGACGGCTGCGCCGAGCGCGGCGAGGCCAGCGGCCGCGAAAAGCGCAAGCGCCAGCCCAAGATCCATGAGGGGACTCAGCCACTGCACGGGGCGTTTCAGCATCGCAAGGCCCTTCACTCTGATGTCGACCATACTTTGGATCCCGCCAAGCCGACGTCAACCGGCCGTGATGGATTCGCGCCGTTCATTCATGATTTTGTGGTAGGCGGTGTTGATCGCCGCCATCTTGTTGTGGGCGATGCTCAGAAACTCGGCAGGCGCGCCTCGGCCAGCCATCGCATCGGGATGATAGTCGCTGGCGAGCTTCGTCCAGGCGCGCCGGATCTGAGCGTCACTCGCATCGGCTGCGACGCCCAGGACTGCGTAGGGATCATCCGGCTCAGGTCCAAGATGCGCAGCGCGGATGCGCCGCAGATCCGACGCCGCAAGACCCAGGAGGGCGCCCACCCGATCGAGGTATTCAAGTTCCTCAACGCTCGCTGTTCCGTCTGCCCGGGCGATTGCGTAGAGACCGTCCAGCACGTCCTCGAGCAGACATGGGCGGTCGCGATAGCGTCGCGCGATCTGGCGCGCATAGGCTTCGTGCCCGGCGACGCTCTGGCGGGCAATATCAAACACCCGCCTGACGTTGCCCTCCTCGCGCGGCTCGACTTTGAAGACCCGCAGGAAGGTCTCAACCTCATCGCGCGTCACGCACCCATCGGCGCGCGCCATCTTGGCCGCCAGTCCGACCACTGCAATGGTGAAGCCGACGTCGTCCGCATCGGGCGCGCACGGGTCCCCCGGATCCAGGCGGTGTGCCGGCGCCGCGTCCAGGTCGAAGGCCCGGTGGGCGAATTCGGCGAGGCGGGACCAGAAGCTCATGGGATCACCATAGCGCAGAATGGGGCAAAGCGAAGGCTGCGCGCCGTCGCCGGACCCTGCGTGCGCCAGCGCACTGCAGCACGGCCCTCCCGGGGCGATGGCGCCTGCGCCGCGCTCACGTCCTCTGCTGCGGCTGGCCCCTTTGGTCGACGGGCCCCTTTGGTCGACGGGCCCCTGGGTCGGCTGGGCCCTGGGTCGGCTGGGCCCTGGGTCGGCTGGCATGGTTGGCCCCGAGGACAGGGGGCGACGCCAGGGTTGTGACGCCGGGGTTGTGACGCCGGGGTTGTGACGCCGGGGCGCGACGACAGGGCGCGGAGCCTCGACGCCCTGGCGGCCAAGAAACTCTTGCGCCTGGGCTGTCGCGTCTTCAACACTATCTTCACCCAGCGCGCATGGGGCGAAGGGGGCCCATGACGCAGGTCGGACGCGCCGGTCGCCAGGATTCTGGGGCGGGACGCAGCTGATCGTCGTCTCATCGGACTGCGGATGGTCAGGCGGGCGCGCGCCGACCCGCGCCATCCCTGGCCAAGCGGAGTCGCCCGACATGACCGCCGTCGCGAAATCGGAACCTCAGCCGTTGAAGGATCTTTATGAGCCCGGGGAGATCCCGCCGCGCTTCCATGTGCCGGAAAGGATGTGGGCGTGGACCATTCGCAAGGACCGCCACGGGCGGCCTGGCAGCGCCATGCAGCGCGAGGTCGTGCCGACCCATCGCATCGGCGAGGACGAGGTGCTCGTGCTCGTGATGGCCGGCGGGGTCAATTACAACGGCGTGTGGGCTGCGCTGGGCGAGCCGGTGTCGGTTCTGGATTTTCACCGCCAGCCATATCACATCGCGGGGTCTGATGCGTCCGGGGTGGTCTGGGCGGTTGGTTCGAAGGTGAAGCGCTGGAAGCCGGGCGATGAGGTTGTGATCCACTGCAACCAGGATGACGGAGATGACGAGGAGTGCAACGGCGGCGATCCGATGCTGTCGCCGAGCCAGCGGATCTGGGGCTATGAAACGCCGGACGGCGCGTTTTCGCAGTTCACCCGCGTCCAGGCGCGCCAGCTCATGGCGCGGCCCCAGCACCTGACCTGGGAAGAGAGCGCCTGCTACACGCTCACGCTCGCGACGGCCTACCGCATGCTGTTCGGCTTTCGTCCCAACATCCTGAAACCAGGGCAGAACGTGCTGGTTTGGGGCGCCTCTGGCGGGCTTGGCGTGTTCGCCACCCAGCTGTGCGCCGTTTCCGGGGCGAACGCGATTGGCGTCGTATCAGATGATTCGAAGGCGGATTACGTCCTGTCCATGGGCGCCAAGGGCGTGATCAACCGCTCACAGTTCAAATGCTGGGGTCAGCTCCCAAAGGTAAACGGCCCTGAATTCAATGACTACATGCGCGAGACCCGCAAGTTCGGCAAAGCCATCTGGGAGCATACGGGCGGCAAGGATGTCGATATCGTCTTTGAGCACCCCGGCGAGGCGACATTCCCTGTCTCTGTGTTCGTCGCCAAGCGTGGCGGCATGGTGGTGATTTGCGCGGGGACTTCCGGCTTCAACCTGACGATGGATGCGCGTTTCCTGTGGATGCGCCAGAAGCGCGTCCAGGGCAGCCACTTCGCCAACCTGATGCAGGCCTCCGCGGCCAATCAGCTTGTCATCGAGCGGCGCATCGACCCGTGCATGAGCGAGGTGTTCACCTGGGAGTCGATCCCGGATGCGCACGAAAAAATGCTCGATAACAAGCACCTGCCCGGCAACATGGCGGTTCTGGTGTGTTCGCCCAAGCCCGGTCTGAAGACGTTCGAGGACGTCATCGAGGCGGCCGGCGAACGCGGCTGACGCGCGCTGGGGGCCTGTTTCAGCCGGGCGCCTGTTTCAGCCGGGCGCCTGTTTCAGACTGTCGGCGGCCCGGAAGCCGTCGGCTGCGTCTGGGCCGGCGGCGCGCGGCGCGCCGTCCAGGCGTGGCGCAGCCACTCAAACGCGCTCAGGACGACGGCGATGGTTCCAAGCCAGGCCGTCAGGACGAAGAAGTCGCGGAACCCGTGCTGCTCAATGTAAACCCCGAGTTCAGCGCGCCCGAGCGAGCCGATCAACATCGTGAGCGATCCGAGCAGGGCGTACTGCACCGCGGCGAACTTCGGATTCACCATGGCGGTCAGATAGGCGACGAAGGCCACGCTGGCGAAACCGCCGGCCAGGTTCTCGCCGCCGATCGCCACAATGAGGCGCGCCAGACCCGGTTCGACCTGAAGTGCGCCGAAGAGCGTCGACAGGCCGCTTGCTGACAGGAAAGCGTCCATGCCTGCGCCGCCGGCAGCGAGATCGGCGAACAGCAGGTTTGTGGCTGCAGAGATGGCGGCCCCGGCGAACAGGCAGGGCATCCGGCCGAAGGCGATGAGCGCTGCGCCACCGATCGCCGCGCCGGCGATGGTCATGAACACCCCGATCGTCTTCGACGCCAGTGCGACATCGGCATTGGAGCGGCCAAGCGCGCCATTCTCCGTGCCAAGATAAAACGGAAACGCAAAGCCGCCCCAGATGAGATCGACGAAGCGGTACATGAGCACAAGCGCCATCACCAAAACGGCGGCCCATTTGAGATGTTCCACCAGGTCCATCAGGGGATCCAGCACAGTTCGGAAGAATGCTGAGGCCGCCCGGTCGATGGGCCCGCGCAGCTGTGCGACTTCGCCGCCTGGGCGCGCATTGAGCCGCAGCAGAAAGGCTGCCGCCGCACCCGGCGCGACAACGGCGAGGAGAACGATGATCGGGGCCTGCATGCGGGTGAAGTTGGCGGCGCTGGGCGGCGGGTCGGTTGTGAGGGATGCGACGACGAATGAGACGATCATCGCAATTGCAATCAGCCATCCCAGCGCGACCAGGCCCGTGGCCCATTTGAGTTGCCCCGTCGACAGTCCCGCGGCGAATGTGGGCCGCTCCTGTGGGGCCCCACTGTCTTCAGGGGCCCGGTTCTGAGGGGAGGTGCTCTGGGGTTCGCCCGCGGCTGCGCCGTTCGTGGCCCACAGCGTCGGTTCGCGGGCAACGAGTGTGCCGACCGAGGCGAGCGCCATGCCGAGGGCGATGATGAGATAGACCACCGACCAGTCCACGATCTCCGCCATGAGCAGGGCGAACAGTCCGGTAAACAGGCCGGCGAGCCGATAGCCGAATTGATAAAGCGCCGACATCAGGTCCTTGTCTTCGTCGCTCTCGGCGATTTCGATGCGCCAGGCGTCCAAGACGATGTCGTGAACGGAGGAAGCGATGGCGATCAGAACGCTGACGAGGGCGAGGTAGCCCACCTGGGTGGCCGGCTGGGACAGCGCAAGAAAGCCGAGCAGCACGGCGATCAGCAGCTGCATCGACATCAGCCAGCCCCGTCGCGGGCCAAGTTTCGCGAGGCCGAAGACAGCGATGCGGGGAAACCAGGCCCGCTGAAAGGCTGGAGCCCAGATCAGTTTGAAACTGTAGGCCAGGATAATGAAATTCAGGATGCCGATCTGCGCTGGCTTGACGCCTTCGGCGGTCAGCCAGGCATTGAGCGTGCCAAGCACGGCGCCATAGGGAATGCCCGCCGCGAGAGCGAGCAGAAGCATCGCCAGCATCTTGCGCTCGCGCAGCGCTTTGACAGCGCGCACCCAGCGCGGCTGCTGGCGGGCGATCGCAGCATGCGTCATGTCGTTCCTCCGAATGGACGCGCCTGTGCGCTCCGGCGCGCCGTCGCGTCAGTGCGTCTGCGGTTCACGGGAACGTGCAACGCCGAAGCAAGACCAGGAGCGACCCGCCGGCGGCAGGTTCGCCCGCTTTGCGCCTGCCGTCAAAGGCCGACCTGAGCGGCGGCTGCGCCACCGCGCATGAGCGGCTGCGCCCCGCCGGCGCAGGGTCCCCCTTGTGCGGTCCTTAAAACCGCGGTCTCTGGTCCCCTGCGATCATGAGGGGGCGACATGACGGAGCGGCGTTTGACCTTGGCGATGGCCCACTCCGGGATGGCCCACTCCGGGATGGCCCGCTTTGTCGGGGCCTGGCATGGATGCGCCAGTCATGCAGGCGCCAGTCATGCAGGCGTCAGTCATGCAGGCGTCAGTCATGCCGGGATTGGGCGTGCTGGCCGGCTGCGGTATGCCCTGCGCAAGGTCGCACTGGCCGGTCCGGCCATGGTCTGGCTGACGCTCGCCGGTCTTGCCGGCGCGAGCGCGGGCGGGGTCCGCGCCGACGAGTTGCCGCGCCGGGTGCAACTCGGCCTTGCCGCGTCGCCCGGCTACCAAAGCCTTGAGGTCGAAGCGGTCCTCGATGGTGCGACCGCGGCCAATGCCGGCTTGCGCATGGACGACATCATCACATCGATCAACGGACAGCCCGTCGCCGACCCCTGGGATGTGGCGAGAATCGCCAGTGATCTGATTGCAGGCGACAGCGTGACATTTGAGATCCGACGGGCGGGCCGCGCCATGACCTTGTCCGCCCCGGCGACCGCGCCCGGAGTTGAGGCGTATCCGAACGCGATCACGCAGCTGGGCGGCGTGCCGTTCCAGGGCGGCCTCCTGCGCGATATTCTCGTCACGCCGCATGCCGCGGCTCCAGGCGGGCCTGTCGTATATTTTCTGCCGGGCGTCGCCTGCAGATCTGTCGAGTCGCCTGGGCCGACCCATCCCTATGGGAAGATTGTTGGAAATCTCGCCGCGCGGGGGATTGCGACCTATCGCGTGGAGAAGCCGGCCATGGGCGACAGCCGCGGCGGCGCGCCCTGCGCGGCGACCGATTTCTCCACAGAACTTGCGGCCCTGCAGGCCGGCTATCGCGCACTGATCGAGGTGCACGGAGTCAGTCCTGATCGCATCTTCGTGTTCGGGCACTCAATGGGCGCTTTCCAGGCGCCCCTGCTGCATCAGGGCGGTCCGATGCCTGCCGGCGTGATCGTGTTCGGCGCGGTCGTCCGGCGCTGGATGGACTATCTTGACGATAGTTTCCGTCTTCAGAACCTGCGCGTGACAGGCGGCGATGCGGCCGTGGCGACGGCGCTTGCCGATGCACTGGGTCCCATCATCCGCCGGATTTTTGAGACCGACCAGCCGCTGACGGAGATCGTCGGGAACGACCCTGAAACGCAGGCCCTGCTTGAGGAGGCGCTTGGCTGGGACAGCGCGGAGAGCTTCATGGGGCGCACCGTCAGTTATTGGCGCGGTGCGGATGATCAGCGCGTTGAGGCGGCCTGGTCCGGGGTGACCGCGCCTGTCCTGTCGCTTTACGGCGAGTTCGATGTCGCCGTCGCAGGCGACCGCGATCCCAGGCGCATTGTTGAGATCATCAATCGGCTGCGCCCTGGCGCGGCGGTCTTCCGGTCCTTTCCCGAAACCGGTCATGGTTTCACCATCGATACGCCCGTCATGGGGCCTACGGTAACCGCTCCGGCGTTCAATGACGATGTGACAACCGCCATTGCCGATTGGATCGTGGCCCAGTCGCGCACGCGGTCGCCCAAGCGGCCTGCGCGGTAGAGTGCGACGAAAATCGTCTGGCCGCCCCCAAAGAGCCACCGCTGGCCGCGCCCTGCAACGCCCGCAGGCGACCCGGTTCAAGGCCCGGGTCTTCCCTGACCCGTTTTGATGCCCGCGAGGTTCAACGCATGAATGGCGAGGACCACGAGGCAGCCCAGCGCGATCATTTCGAGCAGCCGGTCAGGGATCAGGTTGGGCTTCAGGGGGTCGCGCGTCCGGCGCGCGATGAGCGCGATGGCCCACAGTGCAGCGCACCCCAGCGCGGCCAATCCGGTCGCCGTCCATCCCACCAGCCTGCCCCCTCCTCTGGCGCGGGGCTCACCCGCGCCGCGCCCTCAGGCGCGTCCCCCCCTCTGGCGCGGGACTCACCCGCGCCGCGCCCTCAGGCGCGTCCCCATCGGCGCATGTTCAGGAGTGCATCCCATAGGCGACCTGTCGGTCCGGGGCGAGGGTGAATGCGCTACGGCCTGCAGGTCTCCGGATGCGGAGCAGCGCCGCCGTGGCCGGCGCTGTCCGCCAGGTTCGTTCCCCGAGGCGTCGCCCGCGGCTGCTGCTCACCCATGATCGCGCGGCACGAAATAGGCCGTCAGTCGGGGGGCGTGTTCGGCTGACAGATCAAATACCGCGCAGCCTGAGGTGGGCATGTCGCCGGTGAGCGCCCGCGCCGGCGGATCATGGGCGCCGCCGCCTTCGCGCAGCAGGGCGACGGCGAAGTCGTGCACGCCGGGGTTGTGCGCGACCACCATGACCGTGGTGCGCAGCGCGCCGTGTTCGACGCATGCGGCGCGCAGTCTCGGCGCAGCTGCGTCATAGAGGCTGTCCAGAAACACAGGCGCCGCGTCCGGGAACGCCGCAGCGACGGCCTGCCATGTCTGGCGGGTGCGCAACGCCGCCGACACGAGCACGATGTCGGGGCGCACATCAATGTCGACGAGGCGTGTCGCGATGTCTGCGGCGTCGCGCCATCCGCGTGGCGCGAGGGCGCGATCGTAATCAAGCGACGCCATGGCGCGCTGTTCGGCCTTGGCGTGCCGCATGATCACCAGCCGGTGCAAATGATCGAGGTCGCCGCGCATGGTTCGTGCTTTCCGCTCGCCAACCAGGGCATACCGGCTGGCGCGCATCGGGGTTCTGGCATATGACCGCGCCGGCCCCCTCAGCGGGGGCGGCAGGACGCTGGTCATGGCCGTTTTTCCCGGCGCGCGTGTGGCGGATTTTGAACAGGATTCGACCCTCGGGCGCATCCATTTTCCCCACTGGGCCGGCGCCGACTGGGTGCTGGTGCTTGGTTGCCCGAGCACCCATAACGCACTCAGTCAGACACAGATCGGCGCCGCCGCCCGCCTCGAACCGGTGTTCGCAGCCCGGCGGGTCAGGCTGCTCGTACGCTCGAACGGAAGCCTGTCCCATCATCTTGATTGGCTGGCCGCGATCGAGACCGCACAGAACGTCAGTGTCGAGTTTCCGATCCTGGCCGATGTGGACGCCCGCGCGGCGTGCGCGCTGGGTTTGGGGGAGGCGCCGGATGAGGCGCGCCTCGCCATACTGGTCGATCCCGCGCGGGTGGTCCGCGCCGTATTCGCCTATCCGGCCGAAGCGGCTCTCAACTTTGACGAGATCCTGCGTCTCCTGGACGCGATAGCTCCCTGATGGCGCTGGCAGGGCGCCAGGATAGGGGGATGCGGTGAGGCGGTCTGGCGCGGTTTTGGCCTGCTCAGTGATGATCTGCCCGGCCAGGACCTGCCAATCGGGGTCTGCAGCACGGCGCTGCGCGCCGGCTGCCTCGCCGCCAGGCGTTCGGTCTGGTCCAAGGTCGTTCACGGATGGCGGCCAATGGGCCCGCATCCAAAGGAGCCGCCCGCAGGACTTTGCGCGCGCGATGAGACTCGCGCCCGAATGCATGCCGGTTTCAGGCGTCGCCGCGTCCGGTGCTGCGCATCGGCGCGATGCCTGCATCCTTTCAAAACGTCGGTTGGCGGATTTTCATCCCTGCTGCGGCCGGTCGAGTTCATGCAGGATACGCCCTATCAAGGCCGGTCCCTGAAGCGCCAGCGCCGAATAGAGCTGCACGGCGCGCGCGCCGGCTGCAAATTTGGCGCGCACATCATCTGCGCAGGCGATCCCGCCAACCCCGATCAGGGCGAGCCGGCCTTCCACATGGTCTGAGAAGGCCTTGAGCACACGGGTGGACGGCGCCAGCAGTGGTTTGCCTGACAGCCCCCCGGTTTCGGCTTTATGGGTGCTGACGAGGCTATCCGGGCGTGCGGTCGTCGTGTTCGACACGATCAGGCCGTCAATCCCCGACTGCAGGGTGACGGCTGAGATTTCCGCGATCTGCGCCTCGTCGAGATCCGGCGCGACCTTGAGGAAAAGCGGCGCCCGGCCGGACTTCAGTGCACGACAGGCGCACACGCGCTCCAGCAGGGCCTCGAGCGCGCCTCGATCCTGCAGACCGCGCAGACCCGGCGTGTTGGGCGAAGAGATGTTGATGGTGAAATAGCTGGCGAGCCCCCACAGCCGATCCAGGCCCGTCACATAATCGCCGCTGCGGTCCTCGCTGTCCTTGTTGGCCCCCAGATTGGCGCCGACGACGCCGGTGTGACCGCGCGCCAGACGCGTTTCCAGGCGGCGGGCGAATGCTTCAAGGCCAGCGTTGTTGAAGCCCATGCGGTTGATGACGGCCCCGTCCCGGACAAGGCGGAACAGGCGTGGGCGCGGATTTCCGGCCTGAGGGCGCGGCGTCACCGTGCCGCATTCGACGAAACCGAAGCCGGCGCGCAGCATCGCGTCCGGCGCCTGCGCGTTCTTGTCAAACCCGGCTGCGAGGCCCAGCGGGTTTGGCAGGTTCAGCCCTGCGAGGTCCACGCGCAGCGCGCCGCCTGCAGGCGCCGCCCGGGGACCCAGTCCCAGGGCCAGAGCGCGGATCGCAAGGTTGTGCGCGTCTTCCGGATCCAGCAGGCGCAAGCCGCGTGCGGCGAGGTCAGCCAGGCTCATGAGGCGGCCAGCTCCGGCCAGACGCCGTTCTGATCACGTGCGAGGAGGGTGCGGGATCTGGCCAGATCAAGCTGAAGGACGCCGTAGAGATGCGGAAACAGCGCACCGCCGCGTGACGGCTCGAAGCGCAGCTCCGGTCCGAGCTCGGCCGCGTCAAATCCGAGCACCCAGACCCGGTTCACGTCGCTGAAATGCAGCGCCAGCGTGGGGGCGACCTGATCGTGGGCGGAGAGGTGCACATAGCCGTCGACGATATCGGCCGGGGCGCCGGGATAGGGACCATGCAGCGGTTCTTCCGCCCGCAGGATCTTGAACACAAGATGAGCACTCATACGCCAAACCTAATGCGCGCCGACCATTCCGGCGACATGTCGTGAGGGCATGACTGCAGCGTAATCGCGCGGGCGGATGCGAACACTGTCCCCGACCCGCCGTCCGGGGCGGGCGGTCGATACACGCCCGTGGCCGCGTTGCTGCGCACGGATCCGGATGGGCGTCCACAGGCCTGGGCGGTTCAGGACAGCCCCTGTGCGACCAGGCGGCGCAGCGCCGTGTCGTCCTGCGCGTCCAGGGCGGCCAGCAGGCGGGCCGAATGCTCCTGCATCGCCTGATCGAAGGCCGACCCGGTCGGACTGGCGAGGGCTGCTGTGAGCACCGCACGCGCCCTGGAACGATATCGCGGTGCGTTGAGCGCCAGCAGTGCTAGCCCGTACTGGTAGGCGATGGCTGGATCGGCAGGGGCGAGGGCGAGGGCGCGCTCGTAGGCGTCCATGCCAGACTTCAGGCTGGCCCCGATCATGCGCGCCGCCAGGTCAGGCGCGCGCCGCACGATTTCAAGATTCCACGCGCCTTTGACGGCGTGCGCCCAGGCGTTTTCCGGCGCGAGCGCCAGCACGCCCTCAAACAGCGTGCGTCCCTGGCCCATGTAGTCCTGGGCGATCACTTCCGCGAGGCTGACGCGTCGCGCCTTGAGCCCTATGGCGATGGCAAGTTGAAGCTGCGTCTCAATGTTCGACGGGTCCAGAACGAGCGCCTGGCGCGCCGCATGTTCTGCGCGCAGCACCATATCCAGCGAACCCGCCTGCGGATCAGCAATGTAGGCCGCCAGGAGGGCGCGTGCGGTGGCGGTGAGATCGTCTGCGGGGTCAAGGCGCCCGGCCGCATTGGCGGCGTCCAGATAATGTCCCGTGGACCCAGCCCTGATCGGCGGTTCATGCGCACCTGCGACCCCGCTCCACACCGCCACACTGATGCAGGCGCCGCCAAGGCGCAGCGCCGCAGCGCGCCAGGGCGATATGGGCGGACCTTCGGCGGGACTGCATCTTGCCTGTTCCATGCTCGGCCTCGCATGCTGGCGCGGGGATGATGCGGCCTGTGGCGGCGGCCCGCAAGCGGCTGCGCCGTCTTCTGTGGCCGCGCCTTCTCCGGGCGCCTGAATCCGCGGACCTGGATCCGGGCGCCTGAATCCGGGCGCCTGAATCCGGGCGCCTGAATCCGGGAGCCTGAATCCGGGAGCAAGCATTCACGCGTCCGCGGATGTTCATCGCGGACGCCGGCGTGCGCGCAGGCCGCCGGCCTTGTCCGGTGCGGGCTTTCTGCACTGTGTCGGGTGAATGTGGCGACACCGCGCCGCACGGGGCGTGCGTGGCGGCTGCGCCGTGGGAACAGCGCGGGCGCGGCGCACCCTTGACCGCTGCTGTGCGCCATTTGCATGGTGCCTTCGCGCAGGCGGGTGGTTCGCAGGCTCGCCCGTCGCGTGCGTGTGGGCGTCTGTCCAGCGTCCCTGCGACGTGGTCAGGACTGGTCGGCCAGGACCTGGCGGGAATGACCGGGCAGGCAGGGCCTGGCGGACACGGCTTGAGCGAGGGGCTGCAATGACAACGCAAGATCTGCTGGCGCGCCTAGGCGTCATCGCGGCGCCCGGACTTGGGTCGCATTCGCCGATTGACGGGGCCTGGCTTGGCAGCGTGTCCCTTGATGACGCACACCAGGCTGGCGCCAGAATCGCCCGCGCGCAGTCCGCCTTTCACGCCTGGCGCGCGGTTCCTGCTCCGCGCAGGGGCGAATTCGTGCGCCTCTGGGGGGAGGTGCTGCGCGGGCGCAAAGGCGACCTTGGTCTCCTGGTGACGCTGGAGAACGGCAAGATCCTTTCTGAGGGGCTCGGCGAAGTACAGGAGATGATCGACGTCTGCGACTTCGCCGTCGGACTGTCCCGCCAGCTCTATGGTTTGACGATGCCCTCGGAGAGGCCCGGCCACCACCTGCTGGAGCGCTGGCATCCGCTGGGTCCGGTTGGGGTCATTTCCGCCTTCAATTTTCCCGTCGCGGTATTCGCCTGGAATGCGGCTCTCGCTCTGGTGTGCGGGGACAGCGTGGTTTGGAAGCCGTCTGAAAAGACGCCGCTGACCGCCGCCGCCGTACGCGTGACGATTGAGGAGGCCTGTCGCGCCTTTGGGCCTGATGCGCCTGAGGGTCTGGTCGAGGTGGTTCAGGGCGGCCCTGACCTCGGCGCGCTTATCGCCGGCGATCCGCGCATTGCACTTGTCTCCGCAACGGGATCGACCCGGATGGGAAAGTCCGTCGCTGCAGCGGCGGCGGGCGGTCTCAAACGCACACTTCTGGAGCTGGGCGGCAACGCCGCCATGATTGTGCGTCCCTCAGCCGATCTGGACCTCGCCCTTCGCGCGATAACGTTCTCCGCCGTCGGCACTGCGGGCCAGCGCTGCACCACCCTGCGCCGACTGATCGTCCACAGCGCTGTCGCCGATGAACTTCTGGCCAGGCTGAAGCGGGTCTATGCAACGCTGCGCGTGGGAGATCCGCGCAACCCCGACGTATTGGTTGGTCCACTGATAGATGGACATGCTTTCGAGGCGATGCGGGCGGCCCTTGATGCGGCGCGTCGTGAGGGCGGGGTGGTTTTTGGCGGCGAGCGCGTCGCCTGCAATACGGCGCCTCAGGCCTATTACGTCCGCCCCGCGATCGTGGAAATGCCCTCTCAGACGCAAACCGTTCGCAGCGAAACATTCGCCCCGATTCTTTATGTGCTGCGCGAGGATGATTTCGACGCCGCCATCGCGTTGCAGAACGGGGTCGCGCAGGGCCTTTCCTCGGCGATCTTCACGACCGACATGCGTGAAAGCGAACGCTTCCTGTCCGCCCTTGGCTCGGATTGCGGTATCGCCAACGCCAACACGGGATCGTCCGGTGCTGAGATCGGCGGCGCATTCGGCGGTGAAAAGGAGACCGGCGGAGGGCGCGAGAGCGGATCTGACGCCTGGAAGGCCTACATGCGCCGTCAGACGCAGGTTGTGAATTATTCGCGCGCCCTGCCCCTCGCCCAGGGCGTCTCCTTCGATATCTGACGGCCCGCGACGGGGTTACAGCCCCATCAGGCGCGCATAGCGGTCGCGGTGAAAACCCGCCGAACCGTAGAGCGCCTCCTGGACGCGCGCACGCTTGAGATAGAGGCCCGCATCATGCTGATCCGTCATGCCGATGCCGCCGTGCATCTGTACCGTCTCGTTGCTGACCAGATGAAGCGTGTCAGCGGCGCGCGCCTTGGCGAGTGAGGCCCACTCGCGAATGTCATTGGCTCCATTGTCCAGTGCGTCCAGGGCCGCAACGATGCAGGATCGGGTGAGTTCGATTTCAACCAGCATTTTCGCCGCCCGGTGCTGGAGCGCCTGGAACGAGCCTATGAGTTGGCCAAATTGCGTGCGCGTCTTGAGATAGTCCATGGTCATCTCAAATGCACTGTCGATCGCGCCCAGCATTTCAGCCGCCACCCCGATGCGCGACACGTCAAGCAGACGCTCGAGCGGCGCCATGCCTTCGTCGACGATGCCGAGGATCTGGCTCCCGTCCACAGCCACGGCGTCAAAATGGATGTCGGCGTAGCCGCGGCTGTCGACCGCCGCCAGCGGTCGCCGGGTCACGCCTGGCGCGTGCGCGTCGACATAGAACAGCGTCAGTCCGTGCGCATCGCCGGGTTGGCCAGCGGTGCGTGCAGCGACGATCAGCAAATCGGCCGTGCCGCCATCGGCGACGAAGCGCTTCGTTCCTGACAGGCTCCAGCCAGACCCCGTTCGTCTGGCGGCCAGGGCGATTTTGACCGGATCATGGTGGGCGGCCTCGTCCACCGCCAGCGCCACGGTGATGTCGCCGGCCGCGATCCTGGCGAGATAGGCGTCGCGTTCTGCGGGCTCTCCAGCGATCAGAAACGCCGATGCGCCGACCAGACCGGTTTGCAGCAGGGGCGACGCGGCCAGCGTGCGCCCGGCCGCTTCGAGCACCACGCCCATGGCCCGGAAACCCATTTCTGACCCGCCGTGCGCCTCAGGTATGAGTGCGCCGGGAAAGCCCATGGCGACGATCTCACTCCACAGGGCCTCGTCATACGGCCTGCGGGCTTCGCGGTTGGCCCGCAGGTTCGCGACGCCCGCCTTGTCCGCGAAAAAGCCGCGTGCGGAGTCTTTCAGGAGTTGCTGGTCTTCGGTCAGCGCGAGTGACATGAGATGCGTCCCTTGATGTTACGGCATTGATGCTGAGGTTTGAAATCCAGATTCTGCGTCGCGACACGATGGGTCCCCGCAGTTGGTCCCCGCAGTTGGTCCCCGCAGTTGGTCCCCGCAGTCCGGCCGGGACGGCTCGAACTTCGCTGGAGGCCGCCCGGCGCGCCCGTCATACAGCCATCCGAAGCGCCATCCCGTCGCCGTGCCCGGTTCGCCGACTGCGGTGGTCGCGCAGAAAGGGCTGCCCCGGATGCGCCCTGGCCACTGCGGTCGGCGCCCCTGCACCAGGTCCCACTGCAGTCAGTCCCGAGGCGAGCGCGCTTGAGGCGGCAGGACGGCAGCGCGGCGGCGCCTGTTATGCTGAGATGCTCCCTACTGATGATCCCGCAGGCCGAGTACGCGTTTCGCGATGACGTTGAGGTTGACCTCGGTGGTGCCGCCTTCAATGGAGTTGCCCTTCGAGCGCAGCCAGTCGCGTGTGGCTTTCAGGGCGCCGGGGTCGAAACCGTCGCCCTCCCAGCCGAGCCCGTCCGCTCCGAGGGCCTCGATCAGCAGTTCGCATTTTTCCTGGTTCATGGTCGCCGCCGCCGCCTTGAACATCGATGCAAGGTGACCGACGTCCCCGCCGGCCTTCGCCTCCTCCTGGGCCCGCCGCACGGTCAGGCCGAAGGCGCGTTCCGTCATCTTGAAGCGCGCGATGCGCGCGCGCAGATCGCCATCCGCCAGAACGCCGTCCGCAAGGCCTACATGGCTGCGCGCCGCCTCAACGAGGTCAAGCCCTGCGCCGGCCCCGAAACCGGATGCAGAGATATTGGCGCGCTCGTACATGAGGAGGCGTTTGGCGATCTCCCAACCGCCATTGAGCCGCCCGACAAGATTGCGCTTGGGCGTCTTCACATCGGTGAGGAAGGTCTCGCAGAACGGCGATGAGCCGGAGATGAGCTTGATCGGGCGCGTTTCCACGCCGGGCGTGCGCATGTCGATCAGGACAAAGGAGATGCCTTCGTGCTTCACGCTGGCGTCGGTGCGCACAAGACAGAACATCCAGTCTGCCTTGTTGGCGTAGCTGGTCCAGATCTTCTGCCCGTTGATCAGGTAGTGATCGCCCCTGTCCTCGCAGCGCGTCTGCAGGCCGGCCAGGTCTGACCCGGCGCCCGGCTCGGAGTAGCCCTGGCACCAGCGGATCTCTCCTCGCACGATCTTGGGCAGATGCTCCATCTTCTGGTCCTCATCGCCATACTCCAGAAGCACGGGACCGAACATCCACAGGCCGAAGGAGAACAGCGGCGGGCGCGCCTTGATGCGGCGCAGCTCCGCCTGCAGGATCTGGTTTTCGGCGGCGCTGAGGCCGCCGCCGCCGTAGTGTTTTGGCCACATGGGCGCGGTCCAGCCGCGGCTCGCCATGGCGTCCAGCCAGGCCTTGGCGTCAGGGTTTTTGTAGGTTTCGGTGCGACCGCCCCAGATCACATCGTCTTCGCCCATTGGCATGCGCATGCTCGCAGGGCAATTGGCCTCCAGCCAATCGCGCGTTTCGCTCCGGAATGTCTCCAGATCGACCATTGGTCGTCCTCCACGTCCTCAGGGTCTGTGTGGTCGCGACATTATGCCCCCGGCGGGGCCTGTCCAGTGTTTCGCAACGTCATCACCGCCTTTGGCGGCTCGCGACGGATCCGGTAGGGTGATGGTTCGTGCTTCGGCCGCGCAAGGTCCCATGACGAGCCAGATTGACGTTGAGCACCGACCCATCGACGCCCGCCCGCGCCGGTCACGCGCGATTGGCCCCGCGGCCGTCGTGGCGCGGCTCGTGGCGGCGGGGGTCGCCCCCACCCTGTTCGCGGTCGTGGTGTTCGCCGCCGGCGCAATGTTGCTCGTCTCCGGGGCCACGCCGGCCGAGCCCGACCGTTTGCGCGCGCTGAGGCGGCTCGCGTCGCTGGGCGTGATCGAGGCCTCGCACTTCCTCTCCGGGCTGGTTGGCGCCGGCTTGCTGCTGCTCGGGTGGGGAATTGTGCGCCGGATCGACGCCGCCTGGACGGCGGCGGTGAGCCTCCTGGTGCTGGGCGCGGCTTTGGCGCTCGCCAAGGGCTGGAGTTGGGAGGAAGCGGTGGTTCTGGGCGGGCTGGCGCTCGCGATGCTGCCGTTCCGCAGCGCGTTCTATCGCCACTCAGCCGCCCTGGGCGGGCGCCGCTCCGCGGCGTGGACTGCGGCTGCCTTCATCGCCGTCATTGGATCCGTCGCAATCGGGCTCGGCAGCTATGAGGCCTCGCCCTTCGACATCGACGTGCTTGGGCGTTTCTCCCTGCAGGGCGACGCATCGCGCTTCGCCCGTACAAGCGCAGGCGTCGCCGCAGTGCTGCTTCTGTTCATGCTGTGGCTCGCCCTGCGCCCGCCGCCGTCTTCCGTGCTCGCCTTCGATCAACTCGATCGGTCGCGCATCCGAACCATCGTGGAAACCGCAGAGCGGCCGACCCCGGACGCCTGGCTTGCGTTCGTGGGCGACAAGTCCTTCCACTTTTCCGCCAGTGGCGCGACGTTTCTCATGTTCGCCGTGCGCGGACGTTCATGGGTGACCATGGGCGGGCCGGTGGGGCGGTCCGGCGACGTCGTCGACACGATGTGGAGTTTCCTTGAGCGGGCCGATGAAGCGCGGGCGCGCGCGGTGTTTTACGGCATCGGTCCAGAGGCGTTGCCCGCCTGCGTCGATCTTGGTCTGGCGGTGCAGAAAGTCGGCGAGCGGGCGCTGGTGCCGCTTGCCGACTTCAGCCTGCAGGGCCGCAGGAAGCAGGATCTGCGCACCTCCCGCAATCGCTTTGCACGTCTGGGCGCAACCCTTCAGGTCTACCTGCCCGGCGGCGGCGCCCCCGACTTCCAGGCGCTCAGGACGGTGTCCGATGGCTGGCTTGCCCGCCATGCGGGCGAGGAGAAGGGCTTTAGCGTCGGGCGGTTTGACCCGGACTATCTGCGCGAAACGCCGCTCGCGGTGCTGATGCTGGACGGCAAGGCCACCGCGTTCGCCAACCTGACGCCGACCCGGGACCGCAGCCGGATCGGAGTCGACCTCATGCGCTACGCTCCGGATGCGCCGGCTGGCGTCATGGATCACCTTATGACGGAGCTGATTTTCTGGGCGAAGGCGCAGGGCTACGCCGCCTTTGATCTTTCGATGGCGCCTCTGGCAGGGCTGGATGTGCGCGCGCGCGCGCCCCTGGTCAGTCTGCTTGGGGGACTTGTCTACGAGTACGGCGAGGCGCTGTACAATTTTCAGGGCGTGAGGGCGTTCAAGGAGAAGTTCCAGCCGGTCTGGGAGCCGGTCTACATTGCCGGTCCCGGCCGCGCGGCGGTGGGAGCCGCGCTCCTGGATAGCGCCATGCTGACAGCTGGCGGTCTGGCGGGCGCGCTGCGCCGCGGTGCGTGATCAGCCAAGCCTGTATTCGCGCTCCAGCTGATAGTGGGAGGCCCGCCTGCCCGTCCAGCTTGAGTAGAGCCCGAACCAGGTGACCCGCCAGGGCTCGCAGGCGAACAGCGCGTGCTGACGTTCGAAGGCCATGACGCGATCGAGTTGGGTGCGCCCCAGATAGGCCATGGTCAGATGCGGCGCATAGGCTCGTCTGTCGGACGCGAGTCCTGCGCGCTTGGCGGCAAGCTCGCATTTGCGCGCCAGCGCCTCAAGGGCAGGGTTGGCTGCGACCCCCATCCACAGGGCGTGCGGGTCCTCGGCGCCGAAGTGGCCAGCGCCCTTTAACGCCACCTCAAACGGGTCAGCGACGATCGCCTGCAGTTCTGCGTCAAGGTCCTCGGCCCTGCGCACATCTGTTTCGCCGAAGAACCGCAGGGTGATGTGGAAGTTCTCACGCGGGCTCCAGCGTGCGCCTGGCACGCCGCGCTGCAGCCGCACGAGCGTGTCGGCGACGTCATCGGGGGCTGGGATCGCGGCGAACAGGCGCACTGTGGTGCCTCGCTTTGCGGCGTCACCGGCGCCACGTAAAAACGGCGCTGGCAGCGTAGTTCCATACCGCGCCGACGGCAATTCCCGCTATGCCGGCCAGCCACCAAGAGGTTTCGCCGCGGTCGAACAGGAAGTCGGCGATGCCCACATTGGCGACAGCGCCGATCGAACACACCGCGCAGAAGCTCGCAAGTCCTTTGACCAGACCCCAAAGACCCCTGCGCCGCCTGTCACGATACGTGAGCTGATTGTTGAGGGCGAAATTGAATGTCATCGCCGTCACGGCGGCCAATGTCTGGGCGGCTGCGAATTCAATCCCGGCGCCGCGATAGACGCCGGCGAGCACCGCCATGTGGACCACAACGCCCAGTCCCCCCACGGCGGCGAACATCACGAAGCGCACCGGCACGATCTGGCCGATCGTCTTGTCGAGCAGGAGGGTGGCGTACTCCCAGGCGACCAGGGTGTCGAGTTTGCTCACCCCGGCGCGCCTGGGGCGGAAGGCGTAGGCGAGTTCGCGCACGCGCAGCTGCGACGGCGCGGACGCCATAACGTCGACGAGGATCTTGTATCCCTGCAGGGACAATCGACGCGCAGCGCCATCGAAGGCGTCCCGGGTGATCATGAAGAACCCGCTCAAGGGATCGGCGAGGGGCGTGCGCGTGGTCATTCGGGCGAGACGGGTCCCGAGCCTGCTCAGACCGGCGCGTCGGCTGTCCCACTGACCGATCCCGCCGCCGGCCGCGTAGCGCGAGCCGACGATGATGTCGGCGTCGCCATCGCGCAGCGCGGCAAGCATGTGCGGCAGCAGCCGTTCGTCGTGCTGCAGGTCGGCGTCCATCACCGCAACGAACGGCGCCGTGGTGGACAGCACGCCCTCGACCACGGCGGAGGACAGGCCGCGCCTGCCGATGCGATGCAGCAGGCGGATGCGCGGGTCGCGTCGGGCGAGCGCAGTGATGGCCGCGTGGGTGCCGTCGGTTGAGTCATCGTCCACAAAGACCAGTTCAAAGGCTTCCGTGGCGAGCGCCGCCGCAACGGCAGCGACCGTCGCGGCGACGTTGTCCACTTCGTTGAAGGTGGGGATGACCACGGCGACGGCGGCGACGCCAGGGTGTGCGCCGCCAGGCGGGTGGGAAGGCGATCGGGCCGGGGCAGGGGCTGGCGGCTGGAGTGGCGACGGCTCTGCCTCGCGCGACAGCTCCCCGATGTTCTGGCCTCCATTATTCTGGCCCCCATCATTCTGGCCCGCTCCGAGCAGGGGCGCCGCCGGTGGAGACAGCGGCGCGATCGAAGAGGAGGGGGCTGTGCTGTCCTGAACGGGCATGACCCACCATAGCACGCGCCGGCTCCGACAGAAGCATGCCCGCCGCCTGCGGTCATATTCGCCCTCGCCAGTGTCGGTCAGTCCGTCCTAAGCTTGCCGCCAGCGCGCGGCGGCGCGGGGAGGACTGACATGGCGCCAGAGGCGAACGAGGCCCCGCCCGCGGACATCACCGGTGCGCAGGGCGGCCCGGATGGGACCGGAGCGTCGCGCCGGGAGAAGGTTTACGACCGCGCCGGCGTCTCCTGGGCTCTCTTTGAGGCGGCCCGCAACCCCTACGTGATCCTCGTATCCATCTACATCTTCGCCCCCTACTTCGCGCAGGAAATCGCTGGAGGCGGCCCTCAGGGCCAGGCCCTGGTGGCGTCCATCCACAAGGTCGCCGGCGTCATCGTGGCGTGCACCGCGCCATTCCTTGGCGCGGCCGCCGACAAGGCGGGCCACCGCAAGCCGTATCT
Organism: Hyphomonadaceae bacterium; assembly: GCA_040381075.1. Taxonomy (GTDB): domain Bacteria; phylum Pseudomonadota; class Alphaproteobacteria; order Caulobacterales; family Aquidulcibacteraceae; genus JBEIHX01. Next base: position 28,880 of record JBEIHX010000027.1, read on the forward strand.
GGCCGCCGCCGTATGTCTGATGGCGCCGATCGTGTTCTCGTTGTGGTGGGTGCGCCCGGACGGCGGCGTGCCGCTTGTCTGGGCGTTCGGATTGATGGTCGCCGCCGCGGTCGCGTTCAACTACACGGAGGTCCTGCACAATTCGATGCTGCCGCTGGCCGCCAGACCGCGCGCGCTGCCGCATATCTCGGGTCTTGGCCTTGCAAGCGGCAACGCCGCCGCGGTGCTCGCGCTCGTCTTCGTCTTCGTGTTCCTGGCCCTGCCTGGGTATGTGGACTGGAGCTTCGTACCCAAGGAGCCCGCCTTCGGCCTGTCGCGTGAGGCCTTTGAGCCCTCACGGATCGTTGCGCCCATCGCGGCGGTCATGCTCCTCGTGTTCGCAGTTCCGCTCTTCCTTTTCGTGCCCGACGCGCCAGCGACGGGCCTGAGCTGGCCGCGGGCGTTCCGGGAGGGGTTCTCGTCGGTGTGGGCCACCATCCGCAGCCTGCGGACGCACAAACACGTGGCGCTGTTTCTTGCGGCGCGGATGCTGTTCGCCGATGGCAAGGGCGGCATCGTTGTGTTCGGCGGCGTGTTTGCAGCGGGCGTGATGGGCTGGGGATTGCTGGAGATGGCCGCCTACGGCATCTGGCTGTCGCTATGGGCGGTGCTTGGCGGTTTCCTCGGCGGCTGGCTCGATCACTGGCTGGGGGCCAAGCGGGCGCTCATCCTTGAGCTCCTGTTCATCATCGCCTCGCTGATCGCGCTGGTGTCCGTATCGCCGACCGGCGCCTTCTGGCTGCTTGCCTTTCCGCCAGGCGCGCCAAGCGCGTGGCAGGCGCCGCTGTTCGAGACCTGGCCTGATCTCATCTTTCTCGCCGTGGCCGCCTTTGCTGCAGTGGCCATCACCGCGGCCTATGCGTCGGCGCGCACCATGATCACACAGCTCGCCCCGGTGGAGATGGCCGGGCAGATCTTTGGGCTGTACGCGCTGTCGGGGACTGCCACCTTCTGGCTCGCGCCCTGGCTCGTTGAGGGGTTCACGCGCGCCTATGACAGCCAGGCGGTCGGCCTTGCCTCGATCCTGATCCTGCTTGTGACCGGGCTTGGCCTGCTGTTGTTCGTGCAGGCTCCCCGCCAGCAGGCCTGATCCGCGCGAGGGGTCTTTACATCGCGGTGTGCGAGGCCATCTGTCATGCTCTGTCGTGGGAGCCTGATGCGCCGTGCCGCCCGTCCGTCTGCCATTGACCTGGCGCGATCCGATCATCGCCTTTGCGCCTCTGGCGGAGCGCCCCGGCGCAGTGTTGCTGGCCTCCGACGGCGATCACCCGCTTGGGCGCTTCAGTTTCCTGACCTGCGATCCGGTCCGCCGCCTGACGTGGCGCGACGGCTCCGGCGACGCGGAGGCCTTTCTGGCGGCATTGCGCGCCCTGCGCGGCGCGATGAGACCCGCTGCGCCGAAGCTGCCGCCCTTCTGCGGCGGCGTCGCCGGCCTCTTCTGTTATGAACTGGGCGGTTTGTTTGAGCGGCTGCCCCCGCCCAAGCGCGGGCCGGCCTGGCCGTTGGCGGACCTTGGGCTTTATGATCAGGTCGCCGCCTTCGACCACCAGCGGCGGAGCGCTGAGGTGATCGTGTGGCCGCGGCCTGACGAGTGCGAACGTGCGGCGCGTGCCCGCGCTGAGGCCTTCGCCGCCGCGCTGGCGACATCCACGCCGCCGGCGCCGGCGCGGCTGTTCGCGGCTGCGCCGGCGCCGGTCCTGGCGCGCGCCCGGATGGAGGCCCGTATCGCGCGGGCGCGCAGCTATGTCCACGCCGGCGACATCTTCCAGACCAACCTGTCCCAGCCGTGGCGCGGCTGGCTTGCGCCGGAGGCGACCCCGTTCGATCTTCTGCGCCATGCCGGCGCGACGACCCCATTCGCCGCCTATTGGCGGGGCGTCCACGGCGCGGTCGTCTCCTTTTCTCCGGAGCGCTTCGTCGAAGCGCGTCCTGGTCCCGACGGCGTCGCCGTCGAGACCCGGCCGATCAAGGGGACGCGCCCGCGCGCTGGAGCACCGGACGTCGACCGCGCTTTGGCTGAGGCATTGCGGGCAAGCGCAAAGGATCGCGCCGAGAACCTGATGATCGTCGATCTGATGCGCAACGATCTGGCGCGCGTCAGCAGCCCCGGCAGCGTGCGCGCGCCCCGTTTGATGACGCTTGAGAGCCATCCGCGCGTCCACCATCTGGTGTCGATCGTCACGGCGCATCTGGCGCCTGGGCGTGATGCGGCCGATCTTCTGCGGGCGGCTTTTCCAGGCGGGTCGGTGACCGGTGCGCCCAAGGTGCGGGCGATGGAGATCATCCATGAACTTGAGGACGAACCGCGCGGCCCATATTGCGGATCTATCGGCTATTGGGGGTTCGACGGCGCGATGGACCTCTCAATACTCATCCGCACCCTGTCGTGCCGGCGTGAGGGAGAAACCTGGCGGGTGGAATTGCGCGCTGGCGGAGGCATCGTCGCAGACTCTGATCCAGCGGCGGAGTATGAAGAAACCCTGACCAAGGCCAACAGCGTCCTGCAGGGGTTTGCAGCGCCCCTGGAGGACGCTCCATGAGCGCTGGGGACATCGCCTGGGCGGATGGTGGCTTCCTGCCGCTGCGCGACGTCGTGATCGCGCCGCTTGATCGCGGCTTCGCGCTCGGTGACGGCGTCTTCGAAACCATACTTTGGGACGGTCGACGGCTGCGGGCCTTTGATCGTCATGCGGCGCGTCTCGCCCATGCCGCGGCGTTTTTCGACATTCCTCTTCCCACTGGCGGCGAAGAGCTTGCGCGCGTGTTGCGGCGATTGGCGCGCGAGAATGGTTTTGATGGTCGCAGCGCGGGCCTGCGCGTGACGCTGACCCGCGGGCAGGGCCCGCGTGGGCTTGCCCCGCCCGACGTCGTCCAGCCGCGGCTGATCGCAACGGCTCAAGCCTGGACGCCTGCGCGTGACGCTGCGCGGCTTGTCACGGTAACGATACGGCGAAACCCGTTTTCGCCGGCGAGCGCATTCAAGACCCTGTCCTACGCCGATAACGTGCTGGCGTTGCGTGAGGCGCGCGCCAAGGGCGGTGACGAGGCCTTGATGCTCGATGTTTTTGGTCGGATCTCGTGTGCAAGTGCGGCCAATATCTTCTTTTTGCGAAACCAACGGATCTTGACGCCGCCCCTCAGCGCGGGGGCTCTTCCAGGCGTGACGCGCGCCCGTGTGCTCGCACTGCTTGGCCGGATGGGGCTGAAGCTCACGGAGGACGCCGGGGGGCCTGAGAGCCTTGTCGGCGTGGAGGCCGCCTTCCTGACAAATGCACTGATAGGCGTGCGCCCGATCGCGAGGATCGACGACCTGACGTTTCAGGCGGATCATCCGCTGGCGGCGCGGTTGGCGCTGGAGCTAGCCCGGTAGGGCGCTGGTGCAAGCGGCAAGAGACGGGCGTGGCGAAACAGCGGTCTTAAGGGCCGTCTCACAGCCGGATCAGCGGCGGCGCGCAGCTCTCAGGATGGGCCGATCACCCGGGAGGAACGCCGGGGTCGCAGGTAGAAGGTGTCAGACAGCGTCCTCGGCCCCTGCAGGAAGAATCCCAATGGGCTCTGATAGGTGAAGGATATCTGGGCTTCGATGACGCTGCCTCCGGATATGATCAGTCCAGCCGGTACGGTCTTCACCGCGCCTGGTGTATCCGCCGTCATGTTTTCCGCCCTGCTCCAGTCCACCCGCGCCACGCCGCTGTCATCAACGATGGACGTGACGCGCAACTTCAGGTTGGGGCCCGCCGTTTCGCTGATGATCTTTTTTGTGGCGGCGAAGATATCCGTGACCTCTCCGGAGCTTATCACATCATCCTGGGCGACCAGATCCGCAAGGGCTGAGGCAGCCGCCGTCACACGTCGATCTGTCATGAGCAGCAGGCTTGCTTCACTGACCGCGAAGAACATGGGCACCATGACGAGGCCGCCGATCAGTGCGAACTCAATCGCAGCTAGTCCGCGTCGATCCGACCACAGGCGGCGCGGGGGGGAGGGTTTCAGTCTGGGGAGCGTTCTGCGCATGGGGACGCGTCCTCAGTTGTCGAAAGGTTCGTTGCGGAAGGCTGTTGCGACCCGGATCGCGTAGACGTTGTCTCCAAGATTGGCGAAGTATTGGCCGATCAACGGGGTCAGCATGGTCCACCGGTACCACACGCGCACCAGGACGATGTTGCCCGCTCCGCCTGGGTTGAATTGCATCTCGTTCGGGTCAAGCACGTTGTCCTGCAGAGGGTCGGGCGCACCGATCGAATTGAAATCCTGGAAGACGCGCACATCCACCACGACATTGTCGCCGCAGCCCAGAAAGCCGAGGAAGCCGCTGCAGGCGAGCGTCTTGAAGTTCTCGGCTGAAGCCCCCCCGGATTGAAATTCGCCGGTGCGAATGCGTCGGCTTGCTTCCATGACCCCGTGCTCGAGGGCGGTGTGGGCCAGGAAGATGAAGCACATCTCAAGAATGCCGAACAGCAGGAGCATGAACGGCGCGGAGACCAGCGCAAATTCGACGGCGGTCGCCGCCTGCGTGTCGCGTGCGAGCCGTTTTATGCTGCGCCGCCGGCGCGAGCCAAGACCAACAGACGCCATGTTCTGGCCTCCCTGTGCGTCAGTAGCACAGGCGGACTTATGCCTGGTTAAGGAACGTTGCGTGATGGAGCGAACCTGCAGGCGCGGCCATTTGGCCTTACTGGCCCGCCTTGGCCGCAGTGGCGCGGCCGGCTGTCTGGGTTTGCAGCTTTTCAAACTGCTCCCGCTCGTCGCCAATGTCAGGCATTGGCGTACAGCGCGGCGCACACACAAAGGTGCGCTGGCCATTCTGATTGCCGCGCACGAGCGTCAGGACCCCGCTTGAGCGGTCGGCGACCACCACGTCGCCGGAGAAAATCGCGCGGCCGTGACCGTCAAGCACCATCAGATTGGTCAGGCCGTAGGACCGTCCCGTCACCACAAGCGTGGTCGGGTTTTCAACGCTGACGCCTGCCACTGACGGGTTTCCGATGATGATGGAGGCGGCAGGGCGCGTCAGTGTAAGGACTTCCGCCTCGTCAATGACAAGCCTCATGCCCGCTGCACTTGCAGCTAAGGCGAAGGCCGTAACCCCCGTGAGGGCGGTGAGCGCGCGCAGCATGACTTGATCCTGGCCGAGAAATTCCGCGCATTCAGCGTGCCGGGTTAGGATGAATACTTCCCTAAGCGCTGCAGCGCCTTGCTCGGGTCGGTCCTTCAGGTCGGTGCTCCAGGCAGCCCGCGCAAGGAGCAGGCAGCTGCGCCCCTAAAGGAGAGCTGACCCGGCCCCTGGTCCAGGATCATCGATCGGTCTCACCTGAGCGCCGTTCCCGGCTGCAGGGCAGATCGTGCTGCGCAGTTGCTTTGGACGGACGGTGAGCCTTGCCCGGGCGGCGGGCCGGTGAGCTGACGGCGCCCACCTTGCCTGATCGGGAGGAGGCCCCTGTGACCAAACCGCCGTTCGCTCGTCACAGAATATTCGCCGCATGCCTCAACTCTGCGTGATCGGGTTCGTTCGATTGCGACTGAAAATGCCCCCGGGCAGGCGGGGCAAGGCGTCCATTGGCGGATTTGCGCCCTGTCTGCCCCAAAACGGGCCAGCGCTGGGAGATCCAGCCCCAGAGTGTAAATTCATTCTGAGCTGGCAGGCGGATTTTCGAACGATGGCTTCACGTCGGATTATGGAGAGGGTGGTACAACGGTCCCATCAGGTTTCTGGGGCGTGCATCGGCTGCCCACGACAGACCAAACGCTCGCAGAGGAGATCACGTCCATGATGAAGAAGTTGCGGAAGTGCCTTGGCAACGAAAACGGTGCCACTGCCATCGAATACGGACTTATCGCAGCCCTCATCGCCGTGGTGATCACCGCCGGGGTTACGAGCCTTGGCAAGAACGTCGGAGCCCGCTTCAACACCGTCGCCACCAGCGTCGGCAAGTAACGCGGACACGGGCGCCGCCCGGTCGCAGTCACCCTGATCGTTGCAGCGCACCCCAGTGCGGGCGGCGCCGGGCTGTCGCCGGCCGGATTGGCGACGGACCCTTGTACATGTCAGACCTCTGCGTTCTGCGCCGCGGTCACTGCCACAGACGCCCGCCCTGCGCCCCGACGCCTCAACCAAAGCATGTCTCAAGCCGGCAATGCGCCCTGGCTGGCGCCGGATTGCGTCATCAGTGCGCCTGACGCTGGGCGTGCCCGCCCCAACTGGGCGTCCCGGCGCAAACGACGGACAGATCATTGATGTGACCGGAGGTCGCGCGTCCTGGTGACAGGCTGGTCTGCCGGTCCGGTGGATCGCAAACTCGCTGGTGGGCGACATTCTGCCGCTGGCCAGTCATCCGGCGTGCGGGCGGGATCTGCCCAACCGCTGTGTCGATCAGCGTTGTCCGCATGTGTTTGCGCGCATCCGGCAGGTCCACAAACCGGGCATGTCTCAACCTGGCCGGGCGCGCGCGTCTGCTCCCTCGCGTGCCCACGCCCTGACCTGTCCACGCCCGACCTATACGACACCGCACGCTGAAATGCGCTGCGCCCTGCCACGAAACCAGGACTGAGAGCGCCCGGCCTGCTGGCCGACGCGCGCCCGCAGATATGCTCAACAAGGGGTTAGCTGGATCGCCGATGTTTTTATCTTTGTCAGGACGTTGTTTTAAACCAGTTCGGCTAGTCTTTGTCATGGCCTGGGAAGGGCCAGGATCGGGTGATGCCCAAGCCAGTCAGCAGGGCGTAAAAAGGATCTTCGTCATGAAAAAATTCCTGAACAAGCTTTTCAAGAACAAGTCCGGCGCCACTGCCATTGAATATGGCCTCATCGCTGCGCTGATCGCGGTTGTCATCACCACTGGCGTGACGTCTCTGGGAACCAATGTCGGCGCCCGCTTCAACACGGTTGCGGGAAGCATCGGCAAATAAGCCCCTGTAAAGCGGAAAATTTCGCGGCTTTGCGGCTTGCGCGGCGGTCGGCGCCTCTTCCTCGCAGGAGGGGGCGCTCTCCCTGCTGCGCGGGCCGCACTGCCATTTGCGCCGGTCGGCGGGTTGTGTGCGTCCCTCGGGTTTCGGTTGCGATCCAGGCGTGGGGCATCCCCGTCGTTTGTGTTTGGCGCGCCGTGTGTTGACATGCCGCGAGCCGGGTTCGGCTGCTGCTGGCAGGGTCTCAGCATCGGGACTGATGCAGTGGACGGGGCGCAACCTCCTGCCTGGCGCTCAATCCTGACGTCAGGTTCTTGCCGTCCGGGCGAGCGTCAGGATACCGTCAGCACAAAGATAGGGCAGACAAGGACGTACCCGCGCCGTCATGGTTCTCCATGCGTGCGCCGCCGTCCCGTATTTCGCGAGCCCTCCGCTTCGGTGCATGACCCGGAGTGCGCATCGCCGTTACAGCCGGTGCTGCGGTTCCGCGCGGAAGACAGGCGCCAAACTGCGCGCTGTGATCGCGGGCAGGGCGTGCATCACGCGAGATGTGAAATCATTCCTAAGCGTTGCCTGCGGGTTTTGGTTTTGGTCTGGCCGTTTGCTTAAAGCAGACCGGGTAGGGTCGTCCCCGGTCTGGGAAGTGGTCAGGACCGCTCGCTGCCGGGCCCAGTCGGCAGATCTTCAAGAGGTAAGCTGCGATGAAAAAAATGTTGAACAAGCTTTTCAAGAACACGTCCGGCGCAACAGCGATCGAGTACGGCCTGATCGCAGCGCTCATCGCCGTCGTCATCACGGCTGGCGTCACGTCTCTTGGGACGAACATGGGCGCGCGCTTCAACACGATCGCGACGTCGGTCGGCAAGTAGCTGCGGCGAAGGCGTGTGCGCTGTGTTGGCCGCCGCTGCTGCGCGCAGCGGCGGCTGACTGCGTTCCCGCCCGTGCAGGGCGGCGTGGGGTTGAGGGCGCTGTCAGCAGGCATTCAGTCCGTTGAGCCTCCAGCACATCCATCCTTTATCTCGCTCAGTCCAGCGCACCGAAGTTGGCGCTGCTACGGTTGGTTAACATCATGTGCCTACCCCCCATGACAGGCCGTGCCCGCCTGGCGTGCGTGAGGGAGGCTACCATGGCTGCAGATCCGCGGGAGGGATGAAACAATGCCCGAGGTCTTCATCCTGTCGATCCCGCCGGCTGCGCTCCTGTTTGCAGCCCATCGCGACATCACGACGATGACCATCCCGAATTGGCTCTCGCTCGCGCTGGCCGCGGCCTTTCCCGTCGCAGCGCTGGGTCTCGGCCTGCCTGCGGCCGTCATCGGCTGGCATCTCGCCTTCGGGCTGGCGTTGTTCGTGGTCGGGGCGGGCCTGTTCAGTCTCGGCATGATGGGTGGCGGCGACGTCAAGCTCATCGCTGCGGCCGGCGTCTGGATGGGTGCGGCTGCGGGGTTTGCCTTCCTCGTCTGGACTGCAGTGGCCGGCGGTGTTCTGGCGCTCCTTTTGTACGCTGCGCGCCGCGCCGCCGGGCGGTTTGTCGACAATGGCCGCCTTGCCGAACCTGCTTGGGTCTGCCGCCTGATGAAGGCTGAGGAGGGCGTTCCTTACGCCGTTGCGATCGCGGTGGGCGGCGTCCTTGCGTGGCCCCAGAGCCCTCTCGCCCAGGCCGCGCTGAGGCTTGCATAGATCGCGCGACGGTTGTGAGGTCCGGCATTAACTATGCCTTTAGGCGCATCGGGCGATGAATGAGTCTGGGGCCTGTCCCGCATGGGCTGGGCAGCGGTTTTCCTGAGGTGGGGGCGCGTCTTGTCGCTCATGCGAATTCTTGTCCTGGCGCTGGCAGGTGCGGCCGCCTTGGCGGTGGCGTTTATCGTGTCCAATACCGCGCGCAAGACAAATCCCGATCTGCCCGCCCCCGTTGACATGCTGGCCAAAGCTGAACCGGAGATCCGCGTTCTGGTTGCCGGCCGCGAGATCGCCTTCGGCGCCCGGATCGCGGAAGGCGATCTTGCGTGGAAGAAGTTCAGCGCCGAAGCGGCCGGGTTCGGCGAGGGGTTCATCAGGGAAAACGCCGAGCCGGACGCGATGAAGCAGATCGCCGGGCAGATCGCCAGGACCGCCATCGGCAAGGGCGAGCCAATCACGCCCGCAAAGGTCGTCAAGCCGGGAGACCGGGGCGTGATGGCTGCGATGGTGCGCGAAGGCATGCGCGCGGTTGCTGCCTCCGTTTCGGTGGATACCGCAGCCGGCGGGTTCGTGAACCCCCAGGATCGGGTCGACGTCATCCTGTCCCGTGACCTTGAGGTCGCGATGGGCGCGCAGACGCGCGAACGCGTTGTCACCGACACGATCATCGAAAATGTGCGCGTGCTCGCGGTCGATCAGACCTTTGCGCCGCCGCGGGAGCCTGGGGCCACGGTTGGGTCGACGGTGACCCTGGAGCTCAGCCCGCGCGATGCTGAACTGTTGGTGCAGGCGACAAAGATGGGACGCATCGTCCTTGTCCTGCGTGGTGTCGAGGACCTGGCCGCCGATCGGACCACCTCGCGTCAGGGCTCGCCCGCTCTTGCGTCGGGGGCCCCCTCGGGCCTCGGTCCGTCCACCATACGCCTGCATGGGTTTGGGGCGGCAAGCGAGCTTCCTGTCGGGGGGCTTCAATGAGCCGGGCCGCCTTTACCGCGGTGGTTTTGGGCTCGCTCGCCGCGCTCGCTGCTGCGCCGATCGCCGGCGCCCAGTCCCCTGACGGCGTGCGCCTCCAACAGACAGGCCGGACCGGCGTCTCCCAGAGCGTGACGGTGCCGGTCGGCAAGTCTGTTGTGATCGATCTGCCGACCGATGTACGCGACGCCCTGATCGCGGATCCCCTGGTTGCGGACCTCGTCGTGCGCACCGCGCGGCGGATCTCTGTGATCGGCGTGAAGGAGGGGCAGACCAACGCCGTCTTCACGGATGCGACAGGTCGCCAGATTCTCAATCTCGACATCCGGGTCGCCCAGGACACAAGTTCGCTTGACGACCTGATCAGGCGCTTCGTGCCGAATGCGCGCATCCAGGTTCATTCGATCAATGGCGGGCTCGTACTTGCGGGGTCTGCGCCCAGCCTTTCGGACGCCGATCGGGTCGTCCAGCTGGCGGGGCGCTTTGTCGAGGCCCCGCAGAAGATCACCAACCTGATTTCGATCGAAGGCCAGCAGCAGGTCATGCTGAAGGTGCGCGTTGTTGAGATGCAGCGCTCGCTGATCAAGCAGCTCGGCGTCAATGTGAATGCGTCCAATATCCTGAACCGCTTCGTCGGACAGGACGATTTCTTCAATATTGCAACCAGTTTTGGCTACTCCATCGCGGGCTCCGCCCTTGGCGGGCTCGCCGCAAACGGCGGCGAGGCGGCCACCCGGGCCGTGCCGGCGTCCGTCTCCTATCCCGACGCAAACAACCTCGGTGCGCTGTCGCCGCTCGGCGTCGGCGTCGGGGGCTTCAACACGGAGCTTGTCGCGGATCCCAGCACAGGCGAAACCGTTGTCGACACCACGTTCGGGCCTGCGACCCTGCAGACCAACAGCCGCTCTGAGGTGTCCATTCAGGCGCTTGAGCGGGTTGGTCTCCTCAGAACACTCGCCGAGCCGAGCATCACGGCGATCTCCGGTGAAAGCGCAAAGTTCCTTGCTGGGGGTGAGTATCCCGTCCCTGTGTCGCAGGATCGGGACGGCGCAATCTCGATTGAGTTCAAGGAGTACGGCGTCGGGCTCGGCTTTTCTCCGGTGGTGCTGTCCGACGGACGCATTGCGCTGTCGATCTCCACGGAGGTCTCTGATCTTACCAATGAGGGCGCCGTTCGTACCGGAGATCGACCGATCTTCGACGGTGACGGCAACGTTGTGGATGTCATCCGTGGCTTGTCCATTCCGGCGCTGACCGTTTCACGCGTGGAGACGCATGTGGAGCTTCCATCTGGGGGGTCCATCGTGTTGGCTGGCCTGATCAGGGACTCGGCGCGTCAGGCGCTGGAAGGCCTGCCGGGCGCCAAGGACATGCCGGTTCTGGGCGCCTTGTTCCGCTCCCGGGACTTTCAGCGCCGCGAAACCGAGCTGGTGGTGATCGTGACGCCCTATCTCGTCAAGCCTGTCGCCGCCGGCGCCCTGTCGGAGCCTGGCGCAGGCTTCCGGCCGGCCAATGAGGCTGCAGCCGCCTTCCTGGGCAAGCTCAATCAGGTTTATCGCACTGCCGGCGACCCGGAAAAGGGCGGCATTCGCGGTCCATTTGGTTTCATCGTGGAGTAGGCCGATGACACATCTCTCACGCCTTTCGCCATGCATGGCGCTCCTGGTTCTCGGCCTGACAGGTTGCGCGTCCGCTCCCGATAGACCTGCCGAGGTCGCCGGTCTTGATCCGGAAACTGCCTATCCCATTGAGATCCAGGAGACCCGGGAGCGGCTCGAACTTCCGGCTGACGCCGGCGCCGATCTTGGGCCGGGCGATATCGCCGATCTCATGGCCTTCGCCCTGGAGTACCGTCAGGTCGGGCGTGGCGAGATCGTCATGGAGGTGCCTGTCGGCGGCGCAGCGGACGGCGCTGCAGCGCAGCGCGCTCAGGCGGCCCGCGCTGTGTTGGCCGAGAGCGGCGTGCCGGACGCCGCCATTGCAGGCGGGGGCTATGATGCGAGCGGGCAGGCTGACGCTCCGCTGGTGTTTTCATTCACTCGCTATCGCGCCGAGGGTCCGCGGTGCCCAACGGCCTGGCAGGTTGACTACGCGAAGCAGTCGACCGTCGCCCCCTATATCGGGTTCGGTTGCGCCATGCAGGCCAATCTGGCGGCGATGGTGGTCGACCCAGGGGATTTGATCGGACCGAGGTCTGAGGATCCTGCGGATATGGGACGCCGCGCCAAGGTTCTCGAAAACTATCGCGCAGGCATACCGACGGCGACAGCAAAGGCTGACGACCAAAGCGGCGCGATCAGCCAAGCGGTGAAGTGATGACAAATTCGCTGCGACGCCAATTCGAGTGGGATGATCCCGCAGATGCGGATTTCGCCCGTCTGATGTCTGATCCGCAGTCCGGACTGGAGGCGCGCCCTGCCTACGCGCCGCCGCCGTTTGATCCCGACGTTCAGGCGCCGGGGATCGCGCGCAATGAGGCCCCTGATCAGCACTCATACGGTCACGGCACGCGTGGGGGGGCTGGCCAGGCCCGTCAAGCCGCTCCGCCCTTGACCCCCCCCTCAATCCCTGGCCAACCAGGTTATGGTCAACCAGGTTATGGTCAACCGGGCGATGCCCAAGCAGCCTTCAGCGAGGCTGCCTATGCCCGGCCTGCCCATGGTCAGCCGGCATACCGCGACACCCCTGGCGCGTTTCACGGCGCCGACTATGTCGAGCCCCAGCTGGATGTGAGCCTGCCCGCGTCCGGCAGCGCATTCGGCTTCGACGATGTGGTGCAGGGCGAGCTTCAGCGCGGCGGCGATCAACCTGTGCCGCGCATCTCCATCCATTCCTTCTGCGAGAGCGCCGATACCGCACAGCTGCTGCAGGCGGCGGCCACTGACCGCCGGCTCGCCAAGGCGCACAGCCAGGTTACATTCGGCGGTCTCGCCGCAGCCATCGAACACTATCGATCGCAACCAACCCCGAACCTGATCGTTGTCGAGACTGCCCAATCCCACAAGGAGCTTCTGCGCGGCCTCGATGCGCTGGCCGCGTTGTGCGACGCCTCCACAAAGGTCATCGTGCTTGGCGCAACGAATGACATCATGCTGTACCGGGAGCTGATGCGGCGCGGGGTGAGCGAGTATCTGGTGTCTCCCCTGCAGCCCCTGCAGTTCATCCGCACGGTGGCTGCGCTTTATGTGGATCCGGAAAAGCCCTTTGTCGGCAGATCGATCGCTGTGATCGGCGCCAAGGGCGGCGTCGGAGCGTCCACGATCGCGCACAATCTTGCCTGGTGCATGGCCGAGCATGTGCAGGTGAACACGACCCTTGTGGATCTCGACCTGTCGTTCGGCACGACCGCGCTCGACTTCAATCAGGATTCAGTGCAGGGGGTCGTGGAAGCGCTTGCGAGCCCGGACCGCGTTGATGACGTGGTTCTGGACCGGCTGTTGTCGCGTGTGTCCGCCAAGCTCACCCTGTTCACGGCGCCAGCATCGCTGGACCGCGTGTTCGACTACGATCTTGAGGCCTACGAGGTTGTGATCGAGCGGGTGCGCCGCGGCGTGCCGTTCGTTGTTCTTGATCTGCCTCACAGTTGGTCGCAATGGGTCCGCCAGACGCTGGTCAACGCCGATGACATCGTTCTTGTCGCGACGCCGGAGCTTGCGGCGCTGCGCAATACGAAGAACATGATCGACATGCTGCGTCCCCTGCGACGCAACGACCAGGTGGTCAAGATCGTCTTGAACATGGTTGGCGTCGCCAAGCGCCCTGAGATTCCGGTGAAGGAATTTGGCGAAGCGCTGGGACTGGAGCCAACCCTGGTGCTGCCCTACGAGCCCGCGGTGTTTGGCGCAGCGACCAATAACGGCCAGATGATTTCAGAGGCCGCGGGCGAGTCGCGGTCTGCGCAGGGACTGGAGTTCCTCGCCTCAGTCATCACTGGCCGTCAGCCGGAGCCGAAGCCGAAGAAATCCATTCTTTCGCTTCCGAACTTTCTGAAAAAATCATGAGGGTCTAGCCGATGTTCGGCAAGCGTTCCGGGGAGGCAGCAACGGGCTTCGCCGCTGAGGCGGCGGTTCTGCGCGCCCAGCCTGCGCCTGCCGCACAGCGCGCCCCGGCCCCCCAGAACCCGCCGCCAGGCGCAGGCCTTGGCGCTGCAGCCACGATCAAGCCTGCCGCTCCGCCGCCGGTCGCGGCCTATGAGGAGCATCGAAGCGAGCAGTACTTCCGTATCAAGACAATAATTTTCAATGCCCTGATCGACGCGATCGATCTCGGACAGCTGGCTCAACTCGACGCGCAAAGCGCGCGCGAAGAGATCCGCGACATTGTGTCTGAAATCATTGCCATCAAGAATGTCGTGATGAGCGTGGCCGAGCAGGAGGGGCTGCTCGAAGACATCTGCAATGACGTCCTCGGTTACGGTCCGCTTGAGCCGCTCCTGGCGCGCGACGATATTGCTGACATCATGGTCAATGGCGCCAACAACGTCTTCATCGAAGTCAATGGCAAGGTTCAGCGCACAGCGATCCGCTTCCGCGACAATGCGCAGCTGATGAATATCTGCCAGCGGATCGTGAGTCAGGTTGGCCGCAGGGTTGATGAAAGCTCTCCGATCTGCGACGCCCGTCTGCTTGACGGCTCCCGTGTCAACGTCATCGCCCCGCCGCTCGCGATCGACGGGCCGACGCTGACAATCCGGAAATTCAAGAAAGACAAGCTGAAAATGCAGAACCTGGTCGAGTTTGGCTCGATCAGTCCCGCAGGCGCGAGGCTCCTCGGAGTCATCGGCGCCTGCCGTTGCAATGTCCTCATATCCGGGGGCACGGGCTCAGGAAAGACCACGCTTCTGAACACCCTGACCGCGTTCATTGCGCCCGATGAGCGCGTTGTGACCTGCGAGGATGCGGCTGAACTGCAGCTCCAGCAGCCGCACGTGGTTCGTCTTGAAACGCGCCCGCCCAATCTTGAGGGGCAGGGTCAGGTGACGATGACCGACCTTGTCAAGAACTGTCTGCGGATGCGACCGGACCGCATCATTGTAGGCGAGGTGCGCGGACCAGAGGCGTTTGACCTTCTCCAGGCCATGAACACGGGCCATGACGGATCGATGGGCACGCTGCACGCCAACAATCCCCGTGAAGCTCTGTCCCGCCTTGAATCGATGATCACGATGGGTGGCTTCAAGCTGCCGACGAAGACGATCCGGGAGATGATCGTCGGATCTATCGACGTCATCATCCAGGCATCGCGTCTGCGCGACGGGTCGCGCAAGATCATCAAGGTGACTGAAGTGGTCGGCCTTGAGGGCGAAGTCATCATCACCCAGGATTTGTTTTCGTTCGAAATGTCGGGAGAAGACAAGAACGGCAAGATCATTGGTCAACATCGCTCCATGGGTATTGCGCGGCCGCGCTTCTGGGAGCGTGCGCGCTACTACGGCCTCGAGCGCGAGTTGACTGACGCGCTTGAAGAACCGGAGCGCTGAGGGATGGACCCAAGTGTTCTGATGCTGGCTGTGCTCACATTCCTGGCCATTGGCGGGATCGGCTGGGCGCTCGCCGGCGGAGACCCTTCGGCGGGCAGGGCCGCCAAACGCGCCAGGACGTGGTCGCGCACCACCAATGAGAAACGCAATCGGCTCGTCAAGGCCGCCCAGGACCCCGGCGCACAGCGCAAGAAGCAGTTCAGTGATGCGATCAAGGACCTCGGACAGAAGCAGCGCAAGGCGCGCGCGCAGCGCCTGTCGATCGAGGGGCAGTTGACGCAGGCGGGTCTGCCGCCGCAGATCGTGACCTTCTGGTTGGCCGCTGCAGGTCTCAGCGTGCTCGCGGGCGGCGGACTTCTTTTCATGGGTGCGCATCCCATAATGTGCCTCGCCGGCGCCATCGGAGCTGGGCTGGGAGCGCCACGCTGGGTCCTGCAATTCCTGATCAAGGCGCGCCAGAAGAAGTTTCTTGAGCACTTTGCCGACGCCATCGACATCATCGTGCGGGGCGTCAAGTCCGGACTGCCGCTCAATGAATGTCTGAAAGTGATCGCCCGGGAGAGCCCAGAACCGGTGCGCACTGAGTTCCAGCGGGTGGTCGACGGGATCGCTGTTGGGGCGCCGTGGGAGCAGATCCTGCAGCGCTCCTACAACAGCATGCCCCTGCCTGAGGTGAATTTCTTCAACACCGTCCTGCTCATCCAAATGAAGGCTGGCGGCAACCTGTCCGAGGCGCTCGGCAATCTGTCCGGGGTTCTGCGGGCGCGCAAGCTGATGCGTGAAAAGATCAAGGCGATGTCGTCGGAGGCGGTGGCGTCCGGGGCGATTATCGGCTCTTTGCCATTCGCCGTGATAATCCTTATCTACGTGTCAACGCCCTCTTACATGAGCGAATTGTTCACCGATCCGACCGGTCACATGATCCTGGGCGCTTCTGCAGTTCTGTACGGCGTCGGGATCTTCGTGATGCAGCGAATGATCAACTTCAAGTATTGAGGGCGCGCAATGGACATGTCCGACATTGCCGGCCGGCTGACTGACCCTACCTTCGTGGCGAGCGTTCTGGCTGCGGTCGCTGCATTCGCCGCCGTCGTGACGGTTGCGTCTCCGCTGCAGGGCGATCGTCGTCTGGAAGCCCGACTGAAGTCCGTCAGGATGCGTCGTGAGGAACTGCGCCGTCGCCACCGCGCCAGCCTGGAACAGAAGGGTCTGCGCCGTGAAGCCAGGGGCTTCATGAAGGACACGGTCGACAAGCTCAACCTGCAAAAGCTGCTTGAGGACGACACCCTTGAGGGCAAGCTGCTGCAGGCCGGCCTGCGCGGTCCCGGGCCAACAGCGAGGTTTTACTTCGCCCGCTTCTCACTGCCGTTCGCCTTCGCTGCAGGCGCGGTCGTATGGCTTCTGGTGGCGAAGCCTGCGGGCCTGACCGACATGCAGCGGATTTCAACCGTGGTTGGCGCGATGGGGGTGGGCTACTATCTGCCCAACATCCTGCTTTCAAATTTGATCCAGAAGCGGCGCGAATCCATCATGAAGGCCTTTCCGGATGCGCTGGACATGATGCTGATCTGTGTTGAGTCCGGCATGTCCATTGAACTCGCGTTTCAACGCGTCGGACAGGAAATCGGCACCGCCTCGATCGAACTGGCCGAAGAGCTGGCCATGACCACGGCGGAGCTGAACTATCTGCCGGATCGTCGGCAGGCATATGAAAATCTGGCCAAACGCACCAATCATCCCGGCGTCAAGGCGGTCGCAACCGCACTGATCCAGGCCGAGCGCTACGGCACGCCGCTCGGATCGGCGTTGCGGGTGATGGCGAAGGAGAACCGTGAGCTGCGGATCACGGCGGCAGAGAAAAAGGCTGCAGCGCTGCCGGCGAAACTGACGGTTCCGATGATCCTGTTTTTCCTGCCGGTGCTGTTTCTGGTCATCCTTGGTCCGGCTGCGATCAAGATCGGCCGCACGCCTGGGGTCTTCGGCTAGGGCGCGAACCTACCGTTGCGAGGTTGTGGCCGACTCCCACCGTCTTGCGCCGGCGACCATGTCGCGCAGATAGGCGATGTTTCCGGCGGCGACATTGGCCGGCATGTCCCGACGGGCGATCTGTTCGGCCTCTTCAAATTTTCCCTGAAGTCCAAGGACCAACGCCAGGTTCTGGCGCACCTGGGGGCCTGCCCCGGGCTGCAGCGCCGCGCCGCGCAGGATCGCCTCGGCCTGGGCCGGGTCGCCGGTCAGGGCGTGTGACAGGGCGAGATTTGCGAGCACGGACGGCTCGTTGGGCTGCAGGGCCAGCGCCTGCCCGTAAAGCCGGCGCGCCCCTTCTGGATCTCCCATGTAATCATGGGCGACGCCTGCCAGCGAGAAGGCGCGCCAGTCCTGCGGATCCAATTGCGTCAACCGCAGGAACAACGGCGCCGCGCGTGCGCCGCGCGACAGCGCCAGGAACGCGCGACCACCGGTCAGCAGCAGGGTGCGATCATCCGCATGCGCGGCGAGCCCGGTCATGGCGGTGATCGCCGCGCGGTCATTCTGGCCCTCCAGCCGCTGGAGTTCGCTCAATTTTTGCGCCGCCTCCAGATCCTTTGGCGCGATCGAGAGTTCGCGGTCCCAGAAGGTGATCTGGCTCAGGCGATCCTGCTGGGCGACTGCTGCGCGTTGCGCGGCGGTCGCCGGCTTGGCGGGCGTCTCTGGCTGGCTCCTGTCATCCGCCCTGCGCCCGCGCCGCGGCTCCTCCTGCCTCGCGCCATCGCGCGCGCCGAAGCCGAAGGGCGCGCGTTCGGCCCGGGCCGGGGCTGCGATGAGCGGCCGGTCTGATGCGGTTTCGCCGAGGGTTGGTTCGACGAGGGCGATGACTGCGGCGGCGAGGAGCAGGGGGGCGCGAAGAGACATGGGTGTGATCCTGAGACGCCACACAAAGTCGATGCGCCCCCGTCAACATTCGGTTAACCAGACGGGCCGGCTGCGCCGGTTCTGCAGGAGCGACCATGTCCGCCTTCGCCATTATTTCCGCCGCTGAGGGTCCAGTCACGGCCCTGGATTTCATCGCTGACAGCGATCTCGAGGCGGCGCTTGCAGCCTGCGACCCGCTGGCGCGCCAGCTGGCTGTCATGCAGGACTTTCGCGCCCAGCCTGGACGCGTGCTCATGGCGCCTGGGGGTGACGGCGCCTGGTGCGCCTGGGTCGGACTTGGTGCGCGACGCGATCCCTGGGTCGCAGGCGATCTGACGGACAGGTTGCCGGCCGGCGTCTATGCGGCGCGCAGCGCACCGGCGGGCTTCGACGTCGGTGCGGCGCTGTTCGCTGCGGCGCTCGGGGCCTACCGGTTCGCTCCCTACAAGGCGCGCGAGTCGCGCGCCGTGCAACTCGTGGCGCCGCCCGGTTTCAATCTGGCCCGGGCGCAGCGTCTGTGGACTGCGCAACGCCTCGTGCGCGATCTTGTGAACACGCCCGCCAATGATCTTGGCGCAGAGGCGCTGGCAGAGGCGGCCCTGCAGGTGGGAGCGGCTGGCGGGGCCAAGGCGCGGGTTGTGGTCGGTGATGAGCTGCTCGCCCAGAACTATCCCCTGATCCATGCGGTCGGGCGCGCCGCCGCCCAGAGGCCGCGATATGTGGAGCTTGTCTGGGGCGAGGGGCGCGGTGCGAAACTTGCCATTGTCGGCAAGGGCGTGACCTTCGACAGCGGTGGTCTTGACATCAAGACGGGCGGCTCCTCACGGCTCATGAAGAAAGACATGGGCGGGGCCGCGCACGCCCTGGCGCTTGCCCAGGCCGTCATGGACGCAGACCTGAAGGTCGAAATCAGCGTCCACGTGCCAATTGTCGAAAACGCCATCTCGGGCGACGCGTTCCGGCCCGGCGATATCATCCGCAGTCGCAAGGGACTATCGGTGGAGATCGATAACACCGACGCTGAAGGCCGGCTGATCCTGGCAGACGCGCTCGCCCGGGCCAGCGAACTGGGCCCTGGGCTTGTCATCGACTTCGCCACGTTGACTGGAGCTGCGCGCGTTGCGCTTGGTCCTGACCTGCCGGCGACCTATACGGATGACGACGCGCTGTGGTCGGACCTCGCAGCTGCGGGCATGGCTGAGCGCGATCCGCTGTGGCGGATGCCCCTGTGGGACGCATACCAGGGCGAACTGGACAGCCCGATCGCCGACATGAAGAACTCAGGGGGGCCGATGGGCGGCTCCATCACGGCGGCGCTGTTCCTGAAGCGCTTCGTCGCCGCTCCCTCCTGGGTCCACATGGACGTCTATTCCTGGAATCCCAAGGAGCGTCCGGGCCGGCCACAGGGAGGAGAGGCCCAGGGTCTGCGGGCGGTCTATGCACTGCTCGAACGGCGCTATGGCTGACCCTTGTCGGGCGTTCACATCTGCATGACCCATCCGTCAACGGCTTTGCCGGCTTCGCGGATGGCTTCGGTCATGGTCGGGTGGGGGTGCATCGTGCGGGCGATGTCTTCTGCTGAAGCGCCGAATTCCATCGCGAGGCAGGCTTCCGCGATCATCTCGCCGACGCCTGCGCCGATCATGTGCACGCCGAGGACGCGTCGCGTTTCGGCATGTTCGAGGATCTTCACGAAACCATCCGTCTCGTGGTTCGCGCGGGCCCGGGAATTCGCCGTAAACGGAAATTTCCCGACCCTGTAGGCGATGCCTGCGGCTTTAAGCTCCTCTTCGGTTTTTCCAACCGAGGCGCACTCGGGGTAGGTGTAGACGACGCCAGGAATGATGTCGTTGTTGACATGCCCCCACTGGCCGGCGATCACCTGGGCGACGGCTGCGCCTTCTTCCTCGGCCTTGTGGGCGAGCATCGGTCCGGTCGTCACGTCGCCGAGCGCGTATACGCCGGGCGCGCTTGTGCGCCAGTGGTCGGTTTCGATGAAGCCGCGCGCGTCGAGCCTGACGCCGATCGCCTCCAGTCCCAGACCGCGCGTGTAGGGCCGTCGGCCGATGGCGACCAGCACGACGTCGGCTTCCAGGGTTTTGCCCGCTCCCCCGGCCGCCGGTTCGACTCCCACCTTGACCTTCGTTTTAAGCTTCTCAACACCCGTCACCTTCATGCCCAGTTCGAACACCATGCCCTGCTTCTGCAGGGTGCGCTGGAACTGCTTTGAAACTTCTCCGTCCATCGTGGGCGTGATGCGATCAAGATATTCCACCACGGTCACCTCAGCGCCGAGCCGACGCCACACCGATCCGAGCTCCAGGCCGATATAGCCGGCGCCGATCACGATCATCCTGGCGGGTGTCCTGGCGAGTTTGAGGGCGCCCGTCGAGGTCACAACGCGTTCTTCGTCGATCTCCACGCCCGGCAGGACTGCGGCTTCTGATCCGGTCGCAATGACGATGTTGCGCGCAGTCAGCATCCTGGTCGCGCCAGCCTGGTCCGTGACTTCGACGCTCGTCGTCGACGCCAGACGGCCGACCCCCTTGTGGTAGTCGACCTTGTTCTTCTTCATCAGGTACTCGACGCCTTTGGTGAGGCCGTCCACGGCGGCGTCCTTGTGCGCCATCATCTTTGCAAGGTCGAGTTTGACCCCGGTGACTTCGACGCCCATGGCGGGGAAATGTTTGCGTGCAGACTCATAGCAATGGGAGGCGTGGAGCAGCGCCTTCGACGGGATGCAGCCGACATTGAGGCAGGTCCCGCCGAGTGCGCCGCGCATCTCCACGATCGCGGTCCTCAACCCGAGTTGGCCTGCGCGGATCGCACAATTGTATCCGCCGGGGCCGCCTCCGACGATCACGACATCATAGGTATCAGACATGGGAGAGACGCACCTGAATGGCTGAAGGGCGGCCGGAGGCTACAGGCCTTCGCGGCAAGGTCAATGCCGGCCGGCCGTCTCCTGGCGCGCCGCCCAGATTGCAGCAAGCCCCTCGCGATAGCTGGGAAACATCGGCGACCAACCGAGTTCGGCTTTCGCGCGGGCGTTCGAGACCCGCTTCGATTCGGCGTAGAAGCGCTGCGCCATAGGGCTCAGATCGGCCTGGCCGAAGGGGATTTCCGGCGGGACTGGCAGGCCGGCCATGACGGCGGCGAAGGCGATTGGATCCTGCGGCGGCGCGGGTTCGTCGTCGGCGATGTTGTAAATCCGCGTCGGGTTCGGGCGGGCGATCGAGCAGGCCAGCGCGCCCGCGATGTCCTCGACATGGATCCGGCTGAACACCTGACCGGGCTTGACGATACGGCGCGCAGATCCCTCTGACAGCCTGTCGAAGGCGCTGCGGCCCGGGCCGTAAATGCCTGGAAGCCGAAAGATGTGGACTGGCAGGCCGCTGGTCAGCCAGAGGCCTTCCGCCTGCCAACGCCGCTGGCCCTCGAGGCTGATCGGGGCGCACGCGGTTGTTTCATCGACCCAGCCCCCGGCGTGATCGCCGTAAACGCCCGTTGTCGACAGGTAGGCCAGCCACTGCACCGCCCCTTCCTGCAAAGCAGGCCCCAGCGCCCGCAGGATCGGATCCCCCGCCGCATCGGGCGGGGCTGACGCCAGCACGTGGGTCGCCTCGCGGGCGGCCTGCCCGGCCTCATCGAACAGCACCGCGGTCGCGCCGTCTGCAGTGATCGCCGCGAGATCCGCGCGGCGGCGCGCCGTTCCGATGACGCTCCAGCCCTCCGGCATGAGCCGACGCGCCAGCGCCGCCGCCGAATAGCCGTACCCAAGACACAAAAGCCTCAATCCTGCAGCCATTGATTGCTCTCCGCGCGCCCCGGCGCTACGCCCAGGCTGCAGTCGTGAAAGAGTCACCCATGCGCCGCCCTGCCAATGACATCAAGACCGCTGGACGCCAGCGCCCTGGCGTCCGGTCCGCCGGACTGGGGATCTCCAGGCCCTGGCGGTCCGGGCGCTGCGGCGTGCACGGGCTGGGCGCGCGGCTGCTGCGCGCCACGCCGTTCGTGTCAGGCGCTGCGGTCTTTCTCGCCTGTGCTGCTCCTGGCGCGTTTGCGTGGAGCCGGGAAGAGATCCTGCGCCATGACGCCTGCGCCGCCAAAGCGGAGAGCCGGCCCGAGGAGGCTTATGAGGACGGTCTCATCTGGCAGAACGAAGGTGGCGGCAGCGCCGCGCGTCATTGCGTGGCGCTGGCCCTGATCGGGCTCAACCGCACTGTCGACGCCGCTGAGAAGCTGGATGTGCTCGCGGCGTCGAAGGACATACCCGACGCGCAGACCCGGGCCATGATGTACGCCCAGGCCGGCAATATCTGGCTTTTGGAGCGCAACGCCGCCAAGGCTGTGGCCTCGCTCGACGCCGCCATCGCCGCCGATCCTTCCAGCGCCGACAGCTACATTGACCGGGCGCGCGCCCACGCAGTGGCGGCGGCGTGGCAGAAGGCGGCGGCCGATCTCACGGTGGCCCTCGGCAAACGGCCCTTTGACGGCCTGGCGCTGCGCCTGCGGGCGGCCGCCTATCTCGAGCTTGGCCAGCTTGATGCTGCCGATGCGGATATCCGCGCTGTGCTGATTGAGAATCCTGGCGATGTCGACGGTCTGGTGCTGCGCGGGCGGCTGCGCGAGGCGCGCGCAGGACGTCCAGCGGGCTGACCTCCGGTCCCCGGCCCTGCGGAGATCCCCGTCAGGGGGCCCAACAGCCCGCCCCAAAAGATCGCCCTACGACATCACCCCGACAGATCGGGAGGGCGACGTGACATCCGGGATGGCGGGCGTCCCGCCCCGTCACTGCAGTTTGGGCGCAGATCCCCTAGCGTTTGGTCACCGCGCGCACGCGCACGCCGTCGACGATGCGGTCGGAGGGAAACACGACGACCAGATCGCCGGCCTTTGCGCCCTGCCTGATTTCGGCCGACCGATCGGTGAGAACGCCGACCTCGACGCGGGTGCGCACGGCCCGGCCACGCTCGACGCGAAAGACGGCCCACCCGTCGGGACCCCGCGTCAAGGCGCCGATCGGCGCCAGCAGGGCGTCGGGCGTTTCGCGCAGCCGCACGCGTCCCCACACCCTGTATCCGGGCCCAAGCCCCTGCCAGGCGGCAGGCTGGCCCTCCGGCTGCAGGAGCACGATGACGCGCTGCTCCTCGACGCCAAGCGCGGAGACCTTGGTGAAGCCCTGCGGTTCGACCCGTCGCACCCGGGCTGGAATGGCCGGCCCGCCCCAGTCGATGATTTCGGCTGTTTGGCCGGGGGCGATGCGCACTGCCTCCTGGCTCAGGAATTCGATGGCGGCTTCCAGACCCTGGCGATCGGCGATTTCGATGAGAGGCGCGCCTGCTGCGACGGTGCGCTCGCTCTCCTGAAAAACGCGGGTCACGATCCCTGCACTTGGCGCGCGCACGCCAACCGCGCCGCCTGACGTGTCGCCTGGACCCGTCAGCGCCGCCTGTGCGGCTGTGAGATCTGCGCGGCGTGCGCGCACCATGGCGTTCGCCGCGGCGGCCTCATCGCGTGCGGCTGCGGCTTGCGCCTCGGCTGTCTCCAGTGCGCGCGGGGAGGCGACATCGCGCTCTGCGAGCGTGCGCACGCGGGCAAGGTCCGCTTCGGCGAGGGCGCGGCGCGCCTCGC
>JBEIHX010000028.1:0-52336 GCA_040381075.1 Hyphomonadaceae bacterium
CGGTCGCGGTGTCGCGGGGGCCGTCGCCCGCCTTGCGCCCGAGATCGGGACCGGCGGGCCCCCGTCGGGCGGGGCTCCCATTGCCCGGCCCGGCTTCGCACGTCCTGATCCGCGCCGCCGGATTACTGCGTCCGCACAGGCCGGCCGGTCCCGCCAACGCCGGCGGATGCCGCCATGCGATCCATGGCGCATGGGACCAGCGCCGCGCACGCCCCCAGCGCCTCAGTGACGGCCCTGCCCGCCGCCGCACGGCCGCTGCCGCCGCCCCGGAAATGTCGCCTTGGAATTGTCGCTTGCATTTGCCATGACGACAGTCGAGGCAGGCAGGCGGCGATGAAAGGACCGGGCTCAATGGCGCAGATGACCCGACGCGGCGCGATTGCCGGCGCTTCAGCGGCTGCGGGAGCGGCAGTGCTCGGCGCCGGATCGCTGTTGGCCCGAACGCCCGAAGCGGCCGCCCAGGTGACCACGCGCAACCTCATCGAGCGGCGCGAAAGCCAGTACAACACAATTTACGTGGTCCGGCAGGGCGCTGTTGTGACCATGATGTTCGGGGTCAACGAGCAACTCTTTTCCGAAAGCGCCTACGACGCCGCAGATCCCGGCCGGCTCGTCTTTGCCTATACTCAAATGATGATGGCCGGCCTCGCCTACCCAGTGCAGCCCCGCACGATGCTCGAGATCGGTCTGGGCGGCGGTCGGATGGCGTCATACATCCGCGATGGCATGCCCGACGCCACAATCACCTGCGTCGAACTCGACCCCGCAGTGATCGAACTTGCCCGTGCGCATTTTGCGCTGCGCGAGGACAGCCGTCTGCGGGTGGTGCAGGGGGACGGGCGCATCTACCTCGACCGCAGTCGCGACGCCTATGACATGATCAAGCTCGATGCGTACCGCGGGACGTTCGTGCCGTTTCACCTGACGACGCGGGAGTTCTACCAGCTCTGTCGTCGCCGCCTGAAGCCCGGCGGCTGCGTGACCCAGAACATTGCGCCGGACACGCTGCTCTACGATGCGGCCATCGCCACGATGAAAAGCGTTTTCGCCAATGTGGACGAGTATTGGACCGGCGCCGACCTCAGCGTGTCCAGCGTGATCGCCGTAGCCTATGACGGCCCGCGCAGGACCGCCCGGCAGCTCGCAACCACCGCGCAGGCCCTGCAGACCCGCTACAGCTTCCGCCATCCCCTGCCCGATATCGTAGCCCGGCGTCGCCAGAAGCCGCTGCCCGTCGGGGGTCAGGTGCTGACCGATGATTTTGCGCCTGTGGAATCGCTGCGCGCCATCGAACGCAACAACGCCCGCCGCCGATAGCCGCGGCCGGAACGGCAGGGACAGGAAAGATGACGCAACCACGCCAAATCGCGCTCCTGGCGCTTGGATTCCTGATCGGCATCGCCGTGATGGGCCTGCAGATGGCCATGAGCCGGCCGCTGACGCCGTATTTCGGCTCCGACATCTTCGTCTGGTCGTCGCTGATCTCCACCACCATGCTGTCAATGATGGTCGGCTATTACTGGGGCGGCCGGCTCGCCGACCGGCATCCCAATTCCGTGTTCCTCGGCGTGTGCGTGCTCATCGCGGCAGCCTATATCGCGATCGTTCCCTGGGCGTTGCAGTACGAGTTCCTTCCCGATCCCGATCCCTTCTTCGACGGCCTCCAGCGGTCCGTGCTCTCCACCATCGGTTCAGAGACGCCCTCGCTGCCGCTGGGCGCGATTCTCGCCGCGAACCTGATGATGTTCGTTCCCTTCACGCTTCTGTCGTTCTTTTCCCCGTTCTGCATCCGGCTCCTGCTGGCGGACGCCGTTCATGGCGGACGCATCGCCGGCTCGGTCTACTCGATCACCACTTTCGGCAACATCATTGGCGTGCTTGGCACCTCACTCGGGCTCATGGCGGTGCTGGGGAGCCAGCATATCATCTGGATCATGGCCGGCATCCTGGCGCTGTGCGGTCTCGGCCTCATCGTTCTGCGCGGGACTGCCAATGCGCCGGCCTAGCGGTTCGCTGGTCGCCCTGCTGGCGCTGGCGGCCTGCAGCAACGCCGCTCCCGCGTCGCTGCCGCCGGCGGCGGGGCCTGACGCGGCGAGGGTGGAGCAGGCTCCCGTCTCCCTGTCCTACCCCGAGGGGCCGCTCATCGTTGGCGATGCGCTGCGCATTGCAGAAATGGGGGCTGACCGGGTGTCGGCGCTGCCGCTGGCCCGCCCCTGGAAGGAGCCTGCGGGGTCGGACGCCTGGCGCATCCCCGGCTGTGGGCCGACAGCGGTCGCGGCCTATGGCGAAGGGTTTGTGGCGCTCTGTCACCTTGCCGGCGACCTCGCGGTCCTCAACCCGCAGGGACAGCTGCTGCGCCGCATCGCAAACAGCGGCGGCGTCGCCCTGCGCAATCCCAATGATGGCGCAAGCGACCTGCGCGGCGGGGCCTACTTTTCCGATCCTGGCGACTTCTACCGGCCGGCCCAGCCGGTCGGCCGGGTGGTTTGGCTCGACCCCCAGGGCCTCCTGCATGTTGTCGCCAGCGGCCTCAACTATCCCAATGGCGTCTTCGTCACGGAAGAGCAGGGTCGCCGCTTCGCCTACGTCAGCGAGCACTTCTCGCGTCGCGTCCTGCGCTTTCCGATCACCGCGGACGGCGCCTTGGGGGCGGCCACAGTATGGGCCGAGATCCCCGAGCAGCCCCCCCTGGCCCGGTTTGCTTACGATCAGGCGGGACCTGACGGTCTCGAGCGCGCGCCGGACGGTTCCTGGTATGTCGCCGTCTACGGTGAGGGGCGGGTGCTCAGGCTCAGCGCCGAGGGGCGGGTCATGGGCCAGCTCGACGTCCCCTTCCAGTACGTCACCAATGTCGCCACCACCCCGGAGGGGCTGTTCGTCGTCGGCCCCTACATCCACGATGAGCCCCCGTTTCGGGGCGGGGCCCTCTACGCGCCCTATGCCGCCTTCGCGCCCCTGCCATAGGTGCGGACAGGCGCGGCGACCGCGTCACCATGGCGAGGGCGCCGGCGCAGTGCCGCTGGGGGTGGTCGCGCCTGCGGGCCTGACGGTTCATGGAGGGCGTCACCGGCCCAGGCGCCGTCGCCGCCTGTCGCGATGGTCCTGCTCAAGCGCGGGCAGGGGCGGGCGGCGCCGCCGCTGCGGCCCCGCGGAGGTTGGTTCGGCCAATCCCGGCGGCCCCCGGACGCAGGTGCGCAGGGTCTGCCCGACCATCCTCCATGGCGGCCCAGGTGGCCTTGCCCCCGGCGTGGTCGGGGGCGTAGGGTAAATCGACTTCGTGATTGACCAGCATGCGGGGGCGCCCATGCCAGCCTGGCGATCTCCGGGACGCCCGTCGGTCCTGCCGGCCCTGCCGGCCCTGCACGCTGGCTGGCTGCACACTGGCTGGCTGCACACTGGCTGGCTGCACACTGGCTGGATGCAGGTTGGCTGGATGCAGGTTGGCTGGATGCAGGTTGGCTGGATGCAGGTTGGCTGGCTGCAGGTTGGCTGGCTGCGCGAGGCAGGCCTGGCCGGGCATGGGTCGAAGGCCCGCAGCCCCGGGCTATCGTCGATGCTCCGCGGCCGGGCGCGGCCGGTGACGGCCCGCCGGCGGAGTCTCCCTTCGACCGTACGCACGCCATGACATCGCAAAACCCGGTGATTCCGTCCGGCTTCCGGCTGTCCGACAAGCGCGGACCATTCACGACGCACAACGGCCCCACCTATCACCGGCACGTTGATGGGGGGCTGGAGCATGGTCTCCTCGTCCTGGACCGCCACTGCAACGCCCTCGGCATTCTCCACGGCGGCATGGCGACCGCCTTCATGGACGGCGTGCTTGCCGGCGGCGTGTTCCGCGCGACCGGCCGGCGCAGCGTCACGCTCCGCCTGACGGTGGATTTCCTGGACGCCGCCAAGGTCGGCGACTGGCTTGAGGCGCGCGTGCTGGAAACAGGCCATGACGATCAGATCTGCCGCGCCCACGGCGAGATCTCCCGCAACGGCGCGCCCATCCTGCGCGCCCGGGGGATCTTCCGCCTGAGCCAGCGCTGACGGCCGCGCCCATCCCGGCGCGGCCGCCCCGCATTGAGCGCGTTCTGCGGGCGCGCTAAGGATCTGCATGGCTGAGACCCTGTCCGTCGCCACTGTGCAACTCAATCCCTGTGTCGGCGACATCGCCGGCAACCTGGCGCTCGCGCTCGATGGCCACGCCGCCGCCGCCGAGCAGGGCGCCGACATCGCCGTCTTCAGCGAATTGTTCCTGATCGGCTACCCGCCCGAGGATCTGGTGCTCAAACCCGCCGCAACGGCAGACTGCGCGCAGGCGCTGCGCGCCTTTGCTGCAGCCACGCGCGGCGGGCCGGCAAGCCTTCTGGGATTGCCCTGGCTCGCAGGAGGCAAACTGTACAACGCCGTCGCGCTCGTGCGCGACGGGCGGGTGGAACGCATCTTCTGCAAGCGCGATCTGCCAAACTACGCAGTCTTCGACGAAAAGCGCGTGTTCCATGCCGGCCCGCCGGCGCGAACCTTCACGCTCAATGGCGTCACCATCGGCGCGCCGATCTGCGAGGACATCTGGTCGCCCCAGGTGTGCGCCAGCCTGCGCCGGCGCGGCGCCGAGATCCTGCTGGTCCCGAATGGCTCGCCCTATCGGCGCAGCGCCCTTGAGAGCCGTATTCAAACCATTCGTGCTCGGATCAGTGAGACCGGTCTGCCGCTTGTCTACGTCAATCAGCTGGGCGGTCAGGATGAACTCGTCTTCGATGGCGCATCCATGGCGTTTGACCGCACCGGACGCCAGGTCCAGCAATCTCCGGCCTTCGCCCCCGATGTGTCGGTAAGCGTCTGGCGGCGTGGTCCGCACGGCCTCGAGTGCGACAGCGCCGCCATGGCCCCGCTGCCCGACCGTTGTGAGCAGGACTATCGCGCCATGGTCATGGGACTCGGTGATTATGTTGTGAAGAACCGGTTTCCAGGCGTTGTCCTCGGCCTTTCGGGCGGGATCGACTCAGCATTGTCGGCTGTTATCGCCGTCGATGCGCTGGGGCCTGAGAAGGTGTGGTGCGTCATGCTCGCATCGCGCTTCACCAGTGACGCGAGCCTTGAGGACGCGCGCGCCATGGCCGCCAATCTCGGCTGCCGGTATGACGAGATCGGCATTGAGCCGGCCGTACAGGCTTTCTCCGGCATGCTTGCACCCCAGTTTCAGGGGCGTGCGCCGGATACGGCGGAAGAAAACATTCAGTCGCGGGTGCGCGGCGTCACCCTGATGGGGCTGTCAAACAAGTTCGGCCACATGGTGCTTACCACCGGCAACAAGAGCGAGATGGCGGTAGGCTATGCGACACTCTACGGCGACATGTGCGGCGGCTACAATGCGCTGAAGGACCTCTACAAGACAGAGGTCTACGCCATCGCCCGCTGGCGCAACGAACATCGCCCCGCCGGGCTTCTGGGTCCGGCCGGCGCTGTCACGCCTGAACGGATCATCACCCGTGCGCCATCCGCAGAACTGCGCGCAGATCAGACCGACCAGGACTCGTTGCCGCCCTATGAGGTGCTGGACGACATCCTGATGGGGCTGGTTGAGGGAGAGACAAGCATCGACGACATCGTCAGGCGCGGCCACGATCCGCGAACCGTCAAGCGCATCGAACACCTGCTTTACGTCGCAGAGTACAAGCGCCGCCAGGCCCCTCCAGGGGTGAAGATCGGTCCAAAAAACTTCGGCAGAGACCGCCGCTATCCGATCACCAACCGCTATCGAGACGCCGAATGACTCCATGGGGCGACGCGTTCCGCGACGCGCGGGCGCAGGTGACAAACCCATCGCTGTCTGGCTCACTGCCTGGACCGCGTTGACCGCGCCGTCGCGTTAAGAGTTCGAAATGATCTGATCCGCCATGCGGCCTGACTTCCCCTTGCCCGGCGACACATTCCGTGACGCGCCGCACGCGCCCGTGATGGTGGCGCTCGCTGCTGGCCGCTTTGTGATGGGCGCGCGACACAATGATCCAGCCGCTGAGGCCGATGAGCGCCCGCCGCACCCGGTCACAATCACACGCGCCTTCGCTGTGTCACAGTCGCCGGTGTCCTTCTCCGAGTGGGACGCCGCCGCAGCGCACGGCGCGTTCGGAAGTTTCGTTCCCGGCGACAGCACCTGGGGGCGGCTTGACCGGCCCGTGATCAATGTCAGCTGGCGCGATGCCCAAGCCTATTGCAGTCACCTCAGCACGATCACAGGTCATCGATACCGCCTGCTCAGCGAAGCTGAATGGGAATACTGCTGCCGCGCGGGCGGCGATGCAGTCTATCCCGGAGGGGCGGCGCCGAGCGCGGAAACAGCCAACTTCGACGCCACCTATGGGTTCGGCGACGGCCGTCCGGCGCTGGCGCGCGACAAGACGACGCCGGCGCGCAGCTTTCCGGCAAACGCATTTGGCCTTTACGACATGGTCGGTCAGGTCTGGGAGTGGGTCGAAGACGCGTATCATTCCTCCTATGAGGCCGCGCCAGCGGACGGCGCAGCGCGCCGCACGGGCGACGGAGAGGGCCATCGGGTCGTGCGCGGCGGATCCTGGGCCAGCGATCTGCGCAGCCTGCGCGCCAGTCAGCGCGGGTCCTGGGACCCCGACGAGCGCAACAACGTGCTCGGCTTCCGCATCGCCTGCGATCTCGCCCGAGCCCCCGTCATTTCCGGGGGCTAGGCCATTCGCGGGCGGGGCACATGAACACCCAATTGCGGCCGTTCGCGAAGCGCATCGCGATTGAAGCGAAACAGGGCCGCCGGCCGGCCGCCGGTGTCGACCTCCATGTCGCCCGTCGCCGCAACAAGACCCGTGCGCTCCACAACCCGACGGAAGTTCTGCTTATGGAGCTGCACACCCGATATCGCCTCAACCACGCGCTGCAGACCTGACAGGGTGAAACGATCAGGCATGAGTTCGAACACGATCGGGCGGTACTTCATCTTTGCGCGCAGTCGCCCGATGCCAGTCGCCAGGATCCGTCTGTGGTCAGATATCATCGCGGCGCCGGGAAGAGGTGGCGCTGACAGCGTCGACGCGAGGGGCGCCTCTGGCGCCAGCCCCGCCTCATAAAGCAGCTCATAGCGCTCCAGCACACGCTCCTCATTCCAGGCCATGCCGTCGAGCGCAAACAACGGGCGGATCCGGTCGCAGCGCGCGGGCGAGGTCCGGGCCCATGCCCGCAAAGCCGGTTCGATAGTCTGCGTGATGACGGCTGGCCGGCCAGCGCGCCAGTCCTCCCACGGGAAGAAGTCATACCAGCCTCGCCAGCGACCAGAGGCCCGCGGGTCTGGCTCCGGCGTCAGGCCGAGATAGCCGACCGAAATGATGCGTGCGGCGCGCACGCCCTGCAACTCGGCCAGCGGGAGATCACGTCCCAGATCCCCAAACGTGTAGAGCTGCTCGACATAGCCGAGCTCAAATCCTGTTTGCTCCCGTACCCAGCTGCGCAGACCAATCTCGAACGTCCGGTGACCGATCGGGTCGAAAGGCCCGAACGGAAGCCCGGCGCGCGCGCCAGCGATCGGCGGCGTCGTC
Organism: Hyphomonadaceae bacterium; assembly: GCA_040381075.1. Lineage (GTDB taxonomy): Bacteria > Pseudomonadota > Alphaproteobacteria > Caulobacterales > Aquidulcibacteraceae > JBEIHX01. Next base: position 7,548 of record JBEIHX010000028.1, read on the forward strand.
AGGACGAACGCCATGTCGTCCTGAACCGCCACGATCACGGCGGAGAGCCCAATCACGACCTGGGAAGGCGCGTCGCTCACCACGGCCTCGTGAAATCGGCAGGCAACTCAAACGGATCGTTCTCCCAGCGATCTGTCGCAGCGCCAGGACCGATTGCGCGCACCGCCTCGACGAGGCGACCCTGCCGCGACAGGGCAGCGTCAGCCAGCGCGATGAGGCGGGCGTTCGGGTTGGCGATGGGCGAAACAGCGCGCAGCCGGCGCGCGATCATGTCTTCGTCCGACTGGGGATTGTGCAGGCAGGCCGCGATCAGCGCAGTCGCAGACGACCGGCTGATGCCCGCCCAGCAATGGACGAAGAGCGGCGCGCAACGGTCCCAGTCGGCGAGGAAAGACAGGAGGTCCTCCACATGGCGCGAGGTTGGCGCAGTCTGGCCTGGACGTTCCTCAATGATGTCGTGGACCGCAACCCTGTGATGTCGGTCGGGCGCATAGCCGGCCCGGCTTGGCATCTCCTCGCGCCTGTCGAGCAAACTGACGATGCGCGCGGGAGCGTGCATGTCGATGATCTCGTGAAAGCGGCTGAGCGGGGAGACAATGATGCGCATGACTTAAGCCCTTTCTCGCTCGAGGGCCTCAAACCGCGCAAGAAAGGCGGCCTGAACAGCCTGCGGACCGAGCGGCGTCATGACCGGCCTGAAGCCAGCCAGCGGCGGACCGAACAACAGCACGCTCTCCTCATAGCCGAAGCCCGCAAGTTCGCACGCCTCCAGAAAGGCGCTCGCGCGGTCAGCCCGCTTGATGAGCGATTTCAGACGCGACCCGGCATGCGCGGGAAGTCCGAAGCGCAGATGGATCGCCGCCTCCAATCGGGCCTCAAAGGCCTTGTAGTCAACGCCCAGCGCGGCCTTGAAGGGGCTGATCATATCGCCGATCACGTATTCCGGGGCGTCATGGAGGAGCCCCGCCAGGGGGGCCTCGGCCGGCAGGTCGGGGCGCAGATGACCAAGCGCCGCCTCCACGACCAGGCTGTGCTGGGCCACCGAAAACGCGTGATCGCCGAGCGTCTGGCCATTCCAGCGGGCCACCCGCGCGAGGCCGTGGGCGATGTCAGCGATTTCAATATCGAGGGGGGAGGGATCCAAGAGATCCAGCCTGCGCCCCGACAACATGCGTTGCCAGGCCCGCGGGGCCGGCGGGCCTGCGGTTCGCGCGCTTCCCAGGGCCCTTGATCGCGGCATACGTACTATTCCTTCAAGGCTTGCGTCGGACTGTCGGGCTGTCCACCTTGACGGCGTCATACACCAAACACCTTGCGGACAAGAACAGTGCGACGCGTCGGAGTGCGCGTCTATCTGCAGGCGCCGCGGGTGACATCGCCGGAGGGGGCCCGATGGGCGTCGTGCGCGCAACACTGTCCCGAATCGTCGTTCCCATGGGCGGAGCCGGCGATGATGGCCCGGCGCTCGCCGCCGCTGTCGCCCTCGCGCGTCAAACCGGCGCCCGCGTCACCGCAGTTCTCGCCTTCGCTGATCCTACCCAGGATCTGGTGTGGGCAGGAGAGGGCTTCATCACAGCGTTGCCCCAGACTGCTCTTGACGCAATCCGCAAGAGCGAGGCCGAAATAGAAAGCCGCGTGCGCGCGCTCGCGGCCGATATCGCCGCATCGGCCGCACTTCCCAATGGCGTCGCCGTCGAGCGGGTCACGCTCGATCCGGAAAGCGCCCTGTTGCGTGAAGCCCCACTGACAGACCTCTTTGTTTTCGGGCCCCATGCTGCGCGTGGAGAAGGCCCGCTCGCAGGCGCCTTTGAGGGCGTCGTGATGCGCGCCCGCCTCGGCGTTCTTGTGGCGCGCAACGGCGCCCAGGGGCTTGAGGACGTCGCCGCGATCGCATGGGATGGCGGCATCGAAGCTGCGCGCGCCGTCCGGGCCGGTTTGGGCCTGCTCCAGCACGCCCGGCGTGTGGTGATCCTGCAGGCTTCGCACGGCGCGCGGCGCGAGGATCGTCCCGCCGCCGATCCTGCCGGTCTTGTCGCCTGGCTCGCCGGGCATGGCGTGACCGCCGAGGTCGCCGCGCCCTTGCAGGGCAAGGCCGAGACAGCCATTCTGGCCGGGGCCGCCGCGCTGGGGGTCGGGGTGCTGTTCGCCGGCGCCTATGGTCATGCGCGCGCACAGGAGTTCCCGTTCGGCGGCGCCACCAAGGCCTTCCTGGAGGCGCGCGAAGGGCCAAATCTCCTGCTCGCCCACTGAGCGTACCCTGGACAGTTAGCAACAAAGGAGCGAAGGCATGTCTGCTCTGACGCGCATCATTCTGCGGCTGGCGCGTAATCCCGACGCTGGATTTCCTGACGGGGATCAGGAACGCGGATACGTGATTGTCGCCCCGCTTGATCCGGATCATCATTTGGACGCCGTGCTGTGGCGAACGGCGAAGGACCAGTGCACGGTCGTTCGGTTCTCTCCCGATCCGGACGAGCAGGCGGACGGCCGTCTGCTGCATCGCGGGCAAAGCTGGTATTTCCACTATGACGAAGAGCGCGAAGGCCCCGACGAGCCGGTCTTCAAGCTTGCCGACCATCGCCTTGAGGTTGGCGAGTACGTCACCGTGCGCGAGGCGGCGGGCGATGCGTTGACCTATCGCGTGACAGAGGCCGTGCGACTGCACGCCACGGCATGAGCAGCGCCTGACCGAACTCCCAGGCCTGATGGGGCTCAGTCCGTCCGCCGGGCGGCGGTTGCGCCAGCGCGCGGATTTCTGCAGCGCCGCCCGCCGGCGGCGGTTTTACTCCTGCGCGCTGGAGGGCTAGCATCCCCCGACGGGCGGGGGGAGTGACATGGACCTTTCGGCGATCGGCTGGGGCTGGGACAACGGTCGCCCGCTCATCGGCATTGCGCTGATCATTTTTGTCTGTTGGGCGCTGTCGGAGGCGCGCAACCGCTTTCCATTCCGGCTGGTTCTCGGCGCTCTCGCCGCGCAGGCCGTGCTGGTGTGGCTGCTGTTCGGCTTTCCCGAAACCCAGCCGGTCATTCAGGCGATCACCGGCGTCGTCGATGGCCTGACCGCCGCAACCCAGCAGGGCACCCAGTTCGTGTTCGGCTATCTCGCCAACCTGTCTCCCAACCAGCCCTACGTGCTGAATCCGCAGGGCGGCGGCGCGCCCTTCATCTTCGCGTTCCAGGTCCTGCCTCTCATTCTCGTCATATCGGCGCTGTCCGCCCTCCTGTGGCACTGGCGGATCCTGCGCTGGATCATCGCCGGCTTCGGCTTCGTGTTCCGTCGGTTCATGGGCATCGGCGGGGCCTCTGCGATGGCGGTGGCGGCCAATATCTTCATGGGCATGGTGGAAAGCCCGATCGTGATCCGCGCCTATCTGGACCGTCTGACCCGCTCGGAACTCTTCATGATGATGGTTGTCGGCCTCGCCACCGTCGCAGGGTCAGCCATGGTCGCATACATTCTGGTCCTGAAGCAGGCCGTTCCCGACGTCGCCGCCCATATCCTGGTCGCGTCGATCATCTCCGCGCCGGCCGGCATTCTGCTGGCCCGGGTGATGATCCCCGAGGCGCCCGGAGAGGGACCGACCGAGGACGATGATACGGTCGTCCTGCGCTACCAGAGTTCCATGGACGCCATCACGCGGGGCGTTCAGGACGGGCTGCAGGTCTGCCTCAACATCGCCGCCACGCTGATCGTGTTCGTGTCCCTGGTCACGCTTGTAAACCTCATGCTTGCGCCCATCGGTGACGTCGCCGGTGCGCCCGTCACCCTCGAGCGGATCTTCGGCTATGTGTTTGCACCGCTTGCCTACATGATCGGCGTGCCCTGGGATGAAGCTGTCGGCGCCGGCAATTTCCTGGGTGTGAAGCTCTTCCTCACCGAGTTCATCGCCTATGTGCGGCTTGGAGAAATCGCGCCCGAGGCGCTCTCGGAGCGGACCCGCGTGCTGCTCGCCTACGCCCTGTGCGGCTTCGCCAATGTCGGCTCGGTTGGCATTCTGGTCTCTGGCCTCGCAGTGCTGCTTCCCGATCGGCGCAGCGAGGTCCTCGAACTCGCATGGAAAGCGCTGACCCCCGGCTTCCTCGCAACCTGCATGACAGCCGCGGTTGTTGCGGCGATGCCGGGCTCGATGTTCGGTTTCTGATCGCCCCCGCGCTTCCCGGCCAAACGCCGGCTGGCGGATCGCTGGGCCCACTGCATCACCGGACCGGCAGAAACCCCGCCATGCGCTCGCCTGGCGGGCGCGCCCGGCAGCGCGCACCAGGCCAGGCACGTGAGGGCAGGAAATTCTGGGGCGGCGCTTCTGAGTGGCGCGTGTGGGCCGGCCATCCAGGGCAGCCATCTTGGGCAGCCATCCTGGGCAGCCATCCTGGGCAGCCATCCAGGGCAGCCATCCAGGGCAGCCATCCTGGGCGAGCGCCCAGGGAAAGGCTCCGGAGCATCCCCGAAGCCCCCGGGGGGCGCCAGCAGTCAGACGGGGTCGGCGCCGGTTGACGGATCGCGCGCAGCCCGCAATGACGTCGGTGAGCCCGATCGCCGCACCCCTCGAGATCGCGCGCCAAGCCGCCCGGGAAGCCAGTCCCGTGCTTGAGCAGGAGTCCCCCGTGAAGCTTTTCTCCAGCAAGGGCGCGCCCAATCCCCAGCGCGTCACGTTTTTCATGGCCGAAAAGGCGATCACCGACGTCGCCATCATTGAGGTCAACCTGATGCAGGGCGATCACCGGACGCCTGAGTACCTTCAGAAGAGCCCGCTTGCTCAAAGCCCTGCGCTCGAGCTCGACGATGGGCGTGTGTTGACGGAAAGCCGGGCGATTTGCACCTACCTCGAACATGTCTGGCCCCAGCCGAACCTGATGGGGCGCGACGGCGACGAGCGTGCGTTCATCGAGATGTGGGACCGGCGCATCGAGTTTCTGTGGCTCGCGGCCACCGCCCAATGGGTGCGCCACGGCCATCCGGCGCTCAGGGTGCTGGAGGCCGAGCCTATCCCGGCGCTGGCGGCGCAGAGCGAACAAAAGATGCGCAGCTTCGCGCGCTGGCTCGACGCCGAACTCGCCGGGCGCGAGTTCATCGCTGGTGATCGGTTTACAATCGCCGACATCACCGCATTTGTGACCCTGGGTTTTGCGCGGCTGATGCGGTACACGCCGCAGGAAGAGGGGCTCGTCAATCTCGTGCGCTGGCGTAACGAGATCAGGCGCCGGCCAGGCGCTGCGTCGTGAGTTTCGGTTCCGATAATCAGGCCCCGGCCCATCCAGCGATCATCGCGGCTGTCGCTGCAGCCAATGAGGGGCGGGCAGGGTCCTATGGCGACGACCCGTGGACGCAGCGCGCGCAAGCACTGACGCGCCGCGCCTTCGACGCCGACTGTACGCTGCTGATCGTTGGCGCTGGCGGTGCGGCCAACGGCTTGGCGTTGTCCTTGGTATGCCCGTCCTGGGGGGCGATCGTCTGCGAACGCCACGCCCACATCGCCGCCGATGAGGGCTGCGGACCTGAGTTCTTTACCGGCGGGGCGCGTCTGCTGGGCGTCGAGGGGCGCCACGGCAGGATCAGCGGCGCCGATATTGACGCACTCGCGCGGCGCCATCCGACGGATTTTGTCCACGGCCCGCAGCCGCGCGCCGTGTCGCTGTCGAACGCCACGGAGAGCGGCGCCGTCTTCGACAGCACGCGCCTGACCGACGTCTGCCAGGCGGCGCGCCGTCTGGGGTGGGGAGTGCACGTGGATGGAGCGCGCTTCGCCAATGCGGTCGCCACAACCGGCGAGAGCCCAGCCGCCCTGTCGTGGCGCGCTGGGGTGGATGTTCTTTCATTCGGCCTGACCAAGAACGGGGCGATCGCAGCCGAGGCGGTGGTGCTGTTCGGGCCGCTCGCCGCCGCGCCGGGCGCAGGTTACCTGCGCAAGCGCGCGGGGCAGCTGTTTTCAAAGCACCGGTTCTTTGCAGCACAATTCGTCGCGATGCTTGAGGATGACCTCTGGCTCTCGCTCGCCGCCCAGGCTAACGCGATGGCCGCGGCGTTGGCGCGCACGCTCGTATCGGCCGGCTGTGAGATCCTGCATCCGGTGGAGGCCAATGAGGTCTTCGCCCGGCTGACTGCGCAACACGCAAAGGCGCTGCAGTCCGCCGGCGTGACCTTCTTTCCGTGGGACGCCGACGGGGCAGACGCCTATCGCTTTGTGGCGAGCTGGAACACCAGCGTCGCTGATGTCGAGGCTGCCGCCCATGCTCTCAGGACGATGCGCCACGCCTGACGGGTGATCTCAACTGCGACGCGCAATCAGCCGGTGATGACGCCAAAAGCCTGCCCATCGCCATCGCTGCAATCCAGCCCGCTCGGCGCTGCGTAAAGCTGTGCAGTCACGGTGCGTGGCGCTGATCTAAACCGCCTGACCTACCGTAAACATCGACAAACGCCGTTGGACGTCTGTGCAAGACGCTGGGGACCTATGCTGTGATCCGTCGATGTGACGCCTACGAAGCCGTGATGCTTGACTATGCGACGGGGGCCCTTGCGCCCTCGCAGTCTCTGGTGGTCGCCGCGCACTTCGCCATCAATCCCGCCGCCCGGGCCGTCTATGCCGATCTGGACGCCATCGGCGGCGTGCTGTTGGAGGATCTGGACGATGAGGGGGTTGTCAGCCGACCGGCCAATATCGCCACTGCCGTCGGACACGCGAGCGATCCTGGCCTTCCCCATATTGTGCGGCGCGCGCTGGCTTTGGACGTGGCGGGCGTGCGCTGGCGCGAACGCCTGCCCGGCATGCAGCAGGTCGCGATCGACGGATATCCAGGCGCCGCATTGATGCGCATCCGCGCCGGCCGGCCTGCCCCCCGTCATGGTCATACCGGAGAAGAGCTGACGCTGGTGCTTGACGGCGAGTTCCGCGATGAGACGGGCCTGTACCGGCGCGGGGATCTGGCGATCGCGGACGGCGATGACGAACACCGGCCTGCGGCCGGAGCCGACCGCGATTGCATATGTCTGGTCGCCATGACGGGCGGCTACCGGTTTCAGACCGCGTTGGGCCGCCTTGCTGCGAGATTCCTGCAATGATGCGAAGCGCACTGTTCACGGCGGCGGCTCTCTGGCTCGCCTGCCTGCCGGGGGCGCTTGCCGCTACGCCGGGGCGTTCTGAATTCCAGGTCATCGGCAATGGCCGGCCTATCGGCTCCCATATTGTGGAGGTGGCGCGCGCCGGGGACGGGGTCACCACCCGCGTCGTGGTTGACTTCGCCGGGCGGATTGGCCCGATCCGCTTCACCTACGCACACCGCTGCACTGAGAATTGGCGCGGCGAAACGCTCTCTGCGCTCGATTGCATCGATACCTTCGGACGACGCAGCGAGCGGGTGACCGCCAGACGCGAAGGCCGTGGTCTGACGGTTCAGGGGCCCAAGTTCGCTGGCGTCATCGATCCGGCGATCCCGCCTGGAAGCTGGTGGCGCAAGGATTCCCTCGCGACGGGGCGTGTGCTCGACACCCGCAGCGGCGCACAAATCGCCCTGCAGGTCCGGCGGGTCGGCGAGGAAACAGTCCAGGCTGGCGGCGCTGCCGTGCGCGCGACCCGCTACGAAGTGCGCGGCTCCACCGACGCTGATGTCTGGTATGATGCGAGCGGTCGTTGGGTGAAGATGGCTTTCCGGGCGCGTGGCGTCTCCTTCGAGTATCGCCTGACCAGCCCCGTATCATCGGCCCCGGTCGGCTGAGCAGCCGCCCGTCGCCCCGTCGCCCCGTCGCCCCGGCGCCCCGGCGCCCCCGGCGCCCCCGGCGCACTCACCGTTCCCGCCGCCTGAAGAAGGAGTAGATCATGCCGCGACGTCCTGCACGCCGTGAGCACGGGGCCGCCTGGGTCACCGGGGCAAGCTCCGGGATCGGGGCCTGCCTGGTGCGAGAACTCGCCGCGCGCGGCTGGAACGTTGCAGCGACCGCCCGGCGGCGCGAGCCCTTGGAGGCGCTGCGCGCAGCGTGCGGCGAACGGGTTCTGCCGGTCCCCGCCGACGTCGCCTCGGCAGAGGATATGGCGCAGGCGGCGGCGGCGATCCGCGCCGCTCTTGGACCAATCGGTCTCTACATCGCCAATGCGGGCGTCTATCTGCCCATCGACGCGGCTCGGCCGGACATTGCGCGCTATCGTCAGACCTTTGACGTGAACCTCATGGGAACCGTACACGGACTGGCCGGCGTTCTGCCGTCAATGTGCGCGGCGCGCAGCGGGCATGTGTGCCTGGTCTCATCGGCGACCGGCTTCGGCGGTATGCCGACGGCTTCAGCCTACGGCGCATCGAAGGCGGCGCTGATCAACATGGCCGAGTGTCTTAAAATCGAACTCGACCGGCATGGCGTGGGCGTGTCACTCGCCACGCCCGGCTTCGTTGAGACCCCGGCGCAGGATGACAACACATTTCCGAAACCCTTCATGATCAAGCCGGAAGAAGCTGCACGCCGGATCGCCGACGGCGTCGAACGGGGTGGTTTCGAGATCACCTTTCCGCGGCGTTTCACATGGCTTCTGAAGGCGATCTACGCGCTGCCGAAACCAGTCTATCTGCCGCTGGTGCGCCAGCGCACGGGCTGGGCGAAGCCCCTCGACGATACGCACAGTCCTGAAGGCGATGCTGGATCCGGCCCGCACTAGCTGCGCGGCGTGCGTCCACGACCTGGTTCTGACCCGGGCGCGATCTTAACCAAGCGTTGACCAGCCGGCTGCAGGGTCGCAACCTCCCGAGAGCTGATCCGACCGGTCGCCGCCATGGACGTCAAAAACCTGTCTGCCCGCGCCGAGGCGGCGCACGTCATCGCGCGCGCCGCGCGCGCCACGGGGGCCGATTTTGCTGTTCTCCTGAAAACGGCAGCGCGCGAGAGCGCCTTCGATCCATCCGCCCGCGCCCGCACCTCCAGCGCAGCCGGCATGTTCCAGTTCATCGAGCAAACCTGGCTCGCCATGGTTGAGCGCTATGGCGCGCGTCATGGCCTTGCCGACGCCGCCGCCCAGATTGAACGCCGGGGCAACGGACAGGCGGCGGTGCGCGATCCGACCATACGCAAGCAGATCCTCGATCTGCGCTTCAACCCGGACCTGGCGGCGCGCCTTGCTGGTGAGTTCACCCAGGAAAATGCCCGCTACATCGAAGGCAGGATCGGGCGCGCGCCAGGGCCAGGTGAACTCTATGCAGCCCATTTTCTTGGTCCTGCCGGGGCTGTGGAGCTCATTCGTACCGCTGCTTCCGCCCCCGACACGCCGGCCGCAAACATGTTCCCGGCGGCGGCCGCCGCCAACCGTCCGGTGTTTTTCAACCGATCCGGCGATCCGCGCAGCGCGGCCGATCTCCTTGCCTTCCTCGCTCGCCCGGATCCCCGGGTCGAAGGCGTTGGGTCGCCGCCTGACGCCGGCGCCGCCCCCTCTAACGCCGATCCCCCCGCGCAGTCGCCCCCCACGCGCCAGATGCGGGCTGCGGAAGTGATGATGTTCGAGGCGCTGATGGACATCCTGTCCTCGTCGACCGGCAACGATGCGGCGGACGCGGACCGGGCGCGAAACGCCTATCGGCGCGATCCCCTGAGCGAGCAGCTGACACAGCAGCTGATTGACCAGCTCAACGCGCGCGTCCTTGAGCAGCCGGGTGGTCAGACGCCCGCGACGGCCGCGCCGGCGCTGAGAAGACCATCAATTTCCTCGGACGTGTAGCCAAGTTCGCCGAGCACAGCGCGCGTGTGCTGGCCAGGTCGCGGCGAGGGGCCCTTCGGACCGTCGGCCGCGCCAGGGAACCGGATCGGCGTCGCAGGAGACTTGTAGGTTTTCGCACCGTCCGCAGACGGTACGTCGACAAAGGCCCCGGCGGCGATCAGTTGCGGATCGGCGCAGGCCTCCGCAGCCGTCTGTACCGGCGCCCAGGTCACATCCTCCGCGTCGAGGCGCGCGGCGACCTCCGCAAACGCGGCAGCGCCAAAGGCTTCGTCGAGCGCAGCCACCAGCGCGCTGCAGTTCTCGCGTCGCGCACGGCTCGATGCAAAACGGGGGTCTGTCAACAGATGATCAGCCTTTACCGCCCGCGCGATGTTGGGCCAGTCTGGGTTTCCCTGACGCGGAACGATGCAGATCCACTTGTCATCAGAGGTCTTGAAAAAATTTGTCAACGGATTGACTGCGTCGGTGCGCGGCCGCGTTGAGGCGATCCGGCCAAATCTCAGCTGGATCGCCATGTCCGAACCAACAGCGTAGATCGCACTGCGCGCCAGTGAACTCTCAACGAGCCGGCCTCTGCCCGTCTTCTCACGCTCATAAAGCGCAGCGAGGATTCCCGCCGCACAGGCCATGGATGTGGTGTGATCGCCCATCCCGGTGCGAATCGTAAACGGCTCCGCGCCGCGCGGGGCGGTGAGGCGCGCAACGCCGGAGCGCGACCAGAAGGCGGTGACATCGAACCCGGCCCTGTCGACCTCTGGCCCTTCCAGACCGAAGCCGGTGACGCTTGCGTAGACAAGGCGCGGATTGATCGCACTCAGGCTGGCAGGGTCCAGTCCCGCGCGCGCCAGGCCGCCCGGACGCACATTGGTCAGGAAGACGTCCGCTCCAGCAGCAAGCTTCCTCAGCGCAGCTATGCCGTCTGGCGTGCGGGTGTCGAGGATCACGCTCTGCTTGCCGCGGTTGTCCAGGTCGAAGACTGGATTGGCGTCCGTCTCAGCGCCGATCGTATCAAAAAACCTGCGTATGGGGTCGCCGCCAATGGGCTCCACCTTGATCACGCGTGCGCCCCAGTCCGAAAGGATGCAGCCAGCTCCCGGGGCTGCGATATAGGTGGCGTACTCGACCACCGTCAGTCCGCTCAGCATGGTGCTGCCCCCTAATCCCGCACCGCGCGCCGCGGCGCCGGAAAGTTTTCATTAAGCATGCCCTGCCTAGCGTGGTCTGCTTCGGCTTTCCAGAGGTATGCAGCAATGACCGTTCGCACCATGCGCACGATGCTGACCGCGTCCGACATCACTGTTCTGGTGCATGGCGCCGATGCCGAAGAGCGCGCCCTGGCTGCGCACAAGGTATGTCGCAAGATCGACGGCGATGATCTCAGCGAGGCGGAGCGCGTCCAGGCGGCAGAAATCCTGCGCGTGCTCGCCAATGACGCAGCCGAGCTCGTGCGCCGCGCGCTTGCCGTGACGCTGCGCGCCTCGACCAAACTTCCCCATGACGTGGCGATCAAGCTCGCCTGCGATATCGAGACAGTCGCCCTGCCTGTGCTTGCCCAGTCGCCGATGCTCACCGACGCTGATCTTGTCGCGATCGTGCGCACGTCTTCGCCGAGAAAGCAGACGGCGGTCGCTGCCAGGCCCACACTGTCGCTCACAGTCAGCCGCGCCATCGTTGAGACAGGGGAGGCGGCGCCTGTGCGGCGGGCTCTTGAGAACCCTGGCGCAGCCTTTGACGGTCGGTTGCTGGGCGAGGTCTTGGTGCGCTTCCCCGGCGACGAGGCGATGGCGCAGGCAATGGTCTACCGCCCGAGCCTGCCGATCCATATCGCTGAAAAGCTGGTCAACGCCGTCTCCGGGACGGCCTTTGACCATCTCGTCAACCATCACGCCCTGCCGCCGCAACTGGCGATTGATCTTGCCTCAGGCGCGCGCGAACGGGCCAGCATCGATCTCGTCTCCCAGGCCGGCCGCTCCCCGGATCTGCGTCGATTTGTGCAGCAGTTGGCTCTTAACGGGCGGCTGACGCCGTCCTTTGTTCTGCGCGCCCTTTGTCTCGGGCACATGGCGTTTGTCGAACAAAGTCTGGCCGAGATGTCAGGGCTGGCGCTGAAAAAGGCCTGGAAGCTGTTGCACGATACAGGACCGCTTGGGCTCAAGGCGCTCTATGAGCGGGCCAACATGCCGGCCGGCATGTTTGCGGTCTTCAAGTCAGGCGTGGAGCTGTATCATCAGCTCGAGGCAGAAGGGCGATGGGATCGAGAGTTTTTCAGCCAGCTGATGACGGCTCGCGCGTTGACGCAGGCGCGCACGCTTCCGCGTGAGGACGCAGAGTACCTCCTTGAGAAGCTTGATGTGCTTTCAGAGGCAGTGCGCGCTGAGCGCGCGCGCCACATCGCTGATCGTGACCGGGTGCACGTCGCCTGATGCCCCGTCCTCGTTCCGGTCGCGCTGCCATCTCGAAAAGCCAAGACCGGCGGATCCCAGCGGCGCCTCCGGCCCGACGGCCACGAGCCGTGCTCCGGCCCCGCGCCCGGCTGCAATGCGGCGCGTGGCGCGGCAGCGCCAGACATCGCCCGGCTGTTCTATCGCTCTGCGGATCGCCGGCGTCGGTACGCGGATCTCGTTGAACAGTTCACGCGCTTGAGCTGCATATGGCAGCAGGAAGTCCTCTGCGCAGGAGAGAGCCAGCGCAAATCCCCGGTCACGATACCGGCCAAGCGCCGCAAGGGCAGGCGCGCCATGCTGTGCGACTGCTGTCTCCTGCACCACCAGTATGACAGCCTGTGGCGGAAGCTGCGCCACCTCGGCTGCAACGGTCGCCCTGACCGGCCCATGCGCCGCCATCACCGCAGTAATCGGCAGGCCGATCGCCAGTTCAGCGTCCGGGAATATCTGCGCGAGGTCATGAAACGTCTCTGCCGCCGCCGTGAAGTCTGCTGCGTCAGCCCCGCTCTCTTGCGGCACGAAGATTTGGCGCACCCGATCCTGGATCAGGCAACGCACCAGATGCGCCTGCGGCTGGCCTGCGGGCCCGCCCGTCACGCGCTTGCCAAGGTCGCTCACACGGATGTCCTGCCCCCGATCCACCCCCGAGATGTACGGCCCCCGGACTTAAGGAAGGGGGGGCGCAACTGATCGAATTCATGCAAAAGTCCGCCATTCAAGGAGAGCCCCTGTGAACCAGCCCTGCGCCCCGATCCCGTCCGCAACCATCCTGATGGTGCGCGACGCTCCCGAACTGGAGGTGTTGATGGTCGTGCGCCATCACCAAATCGACTTTGCAAGCGGAGCTCTGGTTTTTCCCGGCGGCAAGCTGGCGCCGGACGACGCCGCCCCGGACTGGCGCCTGCTCGCAGACGGCGTCGAGGGGCTGAGCGGGATGGAGATCAGCCTGCGTGTCGGGGCGATCCGGGAAGCGTTTGAGGAGTCGGGTCTCATTCTCGCCCGCCCCGGCGCAGAGCGCGGCCTCGGGGCGCCGCTTGCCGGGCGCGCGGCGGCGGAGGCGATCGCTCCCCATCGCGACGCAGTGGCGCGCGGCGAGAGGCTGTTCTCCCGCGTCATCGCCGAAGCCGGCCTCGCGCTCGCCCTCGACACCCTTGTTGATTATGCGCACTGGATCACGCCTGCGATGATGCCCAAGCGCTTCGATACCTACTTCTTTCTCGCTCCAGCTCCGACGGACCAGCTCGCCGACCATGATGGGCGGGAGACAGTCGATGCCGCCTGGGTCCGCCCCGGCGCAGTGCTTGAGGAGATGCGGGCGGGCGCGCGCAAGATTATCTTTCCCACCCGGCTCAACATTGAGCGTTTGGGCGAAAGCGATTCTGTAGCGCAGGCCCTGACTGCGGCGCGCGCGCGCGCGCACGTTGTGGTTGAGCCGGTCGTGGTCATGGAGGAGGGCCGGGCGGTGCTCGTCATTCCAGCCGAAGCGGGATACTCGGTGACGCGCGAGCCGTTGGAGGGCAACCAGCCCTAGACGCGCCGACCTCAGGTCGCGCAGGTGCAATGACGTGCGCCGGCGGGCTCATCCGCTTTCGCCCGGACGTTGCTGACGGGAGGCAGGAAGGCCGCAAACCATCGGGCCCGCGGATGCGCAAATCCTCACGCCTGCCTGCCAGGGACCGCCATGCGGTCGCAGCAACGCTTCACGCTGACTGGGTCGACAGTTCCCCGCACTCACCCTGGCCGGCAGGGTCGCCGGGCTGGACTTTGGCCGGGACTCCCAGGTGCTCAGCAACAAGGGCCTCAAGCTCTTGCAGCAGGGCAAGGCCGATTGGATCGGTTTCACTCTTCATGCGCTGGCGCACGGTGGCGCGGATTGCATCGACATGGGCGTCAATAAGCTGGGGAGGGGACTGCGCGTTCTTCGCCTCAAGAAGCACGCACAATGACGCAGCGATACGGGTCACCAGCGGGTACTTGAACGTCACCCCGAGACCTTTGAGATCATGGGCGCAGGTGAGCAGACGCGCCATCGCACCGTGCGCGTGACGCTCAGTCTCGACGCGCCACCGCGCGGCCACGAGTTGGTCTACGTGGTCTTCAATCCAATCCTGGAACTCTCCGGAAATGGTATGCAGCGCAGCCTCGGCGCGAGCGATCGCCGCCTCATCCAGAGGGGCGAGTTTTCCGCCAACCTTTGCCTTGAGCAGGTTGGGCGGATGGATGATTTCAACACGCTTGCGCTTCCTGGTCATGATGCAGTTCCATCTGGTTGCGTCATCCAGCCCTGGCGCGACGCGAAATGCGTCACGGCCTGGCGATTCCCGGCCCAGCGCCGCCCGGCCCAGCGATGCGAGGCTGGGCAATGAGCAGCTGGCCCGATTGATGCGGGCTCACTTGATGCGGGCCCATTTGATGCGGGCCCATTTGGTGCGGGCCCATTTGGTGCGGGCCCATGCAGGGCGGTGCGCGCCGGCCAAGCGCCGCAAGGCAGGGCCGCACAGCGGGCGGCGCAGGGGCATGGGCGCGCAGGTCGGGGCTGCCTGACCACGACGATCCCGGCGTTCGCGACACCCCGGTGGCGCACCGCGCCTCGTCTGGCCCCCCGCAGCGTCATCAGGATCACACCCTCCCACAGCATGGGATGTTGGCGCATTTGGTTGAAGACGGCGTAAACGCTGCGTCAGCGCACCGCCGGATCACAGCAAACGGTCGAGGTTGAACAGCTTTCTGTGTTCTTCGATCGCAAAATTGTCCGTCATGCTGGCGATGTAATCACACACCGCGCGCGCGGCCTTTTCGGCGGGGCGGTCCAGCGCCCTTGCCTGCCAGGCCGGCGGCAAAGCTTCGGGTTCGGCCAGGAACAGCTTGAACAGATCCTGCACGATGCGCCGGGCCTGGCTGCGGACCCGGTTGACCTGCCAGTGACGATAGAAGCGCGCATACAAGAACCGTCGCAGTGCGCCGGCGCGCTCAGTCATGTCGGCCGAGAAACCGACCAGGGGCCGTCCCAGGGCGCGCACGTCCGCCGCCGTCTGCGGACGTGCGGCGGCGATCGTGCGGCGGGTCTGCGCGATCAGATCATTCACCCAGGCGCCGATGAGCCGGCGCACCGCCTCGTCGATCGCGCGCTCCCGTTCAAGGCCGGGGAAGTCCCGCCACACGCTTTCAAACGCCTCGCGCGCAAGCGGGACACACTCGACCAGCTCCTCAATGGTGAAGAAACCGGCACGCAGACCGTCATCAATATCGTGGTTGTTGTAGGCGATATCGTCGGCGAGGGCTGCGACTTGAGCTTCCGGGCCTGCGAACGTCCCAACCTCAAGATCATATTCTTCGCACCACTCGCGATAGACCGGAGCCAGGTCAGCGCTGGTCTGCCCGGTTCGCAGCAGCGGCCCGTTGTGCTTCAGAACGCCCTCCAGGGTCTCCCACGTCAGGTTGACGCCGTCGAACTGCGGATAGCGGCGCTCAAGCTTGGTGATGACCCGCATCGTCTGGGCGTTGTGATCGAACCCGGCGAAGTCCTGCATGCATGCGTCGAGCGCATCCTCTCCGGTGTGCCCGAATGGGGGGTGGCCCAGGTCATGGGCCAACGCACAGGCCTCTGCCAGATCCTCGTTCAGGCCAAGCTGGCGCGCGATGGAGCGTGCGATCTGGGCCACTTCCAGCGAGTGCGTCAGCCGCGTGCGGTAATGGTCGCCCTCATGGGCGACGAAAACCTGGGTCTTCTGCTTCAGGCGTCGGAATGCGGTGGTGTGAATGATGCGGTCCCGATCACGCTCGAACGGGTTGCGCGTCGCGCTCTCCGGTTCGGCATGGCGACGTCCGCGCGACTGTCGCGCATCCGAGGCAAAACATGCCTGCGGTGCTGCATATGCCTGCGCCTGATCCGGCATGGGCGTCTCTTCACTTTCTTTGCAAGCGCCATGATATAAGAGACGATGGTTTCCTGCGCATGGCGAATTTGCTTCGATGTCAGAGATGATCGCACACCAGCCCGTGGAGCGGGCGCCCGCCCTGAGCCTTTCGGCAGGGGCGGCCGCCCGGATCCGCAAGATCCTTGAAAAATCGCCAGAGGCCCACCTGCTGCGCGTGGCGGTGAGCGGGGGCGGGTGTTCGGGCTTTCGCTACGAGTTCTCGCTGATCGCCGCCGCCCAGGACGACGACCTGGTCATCGAGCGTGATGGCGCGGCGATTGCGGTGGACAGCGCCAGCATTGCGTTTCTTGACGGATCCGAGGTGGACTACGTCGATGAAATCCTCGGCGCGCATTTCACAGTGCGAAATCCCAATGCGACCGCGGGCTGCGGCTGCGGGACCAGCTTTTCGGTCTGACGCCGCCCGGCGCAGCCGGGCGGCCATGACGCAAGCCGCCCGCGAAGCGCGCCGCCTCACCCAGGCCCTCTGTTTTGCGGCTCTGTAGTCCAGGTCCTGCTGTTCCCGGGTCCGTACTTTCCCGGGCCCCGTGTTTTCCTGGGCCCTGTACTTTCCTGGGCCCTGTACTTTCCTGGGCCCTGTACTTTCCTGGGCCCTGTACTGGCGGACCGCTGGATCCAGCGGCGTTGCCGTCGCCAGCCCTGCCCTCACCAGCGGCCCCCGTCAGGAGCTGCTGGCGTGGATCGGCGTGGTCTCAGAGCGCCCCTGTCCGGCAGGCGCGCGATCCCGACCCGCAGAGCCCGCACCCGGGTGCGACGCATGCGGCTGCGTCCTGGCGCACGTCCCAGCGATGGGCCACGCGCGCACGTTGCTCTCGATTTGGTCGCCAACACACGCTAGGCCTCCTGGGTGAACCACAGCATGGGGAGCCCGCCATGGACGTGACAACCGCCGTCAAGACCCGAATCTCCACGCGCGCATTTACGTCGCAACCGGTTTGCGAGCCGCTCGTGCGCGAAATCCTTGACGTGGCGCGCTGGGCCCCATCGGGGGGCAATGTCCAGCCCTGGAAGGTCATCGCCGTGGCGGGCGCCGCCCGGGACGCCGTGGTTGCTCTGGCGCAGCCTGCCCTGGCGGCGAACCCGGCCGGCGAAGAGGGCGACCGGCCCATCTATCCTGCCGAGCTCTGGGAGCCGCATCGGTCCTGGCGTTTCAAGTGTGGTGAGGACATGTACGCCACGCTCGGCATCCCTCGCGAGGACAAGGGCGCCCGCCTGATGTGGCTCGCCAACAATTATCGCTTCTTTGGTGCGCCGGTCGGTCTTTTCTTTGTGATCGATCAGCGCATGGGGCACGGCCAATGGGCGCATCTGGGCATGTTCATGCAAACCATTGCGCTCGTGGCGCAGGAACGCGGACTGGCGACGTGCATGCAGGAGGCGTGGGCGCGCCTGCGCGTGACGCTGCACCGCCACTTCGCACTTGCGCCGGGGGAACTGATTTATTGCGGTATGGCGCTGGGGTACGCCGATCCCGGCGCGCCGGTGAATTCGCTGCGCACCGAACGCGCCAGCGTTGACGAATTCGCCGCCTTCGCAGGCTTCTAGTTCTGGCGGGCGCCGAAGGAGATGCGCCATTCGACGGCCACGCCGCCGCTCTTCACCGTGGGGCGCCATTGCGATCGTTCATAAAAGGCGACGAGGTCCCCGACCGCGCCGGCGCGGGCTGCAGTCAGGACGAACGGGGCGCCGGCAAGGCGGGACTGCGGGCGGCTGCGCATCAGCGGCGCCTGGGCGAGGTGCATGTAGTCGTCAGGCGGCTGGAAACTGTGCGGCGCCTTGAGCGCCATGAGGACCGGCGGGTCTGGCTTTGGCCTGGCGAGGAGTATGGGTTCAGCAGCGGCCGGCGCAGTCTCAGCAAGACTCACCGCGCCAAAACAGATCTGGCCGACAGCCGCCACAGCCACAATGACAGACGATACGCGAAGCCTCATCCATCATCTCCGGTTAACCGATTGGTCAAGGCTCGCCACAATGTATTGACGAATCCTTTACGGCCGCGGCTGCGGCCAGGCAAACGGAGAGGTGCATGCTGACGATCGCCACGTGGAACGTAAATTCCGTCAGCGTCAGATTGCCGCGGGTGCTTGATTGGCTGCGCACGGACGGCGCCGACATCGTGTGCCTCCAGGAACTCAAGTGCGAGGAAGCGCGGTTTCCCCGTCTTGAGATTGAGGACCTTGGTTACAACGTTCTGGTCCACGGACAGAAATCGTTCAATGGAGTGGCGATTCTTTCCAGATATCCTCTGGAGGAAGCGCAGCGTGGTCTGCCGGATGACCCAGATCCCTCCCAGGCGCGCTATCTTGAGGCGGTCGCAAGCCTGCCTGGCGAGGCGCTGCGCGTCGCGTCAATCTACCTGCCTAACGGCAATCCGGTCGAATCCCAGAAGTTCGCCTACAAGCTTGCATGGATGGAGCGGTTGAATGCGCATGCGCGCGAACTGCTCGCCTTTGAAGAAGTCTGTGCGCTTGCCGGTGACTACAATGTGATCCCGCGCGAGGTCGATTGCCGTGATCCCGGCGCGTGGGCGGGTGATGCGCTCTTCCAGCCCGAAAGCCGCGCCAGGTACCGCACTTTGCTCAATCTCGGCTATGTGGACGCTTACATGGCTGCTGACGGGCGCGCAGGACAGTTCACCTTCTGGGACTATCAGGCGGGGGCCTGGCAGCGCGATAATGGCATTCGCATTGACCACATTGCGCTATCGCCACAGGCGGCCGATCGACTCGTCTCGGTGCGGATCGATCGCGATGAACGTGACAAGGAAAAGCCATCCGACCACGTGCCTGTCGTGGCCACGCTTCGCCTCGGCGCGCGAGGTTAGCGTCGGTACTGGAACGGCCGCCGGTCGGCGTCGTTCAGATTGCGATACCGGTCGCGCAGAAGGGTCTGGCGCGATTGCAGCGACATCTCCTGACCAGCGATGAACACCATGTCCGGCGCACTCATCACCTCGAGCGGGTCGCCGTCCCAGATCACAACGTCGCCTGCAGTCCCTGGCGCCAGGCGTCCGGCGTCCGGCATCGCCAGAATTCGGGCGGGAACAGAGGTGATTGCAGCAAAGCCATCCGCCCAGGTCATGCCGTTGGCGACTGCGTTGCCCGCAAGCTGCAGGATCAGCCGCAGCTGGGCGGCGTCATCCGCGCCCGGCGCGGGAGATATCGCCACCGTGACGCCCGCCCTGCGAAGAAGCGCTGCGTTGTCGAGCCGTGCGCCGACCTGTTCATAGCTGTCAGGCAGGTTCTGGATCGGGTCGACGATGACCGGCACCCCCGCCCGGGCGAGCTCTTCGGCGACGCGCCATCCCTCGGAAACGCCGACAAGGGTCAGCTGGATCGCGGGGTAGCGCGCCTTGAAGGCCAGCGCCTGTCTGATGTCGGCGGCGCGCTCGACTCGCAGCATCATCGCGACATCGCCTTTCAGGACCGGGGCCAGCGCTTCAGCCTCGGCGCGACGCAGAACGGATCCTTCTGTATGCGACAAGAACCGCATCGGAAAAGCTGCTGCGTCGCTCAAGGCCGCGTCAAGATATGGCCATAGCGTCGCGCGCGACTCGCCCGCACGCGCCGCGCCGATGTCACCGCCCTCCACATAGACGAAGGCGCGTCGGCGCAGAACCGATTGCGGCCCGCCGGACAGATCGGCGATCGCCCCGTAGCCGGAGATGGGGGAGGGGCCGCCGATCGGCGCCACGGCTGCGCGGGTGACGCCCTCTATGCGCGTGACAGCAATGGCTGCCTCATCCGGGTCGAACGCCATCGCCACGTCCGCCGCTGCGGCGACGGGGGTCGCGCCCACGCGTCCGTCATTGACGGCGTTCTCCTGCTCGACGCCGACAATACCGATGCGCGAAAATGCTGCGATCACGCCAGGCGTGACCCATTTGCCCTGCGCGTCGATGACCCGGGCGCCGGCCGGCGGCGTAACGCCCGCACCAACTGCGGCGATGCGGCCGTCCTTGATCACAACGGCGCCCTTTTCGATGAGGCCGGGTGCGTCATTGGTGACGATCCGTCCGCCAACGATCGCGATGGTCTCAGCATTCGCGGGGGCGGCAAGAAGCAGCACAGCTGCGATGACAAGGGCTCTCATGGGCGCCCTCCCTTGGCCGGTGCGTCGGTGGCGAGCTCAAAGTCGGACATTGGCTGATAGGCCGGATCAAAACGGTCATAGATGCGCGCGCCGTCCAGGAACACCTGATCAGCATGCGTATAGACGCTGAACGGGTTGCCGGACCAGATGACGATGTCGGCGTTCTTGCCCGGGAGAAGCGAGCCGGTCACTGCGTCCAGGCCGAGCGCCTTGGCCGGGTTCAGGGACAGCCAGATCCAGGCTTCGGCGTCGGAAATGTCGATGCCGGCCTTGCGGCCATCCGCCAGCGCCTTCGCCGCCTCCTGGTTGAGGCGCTGGATCCCGATCGCGCTGTCGGAATGCACGATTGCGCAGGCGCCTGCCTGATGCACCATCGGGATGTTCTCGCGAACGGTGTCCCATGCCTCAAGCTTGAAGCCCCACCAGTCGGCCCACATCGCGCTGCACACGCCATCCGCCTTCAGAAGGTCAGCGATCTTGTAGCTCTCGACTGCATGATGGAACGCAGTGACGCGGTATCCAAACTCGCGCGCCAGATCGAGTATCAGCGCCATCTCGTCAGCCCGGTAACAGTGCATCTGCACCAGGATCTCGCCGCGCAGAACGTCTGCGAGCGTATCGAGCTTGAGATCCCGATCGGGCGGGGTTGGCGGCTCCGCGGGCTTGGCCCCGCGGCGCGGGCGCGCGCCTGCCTCGCTGAGTTGTTTTTCATAGGCTTCAGCCTTGCGCCAATACTCATCCCATCGCCGCTGGTACTCCTCAGCCTTTATCCATTGCTGGCGATAGCCGGCCATGTTGCCCATGCGCGTCGACGGGCCGCCCTTTTCCCCATAGACCCGCTTGGGGTTCTCGCCGCAGGCCATTTTCATGCCGTAGGGCGCACCGGGAAACTTCATGCCCTGGACCGTGCGTGCAGGCAGATTCTTCAGCACCACCGAGCGCCCGCCGAACAGATTGGCCGACCCAGGAAGGATCTGCATCACCGTGACGCCGCCGGCGAGCGCCCGCTCGAAGCCTGGATCCTGCGGCCAGACGGAATGTTCGGCCCATGCGTCAGGCCGGGCTGGGGCGGTCGCTTCATTGCCGTCATCATGCGCGTTGACGCCGGGACTGGCGTAGACGCCCAGATGCGAATGCACGTCGATGATGCCGGGCGTCACAAAGCGGCCCTTTGCGTCGATCTCCACCGCGCCTGCCGGGGCCGGCAGGTGGGCGCCGACGGCCACAATCTTGCCGTCAGCCACCGCAACGTCGGCGTTGGCGTACGCCGCGCCGGCGCCGTCATACACCGTGGCGTTGCGGATGACGAACGGAGAGGACGCCAGCGGCTTGTAGGTTGACGGGTAGGGGTCCGGGTTCGGGCGCACGATGGCGAAGCCTGGCCTCGCGCTGCTTCCGGCAGCAGCGCCCGCGCGCTCATCCGCCAGCCCAGCCGGCGCCAGACATGCAGGCGCCAGCGCGAGCGCTGCGGCCATCGCCCAGAACGTCTTGAAGTCCACGCTCGCCCCCTCCTTGGGACCCGGCGCACGAACCGGGCGCCATCACACTAGGCGAAGCCGCTCGCCCCGCGCCGTGCGACGCAATGTCCCGGGACCGCTAGCCCTGAATCGAGAGCCCTGAACCGAGAGCCCTGAACCGGGAGCCCTGAACCGGGAGCCCTGAACCGGGAGCCCTGAACCGGGAGCCCTGAACCGACCGTCCGGCGGTGTGCACGGGGACGGGCCAGGCGCGGCATCCGCCAGCTGTGGCGAACCCGTGGTGCAGGCCGCCCGAAACCGTCAGGGTCTGGTCGAGCGTGACGGCATGTTGGCGTGCGCGTTGGCGCAGGCTTCAAGGTCCGTGCGTGCGATCCGCCACGCCCCGTCAATCCGCAACGCCCGCAGATCGCCGGTCTGGATCATGCGCACCACCGCGTTTGGCGTCAGGCGAAGGAGGTCAGCCGCCTGATCGAGCGTCAGTATCTGGGAACGGGTCGCCTGGCTGAAGGACATTGCGCGCTCTTGAGCCAGCGCACCGACAGGACGCGCACCTAGGCTTCCCGCCAGGACATAGACTGACCGGGCGCAAAGTCACGCCTCGGGCTCAGACCGGCTCTCTGACAGCGTCACCGGTCCGCTCGACGCACGCGTCAGACGTCGAGCGCGTCGATGACGTCTGCATTTTCCTGAATGAACTTCAGGCGCGCCTCGGGTTTCTTGCCCATCAGGGCCTCAACCAGCTCGGCTGCAGAGGCTTCGCCGCCTTCCGGCAGAACCACCCGGGCGAGGGTGCGCTTGGAAGGATCCATGGTAGTTTCCTTCAGCTGGTTCGGCATCATCTCGCCCAGGCCCTTGAACCTGCCGATGTCCGGTTTCTTGCCCTTGAACACGGTGGCAAGGAGCTCGTCGCGGTGCGCGTTGTCGCGCGCATACGCGACCTTTCCGCCATGGCTGATGCGATACAGCGGCGGCATGGCCAGAAACAACCTGCCTGCACGCACCATGTCGGGCATGGCGCGGTAGAAATACGTTATCAGCAGTGACGCAATATGGGCGCCGTCGATGTCTGCGTCGGTCATGATGATGATCCGCTCATAGCGCAGATCCGCCAGCCTGAAGCGCGGTCCGGGCGAGCTGCCCAGCGCCAGGGCCAGGTCATTCAGTTCCTGATTGGTTGACGCCTTGTCGCCGGCCGCGCTCGCCACATTCAAGATCTTGCCGCGCAGGGGCAGCAGCGCCTGCGTGGCCCGGTTGCGCGCCTGCTTTGCAGTGCCGCCAGCCGAATCGCCTTCCACCAGGAACAGCTCCGTGCCTTCTGGACCGGAGTTGGAGCAATCCGTCAGCTTTCCAGGCAGGCGCAGGCGACGCGTCGCCGACTGGCGCTGGATCTCCTTGTCCTTTCGCCGCTTGAGCCGTTCCTCGGCCTGATAGACCGCCCAGTCGAGCAGCCGGTCGGCCTCGCGCGGCGCTGCCGCCAGCCAATGGTCGAAATGATCGCGCACGATGGTTTCGACCAGTTTGGCGGCGTCGGGGGATGACAGCCTGTCCTTGGTCTGGCCCTGGAATTCGGGTTCCTTGATGAACACCGAAATCAGGCCGCCAACCGTTCCCATCACGTCCTCGGCGGTGATCAGGCCAGTCTTCTTTTCGTTCTTGAGGTCGCCATAGGCGCGCAGGCCCTTCGTGAGCGCCGCCCGCAACCCCTGTTCATGGGTGCCGCCCTCCGGCGTCGGCACGGTGTTGCAGTAGCTGCGCATGAAACCGTCAGCGTCTCCAAAGCCGCTTTCGCCCCAGGTGATGGCCCATTCAACCCCACCGGCCGCGCCCTGGCGCTCAACCTTGCCGATGAAAGGTTCGCTGGTCACCGTCTTCTTGTCCGCGATCAGGTCCTTCAGGAAGTCGCCAAGTCCGTTGGGGAAATGCAGCACCGCCTCCGCCGGCGTGTCAGCGCCGTCGCGCAGCAGGTCGGGCGCGCACTTCCAGCGGATCCACACGCCGCGTGACAGATAGGCCTTGGAGCGGGCCATCTGGAACAGCCGGTGTGGCTTGAAGCCTGCATCCGCCCCGAAGATCTGGGCGTCCGGCTTGAACCGGACCATGGTGCCGCGGCGATTGTGGACGGGGCCGCGGTTTTCCAGCCGCGTGGACGGCTTTCCGCGGGAGAACGCCTGAAAATACAGTTGCTTGCTTCGTGCTACTTCAACTTCCAGCCGCTCCGAGAGCGCATTGACCACGGACACGCCGACCCCGTGCAGACCGCCCGAGGTCTGGTAGGCCTTGTCGGAAAATTTGCCGCCGGAGTGCAGCACCGTCATGATCACTTCCAGCGCCGACTTGTCCTTGTATTTCGGATGCGGATCGACCGGGATCCCGCGGCCATTGTCGCTCACCGTGAGCCAGCCGTCGGCCGACAACTCCACATCGATCCGGTCGGCATGACCCGCCACCGCCTCGTCCATCGCATTGTCGAGGATCTCGGCGAACAGATGATGGTAGGCCCGCTCATCGGTGCCGCCAATGTACATCCCCGGACGGCGACGCACCGGCTCAAGACCCTCAAGGACCTCGATATCCTTGGCGGTATACGCGGCTTCAGCAGGCGGCGTATCGACGAGTTTTTTCTGCGCTGAGTTTGCCATCTCTCTCTCGTTGCACGAGTCGGACGACGCAGCCATGGTTCCACGTCGGGGGACGGCGCAGGGCGAATCGCGCCGCGTCCAGGGGCTTTGGTTTATGACGCGTCTTAACGAACCGCTCAATCTGCCATGCGGGCTCGTACTGCCCAATCGCATCGCCAAGGCGGCGATGACGGAAGGGCTGGGCGATCCCCTGAACCGGGCGGGCGAGGGGCACAATCGGCTCTACCAGCGCTGGGCGCGCGGCGGCGCCGGCCTCCTGATTACGGGCAATGTCCTGATTGACCGGCGGTACCTTGAGCGTCCTGGAAACGTCGTCATCGAGGGGCCGCAAAATCCCGACTCGCTTGCCCGCCTCGCCGCCTGGGCGGCGGCGGCCAAGGCCGGCGGCGGACGGGTGATCATGCAGATCAGCCACGCCGGGCGCCAGTCGCCGAAATCTGTCTGCCCTGAGCCGATTGCGCCCTCGGCGATCGGACTGGAGCTGCCCGGCGGCGCCTTCGCACCGCCGCGCGCGATGACGGAGGCGGAAATCCGCGACGTCATTCAACGCTTCGGCGCGGCTGCCGCTGTGGCGGAGGAGGCGGGTTTCGACGGCGTGCAGATCCACGCCGCGCATGGCTATCTGCTATCGGAATTTCTGTCGCCGCTGGCCAACCGGCGGACCGACCAGTGGGGCGGCAGCCTGGAGAACAGGGCCCGTATTCTGGTCGAGACCCTGCGCGCCGTGCGGCGGGGCGTGGGCGCCGGGTTTGCAGTCAGCGTCAAGCTCAATTCGGCCGACTTTCAGAAAAGTGGGTTTTCCCTGGAGGACTGCCTGGCTGTCGTTGATCTCCTGAACGACGAGGGTGTCGATCTCCTGGAGATAACCGGCGGCACGTACGAACAGCCTCGGATGGCCGGGATTGATGGATTGGAGCCGGGGCAGGACCCCAGTCTTCCCGCATCCAGTCTTCCCGCATCCGGTCTTCCCGCATCGACGCGCGCGCGCGAGGCTTATTTCATCGTCTACGCTGCCGCCGCGCGCAGACGCGCCCGCATGCCGGTCATGGCCACCGGCGGGTTTCGCACCCGCGCAGCCATGGACGTCGCACTCAGAGATGGCGAGGCCGATGTCATCGGGCTCGCCCGCCCGATGTGCATCGAACCGGAATTGCCGCGTCGATTGCTCAGCGACGAGATGGCGCGTGCAGAGCGTTGGGAAGACAGGCTTTCTCTGGGGCCTACCCGCTTCCTGTCCGTGCGCAGTCCCATTGGCCTCATCAAGGCGATCAACGCATGGGGACAGCAGGGCTGGTTTTGTCTGGCGATCCAGGACCTCGCGCAGGGGCGCGCGCCAAATGTCCGGCGCTCCGTTCTGGGCGCCTTCGCCACGTACCAGGCGAGAGAAGCAGCGGCCGGGCGGGCGTTGCAGGGGCGCTGAGCGCCGCCTGACAGTCGCCGGACGCGTCCCTCTGGCCAGAGCGGCCGGGGCGTTTCGCGAAGGTTCGCATCACTGGATTGACGCTCCGCGCACTGATGCCGAGGCATTACAACCCTGGGATGCGGGCGCCCGGGGCGATCGCATCCGCCCCCGGCGTCTTCCGCAGGGGGGGGCGACACAGGCTCCGTGCGGTGTCGCCGGCCCCCTGTCCTGGGCGCCGGTTTTTCAGGCGCCGCGGGCCATGCGGGCCAGTCCCCCGGGCTCAGCCGGCGTCTTCCGGGACGACGAACTTGCCCCGGCGCATCCCTTCCCGCGCAGTCCCCCCGTGCATCAGGCTCATCGCCCGCGGCCGGGCCGAACCGACGCGGCAGGGGCTCCCCCGGCGCCAGTCGCTGCATGCGGCATGATGGCGCAGAAAGCGCCTTCCGCGCCAAAGTGCGCTAGACCCAACGGTCAACGCCCCTTTAACCATCCCGCGGCAAATCGACCGGACGATCGGGAGCGCACAGTGAGTAAAGCCATGTTTCAAAGGGGTATCGCTGCAGCGGCATCATTGACGCTTGCCGCCTGCGCCTCCGGGGCGCCCGCGCCGGTCGAGTTTCGTGAGACCGCCGCCAGCCGGGCTTCAGCGGGGGCAGAGCCGTCCGGGGAGACGGGCGAGGCGCTGGTGACCAGCCTTGGAAACGCTGTTCAGGCCAACCAGGAATTTGATCCAGCCCATTCTCCAGACACCCTTGTCATCGAACGCGGCATGACCCTGTTCTCGATCGCCGAACGCTACCGCATTCCGGTTGAGGCCCTGGTCGAAGCGAACAACCTCAAGGCGCCCTATGCACTGGAATTGGGCAGGATCCTCACGCTTCCCGCCCCGAAGCTCTACGTGGTGCAGCCCGGCGAGACCTTGATGTCGGTGGCGCTCAAGTTCTCCATCGATCCCCGGTCGCTTGCAATTTACAACCGTTGGGAGAAACCCTGGGTCCTTGAACCCGGCGATGAGGTGATGTTGCCCCCGCTGATCGGTGATGCTGTCGCCACAGCCCGTGTGCGCACGCAAACGCCTGTCTCCGCCGGACCCCCGTCCACCGCAGAGCCCGGTCTTGCGCAAGGCTCCGCCGCCTCGGGACGCGCCGTGGCCGAACCGCGGACCCGATCAACCGCACCGGGCGTCTTCGGCTGGCCTGTCAAAGGCGACGTGATTGGAAGGTTCGGTCCCCAGCCCGGCGGGTTGCGATCCGACGGCGTGGCGATCGCGGCCCCGGAAGGGGCGCCGATCAGGGCGGCTGCGCCTGGCGTCGTTGTGTACGCTGGCGATGAGATCGCCGGGTACGGCAATCTGGTGCTGATCCGCCATAAGGGCGGCTATATCACCGCATACGCCCACGCCCGCACCCTGAGGGTCCGCGAGGGCCAGACAGTCGACCGTTCCACGGTGATCGGCGAAGTGGGCCAGACCGGCTCTGCCGAGCGCCCGCAACTCCACTTCGAGATCCGTCAGAATGCGCGCGCCATCGATCCCATCAAGGAACTGCCCGCGGCCTGAGGGGTCACCTCCCAAGTTTTTTCAGTATTCCATTGAATGTAAATATCAATTTTCCGCCCTGTTCGATGTGTCCGCGGATGAAAACAAGCGAGCGGGTGGCCCGTGTCACGCCGCCGCGCGCTTCAAGGAGCGCGCCAGTCTTGCCCGCGGCAAGAAATTCGCTCGTCAGCGACAGGGTGACCGCCCGCTCGCCCTCAAGCTCATCCATCGCGATGGCGAAAATGGCAAAGTCGGCGAAGGTCATCAGAAAGCCGCCATGGATGCTGGCCAGCGAGCCGTTCAGGTGGCGCTGCTCCGGCAGCGTGGCGCACACCACCCCGGTTGGCGTCTTTTTGAAGTAAAAGGGCCCGGTCAGCGTTTCGTAGGGATCCTGGCCATATCCCCAGGTCCACCATCCCTTGAATGGGCCGTCACAGACTTCCTGCTTGTTCAGCGTCTCGGCTTCTTCCGCCATGTCACCCCCTTCCGGCCTTTGTCGGGCGCCGAGCTTTTGACGAGGCGAACCAGAGTCGTAAAGTGCCGGCCGCTTGAAAATGCCGGCCGCCTGAAAATGAAAGTGCTCATCATGGCTTATGATTCCGAGACCCGCGCCGCCCTGATCGACACGCTGCGTCGCTTCGTCGACGAAAGGTGCCGGCCGCTGGAGGGCGCCGTAGCGGAAGCCGATGAGATTCCCACCGCGATCCTCGATGAAATGCGAAGGCTTGGTCTGTTCGGACTGACCATTCCCCAGGAGTATGGCGGGCTTGGCCTGTCGATGGAGGAGGAGGCTTTGGTGGTGCTCGAACTCGGGCGCACCTCGCCCGCGTTCCGCTCCGCCATCGGCACAAATGTCGGCATCGGCAGCCAGGGCCTCGTGATGTTCGGCACCGACGCCCAGAAGCAGGCCTGGCTGCCCAAGGTCGCATCGGGTGAAGTGATCACCTCCTTTGCGCTGACCGAACCCGATATCGGTTCCGATTCGGCTGCGGTGAAAACCACAGCGGTCTTCGATGGGGCTGCGTATGTGCTGAATGGAGCCAAGCGCTACATCACCAACGCCAACAAGGCTCACCTGTTCACCGTGATGGCGCGCACCGACCCCAGCGTGAAGGGTGCGCGCGGGGTCACGGCCTTCCTGGTCCCGCGGACGCTTGCCGGCATCTCTGTCGGCAAGCCGGAAAAAAAGATGGGCCAGCAGGGAGCGCATATCTGTGACGTGCACTTCGACAATGTGCGGGTGACCCCGGATCTGCGCCTCGGTGCGGAAGGTGAGGGCTTCAAGGTCGCCATGCAGGTTCTGGATCGCGGACGGCTGCACATCTCCGCCCTGTGTGTCGGCGTCGCCAATCGCCTCATTGAGGACTGTGTGCGGTATGCGCGCGAACGTATGCAATTCGGCAAGCCGATCGGCGAGCATCAGTTGATCCAGGCGCTGCTCGCCGACAGCAAGGCTGAGGCGCTGGCCGGGCGCGCCATGGTGCTGGACGCCGCACGCCAGCGCGATGCTGGCGCGAACGTCACGCTTGAGGCGTCGGCATGCAAACTGTTCTGCTCAGAGATGGTTGGACGTGTCGCCGACAGGGCGGTGCAGATCTTCGGCGGGGCCGGCTATATCGCCGACTACGGCATCGAACGGCTCTACCGGGATGTGCGCATCTTCCGGATCTATGAGGGCACAAGCCAGATCCAGCAGATCGTCATCGCGCGTGAAATGCTGCGCCAGGCTCAGGGCTGACCCGGGCGTGACGCGGCAGGAATGACCGGTGAGCATGAACCTGCAACAGGCGCAGATGACGGCGGCTTATATGCGGCGCGCGCAGCGATCCTGGAGCTGACGGCCCTGCGCGGCCCTCAGGCGTCAATCTGTCCAAGCGAAGCGGCAAGACGCCTCGAGCCGGTCAATTGGCGCGCGCACATGGCCCAGGTGCGCGCTGCCGCACGTGAGCTCGCGCGCACCGGGCGCATTGCAATCCTGCGCGCCGGCGCACCGGTCGCCCTCGACGACGTCAGGGGGGCAGTGCGCCTGCGGATCGCCCAGGACAGCGCGCCCGGCGGCGTCTAGGGCCGGTTCGACAGTTCGCCAAGCCGCTTGCGCCATTTCGCGCCACGACCGATCGACAGCGCCTTGATCGCGCCGCGCAGGGAAGCAATCTCCTGCTCCGTGAAGCGCGCCCGCAGCAGGGCGTTGCGCATGTTGGCCTTCACGATCGCGGCCTTTTCCGGCGGAAAATAAAATCCGCCGTCCTCCAATTCCTGTTCCAGATGCGCCATCAGGCCTTCAAACGCGCCCTGCGGCGCAACGGGCGAGAGCGCCTGGGCGGCGGTCGCCTCCACGCCGGCGCTGCGCAGCTCGTAGGCGATCAGCACGCCAGCCTGGGCGACATTCAAAGAGGGAAAGGCAGGATTGACAGGGATTGAAACGATCTTGTCGGCCATGGCGATGTCGACATTGTCGAGCCCGGTGCGCTCCTTGCCGAACAACACGGCCACGGATCCGCCGCGGGCGATCTCGGCGCGCGCCTCCGCAGCCATCTCAGCCGGCGTGACAGCAGGCTTTTCCATGTCGCGCGCGCGCGCGGTGGAGGCGAAGACAAGCGTATGGTCAGCGATCGCATCGGCCAGCGTCCAGCATAGGCGCGCGCCGTCAAGCACCGCGTCCGCGCCGGACGCGACTGCATAGGCTTTCGGGTTGGGCCAGCCGTCGCGCGGATTGACGATTCGCAGGTCAGACAGGCCGAAGTTCATCATCGCTCTGGCGAACGAGCCAATGTTTTCGCCGAGCTGTGGCTGCACCATCACGAAGGCGGGCGCGCGCGGATCGGCGGCGCTGGGTCCTCGCGTATTCATGGCCGTCGGCCGCGCCGCGCTGCTCCTGCGCGGCGACTTTCGCCGCAGGCGGGCGTTTGGAAAGGCTTTGCTAAGACCCCCGGCCGCATGACCGACGGCGCATGACGCCAATCCCGCTGGAAGGAGCAAACGTTCATGGCCAAGATCGCAGTCGCCAA
Organism: Hyphomonadaceae bacterium; assembly: GCA_040381075.1. Taxonomy (GTDB): domain Bacteria; phylum Pseudomonadota; class Alphaproteobacteria; order Caulobacterales; family Aquidulcibacteraceae; genus JBEIHX01. The sequence goes on from JBEIHX010000028.1 coordinate 37,775, forward strand.
TCCGGTCGTCGACATCGACGGCGATGAGATGACCCGCATTATCTGGAAGCTCATCAAGGACAAGCTGATATTCCCTTATCTTGAGATCGATCTCGATTACTACGATCTCGGCATCGAACATCGCGACGCGACACAGGACCGGGTCACGCTTGACGCCGCTCACGCGATCAAACGCCATGGCGTCGGCGTCAAGTGTGCGACCATCACCCCGGATGAGGCCCGGGTCAAAGAATTCTCACTGAAACAGATGTGGAAGTCGCCGAATGGCACCATTCGCAACATTCTGGGCGGGGTGGTGTTTCGCGAGCCGATCATCTGCCGCAACGTCCCGCGCCTGGTGCCAGGCTGGACCCAGCCGATCGTGATCGGACGCCACGCCTTCGCCGACCAGTACAAGGCCACCGATTTCAGGGTGCCGGGAAAGGGAAAGCTCGCAATCCGCTGGACCGGTGAAGACGGCCAGATGATCGAACATGAGGTGTTTGACTTCCCGGGCGCCGGCGTCGCCATGGGAATGTACAATCTCGACGAGTCGATCCGTGAGTTCGCGCGCGCCAGTCTCGCCTATGGCCTCCAGCGCCAGTACCCGGTCTATCTGTCGACAAAAAACACCATCCTCAAAGCCTATGACGGACGCTTCAAGGACATCTTTGAGGAAGTGTTCGAGGCCGAATTCAAGACGCGTTTCGCAGACGCCGGCATCGTCTACGAGCACCGTCTGATCGATGATCTGGTCGCCTCGGCGCTGAAATGGTCGGGCGGCTTCGTGTGGGCGTGCAAGAACTACGACGGCGACGTCCAGTCTGACATGGTGGCGCAGGGGTTCGGTTCACTGGGGCTGATGACGTCCGTGCTGATGACCCCGGACGGCAAGATCCTTGAAGCGGAAGCCGCCCATGGCACGGTCACGCGTCACTTCCGCCAGCATCAGCGCGGCGAGCAGACCTCGACCAACTCGATAGCTTCAATCTTCGCCTGGACGCGCGGTCTCGCCCACCGCGCCAAGCTTGACGGCAACGAGGCGCTGGCGCGCTTCGCGGCCACCCTTGAGCGGGTGACGGTTGAAACCGTTGAGGCGGGTTACATGACCAAAGACCTCGCGCTGCTGGTCGGCGACGAGCAGGGCTGGCTGACCACCGAGCTGTTCCTTGACAAGCTTGCGGAGCGGTTCGACGCCGCGATGGGGCAGGCCGGCTGACCAGGCCACGCCGCAAGGGTCCAGCGGCTGTCCGGCGCATCCGCCCGAACCCCGTTTCCGCGGTTCCTGTGCCTCGCTCCATGTGTCGCGGTTCCTGTTTCACGCTTCCTGTTCCGCGGTTCCCCATCCCCGCGCCGTCTCCCGGTCACGCGGCACTGAGCGCCCCGCCTTGTCGGCGGGGCGTTTCGCGCTCATGTGGTCGTCATGACACCGCTCGCTGACGCTCCGTTCGCCGTGTTCGACTTCGACGGAACCCTCGTCGACAGCCGCTCCATCATCCAGCAGTCCATGGCGTCCGGGTTTCGCGCCCTCGGGCTGGAACCGCCTGCTTATGAGCAGACCCGCAGGATTGTCGGCCTGTCGCTGGCCGAGGCGATCCATCGCATCGCCCCGCAATTGACGCGCGACGATCTGCGGCGTCTCGCAGACCACTACAAGGCAGCGTTTCAGGAGCGTCGCCAGGATCCGGCCTTCAAGGAGCCGCTGTATGACGGTGCAGCGGCCACCCTGACCCGCCTGCGTGCATCCGGCTGGCGCATTGGCGGAGCGACCGGCAAAAGCCGGCGGGGCGTTGAGTTCGTTCTGGAGCGCCATGGCCTTGGCGATCTGTTCGACACGGTATGGTGCGCCGATGACGGGCCAGGCAAACCCGATCCCCACATGGTGCTGGGCGCCATGCGGACCGTCGGGGCCGAGACACGCCATACCGTGGTCATCGGCGATACCAGCTTCGACATCGAGATGGCCAAACGGGCCGGCGCCACGGCCATCGGCGTCACCTGGGGCTTTCATACGCCAGATGAGATCGCCGCTGCAGGGCCGCAGGAGGTGCATCACGACTTCGACATGCTCAATGGCGCGCTGGACCGCTTCGCCGCGCGCCTTGGGGGCGTCCCGTGACCTGGACGTCGACAGGGCCGTCAACCGGCGGTCCTCCTGCACGTGGCCCGCGCCGTTTCTACGCCGCCGCCAAAGCCGGCCCCCATGCAGGCGGCTTCACCGTGTTCCTGGATGGGCGCGCCCTGCGGACGCCCGGCGGAGCGCCGGTCGTCGCGCCCACGCAAGCCCTGGCCGCGCTGGCCGCTGAGGAGTGGGCGGCGCAGGGTGAACACGTGCAGCTCCAGACGATGCCAACGACGCGCCTGATCAATGTCGCGGTCGAGCGTATTGCGCCGGTGCGCGAGGACACGGCGCTGAAGTTCGCGGCCTACGCAGAGACGGATCTGATCCTGTATCGGGCCCCTGCGCCAGCCGAGCTCGCCAGGCGCCAGGCCGCAGGCTTTGATCCGCTGCTGGAATGGGCGCACGGCTGGGGACTGACGCTGACGCCGACGACCCAGGCGCTTGCGCAGCCGCAGCCCGCCGCGGCGCTCGCCGCCGCCGCCGGTTACGCACGCGGCCTGGATGATTTCAGGCTGACCGGGCTTGCCCACGGCGCAGGTCTGTTCGGGTCCGCGGTCATCGCCATGGCGCTGTGCGAGCAGCGCGTGGACGGGGAGGCGGCCTTCGTCCTGGCGCGCATCGACGAGGACTTCCAGGCCGAACGCTGGGGTGAGGATGCCGAGGAGGCGGCGCGCGCCCGCCTGCTTCTGGCCGAGGCGCGAGCGCTGTCGGCCTATCTTGCAGCGCTCCGGTGAAATGGCGACATGACGCAGGGGCGCGCTTGGGCTAAGCGGACATTGGATGTCCATGCGCGAGGGAGGTTGAGATGGCGGTGATGGATCTGGCGACAGCGCCCGGCGCCGCCACCAGGGTTCTGGATCTCGAGGCCCTCAAGCGCGGGGAGCATTTTGCCGAGCCCTATCCTCATGTGCTCGCCCTGGGCTGTCTGAGCGCGGAGGCTGCAGAGGCGGTGCGCCAGAGTTTTCCAGCCGTGCACAAGCCCGGGTTTCACCCGGCGGAGGAAATGGAGCGCACGGGCGCCTATGCTGATCTCCTGGAGGATCTGGGGTCGGAAGCTGTCGCGCGCGTGCTGACCGAACGTCTTGGCCTCGATCTTGTCGGGCGCCCCTACATGATCACGGTGCGGCGCACATCGCGTCCGACCGACGGGCGGATCCACACCGACAGCACCTCCAAGATCGCCACCATCCTGATCTATCTGAACAAAACCTGGGATACGGGGGCCGGCGGCTGCCTTCGGGTGCTGCGCGGCGAGCACGACTTTGAGGACTATGTCCGCGAAGTGCCGCCCATCGAGGGGACGGTGTTTGCGTTCAGGCGCACCGATGCGTCCTGGCACGGGCACAAGCCGTTTGCGGGCGAGCGGCTGGTGATCCAGCTCACCTTCCTGGAGAGCGAGGAGGCGGTCGCCCACAAGAAGGGTCTGGGCAAACTCCAGCTCGGGCTCAAGAAGCTGTTCGTGAAAGACCGCTGATCCGGTGGCCCGGGCGCCGGTGCGTTTCCGCAGGCCGCCTGTGGAGACGCTGGCAGAGCTTCTCGCGCGCGTTGCGGCTCGGGCGGACAAAGCCGGCAGCGAGGCGCAGCTGACCGTCGGCGAGTTTGTCGGCGTCTTCGGCCGGCGCGCCTACGGCCCACTGCTGCTCGCCGTCGGCCTGTTCTCGATCTCACCGGCGACCATCATGCCCGGCATGACCTGGCTTGCCGGTGGTCTCTCGGTTCTCATCGCGCTCCAGATGAGCCTGGGTGCGGATCATCTCTGGCTGCCGGGCGGACTGCGGGCGCGCAGGATCTCCACGCGCGGTCTGGCCGCGCTGATCCGGCGCGCCGAGCCGTGGGCGCGGCGCATTGATTCGGTCTTGAAACCGCGCCTCGTGTTTCTGTCGCATCCGCCCGGTCTGGCGCTGGTGGGCGTCGTCGGCGTGCTCGCCGGGCTGTTGAAGTTTCCGCTCGGCTTCATTCCAGCAGCCCCGCTCGCGCCCGGGATCGTGATTGTGCTGATCGGACTTGGCGTCACCACACGCGATGGGATCGTGCTGCTCGCAGCCATCTGCGGAGCCATCGCCGCTGCAGCGCTGGCGCTGCGCCTGTTTTGGTGAGCGCCTCTTCTCAGTGGGCGAACTGCTCGGCGAGAATGCGCTCTCCAAGCGCCTGGTCGGGATCGAACAGAAGGGTGAGGGTAATCGAATCATCCTGCGCCACCTCGACCGCAGCAACGTCGCGCACCTCCTGGTTGTCTGCTGCCGCCGACACTGGTCGAAGCTGCGGCTCCAGCACCTCGATACGCACATGCGACTCATGCGGGAGCAGCGCGCCGCGCCAGCGCCGCGGCCGGAAGGCGCTGATCGGGGTCAGGGCGTGCAGATTGGAGCCCAGCGGGATGATCGAGCCGTGGGCGGAATAGTTGTAGGCCGTCGAACCCGCCGGCGTGGCGACAATCACTCCGTCACAGGCAAGCTCCGCCATGCGCTCTGCACCGTCGACCAGGATCTTCAGATGGGCCGTCTGGTGCGTCTGGCGCAGCAGGGACACCTCGTTGATCGCGTGGCGCTCCTCGACCGCGCCGCAAACGCGCCATGCGCGCATGCGCAGCGGATGCATGCGCACCGCCTCTGCAGCCGCAAGACGCTCAAGCAGATCCGCCTCATGGTAGGCGTTCATCAGAAAGCCGATGGTGCCGCGGTTCATCCCGTACACCGGCCGGGCGTCGCCCATACGCCGGCGCAAGGTGTCAAGCATATGCCCATCACCGCCCAGCGCCACCACCGCATCGGCTGCACTCTCGCCGACGTCGCCATAGGCGTGGCGCAGCCGGCGCAGCGCCTCCTGCGCCTCCGGTCGTGCGCTGGCGGTGAAGGCCAGTTTCTCAATTGATTTCACGGCAGGCGCTTTCACGGCGGGGTTTCCTGGACGCGACAGGACACGGGCGCGCCGGGAGCGTCAAGCCGCAGGACGATTTGACGCGTCAGGCGGGGTCTGCGATTTTCGCGGCCCAGATCACATCGGGAGAGACCCATGGCCGTCGCCTATGCGAATGAGGACACGAGCGTGCGCGCGCAGGTATCCAAAGAGGAATGGCAGGCCCGCGTTGACCTGGCCGCGCTGTATCGCCTGGTTGCGGTGTATGGCTGGACCGACATGATCTTCACGCATATTTCGGCGCGCGCGCCCGGCCCGGAGCATCACTTCCTGATCAATCCCTACGGCATGTTCTTCGAGGAAATCACCGCCTCGAGCCTGGTCAAGGTGGATCTGGACGGCAACATCGTCGCGCCGACGCCCTACGCCATCAATCCGGCCGGCTTTACCGTTCACTCGGCCATCCACGCCGCGCGCGACGACGCAATGTTCGTCATTCATGTCCATTCCGACGCGGGCGTCGCCGTTTCGGCGCAGGCTGAGGGGCTTCTGCCGCTGACGCAGCATGCGTTGATTGTGCGCCCCCATCTTGCCTATCACGATTACGAGGGTATTGCTCTCAACCTGGACGAGCGAACCCGCCTGGTGGCCGATCTTGGCGCCAAGAACCTGATGCTGCTCCGAAATCACGGCACGCTTGCCGTCGGTCCGACCGCCGCCTCAGCTTTCCTCAGTCTGTTCTTCCTGGAGCGCGCCTGCCAGCAGCAGGTCTACGCGCTGTCAGCCGGGCGCGATCGGGTCATGCTGGCGCCTGAGGCCGCGCAGGAGGAGGTGCGTGCGCAGGTCTTCGCAGGGCCCGGCATGGCCGGCGGCCTCGCCTGGCCCGGCCTGCTGCGCAAGCTTGACCGCGAGTCGCCAGGCTACGACGCGTAACCCCGCCCGTTGGTGGTTTCCCCGGTTCTCAGTGTCGCCCGCTCGCAGGTGCGCCCGCCCGCGGTTTGGTGTGGGCGCTGTGCCAGCGCCTCGGTCCCGGGTCATCCGCGGTCAAGCCGCGCAAGGGTGGCCAGGACGCTGAACCGGCGTCACGGGCCCAGGGTGCTTTCACCCTGACCATGCCTGCGCAGGCGCCAGGGGCCGCTGCTGCGCCCGCCAGCCGTGGCGTCCTGAGCGACCATTCGCCGTCGGGCGGTGCAACACCGCCCTTTGCGCTTCAGGGGGCCTGTGCGCTTCAGGGGGCCTGTGCGCCGCAGCGGGGGCCTGTCCGCCGGCCGCAGGGGCTGGACACAGGCGCGCCCAGCCCCACATCAGGACGCTGGCGGTGCGGCGACGTCTCCGGACGGACAGTACTGGCCCATCTGGCGGGGGATATGTCTGCCTCGGACATGTGACGCGCGGATAAGCGTCGTTTCGGGTGCAGGCGCAGCTTTAGACCTGTCGAGGCTGTTTGCTCTCCCATCGCCGCGCCTGCGACATCGCGCCGATAAGGGGAGGCGCCGGCGCAGGCTAGGATGGCGCGCGATCTCTGCGCCGGGCAGGAGATGTGTCATGGGCCCTGGTCGGCGCGCGTCAGCGTGCCGACAGGCCTGCGCCCAATTGGGGGCGCGTGAGCGGAGCGGAGTGAATGTCAGTCATCCAGCGCTACGGCTTTGTCGGGGCGGTCCTGGCCGTCCTCGTGGTGATGGGCGCGCTGATACTCAGCAAGTCTCTCTCAGGCCCGGCGAACCGAGAGGCTGGCGGCTCAGCTCCGGCGGGGCAGGGGACCGCAGGCGGGCGACCGGGCGGGGCGGGTCCAGGAGGCGGGGGTCCAGGCAACGCGATTCCTGTGCGTCCGGCGACGATTGCGTCGCGCGATTTTTCGGACGTCATCGAGGCGATCGGCACCGCCCAGGCCAATGAGAGCATCATCGTCGCGTCCAAGGTGACCGATATCGTCAAGCAGGCGTATTTCGAGAGCGGTCGCTATGTGCGTAAGGGCGATCCGCTGGTGGAACTGCAGAGTGCAGAACAGGCTGCCGATCTTGCACAGGCCAAGGCCGCCCTGAAGGAAGCTGAAAGCTCACTGGTGCGGTTTCAGGAACTGTTCGACAAGGGATTGACGCCCCAGGCGCGCCTCGATGCGGCGACTGCAGCGCGTGACCGCGCCGCCGCCCAGGCGGCGGCGCTCGAAAGCCGGCTGGCTGACCGGTTCATCCGGGCGCCTTTCTCCGGCGTCGTTGGCCTGCGCTCCATCAGTCCCGGCGCCCTGGTGCGTCCCGGTGATCCGATCACCACCCTGGATGACGTGGCGACCATCAAGCTGGACTTCGAGTTGCCGGAGTGGGCGCTTGCCAAGGTCAGGGCCGGCGCCCGCATCGAGGCCCTGTCAGCCGCCTATCCGGGCGTCCGCTTCGACGGCGCAATCGGCCAGATGGACACCCGCGTAAACCCGACAACCCGCACGATTCGCGCCCGCGCCTTCCTGCCCAACCGTGATCGCCGCCTGAAACCAGGCATGCTGATGACGGTGAGGGTGGCCTCCGGTGCACGTCAGGCGATCGCAGCGCCCGAGCTGGCTCTCATCGACAGCGGCGACCAGCCCTATGTGTTCCGGATCGCGCAGAAGGAAGGACGCCTCACCGCAGAACGCACCACGGTGCGCATCGGCGCCCGGTTCGGCGGGTATGTCGAGATCCTTGAGGGTGTGAAACCCGGCGAGCGGGTGGTTCTGGATGGGGTGAACCGCGTGCGTCCCGGCGGGCCTGTGCGGATCATAGAGGCTGCCGGTCCCGCAGACAGTGTGCGCCCGCAGGGCGGCGATCCCGTGTCCCAGAGCGGAGCGCCCCGCTGATGCAGCTGTCAGACATCTCCGTCAAACGGCCCGTGCTGGCGCTCGTCGCGAGCCTGTTTCTCATCGCCTTCGGCGCCATCGCCTTTCGCTCCCTGCCACTGCGCGAGCTGCCGGATGTCGATGCGCCTGTCGTGTCGATCTCCACCCAGTATCGCGGCGCCTCCTCAGAAATCATTGAAAGCCGCATCACGCAGGTCATTGAAGACCAGCTTTCCGGCATTGAGGGGATCGATTCGATCACCTCGACAAGCCGTGATGGACGCAGCTCCATCAATGTCGAATTCAAACTCGGGCGCGACATCGAGGCTGCGGCGAATGACGTGCGCAACGCGGTCGGCCGGGTTCAGGATCAGCTTCCCCAGGGCGTCGATCCGCCGACGGTTCAAAAGACCGATGCTGACGCTGAGGCGATCATCTGGCTCAATATGAGCTCAACGACCATCAACAGGGTCGATCTTACAGACTACGCAGAACGCTATGTGGTCGATCGGCTCTCGACCCTGCCCGGCGTGGCGAATGTGCGCATCGGCGGCAGTCTCCGCCCCGCCATGCGCATCTGGATCGACCCCGAAGCGCTCGCCGCGCGCGGCTTGACCGTGGACGATGTCGACCAGGCTTTGCGTGCACAGAACATTGAGCTGCCCGGCGGCTATGTCGAGGGACCGACCAAGGATTACACCGTCCGCATCAACCGGGAGTATCGTTCTGAAGACGACTTTCGCCGGCTGCCCGTCGGCAGGGCTGCGCAAGGCGGCTATCAGGTGCGCCTGGGCGACGTCGCCCGGGTGGAGCGCGCCCCCGAAGACCTGCGCCGCATGTTTCGTGGTAACGGCGTCAACCAGATTGGTCTCGGCATCGCACGCCAATCGAAGTCGAATGCGCTGGAGGTTGGTCAGTCAGTGAAGGCCGAGGTGGAGAAGATCCGCCCGACGCTGCCAGCCGGAACCGAGATTTTTGTTGCATCCGACTCGACCGTGTTCATTCAGCAGGCCATCGACGAGGTGTGGAAGACGATGGGTGAGGCCATCCTGCTCGTCGTTGTGGTCATCTTCCTGTTTTTGGGATCCCTGCGCGCCGCCTTCATCCCCTCGGCCGTCATTCCTGTGTGTCTCGTTGGCGTCTTTCTGGTCCTTGGGCTTGCCGGGTTCTCCATAAACCTTCTGACCTTGCTCGCGCTGGTGCTCGCCATCGGTCTCGTGGTCGACGATTCCATCGTGGTGTTGGAGAACGTGCAGCGTCGCGTTGACATGGGCGAGCCCGCGACGGTCGCCGCCTTGCGCGGCACGCGTCAGGTCGCCTTTGCCGTGATCGCGACGTCAGCCGTGCTCATCACCGTGTTCGCGCCGCTGCTGTTTGTTGGCGGCTACGTCGGCCGTCTGTTCATCGAACTCGCCGTCACCATGGCCGGCGTTGTGGCGATATCTGCATTTTGTTCGCTGACGCTGACGCCCATGATGTGTTCAAAGATTGTGCGTCCCATCGATCCCCACAAGGGCTTGCCAGGCTTTCTCACCCGACGCCTCGACGAGCTTCGCATGGCCTATCGCAGCAGCCTGGAGGGCATTCTCTCGGCCAAGTGGCTCGTCGGCGTGATCTTTGCGCTTGTCGTCGCTGCAGGCCTGTTCATGCTGGGTCGGCTTCCCAGCGAGCTGTTGCCCAAGGAGGACCGCGGCAACTTCATGCTGAACGTCCAGGGGCCGGAGGGTGCGGGCTTCGATGTGACCGAACGCACCATGATGGAGGTCGAGAAGATCCTCCTCGGCTACGTCGAGAATGGCGAAGCCTCGCGCATCCTTGTCGTCGTGCCGCGGTTCCAGGATTCGGGTGTAAACCGTTTCAACGGTGGCAACGGGCGCGTCTTTCTTGCTGACTGGAAGGATCGCGAACGGTCGGGATTCGAGATCCTTGATGAACTCAATCAGAAACTCGGTCAGGTCCCGAACGCAAATGCGCGCGCCATGATGCAAAGCCCCATAAGCGGCGGCCCCGGCGGGGGTGACGAGGTATCGATCGTGATCGCGGGCGAGGACTACGCCCAGATCGCTGCAATCGCGGAGCGCGTGGTTGAGAAAGCCCGCGGAAATCCGGGACTGATCCGCCCGCGATCCAACTATGAGCCGTCCAATCCGCGCGTCATCGTGGACATCGACCGCGAGCGTGCAGCCGCGCTCGGCGTGTCGACCCAGGCCATCGGGCGCACCCTTGAGGCGACCATGGGGTCGCGTCGGGTGAACACCTATATCGAGGGCGGCGAGGAGTATTATGTCATCATCCAGGCTGAACGCGCAAAGCGTCAGTCCATGGCCGACATGGCAGGCGTGTACGTGCGCTCCGATCGTTCGGGGGAGCTCGTTCCTTTGGCCAATCTCGTCAGTTTCAGAACGGTCGGCGATTCTGCCGAATTGCGAAGGGTGAACCGCCTGCGCTCGGTCAGTGTCGGCGCCGGATTGGCCAGCGGCTACACAATCGGGGAGGCGCTTGCATTCCTGGAAGGTGCTGCAAGGCAGGAGATGGCCGGAACAACGGCGCGCGTTGATTACACCGGGGCCGCCAAGCAATTCCGGGACGCCTCCGGCGCCATCATGTTCGCCTTCGCCATTGCGCTTCTGGTGGTCTACTTAACCCTCGCAGCCCAGTTTGAGAGCTTTATCCATCCGTTCACGATCATGTTCACAGTGCCGCTCGCCCTCGCCGGGGGTGCTTTCGGTCTGTTCATGCTCAACGGGTCGCTCAACATCTACAGCCAGATCGGCATGATCATTCTTATCGCACTCGCGGCCAAGAACGGGATCTTGCTTGTCGAGTTCGCCAACCAGTTGCGTGACGAGGGACGGGCAGTGCGCGATGCGATCCTGGAATCGGCCGAGCTGCGTTTGCGTCCGATCCTGATGACGTCGGTTGCGACGGTGGCAGGGGCCATGCCGTTGATCTTCGGAGACGGGGCCGGCGCGGAGAGCCGCAGGGCGATCGGCGTGGTGATCGTGTTCGGCGTCAGTTTCGCAACGTTCTTGACGCTGTTCGTGGTGCCGGCGGTCTACGATCTCCTGGCGCGCTTCACAAAATCTCCCGAGGCCACGGCGCGGGCGATTGAGGCCTATGAGGAGGCGGAGAAGCGCGCCCAGCCGGCAGAATGATTGGCCCGGAGGGTCTGGCCTGCGGCGGCGGGCCCAGCGCGGGCACGCCCCGCACGAGCACGCCCAGCACGAGCACGCCCAGTGCAATGACGGGTCTGTCCAACACTGGCCGTTTCACACTGGGCCCCCCAACGGTCCGCCACCCCGCCGTCTGGCCAGCCCGCCGTCTGGTGGATCCAGGACCCGATCAAGGGCGTCCAGCGAGCTGCTCGACGCTCGGCCCGCGTCTGATGGACGGCGCCCTCAATTGTATGCCGGGCCGCCGGGCGCGCCGCCGCGTTAGCCTTCGACCGTGATCAGTTGGTGTGGCTGATCAAGCCCTTTGGGCGACAGGGTGAAGATCTCCACGCCCTGTTCCGTAACCCCGACGGAGTGCTCAAACTGGGCAGACAACGACCGGTCCCGGGTCACGCTCGTCCAGCCGTCCGGCAGGATCGACACCGCGTTCTTGCCGAGATTGACCATCGGCTCCACCGTAAAGAACATGCCTGCGCGAAGTCCCACGCCATCGTTGCGTCGGCCGAAATGCAGGATGTTTGGGGCGTCATGGAACACGCGGCCGAGCCCGTGGCCGCAGAAATCGCGCACGACGCTCATGCGCTGGCGCTCGATATGCTCCTGGATCGTGGCCCCGAGCTCACCCGTGGTCACACCAGGTCTGATTGCAGTGATGGCAAGCATCATTGCTTCGTACGTCAGATCCATCAGCCGTCGGGCTTTGCGCTTCACCGGCGGGACAGCGTACATCCGGCTGGTGTCGCCGTGCCAGCCATCGACGATCACAGTCACGTCTATGTTCAGGATGTCGCCGCTGCGCAGCGCCCTCGGCCCGGGCACGCCATGGCAGACCACATGGTTCAGCGAGGTGCAGATCGTCTTGGTGTATCCGCGATACCCCAGGCACGCCGGCAGTCCCCGATGGTCAAGAATGAATTCCCGCGCGAGCGTGTCGAGATGGTCCGTGGTCACGCCCTCTTTGACTTCGTCAACCAGCATATCGAGGCAGCGCGCAGCAAGCTCGCCGGCCTTGCGCATGCCCGCGTAGTCCTCCGCGCTGTGCAGCTTGATCTGGCCAGTGTTGCGCGGTGTGGCCTGTTTGGCGTCGATGTACACGTTCACAGCGGGCGAGCCTCTCCAATCGCTGATGCGGAAGCGAACTAAAGGTCAATTCGCAGGCGGCGGTTCAGTCTCACCTCCTGCGGGGTGACACCACAATCATAGCATAGAAACTCTACCCCGCGCGAGGCGGCTGCCCGGGTGGCCTCGGCATAGGCAGGGTCAATGTCTGCAGCGAAGCGCAGACGCTCACAGTCCATGCGCTGAACGACATACAACATCACGGCCCGCGCCCCTGCAGCGGCCATGGCGGTCAGTTCGCCGATGTGTTTGAGGCCGCGCGCCGTGGCGCTGTCCGGGAACTCGGCGACGCCTGCCTCGCGCATGAAGTGGACGTTCTTGACCTCCACATAGGCGGGTGGGCGTTGGGCGGCCTGGAGCAGGAAATCAATGCGGCTGGCTGCGCCATAGGCCTGTTCCGGGCGGATGGCATCATATCCCGCAAGCTCATGCACCACGCCGGCGGCCAAAGCTTCGCCTACCGCCTTGTTGGCGAGACCAGGGTCTATCCCCACCAGACCGCTGGCCGTTTCGACGAGCCGCCAGCCGTAAGCCAGACGCGCCCCCTGCCTTGCCGGTTCCAGAAGCACCGTCTGGCCAGCGTCGCACAGGCCGCGCATGGATCCCGTGTTGGGGCAATGAACGGTCAAGGTCGCGCCGTCGTGCAGCGTGACGTCGGCGAAGAACCGCTTGTACCGACGCTCCAGGCGGGCGGGGGTCAAGGCGCGGGCGAAGGTGACCATGGCGCATCGCGTCCCATAGCGGCGGACGCGTTGCAAGGGCGGCAGGTTTTCTCCTGCATCCCCGACGCGGCGCGCCACGGTTGCGGTGGGGCCTGTCAGCGGCTAAACAAACCCCCTATCGGTCGGAGCGTGGCGCAGCCCGGTTAGCGCACTAGTCTGGGGGACTAGGGGTCGTGGGTTCGAATCCCGCCGCTCCGACCAGCAAATTCAAGGGGTTACCGGACCCGGGTAAACCATCCAAGAACCCCGTGCCCCGCCACTGCCCCACTTCAGCGGCGGGAGTGGTCGACGTTGATCCGTCGCGATCAGCTCCCATGTCGCGTCGCTTTCGATTTTTTCGATTGGGTGGTGGCGTGCCGCCATGACCAGGCCAGCCACTCTCACCCGTCCGACTTCCGACGCTGAAGCAAGCCAGGCCCGGCGTGCGCTCGAGGCGATGCGTCAGGGCAAGCCTCTGATCGGCGACGCGGCCGCGCCTCCCGCCGCAGCGGCGGCGTTCGAGCGCGTGCTGGAAGCGATGGCCGAAGGCGGCGGCGCGGCTGTCGTGCCGCTCGATGCAGAGCTTACCACTCAGCAGGCCGCCGACATTCTCGGCGTCTCGCGCCCAACCCTGATCAAGTATCTGGAGGACGGCACACTGCCGTTCCGCACGATCGGCGTGCATCGCCGGGTGAAGGCTGTGGACCTGTTCGCCTATCTCGAACAGGAGCGCGCGCGGCGCGAGGCGGCGCTCGACGAGATGGTGTCGATCAGCCAGCGGGCCGGCTTTTACGACTGATCATGCCAGAGGTCGTCGTTCTCGACGCCAATTTCTTGTTTTCGGCGCGCCTGCGCGATCTCTGGCTGGAGTTGGCCACCCAGGGCGTCACGAAGCTGCGCTTCTCGGACCAGATCGACCGTGAATGGACGGAGGCCCTGACGCGGGCGCGACCAGAACTCAGCGAAGCGATCTCGCGAACCGCAAGCCTGATGAAGGTTGCGTTCGCGCGCGACTACATTCCCGATGATGAACTGAACGCTTTCCCCGCATTGGGTTTGCCGGATACAGCGGACGAGCATGTGGCCCGCGCTGCGCTCGCCTCTGGTGCAATGATCGTCACCCTGAATCTCGCCCACTTTCCTACAGGTGTCCTCGATCAGCATGGACTGATCGCGATGTCTCCCGATGCCGCTCTCTTGCGACTTGCAGGCGATGAACCGGATCGCGTCCTTCGGGCTGTTTGCGACATTCGCAGCCGCCTGAAGAGTCCCCCGCTCAGCGCTTCTGAGTATGCAGGTGGATTTGAGCCCGCTGGATGCCCAGATTTCGCGGAATGGATGCGGCGGCGGCTCGATCAAGTCTGGCCGCAGGCAATCAGAACAGGGATTGCTGGCAGTTTGCGCCGCTCGCGCTCTTTCGGATCTTGCGACGGGGCGATGTTTCCTTCGCGACTGGGATCGGCAGCGAGGACGAGGCGGGCTGCGGAAGCTGCCGGGCCAGGAGCGTGCTCGACGTCCGGCGGGTGTCCACGAAAGCGATCAGGTCGCCGTACCGATACCGCACCGCCTTGCCCAGCTTGAAGAAGGCAAGGCCGGGCTGCCATGACGCGAAATCGCTGCCCGCGATCGCGTGAAATCACTGCCCGCCATCACGCGAAACACGCACCAAACGCTGCGGCAAGCCGATGCACACCGTGTGGAGGCGCGCCGGGAACTGTGCGTCAGGCTGTTTATGGCTTGCAAGGCGACGTGCGGCGACGCAAAGCCTGTCATGACAGGTCAGGTCCGTCGCCTCTGGAGGGTCTA
>JBEIHX010000029.1:0-47333 GCA_040381075.1 Hyphomonadaceae bacterium
CAGGCCTGCGCGTTCTTGGACGCGCCGGGGTCAGGCCTGCGCGTTCTTGGACGCGCCGGGGTCAGGCCTGCGCGTTCTTGGACGCGCCGGGGTCAGGCCTGCGCGTTCTTGGACGCGCCGGGGTCAGGCCTGCGCGTTCTGGGACCCGTCGGGGCGCGCCAGCAGAAGATACATGGCCGGCGTGACGATGCGGGCGATGAGCGTTGAACTTATCAGGCCGCCAATGATCACTATGGCGAGGGGCGAATAGAGGGGCGACTGTTCCAGCACCAGCGGGGTCAGGCCGCCGATGGCTGTCGCGGAGGTCAGCAGCACAGGCAGGAAGCGCAGCTCCCCCGCGCGTTCTACGGCTTCGTGAAGCTCCACCCCCTGCGCGCGCAACCGGTTGGCGAAGTCGACCAGCAGGATGGAGTTTTTGATCTCGATGCCGATCAGGGCGACGAAGCCGATGATGGCGACGAACGACAGCGACTCGCCAGCGAGGAACAGGGCGATGAGGCCGCCCATGACGCCGAACGGGATCACGAAGGCCACCACCGTCATCTGCGCGAATGTCTTGAACTCGAGGAGAAGCACCGCGAGCACGCCGAAGATCGCGACCAGGATGGCCGCGCCGAGACCGGAGAAGCTCTCTGATTGGGCTTCAGCCTGGCCGCCGAATTCGATGGTGTATCCTGGCGGCAGTTTCAGTTGCTTGAGGCTGGCGCTTACCCCTGATGTCACCCGGGAGGTGAGAAAGCCGTCGCGGACATAGGCCGTGATCGTCGCCACCCGTTCGCGATCCAGCCGTTTGATGGTCGTGGGGCTGGAGGCGAACCCGATCCGGGCCACTTCCGAGAGAGGGGTCGCCGCCCCGCTCTGCGTCCACACATAGACCTTGTCGAGGGCCGCGGCGGGCATCGCCTCCCCGTCGCTCGCGAGGCGCAGGCGCACCGGGTAGGCGTCGCCAGTGGGGTCGCGGATCGTCGCCGCCTGCAATCCGCCGATCGCGATGCGCAGGGTTTCATCCACGCTGCCGGCTGGTATGCCGAGCAGTCCGGCCTTGGCGGCGTCCACGTTGACGGCGATGTCGATCTGGCGCGCGGCGAGCGGGTTCTTCACGTCGCGCGTCCCTGGCGTGGCGAGCACCGCCGCCTCGGCCTGGGCTGCGAGCTCAGCCAGGGCCGCCAGGTCCTTACCCTTGATGCGCACTTCAATCGGCGCTGCGATCGGGGGGCCGTTTTCAAACCGGCGCAGCGAGATGCGCGCGCCGGGATAGCGCTCCAGCCGGGCGCGCAGGTCGGCCAGGTCGCGCGGGCTGGCGTCAGGGTCCCATGTCTTCAGCTTGGCGTAGATGGCGCCCGCTGTGGGCTGGGTGTTGGCCGGAATGATGTTGTAATAAATCTGCGGATTGCCCCGCCCGCTGTTGGCGAAGCGCCACTCGACGTTGGGGTTGGCGCCCAGCACCTGATCGGCGAAGCGCACCGCCCGATCTGTCTCGGATAGCGCCGCCCCCTGGGGCAGTTCGACATCCACCATGAAGTACGGGCCGTCGTTCTGGGGAAACAGGCTGAAGCCGATGCGCGGGACGAGCGCGAGCGAGGCAAGGAAGCCTGCGAGCGCCACGGCGACGGTGACGCGCGGGCGCGCCAGGCAGGCGTGCAGAATGGGGCGGTAGAGGCCATGGATGACGCCCATGGTGGCGTCGAGCACGACATTGGAATGTCCGGCCGCTCCACGCGACAGAAGCCTGCTCGCCAGAAACGGAATGATGGTGAGCGAGACCACGAGCGAGGCGGCGATTGTCACCGTGACGGCCACGGGCAGCGAGCGGGTGAATTCGCCGGCGCCCTCCGGCAGGTTCAGCAGCGGCAGGAATGCGAACAGGAGCGCTGCAGTGCACCCGATCACCGCAACATCGATGTCCTCCACGCCGGCAAGGGCGGCCTCGCGCGGCGGCAGGCCTTCGCGCAGGCGGCGGGAGATGTTTTCCGTCACCACGATCGAGTCATCGACGAGCAGCCCAAGCGCCAGGACAAAGCCGGCGATCGAAAGCTGGTTGAGCGAGTAACCGAGCGCATTGAGCGCCGTCACGCCGATCGCAAGCGACAGCGGAATCGACAGCATGACGATGAAGCTTGCCCGAAAACCAAGGGGCAGGAGCGTGATCAGCACGAGGAAGATGGCGATCAGAAAGTCGCGCCCGAGCTTGCCGAGACGGTCGCGCACGGTCAGGGACTGATCGAAGGCGAGTTCGAGGCTGACGTCGCGCGGCAATTGGGCGCGAAACTCCTGCGTCTTGGCGCGCACCTCGCTCAGCAGGGTGAAGATGTCCTCCCCGAGCTTGCCCTTGACGGACACAAACAGGGCGCGTTCGCCGTTGAAGCGGGTGATGTGGCGGGGTTCATCATTGCCCCAGGCGATGGTTGCGACGTCACCCACACTGACCAGTCGGCCGTCCGCAGCGCGCAGAGGGGTGGCGGCGATTTCCGCGAGCGAATCAAATGCCCCTGTCGCTTCCACGTTGAAGCGACGGCCCCCGGCCTCAACGGCGCCGATCGGTGCGTCGAGTCCCTCGCGGCGCAGCGCTTCGGCGACGGCGGCCAGGGGAATGCGGTAATTGGCCAGCCTGTCGAGATCGATCGACACCTGGACCTCGGAGGCGGGGGCGCCCCAGATCTGAGCCTCCTGCACTCCTTCCGCCCGTTCCAGCAGGTCGCGCAGATCCTTGGCGATCGCCTCCATGGCCCGCGGCGGCGCAGTTCTTGACACCAGTGCGAGCTGGGCGATCGCGGCTTCCGCCGGATTGAACTTGCGGTAGCTGAATTCGACGATGCCGGCGGGCAGGCTGGGGCGCACGACATTCACCTCGCGCACCACCTCGTCATACTTGCCGTTTGGATCCGACCCCCAGACGAACTCAACGCCGATGCTTGCCACGCCGTTGGTGATGTCCGATTCGATTTCACGCACGTCGTCGAGGCGGTTCATCGCCTGCTCGATCGGGATGGCGACAAGTTTCTCCAGGGTGGCGGCGTCGGCGCCTGGGAGCACCACGTTGACGCGCACGCCAGGAAACTGGGCGATCGGATCTTCCGCTTTGGGAATGCCCTGCAGCGCGTTCCAGCCGAGGATCATGGCGAGGCTGAACAGCACCAGGGTCAGCTGCCAGCGTTCGACGAAAAATCGGCTGATCGCGCGCATGGCCTGGCCTCAGCCTGCCGGCGCGACGTTGACAGCCTGCCCGTCCCGCACATAGGCGGCGCCGGCGGCGACCACGCGCTCTCCGGGGCTCAGACCTTCGGCGATGCGGACGCTGTCGCCGCTGACCCCCTGTGTGATGACAGCGCGGCGGCGGGCGATGTTGGCGTTATCGACGACATAGACGAAACCCTGGTCGGCGCGCGCATCGAGCAACGCCTGGGTCGGTGCTTCGACGATAACTCCCGCGGGCGATTTCGTCCCGGTCGCGCGGATCAGCGCCTCGCCGACCTGTCCGGAGCGGACGGCGACCGGGTCGCGCAGGGCGATCTCCACATCGAACGCGCCGGTGGCCGCGTCGCTCTTGGCGGCGATGCGCGTCACGCTGCCGGCCAGTGTCGGCCCCCCAGAGATTTTCACCTCAGCCAAATCACCTGGTTTCATCTGCGCAGCCTGCGCCGCGCCGGCGGCGACCCGCAGGATCAGACCGGAGCGGGCATCGCCGACCAGAAGGATCGGCGCGCCTGCGCCGACCACCTGGTTCGGCTCTGCGAGGCGGCGCAGGATGACGCCGTCCGCAGGCGCAACGAGGCTGGCGGTGCTTTCGGTGAACCGGGCTGCATCGCGCGCGGCGGCGGCGCGCGCCACCGCGAGGGTTGCTGTGTCAACCCGCGCCTGAGATACAAAGCCTTGATTGAACAGGATCCTGGCCCGATCCAGATCGCGTTCGGCGGTGTCCAGGGCGATCTGACTTTGGCGGGCGTCGGCGGCGACTTCGGCGGGCTGTATCCAGGCGAGACGCTGGCCGGCGCGCACGCCGTCGCCTTCGTCGACCAGGATCCGATCGACGACGCCGGGCGCCTTGAACGCAAGCAGTGTTTCGCGCTGATAGCTGACGAGGCCGGTTGCACGCAGTGCGCCCTCCCCGTCAGCCGCCCGTACGACGGCCACACGCACCAGAGGGGCTGGATCCGGCTCGGCGGCCGTCTGCGTGTTCTGCGCCGCAGGGG
Source organism: Hyphomonadaceae bacterium (assembly GCA_040381075.1). GTDB lineage: Bacteria > Pseudomonadota > Alphaproteobacteria > Caulobacterales > Aquidulcibacteraceae > JBEIHX01. Next base: position 4,191 of record JBEIHX010000029.1, read on the forward strand.
TGCAGGCGGCGAGCCCGGCGGCAAGCGCCGCCGCCGCGAGCCAGCCACCAGATTTTGCCGCGCGACTTGGAGCAGCGGCGCGGCTGGATACGCCGGTTTGGGAGAAGACCGACCGTGTGATGTCGGGCTGACCAGACGCCGGGCGAGTGAACACGCCCTGACGGGCGACCGAGTGAAAGGCGACCGGGTGAAAGGCGACCGGATGAACGGAGCGGGGCTGAACTGGGCCGGGCTGAACTGGGCCGGGCCTGAGGCGTCTGTATTGATCACAGACAGCGTCTGGCGCCAGCCTTTCCGGTAGCGCCTCACGCGCCGGTCGATTGGCCATGGCCGGTTCCCGAAAGCTCTTTGGCGCCGATGGTGAACGCCGTTCGCTCTTCGGATAGGCTGCGCGGAAAAGCTTCGCAAGCAGTCGAGGCATGCGGCAAATGGCGCTGCGCGCCAGGTCGGTTACTGTCGTCTCACGCCGCCACCGGGGTTATCCGCCTGTGCGCCGCCGGACTGGCGCAGACCCAGACGAGGGGCGTCGAGACGGATGGTGATGCGCTGCGCGCCTGCGCCCGAAGGTCGGCCTGCGCAACGGCAGGCTGCAATGGCGCGAATCCCCGGCTACGCTGGCCCCATGGAGCACGATGTTTTCCCGCCGCATCGTCTGATCGCGCGCGGTCTCGGTCTGAGGCGCGGCGGCCTTGTGCTGGCAGAGGAGTTGTCGCTCAGCGTCGAGGCGGGCGGCGCCCTTGAGCTGCGCGGTCCGAATGGCGCTGGCAAGACAACGCTCCTGCGGACGCTTGCGGGGTTTGCGCGCCCGGCCGCCGGCGCCGTGCGCCTGGCCTGCGGCGAGGCAACGCTCGAGGCGGAGGAGCGGGCGCGCCGCACCCACTGGCTGGGCCATGCTCCGGGCCTGCGCCGTGAGGAGAGCGTGGGCGAGCATCTGACCCTCCTGGCGGACTGGTGGGGTGTGACGCGGCGGCGCTGCGAACCGGCGCTTGCGCGCGTCGGTCTGGCCGGCCTGGCGCCGCGCCTGGGCCGCATGCTGTCGACCGGGGAGCGTCGCCGGCTTGGCCTCGCCCGGCTGCTCCTGGATCCGCGACCGGTCTGGCTGCTTGATGAACCGGCTGGCGGCATGGACGAGCAGGGCCGCACGCTGGTGATGGACCTTGTGGAGGAACACCGGCGGCGCGGCGGCCTTGCCGTCGTCGCCACCCACGAGCCGGTGCTGCTGATGGATGCGGACCAGCTGACGCTGGAGCTTGTCGCATGAGCGTCCTGACGGCCTTCACCGGACTTTTCAGGCGCGAGCTGTCCCTGGCCTGGGCAGGCGGGGGCGGGGCAGCCTTGCCGGCGGCGTTCTTTTTAGGCATGGCCGCCCTTGGACCGTTCGCGCTTGGCGAAAACCTCGACGTCGCGCCGAAAGCTGCGGCGGCCATTCTGTGGCTCGCTCTGGCGCTTGCGACGCTGCTGGCGTTGGACCGGATGTTCCAGGCTGACCTTGAGGAGGGGGTGCTGGAGCAGCTGGCCCTGTCCGCAAATCCGCTTGAGGCTGGCGCGCTGGCCAAGATCCTTGCCCAGTGGGTCGCCGTGGGCCTGCCGCTTGCCGGGCTGTCGCCGCTCGGAGCTCTGATCATGGGGGCCCCGCCAGCCGGAACCCCGGCGCTGGCGCTGTCGCTTGCGGTCGGATCGCTCGCCTTCTTCGCGCTCGGCGCGATCGGCGCAGCCCTTGCGGCCGGTCTGAAGCGCGCCGGCCTGCTGATCGCCATTCTGGTTCTGCCGTTCCTGGCGGCGCCCTTGATCTTCGGCGCCGCGGCCGGGGCCCGGGCGCTGTCCGGGCAGGCTTTCGCCGAGCCGCTGCTGCTTGTCGCGGCGACGGCGCTGTTCGGCCTGGCGCTTGCGCCCCCAGCCTGCGCTGCGGCGCTTCGCCTCCATCTCGACTGACCTTATTGCCCGCGCGCCCGACTGTGACTAGCTCAGTGCCATGATCTCCGGTTTCGCCAACCCTGAACGGTTCATGCGCCTCAGCGCCAAGCTGCTTCCCTGGATCAGCGGCGTCGCCGTGGCGCTGTTCGCCGTCGGGCTGCCGTGGGCCCTGTATTTCGCGCCGCCGGACTATCAGCAGCATGACAGCGCGCGCATCATGTATGTCCACGTTCCGGCAGCATGGCTCGCCATGGCGCTGTACGCCGGCATGGCTGCGGCGAGCGTGTCCAGTCTGGTCTGGCGTCACGCCCTTGCCGATGTCGCCGCGCGCGCCATGGCGCCGATCGGCGCGGCGTTCACGGCGGTGTGTCTGGTCACCGGCGCGCTCTGGGGTCAGCCGATGTGGGGCGCGTGGTGGGTTTGGGACGCGCGCCTGACCAGTGTGCTGGTCCTGTTCTTTGTCTATCTCGGCTATCTGGCTCTGTGGGCTGCCATTGAGGACGAGACGCGGGCGAGCCGGGCGGCTGCGATCCTGTGTCTGGTCGGCGCCGCCAACCTTCCAATCGTGAAGTTTTCGGTCGACTGGTGGAACACCCTTCATCAGCCCGCGAGCGTGTTTCGCGCAGATGGACCGACGATGCATCCAAGCCTGCTGCACCCTTTGCTCGTCATGGCGCTCGCCTTCACATGCGCCGCGGCGGCTCTGGTGCTTGCAGAGATGCGGGTGTTCATTTTGCGCCGGCGGGCCGAGAGCCTGACGCTGCGACGCCGGCGCGCCACATGACCGCGGACAGGGGCTTGCCGAGCAGCTTCTGGGCGATGGACGGTTATGCCTGGTTCGTCTGGCCGAGCTATGCGCTCGCCTTTGGCGTGGTGATCCTGCTGGCGGCGCGCGCCTGGATGCGTCATCGCGACGCGCAGCGCCGCCTCGCAGAACTGGAGCGGGATGGCGCGCCATGACGCCCTGCGCGTGGCGCGATCGACAGGCGCGCGGCGCCTGGCGGCGCGGTGCGTCAGATGAGCTGCGTGCGCCGTGTGGCGGCGTGCGCATTGAACGGAGGGTCGCTGTGAACGGAGGGTCGCTGTGAACGGAGGGTCGCTGTGAACGGAGGGTCGCTGTGAACGCCATGCGTTTTGCGCCGCTGGTCCTGGCGGTCGCCGTCATCGGGCTTGCCGGAGTGGCGCTGATGTACGGCGGCATGCGGGCGGCCGATCGCTCCGGAGCCCTGATTGGCAGGCCAGCTCCGGCGATGGTGCTTGCGCCACTGCCCTCGCGCGGTACGGCGCCGGAGGCCGCCGCCATCCTGCGGGGACCGGCGTTCGTCAATTTCGTGGCGTCCTGGTGCGGGCCCTGCAAGCTCGAGCACCCGCTTGTCACCGAGCTGGCCCGGCAGAGCAAACTGCCGGTTTACGCAGTGGCGTACAAGGACAGCCCCGAGGACCTTGAGGCCTATCTCGCCGAGAATGGCGATCCCTATGCCGGCGTCGCGCTCGATGTGCGCGGCCAGACCGCTGTCGCCTGGGGCGTACGGGGTGTCCCTGAGACCTTCCTGATCGACGCGCAGGGCCGCGTGCGCGCGCATCATCCCGGACCCCTGGCCGACGAAGATCTGGCGCGATATCTGGCGCTTGCTGATGCAATCCGCGCCGGGCGCTGACGCGCTTAAGCCTTCGCTAAGCGGGTCGGGTCTCCCATGGCGTCATGGCTGTTTCCCCGCCCGCCAAGCTTGGCTTCCTCGGCGCCGTTCCCGGCGCCCGTCCGTTCGCGCCGCCGCAATTCACGCCAACGGAGTTTGGGCGGCGGGAGCCGAGCCCGCACCAGGCGCGATCTGAGGCGATCCGGCCTGACGCCCCAAGATCAGATGTGTCAAGGGCAGGGTCGGCCAGGGACGGGACTGCCAGGGACGGGACTGCCAGGGAAGGGACTGCCAGGGAAGCGACCCTGAAAGCAGAGGCCGGGCGCGCCGGGATGGGCGGGGTCGGCAGGCCCGGATTGGCGGCGGGCGCTCCTGCGGCGGGATCGATCAGGAGCGCGCCGGCGGCCGCCGATCCACGAAGCCCAGCCGCATCCGTCGGTCCTTCCCAGTCGACGACCCTGGCCCCCCGCCTGGACGATCGCCCGCCCCGGCCCGGGCGCTTTCTCGACATCAAGGTTTGACGCCGGACCTGCGCTGGGCGCACAACCCTCGGTCACGGCGGCCGTCCGTCCGCCAACCCCACCCGTTGAACGACCGCGCCCCTTGACCCCGCCAGTCTCCTTCTTTGACAGCCCGCAGGGCAGGCGGGCGTTCTGGCTCCTGTGGGCGGGCCAGTTCGCCGTGGGGATCGGCAATTCGATGCTGACGACGGTCATGCCGCCGCTGGCGCGCCATCTGTCGCTGCCCGATATCGCCGTCGGCCTGGTGTTTTCGCTGTCGGCGGTGCTTTGGGTGATCTCCAGTCCGCTGTGGGGGCGCGCTTCCGATCATCGCGGCCGCAAGCCGATCATCGTGTTCGGCTTTGTCGCCTTCACGGCGTCCATGCTGTCAATATCTCTGGTCGCCCTCGCCGGCGACAGGGGCTGGCTCGGCGTTGGCGTCGTGATGTGGGCGCTGATCCTGTCCCGCGCGATCTATGGCGGCTTCGGTTCCGCCGCCAGTCCCGCCGCCCAGGCCTATGTGGCTGACAATACCCCCCTGGACACCCGCGTGCGCGACATGGCCGCGCTCGGGTCGGCTTTCGCAATCGGCCAGGCGGCTGGGCCGGCTCTGGCAGGGGCGATCCTGGGATCGTTTGGGCTCCTGGCGCCTCTGGCGGCGATGACTGCGGCTGCAGCGCTTGGCGCGATCGCGGTGTGGCGCTTCCTGCCGGAGTCGACGGCCCCGCGCACGGTCCGCGATCAGAGCATCGCCGCGCTCTGGCGCCTCGCCTCCGACGCCCGCGTCGCGCCGTTCATGATCGTTGGGCTTGCGATGTCGGTGACCAACGCCGTGCTCGCCCAGACCACGCCGTTCATTGTGATGGATCGGCTCGGCGTTTCAGGCGTGGAAGGCGCCCAACTGGTCGCGGCCGCCGTTGCGACTGGCGCGCTGGCGCAGATGGCGGCGCAGCTTGGGATCATTCCGCGGCTCAATCTCGGTCCGCGCATGCTGATTGTCTGGGGCGCAGCGCTGGTCGCCGCGGCTTCGGCCCTGACGGCGATTGGTGCAACGCTTGGAGCGTTCATCGCCGCCCAGATGCTCATCGGTCTTGGTTTCGGACTTGCCCGCCCGGGTTTCGCCGGCGGCGCCTCCATGTCGGTGGATGCGCCGGAGCAGGGTGCGGTCGCTGGGTTGCTGTCGGCGGTCAGCGGCGCTGGCTTCGTGCTGTCGCCGTTTCTCGGAATTGGCGTTTATGAGCTTGTCGGCCATTCGGCGCCGTTCTGGCTCGCCGCCGCGCTGATGGTCCTCACGTGCCTGTTCGCCGTTCAGTCACGCCGCCTCAAGGCTGTTGAGGCGAAGGTGCAGGAGCTGTCCCAGCCAAACCAGGAGCTTTGACCAGCGCCGCAGCGCTCGTCACAGCGGCGAGAACATCGGTGGTCGCGAAGCCGTCGGCGGGAAGTCCGCGAGCGATCTGGAATGCGCGCAGGGCGTTGCGCGTGCGCGGTCCAATCTTGCCGTCTGGCTCGCCGGCGTCGTAGCCGAGCGTATTGAGACCCGCCTGCAGCTGGCGCGCGCTGGCCGGCTGCAAGGTTGCAAGGTGGCTCGGCCAGGGGGTCTGCAGGCCGGGTTTGCCCTCAAGCGCGTCGCCCAGCAGTCCGATCGCCATCGCATACGCCTCGGAACGGTTGTATTCCTTGATCACTTCGAAGTTGCGCAGGGCAAGGATCGATGGGCCAAATCGCCCCGCCGGCTGCATCAGACGCGCGCTCCATCCAGTCTGGGCGCCGCTCCACGGCGCGCCGTCAACCCGCTGAACGCCCAGGCCAGCCCATTCGCCGATCGGGCGCCAGGCGTCATCCGCACGCGTCAGATCGAACCCAGCCGGCAAACGCACCTCAATTGCCCACGGTTCGTTCAACCGCCAACCGGCTTCGCGCAGATAGTTGGCGGTCGACGCCAGCGCATCGGCCGGATCGCCCCACAGATCCTTCCTGCCGTCGCCGTTCCAATCCACGGCGTGTGCAACGTAGGTCGACGGAATGAACTGCGTGTGGCCCATCGCGCCTGACCAGGAGCCGCGCAGCTGTTCGCGCGCGGCCGCCCCGGAGGCAAGGATGTCCAGGACTGCGAACAGCTCCCGCTCACCGAACGCGGCGCGCCGGCCCTGATAGGCGAGGGTCGCGAGCCCGTCCGGCACATCGAACCGGCCCATGATCGCGCCGTAGGAGCTTTCGACGCCCCACACGGCGGCGACGATCTCGCGGTCCACGCCGTAGCGCTGCTCAAGCCGGTCAAAGAGCTCGGCCTGGGTTGCGAGCCGGTCGCGGCCTTGATCAATGCGTCGTTGCGAGACGGCGCCGGCGAGATAATCCCAGATCGCCCGATTGAATTCCGGCTGGTTCGCCGCCAGTTCCTCGACCCGCTCCACCCGTTCAAGCGAGGCGACAAACCGCTCCACCAGAAGGGGATCATAGCCCTTTGCCCGGGCCTGCACGGAGAAGCCCTCGCGCCAGGCCTCAAACCGGCCCTGTGCATTGAGGCCCTGTGCATTGAGGGCCTGTGCATTGAGGGCCTGTGCGGTCGGGGCCTGTGCGGTCGGGGCCTGTGCGGTCGGGGCCTGTGCGGTCGGGGCCTGTGCGGCCGCCGCGCCGACAAGAACCGCCACGAACCCAGCCGTCACCATGCGTGCAATCACCGGCCTTGCTCCATCTATCGGTCGCATGGCGCCCGAGCCATGCGGCGAAAACTAGGCCGCATTCGGGTCGGGCCGCAATCCGGCCCCCGGGCCGTGAACCTGCGCCAGGGCTCCAGACGCCCGCCCGGGACCGTCCGGGCTCATCCCGGCGCGCCCTCTCGGCCTTGCCTGGCCGCGTCATCCTTCCGTCGCGATGCGCCCGTCGTCGCCGGTCGCGGCAACGCCCCACAGCGCGCTCTTCGCCACCCACCCCTTGCGGCGCTCCACGGCCACCTGGCACCAGCCACGCTCGCACGCTTCCAGGCTCGCCACGACCCCGGGCTGAAGCATGGCGCGCACCGACGCGCTGCTGTCGGGTCTCGCCCGCAGAGCCGCTCCGGCGGGGCCTTCCCCGCGGATGAGGACGGCGCGGCTTTCGGCCACCATACGCGCGGCGACCCAGACCCGGGCGCCGTCAGGATCTTCGATCCGCATCCAGCCCTCAGTCTCAGCGATGACGCGCACCGGCAGACCTGCGCGCAGATAGCGCCAGACGATGCGGTGTTGCTGGGACGGACCCGCCCGTCCGTTGACGTCGGCGAACTTCAGGCTCGCAAAGCGCGGCACTGGCAGTCCGGAGCGGGCTTCCAGGGCTGCCGCGGCCTGCATCGCCGCTACGGCCAGCGCCATGATCGCCGCACAAATTGGCGCCCGCATTGAGCTCGGCTCCCCTTTTCGCAGCCAAACGCATCGCAGGGATTGGTTGAGAAGCGCTGAAGCGCGCTCGGCTCTGGATCAGACCGCGTCCTCGGCATTATCATGGGTCGCATGACGGGAAAGATTTTCTTGCCCGCGCTCAGAGACAGTCCGGCCACATGCCCACCCGCAAGATCAAAGTCATCGTCACCCGCAAACTCCCGGAACCGGTCGAGACCCGGATGGCGGAACTGTTCGACGTGGAGCTGAACGACAGCGACCTTCCGATGACCCCGGACGCACTGGTGGCCGCCATGGGCCGCTGCGACGTGCTGGTTCCCACCGTCAGCGACCGGCTCGACAGCCGCATGCTGTCGCGTGCAGGCGAGAGGCTGCGCCTTGTCGCCCAGTTCGGGGCCGGGGTGGACAACATCGATGTGAAGACCGCTGTGGAGCGGGGCATAACGGTGACGAACACCCCCGGGGTCCTCACCGAGGATACCGCAGATATGACGATGGCCCTGCTGCTCGCGGTGCCGCGACGCATCGTGGAGGGCGTCAAGGCGGTCGAGGACGACAAGTTTGAGGGCTGGTCGCCGACCTGGATGCTCGGCGCGCGCATCTGGGGAAAACGCCTGGGCGTCATCGGCATGGGCCGCATCGGCCAGGCGGTCGCCCGACGGGCCAAGGCCTTCGGCCTGCAGATCCACTATCACAACCGCCGGCGCGTCTCTGCGCTTGTCGAACAGGAGCTTGAGGCGACCTACTGGGAGAGCCTGGATCAGATGCTCTCCCGAATGGACATCATTTCGGTCAATTGCCCCCACACGCCGGCCACCTATCACCTGCTGTCCGCCCGCCGGCTGGCGTTGCTGAAACCGTCTGCGTTCGTGGTCAACACCGCGCGCGGCGAGGTGATCGATGAAGCGGCGCTGGCCCGCATGCTTGAGAAGGGCCAACTCGCCGGCGCCGGGCTGGATGTCTTCGAGCACGAGCCCGCGATCAATCCCAAGCTCAAGAAACTCACCAATGTGGTGCTGCTGCCGCACATGGGGTCGGCCACTGTCGAAGGCCGGATCGACATGGGCGAAAAGGTGATCATCAACATCAAGACCTTCATCGATGGCCATAAGCCGCCGGACCGGGTCATCCCGGCGATGTTGTAACGGCGGCGCACCCTGGTCGGCGTCCTCTCTCGCCCCGGTTCCCCAGCCCCGGTTCCCCAGCCCCGGGGGCGGTCCGTGCGGCGTCCGTGCGGCATTAAGATCACTGATCAGGGACCTCCCGGTTCCTTGAACGTACGATGCCGGAGGTGAGGCCTGGAAAAGCCCTGCCGCAACGCCGCCTGGGTGCGCGTCCCGCCCGGCGGGTCCGGCTTCGGCGCGGGCCTGCTGCGTCCGCTGCGTGATCGCGCGCGATGCACCGATGGATGTCGCCGGTTGACTTCGCCGCGCCGCTTCGCTAATCCCCCCGCTCCCGCGGGTCCGGCGACAAGCGCCGCGGGCGTCTGTCAACACTGACCGGTCAGGGAGTTCCCTCGTGAAGCGCACCTATCAGCCGAGCAAGCTCGTGCGCAAGCGCCGTCACGGCTTTCGCGCCCGGATGGCGACGAAGGACGGTCGTCAGGTGCTGAACCGGCGCCGCCTGAAGGGCCGCAAGCGCCTGACGGTGTAGCCCGTGACCGCGGCTGACCGGCCGCGCGTGCTGCGTTCAGAAACCCTCGAAAAATGCGCGACCTTTGCCCGTGAGCCGGCCGCTGCGGCTGAACCTGGAGCGGCGCGCGCGTCCCCGGCCGATCCCTCCCGTGCTCCGGATGACTCCGGCCCGCAACCTGTGCCGGCGTCGTCAGGGCGCCTGATCCGACGCCTCCTGAAGCGTGCGGATTTCCTGCGGGCGGCGCGCGGGCGCAAGGCGGTCACTCCCGGGCTGGTGGCGCAGGCCGTGGCGAACGATGCGGGCGTGATCCGCATCGGTTTCACGGCCACCCGCAAGATCGGTCCGGCGGTCGCGCGCAATCGGGCGAAGCGCCGCCTGCGGGCCGCGGCGCATGCGCTTGCGCCGGTGTATGCGCGCCCCGGCGCCGACTATGTCTTCATCGCGCGCGATGCAACCATCACCAGAGACTGGGCGAGCTTGCTTGACGATATGAAAAGCGCGCTGATAACGCTCTCAGGCCCTTCCAAACCGTCGTCGCCGGATGGCGCGCCCCCGTCACGGCCGCGTCCACCCGTTTCCGACCTCTGACGAGATGACATTTCCATGAACGAGCAGCGCAACCTGTTCATCGCTATGGCGCTTGCGCTGGCTGTGATCGTGGTCTGGGAAATTTTCATCAATCAGCCGATGCAGAGCCGCCAGCGCGCCGAGCAGGCCCTGTTGCGCCAGCAGGCCGCGCAATCACAGCAGATGGCGGAGGGCGCTGCCGGCGCTGCCGGCGCGCCCGAGGTCGCCGGCCCTGCAGGCGTCATGTCGCGCGAACAGGCGCTTGCGGCCGTTCCCCGCGTCAGGATTGACGCCGCAGAGGTGGACGGCTCCCTGGCGCTCACCGGCGCCCGGCTCGACGACCTCAACCTGAAGAACTATCGGGTTGCGCTGGCTCAGACCTCGCCTGAGGTCACCCTCCTCAGGCCGCAGGGCTCGACGCATGCCTCTTATGCCGTGTTCGGATGGGTCGGCGACGGCCAGGGCCTGCCGAACGACGCCACGCCCTGGCGTCAGGTCGGCGGGGATGTCCTGGCGACTGGCCGGCCTGTGACGCTCGCCTATGAGACCGCCGACGGTCTCAGGTTTGAGCGGAAGATCGCGATCGACGAACATTTCATGTTTACGATCACGGACAGGGTGACCAACACCGGGGCCGGTGAACGCACGCTCTATCCGTTTGGCGCGGTCCGCCGGTATGGCGAGCCGCCGGATCTGGCGCGCAACATGATCCTGCACGAGGGCATGACCGGCGTGATCGATGGGCGGCTGGAGGAACGCAAATACGCGCGCATGCTGAAGCGCGACGGCGAACTCAAGGCCGAAACGCAGGGCGGCTGGCTCGGCATCACCGACAAGTACTGGCTGACCGCCATCGCGCCGCCGGCCAATGCGGCCTTCACCGCGCAATACACCACACGGCAGACCCCGGGCGCGACGATCTTCGAGGCCAATACGCTTGGCGCTGCGCGGCGCATCGCGCCCAACGAGACGATTGAGGAAACCACGCGGCTTTTCGCCGGGGCCAAGCGCGTGCAGCTGCTCAACCAGTACCGTGACGCCTACGCCATCCCAAGATTTGAAATGGCCGTCGACTGGGGCAATTTCTGGTTTCTGACCAAGCCGTTCTTCTGGCTGCTTGATCATTTCTTCCGCTGGGTCGGCAATTTCGGCGTCGCGATCATGATGCTGACGGTGGTTGTGCGGATCCTGTTTTTCCCAATCGTCAACCAGTCCTACGTGGTGATGACCAAGATGAAGGCGCTGCAGCCGCGGATGGAGGAGCTGCGCAGCCGGTACAAGAACGACCAGATGCAGATGCAGAAGGCGACGGCGGAGCTGTTTCAGAAGGAAAAGGTCAATCCACTGGCGGGCTGTCTTCCGATTCTCTTCCAGATCCCGGTGTTCTACGCGCTCTACAAGGTTCTGTTCGTCACCATCGAGATGCGGCATGCGCCGTTCTTCGGCTGGATCCAGGACCTGTCCGCCCCGGACCCCACAACGGTGTTCAACCTGTTCGGACTGCTGCCGTACAATCCGACCGCATGGCCCGTCATCGGTTCCCTTCTCGCTCTCGGCGCGCTGCCCCTTCTGTACGGGATCACAATGTGGATGGTGCAGTCGCTCTCCCCGCCAGCGGCCGATCCCATACAGGCCGCGGTCTTCAAGTGGCTTCCGGTTTTGTTCACATTCATGATGATGGGTTTCGCGGCCGGCCTGCTGCTCTACTGGACATGGTCGAACGTGCTCTCGATCCTGCAGCAGTCCGTGATCATGCGTCGGATGGGGGTGCCGACCCAGTTCGACCTGTTTCTGGAGAAGCGCTTCGGCGTCAAGGCGCCGTCGGCCAAGGGCTGAGCCCAAGTGGCTGATCCCGATGCCCTGGACCTTGAGGCCGGCGCGGCGCTGTTTGCGCGCGAGCCCCAGTTCGTGCTTGGCGCGGCGCGTCTCGACCAGTTGCCGCCAGCCGACCGGCCTGAGGTTGCATTTGCTGGCAGGTCGAATGTCGGCAAGTCCAGCCTGCTCAATGCGCTGGTCAACCGGCGCGGCCTTGCGCGCGCTTCCGGCGAGCCCGGACGCACGCGGGAGCTGAATTATTTCGCGCTTGGGCAGGGTCTCTATCTGGTCGATCTGCCAGGCTACGGCTTCGCCAGGGCCAGCGCCGGCGATATTCGCCGGTGGACGGCGCTGACGCGCGACTACCTGCGCGGACGGGTCAGCCTCAGGCGGGTGTTCCTGCTGATCGACGCGCGCCACGGACTGAAGCCGACGGATCTTGAGGTCATGGAAACGCTGGACCGTGCGGCCAGCGTCTATCAGATCGTCCTGACCAAGACTGACAAGGTCAAGCCAAGCGCGCTGGCCGCCGTCGCCGCCGCCACGGCGGACTCGATTTCACGCCGGCCGGGCGCCTTCCCCAGAATCGCCGCGGTTTCCTCCCACACAGGGTCTGGCATTGACATCCTGCGGGCGGAGATTGCGGCCTTGGCCGCATAGAAAGGGCGGGGTACAGGACGGCGATGGCTCAAGATCCCCAGCTCGTCGCCGAGGTGCTCGCCGAGGCGCTTCCGTTCATTCAGGCCTATGACCGCAAGACGGTGGTCATCAAGTATGGCGGCAACGCCATGGGCGATGATGCGGCCGCCCTGAGTTTCGCGCGCGACGTGGTGCTGATCGAGCATATGGGCGTGAAACCGATCGTCGTGCATGGCGGAGGGCCACAGATCGATCTGATGCTGAAGCGCCTCGGCATTACGTCCGAGCGGATCGACGGCCTGCGGGTGACCGATCAGGCGACCATGGACGTCGCCGAGATGGTGCTGGCGGGGGCGATCAACAAAGCCCTGGTGGCGCTGATCACCCGCGCCGGGGGCAAGGCGGTGGGGCTGTCTGGCAAGGACGCGCGGCTGATCTTCGCCGAGCGCGCGCGGCGCACCGCGCGCGACCCTGCATCCGGCGAGCGCCACGCGGTCGATCTCGGCTTTGTCGGCGATCCGGTGGAGGCCGATGTGGAGATCCTCCAGGCGTTGACCCGCTATGAGCTGGACTTCATCCCCGTGATCGCGCCGATTGCGATGTCGAAACCGGACCTGTCGCATCCCGAGGCGGCGGCCGACACGTTCAACCTCAATGCGGACACGGCCGCCGGGTTCATCGCCGGACAGATGCGCGCCGCCCGGCTGGTGCTGCTCACCGACGTGGACGGCGTCAAAGGCGCTGATGGCAGGGTCATCAAGCAAATGACGACGGATGAAGCGCGCAGGTTGATGCGCGACGGCGTTGCAGTCGGCGGCATGATCCCGAAACTGGAGAACGCCATCGCTGCGAAGGAAGCCGGCGTTGAGGGCGTCGTCATCCTCAACGGATCGAAACCCCACGCACTCCTGGTGGAGCTTTTCACGGAACATGGCGCCGGCACGCTCATCATCTAGTTCCGTCGGGGCCAGAATCCGCCTTGCCGGGCCTGGCCTGGTGAGGCGGGCGCGCGCACTGGCGATGCGGGCGTTGTGCGCGGCCGGCCTTGGCGTTGCCTGCACGCTGGCGGCATGGGCGCAGACGGCCGCAAACGCGCAGACAGCGGCCCAGGCCCAGTCGGCGCGTCGCGGCTGGGTCGCCTGCAACTATACCCGTTTCATTCTGGAGACGGTGGTTGGGCGGCCGCAGTCGGGCAAAACCACTGTCGACGGCTGGATACGGCTGCGTCCGGGCGAGTGCCGGGTCGTGCTGGCGGCGCCGCTCGCGCGCGAACGCCATTACCTGTTCGCCCAGACATCGGCTGCGCATCGAGGCGGGCGTCGCCAATGGGGCGGACCGTTCGACCTGTGTGTCGACTCGCGCGCCAGCTTCTCTGTGGAGACGGTGCGCAACTGCGCGGCCATGGGCCTGGATACCCGCGGATTTCGCGGCGTGTCGATTGGCGCGCGCGACAGCTGGACTACCTATTTCGGCGAGTCTGAAATCTTCAACCAACAATCCGCGCGCGCTGCGGGCCTGCGCCAGCTGCTGGGTGACGCAGGCTATGATGCGCCGGGATTCGAAGCCAGCCTGTTCGGCGGCGGCGGCGGCGGGATGCCGCGCTTCAGGTCCGACAACAGGATCCCGCCAAACGCCTCTGAGGAAACCCTGATTGACGCGCTGGAGGCGGCGGCCCGCAAGCGGCGCGCTGAAGTCGGCTTCGTTGTGTGCAACCGCACGCAGGCCCGCATCTGGGCGGCGATCGCGCAGCGCCGGTCCGAGGGCTTTGAGAGCCGCGGCTGGTGGGGACTTGCCCCGGGCGGCTGCGCGCGCACGATCAACGATCGTCTGGCGGGGCAACCCTACTACGTTTACGCCGTCATGGAGACGCAGCGTGGCGAGATCAAGATGGCGATCGGGCGCGAGGGATTTTGCATCGGACGCGCCCGGTTCGCCATTGCAGGCCGTGAGAATTGCGCCGCGCGCCAGTACCAGCAGGCGCAGTTTCTTCCGATTGCCCCCCAGCCGGGGCGCGAGGCGATGACCTATGAGTTTCGGCCAGAGGCGTTCGGCGTCGCAGCGCCGGCCATGCAGCCTGGTCAGGCGGCGGCGCAGCCCGCTGCACCCCAGCCGGCCGGTCTCTCAGCCGTGACGCCGGGCGCGCCTGCCCGCACTCCGGCCCGAACGCAGGCCCAGGCGCCTCGCCAATCCCAGGGCCAATCCCAGGGCCAATCCCAGGGCCAATCCCAGGGCCAATCCCAGGGCCAGCTCCAGGGCTCCTCTGGCGGCCAAACGAGGGCGCCGGCCCCGGCCGCCGCCCTGCCCGCCTCGCCGGATGCGCCGCGCAACGACCCTGCGCCGCAGCCGGGCGTGCGCGTGCCGCCGCCTCCGGCCGCGGCCCCTGGACGGGGCGGCGACCGATGAGCGCGGACCTGCGTCATGCCGACTCCTGGGTGTTTGATCTCGACAACACGCTCTACCATCCGCGCCACGATCTGTTCGCCCAGATCGATCACCGCATGACGGCCTTTGTGTCGCGCCTGCTCGCAGTGAGCACGCTGGAAGCGCGGCAGATGCAGAAACGCTATTACGCCGAGCACGGAACGACACTGAACGGCCTGATGCGGTTGCACGGACTTCAACCGCGCGAATTTCTGGATTTTGTGCATGACATCGATCTGTCCGCCCTGCCGGAACACCCCGAGCTGGCGGAAGCCATCGCGCGCCGGCCCGGCAGGCGCTACGTCTATACGAACGGCTCCCAGCGCCACGCCGAGCGGGTCCTGAAGAAGCTGGGAGCCGATCACCTGTTCCACGGCGTCGTGGACATTGAGCGGGCGGACTTTCATCCCAAGCCGCATCGGGCAGGTTTCGAACGGATGATCAACGCATTCGGTCTTGAACCTGCACGCGCAGTCATGTTTGAGGACCTCGCCCGAAATCTCGCGACCGCTGCCGATCTTGGCTTCACCACCGTGCTCGTGGCGTCAGACAAGGACTGGAGCCATGAACCGGAGGGCGCCCGGCCTGCAGGTCTGGAAGACAGGCATGAATTCGTGCATCACGTGACGGACGACCTCGCCGATTTTCTCACCACCGCCCGCATCCGCGTCGCGCCGGGCCTGCAGGGGGATTGAGCATGGCTGATGCGACCAGCGCCGCGGACGGCCTTGCGGCGGCGATCGACGCCCTTTGGGAGCGTCGCCTTGACCTCACCCCGGCTGAGGGTGAGGCGCGCGCGAGCGTGGAGCGCGCCATCGACCTTCTCGATCGCGGAGAGGCGCGGGTCGCCACACGCGGCCCGGACGGGGCGTGGACGACCCATCAGTGGCTGAAGAAAGCCGTGCTGCTGTCGTTCCGGCTGCAGCCGAACGCTCTGGTGCCCGGAGGGCCCGGCGGATCGCACTGGTGGGACAAGGTGGCTGCAAAGACTGCGCACTGGGGGGCGGAGCGGTTCGAGGAGGCCGGTTTCCGCATGGTTCCAGGCGCTGTGGTGCGGCGCGGCGCCCATATCGCGCCCAACGCAGTGCTGATGCCGAGCTTCGTCAACATCGGCGCCTATGTCGGGTCGGGCTCAATGATCGATACCTGGGCGACCGTCGGCTCCTGCGCCCAGATCGGCCGCAACGTGCACATCTCCGGAGGGGCCGGGATCGGCGGCGTCCTTGAGCCGCTGCAGGCCGGTCCGGTCGTCATCGAGGATGACTGTTTCATAGGCGCGCGCAGCGAGGTCGCCGAAGGCGTCGTCGTGCGCCAGGGGGCTGTGATCTCGATGGGGGTGTTTCTCGGCGCCTCCACCAAGATCGTCAACCGTGAGACAGGCGAGATCTTCCGCGGCGAGGTGCCGGCCTACTCTGTGGTCGTGCCGGGTGCGCTCGGCGGAGGCGGTGCGACGCCCGCGCTCGCGTGCGCCGTGATCGTCAAGACGGTGGACGCTCAGACCCGATCCAAGACCAGCGTGAATGAACTCCTGCGCGATTGACGCGCGACGCCTGGATTGTGGCGTCATCTCCCTTGACATCACGCTGGTTCAGCCTAATTCCGGGGGATCACACAATCCGGGCCCCTCTGGCGACCGTGGCGACGGTCGTGATGTCGGATTTTTCCCGTCGATGCGCAGACGCAGCGCGTGTGACCTCTGCAGGGCCTGACCATGCCTGAATTTCTGACCGCAACCTATGCGGGCCAGCCGATCTGGCTTTGGCTGGCGTTTCTTTCCTTTATCGGATTTCTTTTGTGGGTTGACCTAGGTCTGCTGAACCGCAAGGACGAAGTGGTGTCGGCGCGCAAGAGCGCCCTGATGTGGGCCGCCTTCGCCTCGCTTGCGATCGCGTTCGGCGCCTATGTCTATTGGGGCTACACCCCGAACCCGGAGTATTACAACAGTCCGGACAATCTCAACCAGCAGGCCGTCATCCAGTATTTCACCGGCTATCTGCTGGAAACCGCCCTGGCGTTCGACAACATCTTCGTCATCGGCATGATCTTCACCTTCTTCGCCGTGCCGCGGGAGTATCAGCACCGGGTGCTGTTCTGGGGCATCATGGGCGCGATCGTGTTTCGGGCGATTTTCATTTCGCTCGGCGCTGCGGTGGTGAACGAGTTCACCTGGGTGCTCTACATCTTCGCCGCTTTCCTGATCTATACCGGCTGGAAAATGATCGCCGGCGGCGATCATGAGATGAAGCTGGAAGACAATCCGGTTCTGAAGTTCATCAAGAAGCGCATCCGCGTCACCGACACGATCGAGAACCATAACTTTTTCGTCCGGCGGAAGGA
The DNA here is from genome assembly GCA_040381075.1 of Hyphomonadaceae bacterium. Taxonomy (GTDB): domain Bacteria; phylum Pseudomonadota; class Alphaproteobacteria; order Caulobacterales; family Aquidulcibacteraceae; genus JBEIHX01. The sequence goes on from JBEIHX010000029.1 coordinate 21,030, forward strand.
CGCAGTCAGCGGCAAACTGGTTTTGTTCGCGACGCCCCTGTTTCTGGCTCTGATCATGGTCGAGGTGGTCGACATCATCTTCGCAGTGGACAGCGTGCCTGCCATCTTCGCGGTGACCCGCGATCCCTTCATCGTCTACACCTCGAACATCTTCGCCATTCTCGGCTTGCGCTCGATGTACTTCATGCTCGCCGCTGCGGTGGAGAGGTTCAAATATCTGAAGTACGGCCTGTCGATGGTGCTTGTCCTGATCGGCGTGAAGATCATCTGGAACTTCCTGCTGCACAAGGAACTGAAGCTCGTGCCGTATCTTGAGCCGCATTGGTCCTTGATCGCAACGCTGCTGCTGATCGGCGGCGCCATGGGCTTCTCCTGGCTGAAGACGCGTGACGGCCCCAAGCAGGCGCCGCCTCACGCAGCCGAGTGACCCCTGTCCGGTCAACCGGCCAGTTGTCCTGCCGCAAACGACCGCGCCGCCTGCGCCTGGTGCAGGCGGCGCGGTCAGCGTCGGGGATGGCGGACCGCTTCCAGGGCCTGCCGTCCGGGACGCGTATCAACTGAATACTGACGATCGGGCCTGCCCCAGGCTGAAGGGCGCACGCCGACCAGGCAGGGCGTCTCGGTGTCCCCGGATCGTGGCCCGGGAGCCCCCCTGCGGCCGGGCCCTGGACAAGGGGCCCTGGACAACGGGCCCTGGACAACGGGCCCTGGACAACGGGCCCTGGACAACACACGCCCTGGACAACGGGCCCCGCAAAACTGCGTGCCCGGGCTGGGCCTGGATGTATCGGCTGCAGACAGGTTCTGGTCCGGCGGGCGCACGCCCCGGTCGCATCACTGTGGCGAGCTGGACGGGCCGCTCACCTGGCGCACTTGACTGTCGCTTCCTGAAGCCTGCGTCTGCGGGTTCTGCCTGGCGGCGTGGCGATCATACCACGCGATGGTCGCTAGAACAGCGCTCAGCCATTGGCTCGGGCGGCCGAAGCCATGATTGGCCTCAGGCATCCGCATCAGCATGCTCTCCACGCCGCGCGCCTGCAGCGCCTGAAAGTACTGTTCGCTGTCAGACATGGGGGTGCGCCAGTCGGCCTCTCCGGTGATGATGATGGTGGGCGTGCGGACGGCTGCGACCACCGACAGGGGAGATCTGCGCCAGTATTCGTCAGGCTTCTCCCACGGAGGCGCCTCGAACCAGTAGTCCATCATCAGGGCGCCGATATCAGTGGTGAGCGCTGTCGACGTCCAGTTTACGACCGGGCGCTTCATCGCGGCCGCGGCGAAGCGGTCTGTCCTGGCGATGGCCCAGGCCGTCAGGACGCCGCCGCCCGAACCGCCGCCGATATAGAGCCGGTCGGGGTCAACGTAGGGGCGTGCGACCATTGCATCGACGACCGACATCAGGTCGTCATGATCGCGGTCAGGATAGACCTTGTCGATCAGGTTTGCGAAGGCCTCGCCGTAGCCGACCGATCCGCGCGGATTTGCGAACACCGTCACATAGCCCGCCGCAGCGTAAAGCTGATGGGTGATGGAGAACATCGGACCGTAGTCGATGTGGGGCCCGCCATGGATGTCGAGCGCCAGCGGATAGCGGCGCGCCGGATCGAACCCAGGAGGATACTGGATCCAGGCCTGAATCCTGCGGCCGTCGACTGCTGAGGAGACCCAGAGCTCTTCCATCCGGCCGATATCCTTGGTCCTGCGCCAGGCCGCATTGAGGTCGAGGCGTTTGATTTCGCGCCCGTTGCGCCAAAGGCTCAGCACCGCAGGCCGGTCTGCCTCAACGCTGGGATAGGCGAAAACCCCGCCAGCGAAATCGTAGGATCCGCCCGATGACGACGGCAGGAGGAGGCGGGTATTGCCCACGACCGGCCCAACGGGGCCGAGGGCGTCCTCCTGCACGCGCGCTCTGGACCGCGCCCGCCGCGGCGTGGTCGCGGCAGCCTCGGCCGGGCTCTCCACGGGAGCGGTTCCGATCCGGTTTACGCCGTGATCCTCGTACAGGAAGAACACCGCTCCGCCGTCCGCGCGCCAGTGTGGCTGGGCGCTGCGGCGGTCGAGCCGGACCGTAATATTGCGCGCCGGGCCGCCAGCGACAGGCATCACGAAAATGTCGGTCTGCTGATACGATTGGCCGGTATCGCGCCATCCGACATAGGCGATGCGGGTTCCGTCGGGGCTGATCACGGGGCTGGTCTCGCTGCCTTTCTCCCTGGTGAGCTGGGTCGGCAAGCCGGTATCGAGCGGAAAAAGATAGAGATCGCTTTGGTTCGCGCGCCAGGCTGATCGCGGATCGGGATCGCCGGAGGCGATGACGGCGCGTCCATCCGGTGTGAACGCGATGCTGTCGTCCTGTGCGCCCCAATCGCCGGGGCCTGAGGTCACGGTGCGGGCCGGCGCCGACCCGTCGGCGGGGACAACGAAAACCTGGCGACTGCCTGGAGGCGTCTGTCCGTCCGGGTCGGTGCGATACGGCGCGGCGTCGATCAGGCGGGCGCCGGGCGCCCACGTCGCGCCCTCTGGTTTGGCGGGAAGTTCAAACAGCTTCACAGGCGGTCGTTCCACCACGCTGGTGAAGGCCAGCAGGCGGGAGTCGGGCGACCATGCAAGGGCGCCCGGGCGCTGGCTCACAGCCGAGACGACCCGTGCGCGCGGGTCGTTCAGGGTGATGACGAAGACCTGCGCCTTGGCGCCGTCGCGCCCGATAAAGGCGACCGCGCGTCCATCGGGCGACCAGCGGGGAGACGATGGCGCCCGATCCGCGCCGACAAGCATGCGGGGCGGGCCTGCAGCCGCATCAATGCGCCAGAGTTCCGTGTCGACCCGGTCGGTCATCGCCGAGCGCGTCTGGCGCAGGTAGAGGATCGACCGCCCGTCCGGCGACACCTGCGGATCGAGCGGCTGTTCGAGCCGGTAAAGATCCATCGGCTCGACCGGCGTCGGGGCGATGTCTGCCCGTGCTGCGCCCGCCAGCAAGACAAAAGCCATGAGCATCCGCATGCTGCATCTCCCGTTGGCGGCCGCGCTGCGCCGCGTCATGGCGAGGCTGCCGCACCAGGCAGGCGGCTGTCCACCGCAGGCCGCGGAATTGGGCGCTGATCCGCCCGGATCGCCCCGGTCCCCCGGCGTCGGGCGCCCGGCATTGGGCGCCTGGCGCTGGGACCCTGGCGCTGGGACCCTGGCGCTGGGACCCTGGCGCTGGGACCCTGGCGCTGGGACCCTGGCGCTGGGACCCTGGCGCTGGGATCCTGGTGTTGGGATCCTGGTGTTGGGATCCTGGTGTTGGGCGCCCCTGCTTCAGGGCGGCGCGCCAGGGGATCGCCCCACGGCGTTGGCCCCCGCCGCAAGGGGGCAATAAGCGGCCGTCGCCGGCCTAGCGGCTAGCGGTAGAACTCGGTCCGCCGGTCGCGGAAGAAACCCCAGGCGGCGCGGTGGCGCGTGAGGAACTCCAGATCGACGCTCGCCGTCAGAACGCCCTCTTCGCTGCGATCGAACGCGGCGAGCAGGTCGCCGCGATGGTTGGCGATGAAGGACGATCCGTAGAACGTCTGCGGCGCGCCGAGCCCGGTTTCAACGCCGACGCGATTGGCCGCCACCACGGGAATGACGTTGCACACGGCATGACCGATCATCGCGCGGCGCCATGGATCCCGGGTGTCGAGCGCCCCGTCATGGGGCTCCGAGCCGATCGCAGTGGGATAGAACAGGCAGTCCGCGCCCATCAGAGCCATCGCACGGGCGCACTCGGGGAACCATTGGTCCCAGCAGATACCGACACCGATCCGTCCGTGGCGCGTTGTCCAGACCCGGAAGCCGGTATCGCCAGGACGGAAGTAATACTTCTCCTGATAGCCCGGACCGTCAGGGATGTGGCTCTTGCGGTACACCCCGGCAAGCGAACCGTCAGCATCAGCGATCACGACCGAGTTGTAATAACATGGACCGTCGCGTTCGAAGATCGAGATCGGGATGACGACGCCGAGGTCCTGGGCGAGAGGCGCCAGGGACATGACGCAGGGGTGCTCCCGCCACGGATAGGCAGAGGCAAACCAGCGCTCGTCCTGGGTCGTGCAGAAATACGGGCCCTGCAGCAATTCTGGCGGCAGAATGACCTGTGCCCCCTCGGCGGCGGCGGCGCGGATGAAATCGGCCGTCCTGGCGATGTTGTGCGCCATGTCCGATCCATAGGAGGTCTGGATCGCGGCGACGGTGAGCGTGGACATCAGGGCGCGCTCCATTCGGGCTGCTGTTGCGTGATGCAGTGGAAGGCGCCGCCGCCCGACAGGATCGCCGTCGCTGGCGCGCCGACTGCCTGTCGGCCGGGAAACGCCAGCGCAAGCGCGGCGAGCGCCTCCTGGGTGCTTGCAGCGCCGTAGGTCGGCATCACCACAACCCGATCCGTGATCACAAAGTTCATGTGGGACGCCGGGCTTGGATCGCCGTCCTCATCGCGCACCAGGCCCGGCGAGGGCAGTCGCGTCACCTGGATCGGCCGGCCGCGGGCGTCGGTCTGGCCGGCAAGTGCAGCGGCGACCGCGTCCAGCGCCGTCGTGTTCGGGTCGTCCGCACCGAAAGGCGCCTGACAGACGACGTGAGCCGGACCGACGAAGCGCGCCAGATTGTCGACATGACCGTCGGTGTGATCATTGCACAGTCCGTCCCCGAGCCAGATCACTTTCCGGGCGCCGAGCGCCCTGGCCAGTGCGGCTTCAGCGCTGGCCTCGCTCCAGCCCGGATTGCGGTTGGGATTGAGCAGGCACTGGCGCGTCGTCAGCACGGTCCCCTCGCCATCCCAGTCCACGGCGCCGCCTTCCAGCACGAAGTCGAACCGGCGCACCGCGACCCCGGCGGCCGCGGCGATTGCATCCCCGACCTCAGGATCGTGTTCGAGCACGTATTTACCGCCCCAGCCGTTGAAGCGGAACCGCCGCGCCTCCAGTCCGTCCGGACCCGGCGCGAAGATTGGACCGGTGTCGCGCAGCCAGATGTCGCCGAAGGCCGCCGGGATGACGTGCGCGCAGCGCGCGAGCATGCGTTCGGCCGACTGCACGGCCTCCTCGCCGCACGCCAGGACGTTGACGCGCGCGCCTTTCGGGGCGCCCGTCGCCGGCGACGGTTCCGCGATGGCGCGCACCATGGCCGCCACATTGGCGCGGGCCTCCTCCAGATCCTCACGCCACAGATCCGCGGCCGATGGCCATGCGGTCCACAGGCAGCGTTGTCGGGCCCACTCCGGCGGCGGCATCAGGACGGGCATGGCGGATCTCCGGAAGCGACGCGGCGGTGCGGGGCGCGTAAGTAGGAGCCTTCCGCGGGCTTGAAAAGAGGCGACGCGGGGCCCCGGCTACCCTGCCGCGCCGGTCAGGGATAAACTTGGCCCTGTGACCGACCCTGATTCGCTCCTTGCGCCCGACAGCATCGACCTGCCCGACGAAGCCGCCACCGAGGCGCTCGGCCGGCGGATCGCGGCCCTGCTGCGCATCGGCGATGTGGTGTGCCTGTCGGGCGGGCTTGGAGCGGGAAAGACGACGCTGGCGCGCGCGGTCATCGCGGCCCTGGCCGGCGAACAGGAAGCGCCGAGCCCGACCTATACGCTGGTGCAGACCTATGCTGCGCCCGATTTCGATCTCTGGCACTTTGATCTGTACCGGCTCGCCGATCCTGATCAGGTGTTCGAACTCGGCTATGAGGACGCTCTGGAGACAGGCGTCAGCCTCATCGAATGGCCGGAACGGCTGGGCGGGGCTGCGCCGCCTGATCGCCTGGACGTCGCGCTCAGTGTCGCCGGCGCCGGGCGGCGTGCGCGGCTGACCCCCCGCGGCGCATGGAGGCTGCGCCGTGCTGACGCCTGAACGCGACGCGGAGATCCGCGACTTTCTGGGCCGGCACGGCTGGTCGGGCGCCGCGCGCATCGCCTTTCCAGGCGACGCCTCAACGCGCCGCTATGAGCGTCTGATCCACAATGGGCGCAGCGCCATTCTGATGGATGCGCCGCGCGCCAATGAGACCGGTCCCTGTCCGCCGCAGGCGACGCCCGCGGAGCGGGCGGAACTGGGCTGGAGCGCGGTGTCGCGGCTCGCCGCATCGCGGGTGGAGGCGTTCGCGGCAGTCGCCGGTCATCTGCGCGGGCTTGGCCTGTCGGCGCCGGAGATCCTGGCCGTCGACACGCCCGCCGGTCTTGCCGTCGTTGAGGATCTGGGCGACGACCTGTTCGCGCGGGTCATTCCGGAGCGTGCCTCGGAGGACGAGCTTTACGCAGAGGCGGCGCGTTTGCTCGTCGCGGTCCATGACGCGCCGGTGCCGGAGGTCCTGCGGGCCCCGGATGGCGGGACGTGGCCGATTCTGGATTTCGACGCGGTGGCGCTGCGGGCCAATATCGATCTCTATGTCGATTGGGCGCCGCGCCTGTCGCCGGCGATGGTCCTCAGCGAGGCTGCCCGCACGCAGTGGACGGTGCTGACTGATGCGCTGATTGCGCGCGCGCGGGCGACCCCGGCCGCGTTCACGATCCGCGATTACCATGCCGAGAACCTGCTGTGGCTGCCCCTGCGCGGCGGACTGCGTCGGATTGGACTGCTGGATTTCCAGGACGCGGTGCGTGGGTTCCGCATGTGGGACTTCAGCATGCTGCTTGATGATGCGCGCCGCGACGTCTCCCCCGCAGCGCGTGAGGCCGCGCTCAACACCTATGCGGCCGAGGTGGGAGCGCAGGTGCGCGGGCTCCATGAAGAGCTCAGCGTTCTCAGTGTCTTGAATGTCGTGCGCATCCTCGGGATCTTCGCGCGGCTGGTCACCCGCGACGCCAAGCCCCGCTATGCCGCCTTCATGCCGCGCATGCGCGCGCATCTGGCCCGCGCGCTTGGCGATCCTGAACTCGCCGACCTCAGGCGCTGGTTCGCGGCCCATGCGCCGCAGGAGCTCGTCGAATGACCAGGATCAGCACAGCGATGGTGATGGCGGCCGGTCTGGGATCACGCATGCGTCCGCTGACCAACGATCGGCCAAAGCCGCTTGTGCCGGTGGCCGGGAGGCCGCTGATTGATCACATGCTGGATCGGCTGGCCGATGCCGGGGTCGAACGGGCGGTCGTCAATGTTCACTACCTCGCCGACCGGCTGCAGGCGCATCTGGCTGACCGTCGCCGGCCTCAGATCGTCATTTCTGACGAGCGCGCGCTGCTTCTGGAGACCGGTGGCGGGCTCGCCAAGGCGCGTCCATTGCTCGGCGATGATCCGATCTTCGTCGCAAATACCGATTCGCTGTGGGTCGAGCGCGCGCCGGCGCTTGGCGGGCTGGCGGCAGCCTGGGATGGCGATCGTATGGACGTGCTGGTGATGCTGGCGCCGCTGGCTCACGCGACCGGCTTCGACGGACCCGGCGATTTCGGGTTGGACGCAGAAGGACGCATTGTTGCGCCTGAGAAAGGCGCTGGCGCGCCCTATGCCTATACCGGCGTGCAGATCCTGCGTCCCGGTCTGTTCGATGGGCGGCCTGCGGCGCCGTTTTCCACCTGGGTGGTGTGGCGTGAGGTGCTCAGTCGCGGGCGGATGTTCGGCCTGGTTATGGACGGCGATTGGCTGCACGTCGGCGATCCTGCTGCGCGTGAGGCGGCGGAGCTCCGGCTGGCGCAGGCATGAGCGGGGCCGATCCCTTCGCCCGCCCGGGGCCGCGGGTTTTCACCGTGCCGGCGGGGGCCGCGTTTCTCGACTGCGTGGCGCGCACGCTGATCGCAACGCTGGCTGATCCATCTGACCCCTTTGCGCTCGCCGACGCTTTGATCCTCGCGCCCAACAACCGGTCGAAGCAGGCCCTGGCTGAGGCGTTTCGCGTGGCCTGCGGCGGGGCGGCGATCATTCCGCGTCTGCTGGCGCTCGGCGACCTCGACGAGGACGGCGACATTCTATCAGACGGCGGACTGGCGCTCGACGCGCCGCCCGCCATCGATCAGACGCGGCGATGCTTTGAACTTGCCCGGCTTGTCATGCATCGGTCGCGCCAGGAGGGCGAGCCGCTGGAATTCGCTGCAGCGCTCGCCGCTGCGGAAGAACTCGCGCGGCTGCTTGACCAGGCGGCGATCGCTGACGACGTGCAGTGGGGCAGGCTCGAGACTCTTGTGGATGAGCCGGGCCTTGCTGAACACTGGCGCCGATCGGCGCGGTTTCTGTCCATTGTGGCGGAGGCCTGGCCGAAGCGACTGGCCGAAGACGGGTTGTTGGATCCCTGGGCCCGTCGAACCCGGCTTCAGGCGGGTCTTGCACAGCGCTGGCGCAGCGCCCCGCCGCGCCATCCCGTCGCAATCATCGGCTCCACCGGATCCATTCCTGCGACGCGCGCGTTGATGGACGTCGTGGCGCGCCTGCCGCGCGGCTGCGTCGTGCTTCCGGGCCTTGATCTCGATCTTGACGAGGCCGCCTGGCTGGAGCTGGACGAACAGCATCCCCAGCGCGCCATGCGCCATGTGCTCCAGCACATCGGTCTGGAGCGCGCCCAGGTTCAGATCTGGCCCGGCGCGCCGTTGGGCGGCGCGCTCTCCATGCGCCGACGGCTGATCAACGAGGCGCTGCGGCCCGCTGACAAGACGTCGGACTGGATCTCCCGCCTGGACCGCCTGGCGGCGGCGTCCGGGCTGTCGCCAGCCGGATTTGTCGAGGCCGGTCTGGAAGGCCTGTCATTGATCGAGGCGCGCACTGAGGACGCCGAAGCGATGGCGATCGCGCTGATCATGCGCGAAGTGCTGGAAACGCCCGGACGCACGGCGGCTCTGGTCACTCCCGACCCGGGTCTCGCCATGCGCGTCCAGACGAAGCTGGCGCGCTGGGGGGTCAAGGCGGACATGTCCAGCGGCGAACCGCTGGAGGAGACGGCGCCGGGAGCCTTCCTGAGGCTGCTCGGCGAACTCGCCCTCGACGCGGCTGATCCGGCCAGGATGGCCGCGCTGTTCAAGCATCCGCTGTGCGCGCTCGGGCGCTCGCGCCAGGAGATCCGCAGGCTTGGCGCCGCTCTGGAGATCGCTGTGCTGCGCGGCGTGCGTCGCGCCGAGGATCTCAAGGGCCTCGCCAGCCTTCTTGAGCCCGGCGGCCGCCTGGCCACGGAAGTGGGCGAGGCCCGGGCCCGCGAGCTCGGCGCACTCGTGCATGCGTTTGCGGACGCCATTCGCCATATAGAGCGCGCCCTCAGGGGTCAGAGCGTGTCCCTGGATGACGTGGCGACTGCACTGGCGCGCTCGGCGGAAGCCTTCGCGCGCACGGACGTGCAATCCGGCGATCAGCACATGTGGGCAGGCCCTGCGGGAGAGGCGGCGGGCGACTTCATCCGTGCTCTTATGAGTCATGGCGCGGCGGCGCCGGAGATCGCACCGCGCGACCTGCCGCGGGTGCTTGGCGCGCTCATGCGGGGCCGGGTGGTGCGAAAGCCCTCGGAAGGTCACCCGCGGCTGCGCATCCTGGGGCCGCTTGAGGCCCGGCTTCAAAGCGCCGATCTCATGATTTTGGGTGGGCTCAACGAGGGCGCCTGGCCGCAGCCTGCTGCGGTCGATCCGTTTCTGTCCCGCGCCATGCGCGCCAGACTCGGTCTTGCGCCCCTGGAGGCGCGCATCGCCCTCTCGGCGCATGATTTCGCCGCCCTGGCGTGTGAGCCGCAGGTGGTGCTGACGCGCTCGCAGCGTGCCTCCGGCGCACCGGCGGTCGCCTCGCGGTGGGTGTGGCGGATCAAGGCGCTGGTCAAGGGCGCGCTGGGCGAGGCGGGGGCGGCGCAGGCCCTCACCGCGCCGTTCGCTGCGACAGCCATCGCCGATCAGCTGGATGAGCCGGCGAGCTACGCGGTTGTCCCTCCGCCGCAGCCGCGCCCGCCGGCGGCGGCGCGCCCGCGCGTTCTGTCGGTGACCGATGTCGACGCCCTGATCCGGGACCCCTACGCGATCTACGCGCGCCGCGTCCTTCGGCTTCGCAGGCTGGACGACCTCGCCAAGCCTGTCGGTCCCGCCGAGCGCGGCACGGCGATCCATGCCGCCCTTCAGGAATTCGCCAGGGCTGTCAGCGATGGGGCCGCCCCGGAAGCTGAACTGGCCTGCAGGCACGTCGAAGCGCAGCTGCGGTCTGCCGGATTTCCGCCGGAACGGCTGAAGGCGGAGGTTGCGCGGCTGGAGGGGGCGGCGCGGGCGTTCGCGCGCTGGGAGCGCGCACGCCGCGAGCAGGGCGCGCATGTGGCCGTCGAGGTGACTGGCAATTGGTCCTTTGACCTTGCCGGCGCGCCGGCGGGCGAGCGGGTGCGCCTGACTGGTCGCGCCGACCGCATTGAGTGGGGCCCGGGAGGCGGCGCCCTCATCGACATCAAGACGGGCGAGGTGATGACAGCCGAACCGGGGCGCAGATATTCGCCCCAACTGCCGCTCGAGGCGGCCATGCTTGACGCAGGGGCGTTTGAGGGCCTGGCTGCAATGAAGCCCCGCGAGCTCCTGTATTGGGCGTTTCGGCGCGGCGATCCTGGCGAAAGACCTGCATTTTCGAAGGGAGATCTTGACACCTACGTTCAGGTCGCGGTCGACGGACTGACCCGTCTGTGGACGCATTATCTGTGTGAGAGCTCGACATTTCTGTCCAAGCCGAACCCCCAGCTTGAGCGGCGTGTGGATGATTTTGATCATCTCGCGCGCCGCGCGGAGTGGGCCAATGCGGAGGGCGAGGAATGACCGCGACCACCCTGGCGCCTGGCGACGACGCGTTTGACCGCACGATCCGCAATCAGCGTCTGGCCGCAGATCCCGCCCTGTCGGCCTGGGTCACCGCCAACGCCGGTGCGGGCAAGACGCGCGTTCTGATAGACCGCGTGACGCGTCTGCTTCTGGAGGGCGCGCCGCCCAGCGCTGTTTTATGCATAACATACACCAAGGCGGCTGCAGCCGAGATGAAGACCCGACTGTTCGCCCGGCTTGGTCAGTGGTCGGTCCTTGGCGACGAGGCGTTGACGCGCGAGCTGCTTGAGCTGGAGGGCCCGCAGGCGAGACCGGCCGACGGGGCGCGTCTGGCGCGCGCGCGCCGTCTGTTCGCCCAGGCTCTCGAGACCCCAGGCGGGCTCAGGATCCAGACGATTCACGCATTCTGCGAACGTCTGCTGCGGCAGTTTCCCCTGGAGGCCGGCGCGCCGCCCGGCTTCGAGGTGCTGGAGGAGGCGGAGGCGCAGCGCCTGCTCGCCGCCGCCCGCGCAGCGGCGATCCTCGACCCCGCGCTCGGCGACGCCGTATCCATGGTGGCGGCCGCGACGCACGATGAGCGGTTCGACCGCTTGCTGGCGGAGGCCGTGGCTGAGCGGGCTGCCCTGGCGGCCTATCTGCACAGGGTCGGCGGGCTCGAACCGGCGATCGATCAGCTTTACGCCAACCTCAAACTGGCGCGCGACGCAACCGCGGCGGGGCTTCGGCAGGGCGTGCTGGATGGGGCGCCGCGCAGCGGCCTGGAATGGGCGCGCAGCGTCCTCGTGCGCTATGGCCCTCAGGATGAGGCTCTGGCGTCGCGGATTTCATCGTTTCTGGCCGCGCCGGACCTGGAGAGCGCATTTTCGGCCTACATGGACATATTCTTCACCGCGACGGGTCCGCGGGCGCGCTTCGCGACGCGCAAGGCGCTTGAGGATAACCCCCGGCTTCAGGATCTGTTCGGTGCAAAGGACGGACCGCCGGGTACGTTTGTGACGGCGCTCCAGGCTGCGGCGGAGGCGGTGAAGGCGGCCGACGCGGCGGAGCGCTCGGCGGCGCTGCTGCGCCTGTCCGGGCGCGTTCTCGCCGATTATGAGCGCGCCAAGGCTGCACGAGGCGCGTTCGACTTTGACGATCTCGTCGCGCGCGCCCGCGACCTTCTCGCTGATCGTCCGTCAGCGGCGTGGGTGCTCTACAAGCTCGATCAGGGCATTGACCATGTGCTGCTGGATGAGGCGCAGGATACGGCGCCCGAGCAATGGGACCTGCTCAACGCGCTGACCCAGGAGATCCTTGCCGGCTTCGGTGCGCGTGACGCCACGCGTACGGTGTTTGTGGTCGGTGATGACAAGCAGTCAATCTATTCATTTCAGGGGGCCGATCCGGCGCGGTTCAATGAGGAGGGCCGCGCCTTCGCCGCGCGGCTCGGCGAGCGGGCGCGCACGCCCAGGCTCAATTTGTCGTTTCGCTCAGCGCCAGAGGTGTTGGCTGCGGTCGATGCTGCGCTTGCCGGCGCCGCCATGATTGGAGCACCGGCGGCGGCGGACAGGGAGACGGGCGGGGACGGGGGAACGGACGCGGGGCAGGGCGAAGACGGGCTGCGGCACGTCGCCTTCCGGGCGGGCCAGCCCGGCTGCGTGGAGTGGTGGCCGGCGACGGCGCGGGAGGGCTCCGACACGCCGGACCCCTGGGCGCCGCCGGGAGGCCAGGGCCAGGACTCTAACGCCCGCAACCGCCTGGCGGGCGCGGTGGCGCAATTCGTGGCCGACGCAATCAGCGACGGGCGCGAGGTCTGGGACGAGGACAGGAGCAGCGGCTGGCGCAGGCGCCCGATGACCGCCGGCGATGTCATGATCCTGGTGCGTAAGCGCGGACCCTTCTTTACCCAGATCATCAAGGAACTGAAGCGGCGCAATGTCCCTGTTGCGGGCGCCGACCGGTTGCGATTGGCGGAGGAGCTGGCGGTCCAGGATCTGCTCGCGCTGGCGCAGTTTGCACTGCTGCCGGAGGATGACCTGACGCTGGCCACGGTGCTGAAGGGGCCGTTGGTCGGATTGACCGATGACGACCGCCACATCTTTCCGCTTGCCCATGACCGGGGTCGGCGCTCCCTGTGGGAGCGCCTGCAAACGGCCGACCCGGCGGTGTACGGCTCGGCGAAGGAATTTCTCCACCGGGTGCTTGAGCGCGTATCGGTGGCGCCGCCGTTTCAGTTTTTTGCAGCCGCCCTTGAGGAGCTCGACGGTGAGGCGCGCTCCGGACTTGAGCGCATGCTGGCCCGGCTCGGCGCCGAGGCGCGCGATCCGATTCAGGAGTTCATGGCCCGTGCCGGCGCGCATGCACGCCGGGGCGCGCCGTCGCTGCAGCGGTTCGTTCAGGAGATCGCCGCGGACGGCGCCGACGTGAAGCGCGAGCTGGACGGGCGCGCGCAGGAGGCGCGGGTGATGACGGTCCATGGCGCGAAGGGGCTGGAAGCCCCGCTCGTCATCCTGCCCGACACGACACAGCGTCCCGAGGCCCGGTCGCCAGGTTTGTTCATTTCGTCGGACAGAGGGCTTGTGTGGTCGCGCTCGAGGGCCGAGGACCCGCCGCTGGCCGCCGAGCTGCGGAACGCCGAGGACGAGGCGCAACGCCTTGAGCATCTGCGACTGTTCTACGTGGCGCTGACGCGTGCGCGAGATCAGCTCGTGATTTGCGGGTTCCGGGTCGGGCAAGGCGACGGTCAGGTCCACCCGGGCAGCTGGCACGACCTGGCGCGGCAGGCCCTGGAGGGCGTGGGCGCGCGGTGCAGGACGCCCATGGGAGAGGGGCTCAGTTTGGGTGGGCCGCCTGGCGCACTGGCCGGGACCCCTGACGGGCCCGTGCGCATGGCGCCGCCCGCCTGGGCGCGGGCGGCGGCTGCGAGCGAGGCGGCCGGCCCGCGCGTGCTTCGCCCCTATGATGCGCGCGACGGGGATGATGCGGAGCCTGCAATATCCCCGCTCGCCCGCGACATGCCGGCCCGCTACACCCGCGGAACGTTGATCCATACACTGCTGCAGCACCTGCCCGAGCTGCCCGATGAGGCGCGCGCGCCGGCGGCGGACCGCTACCTTGCCCTGCAGTCCGACCTGACGCAGCGCCAGCGCCAGGAGATTGCGGCGGAGGCCCTGGCGATTATTGAAGCGCCGAGGTTTGCCCCGCTCTTCGGGCCCGGCAGCCGCGCCGAGGCGGCGATCATCGCATCGGGAGAGGGGTTGCCGGGCGGTCGCCCGGTCAATGGACGGGTTGATCGTTTGGCGGTGACCGACAGCGAGGTCTTGATCGTCGACTACAAGACCAATCGTCCCCCGCCGGCGACCCCCGAGGCGGCCCCCGTGGCATACCTCGCTCAGCTCGCCATCTATCGCGCGGTGCTGCGGCGTGTGTTTCCAGATCGGATGGTGCGCTGCGCCCTGGTATGGACAGACGGCGCACGGATCATGGAAGTCCCGGATTCACTGCTGGATGGGGCGCTCAAGGGGCTTGCGGCGGCTTGAACCGGCTCGACGCCCCGCATACATCCGGCGGCAGAGACACGGAGACAGAACATGGCGAGCAAGACGGTGAGCGAAGACAGCTTCGAAGCCGACGTCCTCAAGGCGCAGGGTCTGGTGCTCGTCGACTTTTGGGCGGGATGGTGCGGGCCCTGCAAGCAAATCGCGCCGGCGCTGGAGGAGATCTCCTCCGAGATGGCGCCAGACGTCACGGTGGCCAAGGTCAACATCGATGACCACCCGGCTCTGACAACCACCTACGGCGTGCGGGGGATCCCGACGATGATCCTGTTCAGGGACGGTCAGGAACTTACGCGTAAGGTCGGCGCGATGCCGAAGTCCAAGATCGTCGAGTGGGTCGCGGCCAGCAAGGGGTGACATGCGGCGGGGCGTCTGTGGCGAGCGATCCGGGCCGAGGCGCCGGGGGTGAAGTCGCCGGGGTTGAAGTCGCCGGGGTTGAAGTCGCAAGGGTCAGACTTGTCCCTTGAGATCTGCGCACCACGACACAGTCTGGCGTCCTTCCTTTGACCTGGCTGAAATCCGTGCTGTCGTTCCCGGCGGTCGCGCAGACGTGAGCTTTCGGCCTTGGGGTTTGGGCCTTGGGATTTTGGGCCTTGGGATTTTGGGCCTGGGAGTGCGACGTCGGACCCGTTGCGGCGTCTCAGGCTGGCGCTTCGCCATTGGCGGCCAGAACCTCGCCAGCCAGGTACAGCGATCCGCACAGCAGGACGCGGGCGCCGCGCGCCTCCTTGACGACGCGCGCCATCGCCTCGTGGAGATCCCTGCAGGCGGTGGCGTCGAGACCGAGGCCCTCAGCTGTTTCAACAATTTCCTCGGGCGCCGCCGCCGCCGCGCCGCGCGCGGCGACTGCGTACAGGTGGCTGACCTCTGGCGCCAGGGCGGACAGAAATCCCTCACGGTCCTTGTTGGCCTGCATGCCTGCCACCAGGACAGTTTCCATTCCATCCTGCACCCGCAATGTGGCGAGAGCCTCGGCCAGCGCACGCCCGGCGTGCGGATTATGGCCGCCGTCGAGCCAGGCCTCGCCGCCAGCCTTGAGCACGTCGCGGGTGAGCGGGCCCGGTTTCAGGCGCTGCAGCCGGGCGGGCCATACCGCGCTGGCGACGCCGTCTGCGAGGCTGCTCCAGGTGACTGCGGGGTGATCCAGCGCGCGCATCGCCGCCACCGCGAGGGCTGCGTTGTCGAGCTGGTGGCGACCGGCCAGCGACGGCGCGGGGAAGGCCATCAGCGCCGCGTCGCCCTCGCCGTAGAGAAACCGATCCCGTCCGCTGGCCACACGCCAGTCCTGGCCGCGCACGAAGGCGCGCGCCCGGACATCCGCGATGCGGGTCATGATGACCTCCAGCGCCTGCGGGGGCTGCACGCCGATCACGGCCGGCGCGTCCGGCCTCAGGATTCCGGCCTTTTCTCCGGCGATCGCAGCGATCGTGTCCCCCAGGAATTCCCGGTGGTCGAGATCGACAGGCGTGATCACGCTCACCGCCGGGCGCTCGATGACATTTGTCGCGTCGAGCCGTCCGCCGAGCCCGACTTCCAGGATGCAGACGTCTGCGGGGGTCTCGGCGAACGCCCTGAAGGCAGCTGCGGTCCACAGTTCGAACAGCGACAGCTCGCCGCCGCCTGGCGCAGCCTCGACCTCGCCCAGAATGGTTTCCAGGCGGTCGGGCTCGATCCGGCGCCCTGCAATCCGGAACCGCTCGGTCAGATCCACAAGGTGGGGCGAGGTATAGACATGGGCGCGCAGGCCGGCCGCCTGCGCCATGGCGGCAAGGAAGGCGACGGTCGAGCCCTTGCCGTTCGTCCCGGCGACATGGATCACGGGAGGAAGCGCCCTTTGGGGATCGCCCAGAGCCTTCAGCACCGCGCCAATCCTGTCCAGGCCGAGCCCGCGGTTCTTCAGGTGATGCTGTTCCAGCCGCTGCAGGGCGTCCGGCGGAAAGCGGGAATTCACGCGGCCTTCGGCGCCTTGCGGTTCGCCATCAGCACGCTGAGGATGCGCCCGAGCGTCTCACGATGGCGCCGGCGATCAAGCACCACGTCGATCATGCCGCGTTCGCGCAGATATTCAGCGCGCTGAAAGCCCTCCGGCAGCTTCTGGCGGATCGTCTGCTCAATGACCCGCTGGCCGGCGAACCCGATCAGCGCGCCGGGCTCGGCGATGTGCACATCGCCGAGCATGGCATAAGACGCCGTGACGCCGCCTGTCGTGGGGTCTGTCAGGATCACGATGTAGGGAAGATTCTGCTCTTTCAATTGCTGGATCGCGAGGGTCGTGCGCGGCATCTGCATCAGCGACAGGATGCCTTCCTGCATGCGCGCGCCGCCCGACGCAGTGACGCAGATCAGCGCCGCCTCGCGCTGCAGGGCCTCCTGCGCGGCGCGCAGGAAGGCTTCCCCTGCGGCCATGCCCAGAGAGCCGCCCATGAAGGCAAAGTCCTGCACCAGAACCACTGCCGGGTTGTCGACAATGCGCCCGGCGGCGATGGACATGGCGTCTTCGCGACCGGTCTTGTCGCGCGACGCCTTGAGGCGCTGGGCATAGGTCCGGTCGTCCTTGAACCTCAGCGGATCGATCACCACGGGCGGCGTGGCGATCACAGCGTAGGCGGCCTCATCGAACAGATAGCGAAACCTCTGGTCGGGCCCGATGCGCAGATGCAGCCCTGACGGCGTCACCCAGTGCGTCGCCTCAAGATCGCTCTTGTAGAGCAGCTCGCCGGTGTCCGGCGCTTTGATCCACAAATTGTCCGGCGTGTCCGCCCGCTTGTCGAAGATCTTCTTGACACCCGGAGGCGTGATGTTCGCAAGCCAATTCATGATGTCGCCTCGTGCGTGCGCTGGTGTTGGAACGTCGGCATGTCGCGGGCCTCGTGCACGGCTGCAGCCATTGCGTGAACATCTTCCAGAACCGCAGCGACCGGATCCTGTCCTGTGGCGCACGCCGCAGCGATCCGATCGACCAGCAGGGACCCGACCACCACGGCGTCTGCGCCCCGTGCGATCTCCCGCGCCGACTGCGGCGTTCTCACGCCGAAGCCGACAGCCACCGGCAGGTCACTGAAACTGCGCACGCGTCTGACCGCCTGCAAGGCATCCTCCGCAACAACGGCCCGGTCGCCCGTGACCCCTGTCACCGACACATAATACACAAACCCGCGGGCGCCGGAAAGGATCCTCACGAGCCTGTCATCGGATGTGGTCGGCGCCGCCAATCTGATCAGCGCAACCCCGCGGGCCGCCAGTTGGGTGTGCAGAGGCGCGTCTTCTTCCGGCGGAATGTCCACGACGATCACGCCGTCCACGCCCGCGGCGGCGGCGGCGGCGGCGAAGGCCGCATGGCCCATATGTTCGATCGGGTTGGCGTATCCCATCAGGATCAGCGGCGTCGTCGAATCCCCGGCGCGGAAGCCCGCGGCGAGCGCCAGAGTGGACGTGAGCGTGGCGCCGCCCGCAAGCGCCCGCAGGCCGGCGCGCTGGATCGACGGCCCGTCCGCCATGGGATCGGAAAACGCAAAGCCAAGCTCGATGACGTCCGCGCCGGCGCCCGGCAGGGCGCTGAGAAGGCGTGCTGTTGTCGCCGCGTCAGGGTCGCCGGCCATGATGTAGGGGATAAAGGCTGCACGGTTCGCTGTGGCGAGGTCGAGGAACCGTTGTGCGAGCCGTCCAGCGCCAGTCACAGCTTGGCCTCCAGGCGTTCTGCGATCGTGAAGATGTCCTTGTCTCCGCGACCACACAGGTTCATCACGACGAGGCCGCCCGGCCCCACGTCGCGGGCGATCTCGCCCACGCGGGCAAGGGCGTGCGCCGGCTCCAGCGCCGGCAGTATCCCCTCCAGGGTGGCGCACAGCTGGAAGGCGGCGATCGCTTCGTCGTCGGTGGCCGTCAGATATGTCGCGCGCCCGACGTCTTTCAGGAAGCTGTGCTCGGGTCCGACGCCGGGGTAATCAAGCCCGGCCGAGATCGAGTGCGCTTCGATGATCTGACCATCATCATCCTGCAGCAGATAGGTCCGGTTGCCATGCAGAACGCCGGGCCGTCCTGCGCTGAGCGCAGCGGCGTGACGACCTGTATCGAGGCCGCAGCCGGCCGCCTCCACGCCGAACAGTCTGACGCTGTCGTCTTCGAGGAAGGGATGAAACAGGCCGATGGCGTTCGAGCCGCCGCCGATGCAGGCGACGACGGCGTCCGGCAGGCGACCTTCGCGTTCAAGGATCTGGGCGCGCGCTTCGCGTCCAATGACGCTTTGAAAGTCGCGCACCATCGCCGGATAGGGATGCGGTCCGGCCACCGTGCCGATGATGTAGAACGTGTCGCGCACATTGGTGACCCAGTCGCGCAGGGCTTCATTCATGGCGTCTTTGAGGGTCGCTGCGCCACTGGTCACCGGGACGATCTGCGCCCCGAGCAGCTTCATCCTGAACACATTGGGCTTTTGCCGCTCAACATCGGTGGCGCCCATGTAGACAACGCAGGGCAGGCCGAAGCGGGCGCAGACGGTGGCCGTGGCCACGCCATGCTGGCCTGCGCCGGTTTCGGCAATGATCCGGGTCTTGCCCATCCGCCGCGCAAGCAGGATCTGGCCCATGCAGTTGTTGATTTTGTGCGCGCCAGTGTGATTGAGTTCATCACGCTTGAAGTAGATCTTGGCGCCCCCGAAATAGGCGCTCAACCGCTCGGCGAAATACAGCGGGCTCGGTCGGCCCACGTAATCACGCAGGAACCCGTCGAGTTCGGCCTGGAAGGCTGGGTCAGACCTCGCGTCTGCGTACTCGCGCTCGAGGTCCAGGATCGGCGCCATCAGCGTCTCGGCGACGTAGCGTCCGCCGTAATCGCCGAACCGCCCTGCGGCGTCGGGATAGCGGCTCCAATCATTCACGTCTGATCTCGGTCTCGGGTCCATACTGGATCTCGGGTCCATGCAGGGTGGCCTGGGCGGCCGGGGCGTTCTGGTTGGTCGGGGCCGCCGGGCGGCTGGGGATCTCCGTCAGGCCTGGTCCTGATCAGCCTGACGAACGGCTTGGGCAAAGCGCGCCATCAGATCCATGTCCTTTACCCCCGGGGCGTGCTCCACGCCAGACGAGACATCCACGCCGAACGGGCGAACCTGCAGGATGGCTTCGGCCACGGTGGCGGGGGTAAGCCCGCCGGCGAGAAAAAATGGCGCCGCCGGGCGCGCCCTGGCGATGATCGACCAGTCGAACGCGCGGCCATGCCCGCCGGGCATGGCCGCTCCCGGGGGCGGCCTGGCGTCCAGAAGGAGGAGTGCGGCGACCGCGGCGAAGGTGGTCGCCCGGGTGAGATCTGCGGCCTCGCCCACTCCCAGCGCCTTGATGATCGGAGCTCCCGCAATGGTGCGGATGGCGGCGCACCGCCCAGGGTCTTCCTGACCATGCAATTGTACAAAATCAGGCGCCAGCGCGGCGATCGCGCGAACCAGGTCGTCATCCGGATCGACGGCGAGCGCAACGACCGCGGCGCGACCGCGCGCCAGGCCCGCCAGCGCCGCCGCATCCTCCAGGCTCACCCAGCGCGGGCTTCTGGCGAATAGATTGAGGCCAATGTGGGTGGCCCCGGCCGCCAGCGCGGCCTCGAGGGTTTCGGGCGTCTTCAAGCCACAGATCTTCAACGCGGTCATTGCTTCTGACTGACGCAAAGCGATTGCGCGGGAAAGCCCTCTCATGCGAGCGTCAGGGCATGCCGCAGGGGCTCAGGTTAGCCTTGACCGTCACCGATTGGGCGTTCGTCGTCTATTGGATGATCGCGGTCCTCGACATGCTCGGCATTGTCACCATCCCGCAGGCCTGGCTTTACGCGGACGCCCGGGATGCGCGCGTGGTGGCGTGGAACTGGTCGTTCCTGCCGCTTGACCTTGCTTTCGCCGCAACGGGGCTCGCCGCCGTGCGTCTTGCTGAACGTCAGCATCACGGCTGGCGCGTCTATGCGGTCATTTCGCTTGTTCTGACCATGGTCGCCGGCGGCATGGCGGTTGCGTACTGGGCTCTCCTGCGGGAGTTCGACTGGGTTTGGTTTGGCGCCAACCTCCTCCTGCTGGCATGGCCGATGGCCTATCTGCCGCGTCTTATCGGCGAGCTGTCGCGGGCCCAGTAAGGCCCGCCGCCCGCGCAGCGCGCGCCAGCACAGGTGCTGGCGCGCCTGGCTCACTTCCTGAGCGAGTCCCGGATCTCGCGCAGCAGGAGGATTTCCTCGGATGGGGGCGCCGGCGCGGCTGCTTCGGCCTTTTTCAGGGCGTTCATGCCCTTGACGATCAGGAACAGGACCCAGGCGATGATCAGAAACTGGATGACAGTGTTGATAAACGCGCCATAGCCGATTTCGACAGCCGGCGCGGCGACCGTCCCGTCGGTGTTCAAGACGGCCTGCTTGATCGTCAGCGTGAGCTTGGAGAAGTCGATGCCGCCGATCGCCATGCCGATGGGCGGCATGATGACGTTGTCGACGAGCACTGCGACGATCTTGCCAAAGGCTGCGCCGATGATCACGCCGATGGCGAGATCCACCACATTGCCGCGCATGGCGAAGTCACGAAATTCCTTGAGCATTGACGGGCCTCCCCTTTCGCACCGGGTCTGGCGGGAGCGCCAGATTACCGGGACATGCAGTCCTGAGCCGGCGCCGGGCTGGCGCTGGCGCCGCCAGGGCGGGCGGACCCCCTGCCCGTATCCGTTGCGCCAGCACGTCCCCGCGCCAGCGGAATGTGCTCCAGCAATCTTCATGCCGGCAATCCTGATGCCGCCAATCCTGATATCAGTGTTCGCGCCGGTCATGCCGCTCCCGGCGCCGTGACATGCCCCGCCTGTCCTGGCTTCCTCCCGCGGCTGGCGCGCCGCGCAATCATCGCGCCGACGGCGCCAAACCGGGGACGGCCCCTAATCGTCCGCTTCGTCCCCGTCGGGGTTGAGTTTCTGGCGCAGTTCCTTGCCGCAGCGGAAGAAAGGCGCGCGCTTCGGTTCGACCTTGACGGCCTGCCCGGTTCGAGGATTGCGGCCCTGGCGGGCGTCGCGCTCGCGCACCGAAAAGGCGCCAAAGCCGCGCAGCTCCACCCGGTCGCCACGCTCGGGCGCCCTGGCGATCTCATCAAAAATGATGTCGACCATCTCCTCGACTTCAGAGTGCGCCAGGTTGGTGTGTCGCGCCGCCATGACTGTGATCAATTCTGAGCGCAGCATGCTCAAACCGTCCCTGCGTCTGCCTTCATCGCCGACCTGTCCGGCCAGCCCACATGCAGGCTGCCGAACCAGACGCGTCGGGTCAACCCTTTGAAAGCAAAAACGGATTGACGCCCCGGGGGTGCGACAAAGCGCCCGTGGGACGACTCATCCTTCGACGGCGCTGTCCGCCGTCGCGCCAGGCGCAGGACGTCCCAACGACACCGCCACCATCGCCGCGCGCAGGGTGCGCTCGGCGAGCAGGAAGCCTGGCTGGAAGACCTCCGCCACCGACCCGGCCGGGTGATCTGACGGGATTTGGGCGACTGCCTGGTGCATGTTGGGGTCGAAGGCCGCCCCGGCCCCCGGCGTCGGCTTCAGACCATTGCGTTCGAACGCCTGCAGCAGTGTGCGCTCGGTCAGCTCCACGCCTTCAGCGAAGGCTTTGACGTCCGGCGACAGACCTGCGCGCGCCGCCTCCGGCAGGCTGGCGATCGCCCGGCTGAGCGCGTCGGCGACGGGCAGCAGGTCGCGCGCGAAACGATCAATGCCGAAGGCGCGTGCGTCCGCCGCCTGGCGCTCCGCACGGCGGCGCGTGTTCTCGGTCTCTGCGAGCGCGCGCAGGAGCTTGTCCTTCAGATCGCTGATTTCGGCGCGCAGCGCCTCCGTGTCGCCGCCTGCGTCGGCCCCCTGTCCGGGCGTGCGTCCCATCGTGTGATCATCATGCGAAGGCGTTTCGGGGGCATTGTCAGGGCTGGTCATCGATCGTCACCTTGCGATTTGCGGGCGCGCTCCTCGAGCACCTTGCCGAGCACGCGCGCTGTATAGTCCACAACTGGGATCACCCGCGCATAATTCAGGCGGGTCGGCCCGATCACGCCCAAGGCGCCCATCACCTTGCGCCCGGCGTTGGCGTAGGGCGCGATGATCATGCTTGAGCCTGATAACGAAAACAGGGGGTTCTCCGCGCCAATGAAGATCCGCACAGACTTGGCGTCGCGGGCCAGATCAAGGATCTGAATGAGATCGCTCTTGCGTTCCAGATCGTCAAACAGTCGGCGCACGCGCTCCAGATCGGCAAAGGCGCTCTGATCCTGCAGGAGATTGGCCCGACCGCGCACGATCAGCGCGCGATGCTCGCGCTCGCCGCCGCCCCAGTCGGCCAGTCCGTCCTGCACCAGGCGCGCGGCGGCGGCGTCCAGCGAGGCGCGGTCCCGGCGGACCTCCTCCAACACGGCTTCCTTCGTTTCCGCCAGCGTGCGGCCCTTCAGGCGGGCGTTCAGGAAGTTCGTCGCCTCGATCAGCGATGCGGCGGTCATGCCCGGCGGTGTGGCGATCAGGCGGTTTTCCACGTCGCCATCATCGCCGACCAGAATGACCAGTGCTTCACCCGGCCCTGTCTGGACCAGCTCGACATGCTTCAGTTTCGCTTCCCGCGCCGGGCTCGCCACAAGTCCGGCGCCGCCGGCGAAACCGGACAGCAGTTCGGACGCCTCGTTCAGCACCTCCGCCACGCCGCCCGGGGTGCGACCTATGCGATGGTCGATTTCGCGACGTTCGGTCTCCGACAGCGCGCCCACTTCCATGAAGCCATCAACGAACAGGCGCAGGCCGGCATGGGTCGGGATCCGCCCGGAGCTGATATGGGGCGCGTCCAGCAGCCCGAGATCCGCCAGGTCGGCCATGGTGTTGCGGATCGAGGCGGGCGACAGCTGCACGCCACCGAGCCGCGACACCGTGCGCGAGCCGACCGGTTCGCCGGTCGCAAGGTACTGCTCCACGATTTCGCGGAAAATGTCGCGCGCCCGCGTGTCGAGGCGTTCCAGAAGACCTGCATGCGGCGTCAATGTCATGGTGGACGCACTCATCTCCTGCGACGAAACCCACTCAACGTGCTGACTTTCGTAACCCGCGCCGATATGGCCCGCGCCCCCGTCGACCCCCACCGTCTGTCCGGCTGTCCTGCCGGTTTGGCGACCCCGATGGAGCGCCACGACGGACCAGGTGAACAGGCGGTGCGGCTGACCGGGTGGCGAACCGGACGCCTGGCGAACACATAGGCGCCAGCCTGGCCGCGCGCAATCGGGACTGGACAGGCGCGCACGCGCCGTCCATGACCGCCGGCCATCCGCTGCAGGAGCCATCCGATGTCCAACCGCCCCTCCGGTCGCGCTGGCGACGCCATGCGGGACGTTCACCTGGAAACCGGCGTATCGCGCTACGCGGAGGGGTCCTGTCTTGCCCGGTTCGGTCATACGCATGTGCTCATCACGGCGAGTGTTGAGCCGGGGGTTCCGGGCTGGCTGAAAGGCCAGGGACGCGGCTGGGTGACGGCGGAGTACGGCATGCTGCCGCGGGCGACCCATACCCGGGGCCGGCGGGAGGCGGCGCAGGGCAAACAATCCGGCCGGACCCAGGAGATTCAGCGTCTGGTTGGACGCTCCTTGCGCTCCGTGGTGGATCTCGCGGCCCTTGGTGAGCGCACCGTCACGCTGGATTGCGACGTCATCCAGGCCGATGGCGGCACCCGCACCGCCGCCATCACCGGCGCCTGGGTCGCGCTTGCCTCAGCGCTCGCCTATCTCCGTGAGGAGGGCGTGCTGAAGAGCGATCCGATCCGCGGCCGGGTCGCGGCGATCAGCTGTGGCGTCTATGATGGCGCGCCGGTGCTCGATCTGGACTATGCGGAGGACAGCCGTGCGGAGGTCGACGCCAATTTCGTGATGACGGATGACGGGCGACTGATTGAAATCCAGGCGACCGGGGAGGGCCGGCCGTTCACCGACGGGGAGTTCGCCGCGATGATGGCGCATGCGCGCGCCGGCTGCGCCGGCCTGTTTGCGCTCCAGGCAGCTGCAGTGACAGCCCGCCCGACGCGCTGACGCCGGCGCTGTCTGACGGCTCTGATGGGCGGCTCTGATTGGCGGGTCCGCCGGGCGGCGCGCGTCACGACGGGGTCTTTCCCCTGGATCGGGCTTTCCTGTATCGAGCTTGCCCGTATCGAGCTTTCCCCAGGATCGAGGTGTCTGCGCCTGCGCGCGCCTGACCGGTGCATGGGTTTCCGCACTGCGCCCGAGTGCGCTATGGTGGAGGGCCTGACAAAGGGCCCCGGTCCATCGGGGCAGCGGGTGCAGCCGCGCGAGGGGCGAGGTCGATGAGCGAAACCGTCGCAAGTGACGCAAAGCCGGACGACGACCGGCGCGCCGAAGCTGGTCCGCGGGAGGAGCCGGTGCAGGAGCCCTCGCGCGCCGAGGAGTGGACCCGACAGGCGGGACTTGCCGTCGTATTCGCCCTGATGGGCGCTGCGGCGATCGGCATCGGGGCCACGCTGGGCTCGATGGCTGAGCACAAGCCGCCGTCCGCGCTGCTGCCGGCTGAGGCGGCGGCGGATGAGACGGATGCGCTGGCGGCAGGCATTCAGAGCCTCAGCGCCCAGGTGCAGGGTCTGGTGGCGCGCCCGGGTCTTGCTGCGGCGCAGTCTGAGGTCGCTGCAGCTGACGCGGCAGCGGCGCAGCTGCAGACTGCGCTTGCGGCGGCGCGCACGGAAAATGCGGTGCTGAAGGCGCAGATTGCGCGCACCCTGGATCCGCGCGCCGTATGGGCGGCGGCCGAACTTGAGGCCGCTGCGCGCAGCGCACGCCCGTTTCCTGCAGAGCTTGCGGCGCTTCAGGCCTTCATGGCGACCGATGCGGACGTGACGGCCCTGGCTGCGCATGCGACTGCTGGCGCGCCGACCTTCGACCAGCTGCGCGCGCGTTTTCGTGAAACCGAGCTCGCGGTGCGCCGGGCGGCGCGCGGCGGGTCGAATGATTTCGTCGGTTGGCTGCAGGATACCATGGCGCAGTGGGTCACCGTGCGCCGCACCGGCGGACAGGATGACAACGCCGCGTCTGCCGTGCTTGACCGCGCCAAGGCCCGCCTGCAGGTCCTGGATCTCGACGGCGCGGTGAACGAACTCAAGGCGCTCCAGTCGAAGGAAGCCGAGGCCGCCGCAGCGTGGATCGCGCTGGCGCGGGCGCGGATGGACATCGACCGTCGGCTTGCAGCCGTGCGTGAGCGGGTGCTGCGCGATCCTGCGCTTGATCCGGCTGCGCCGGCGACCGCTCCGCCCGCCGGCGCGCCGCCAGCGGTCGCGACACCCGCCGCTGCAGCGCCGCCAGGTGCGCCAGCCGGCGCCACGGGCGCCGCTGGGGTTACACCCGCCGCGCGCAGGGAGGGCTGAGCATGGCCCGTCTGCTGGTTCTTATCCTGCTTCTGGCCGCAACAGCGCTTGGCGCGATGTGGATGTCCGAACGCCCGGGCTCGGTCCGCATCGAGTGGCTCGGGTGGGAGGCGTCCACGACGATGGCCTTTTTCTTCGTAGCCTTCATCGTCGCGACTGTGGTGTTTTCCGCCGCCTGGGGCATTCTCGGCTGGCTGATCAACCTTCCCAACCTGGTCGGCAAGGCGCACCGCGCGTATCGGCGCAACCGGGGCCAGGAGCTGTTTGCGCAGGGGTTCATCGCCGCTGAGGGCGGCGACGGCGCGCGCGCCAAGAAGATCCTCGACAAGGCGCACCGCTTTCTCGACGATGAGAAACTGCTGACGCTGCTGATGGCGCGCGCCAATGAGGCCAATGGCGATCTCGCCGCAGCCGAAAGCGCGTATGTGGTTCTGCTCGGCGATCCCAAAACCGAGCTCCTTGGTCGCCGTGGGCTCGCCGCTGCGGCGCATGCGCGCCGGGATGCGTCCGGCGCAGCCGAGCATGCGGCGGCGGCGCTCAAGCTGTCGCGCAGCGCCGCATGGGCCTTTGCAGGGTTGTTCGACTTCAAGATCAACGCGGGCGATTGGCGCGGCGCGCTTGAGGCGCTTGAGGAAGGCGAGCGGCGCAAGTTCATCACCGGCGCGGCGGCGCGCCGGCGCCGGGCGGGGG
>JBEIHX010000030.1:0-43157 GCA_040381075.1 Hyphomonadaceae bacterium
ACGCGATCACCACCAGAAAGCCTTCATAGGCGGTGAACGGCGGCGCGTAGCCAAGTCCCTCCAGGCCCGCCCAGACCATCAGCGCCGGCGTGAGCGCGATGGCGGAGACGGCATGGGCGGCGATGACGGCGCGGCGCTCAAGCTCGTCAAGGGCGCGCCAGACCCGTATCGACGCAGCAAGCCCAATCGCAGCCCCGACGACAATCAGCGCGACAATGCCGATCTCAGCGCTCCGGTCGGGCTCAAGCGCCGCCTGCGCCAGAATGACCCCGATCAAGGTCAGCGCCAGTCCGATCAGGCTCCAGCCGGACCAATGGGCAAGGCGACGCTCGCGGCGGGGCAGGGTTTCCGCCGGCCCGTCCGCCGGGGCCAGATCGAGCGCGCTCCCAACCGTCCTGATCGCCTGCGCTCCGCGCGCGCCGAGAGCCCCCAGCACCAGCCCGACCGCACCGCCGATGATCACGCCGAACACCAGCACCCAGCCCGCATGATCGGCGAAGGTCGCAGGGCGCAACGGTCCGGCCCAGTCCAGGAGGCCGGTGACCCGGGCGAACAGATCAAGAAACGCTGAGCCCGCTCCGCCGACCAGGGCGGCGATCACCAGCAGGATCGGGCGCGCGGACCGCGGCAGGACCCGGATCGCCGCCAGGGCGGCGCCAGCCACAAGGGCAACCACAGCCACCGGGATCAGATGCGCCAGGCCCGCCGCCGCCAGACCCGACAGACCGGCCGCGCCGAGGATCTGGAGGCCGATCTCCGATGGGCGGCTCAGCGCCGAAACAATCAGGGCGGCCACGCACCAGACCGCAAGAACAGGGGGGCGCGCCTGCAACGGCACTGATCGGTCAGCCGTTGGCATCGGGGTCGTCATGTCATGCTCCTTAGTCATTTGGACAAGGAAACTTTACAAATTGTCAGAGGCAAGTCAAGCGAGCTTTACAAAATTTCTGCACGCTCTCCTGCTGCCCGCAGCAGGGCCAAACGATCGGAGTGGGGCGGGCCCCAGGCCCTGGCGGTCCCCGGTGTCACAGGACACGCTGCTGCGACGGTTCCGGCGATCGCGCCCCGGCCGCTGCGCCGACAGGCTGCGGGACAACGGCCTCAGCCCGCAGCCTGCGTCACAGCGCCTGCACCGGCCCGCCCACGGCGCGGCGCCGGCCCCGTCACTGGCCCCAACAACCTGCTCCCGGGACCCTGCTCCCGGGACCCGGCCCAGGGAGCGAGCCCGGGACCAGGTCGCCTGAGCCCGGGCGCGGCCCGGCGCTTACTGCTTCGGGGGCATCGCCCTGACCCTGCGCATGACCAGCAGGTTGTTGAGGGGCGCAAGCGCGTGAACCACCAGGGAAGCGATCTGTCCCGTGGCGCCTGTCAACGCATGCAGGGCGAGCGACAGCAACAACGCGCCCAAGGCCAGCGCCAGGATGGCGATCGCTGGCGGGACGCGCGCAAACAGCCACCGCCACACCGGATTGACTTCCTCAATCCGGGGATCCCTCAGACCTGCATGCGTCGTCAGGCCGTCGGCGATGCCCACGCCGAAAGCCCCGAAGGCGACAAGCCACTCGACCGGAATGTCCATCCTGCGCCCCCGCTGCGCCCATCGCCAGCGCGCCCATCGCCAGCGCGCCCATCGCCAGCCAGCTGTGTCGCCAGGCCTCGGGCGCCACCACGCCCATGCCTTCCAGCCTTGCCAGGCACGCATCCTGCCGCCATGCATGCGCCCGGTAAGACATCGCCCTGAGGTCCGCAAGCCAGCGCCTGCCGATCGCCTGATCCAATCCCTTATCCTGTCACTTATCCTGTCACTGATCCTGTCCCTGGGCCTGGCGCTGGTCATGTCGGCCCGTTCAGATGCGCCCGAGGCCCGTGCGCGGTCCTGTCGCTGCAGGGCGCACGCGGGGCGGCGCGCCGCCGCCGGCGGGGGCGCCCCAGCGTGACCCGATGCGCTCGGGTCCCTGCCGCGGGTCCCGATCAGCAGTCGGCGCGATCCCCATCGTCAGGATGCTGCGTGTTCGGCGCAGATCCGATCGTGGCCGACCGCGCAGCATCCCCAACAGGTGCGCGGGGTCCGCAGGCGTCGACATCCACGCCGCGAGGCCCCAGGCGACAGCGCCGGCCGCACGCATGCGTGCGGCCGCAGTCGCCAGCGCCGCACGCAATGGTGGGCGAGGGCAGGTGCGGCCCAGCCCGCCGCGCCGCCCACGCCGGCGTCGCAGCGCCCTTTGCAAACCCGGATGGCGGGCGCCGCAGGCGTTGAGGACCGCACGCCGCCGCCCTTGAAAATTGAACATGGATGTTCAATAACAGATCCTGATGTCAACACAGTCCCTGCCTTCGGATCGTCGCCGCGCCGCGCGGTCAAGGATCCACCAGGCGGCGCTGCGCCTGTTCGCGGACACTGGCGGCGCCCAGCTCACCGTGAGCGATCTCGCCGAGGCGGCAGGCATTGCGCGCGGGACGATCTACAACAACATCGAGGATCCGGAGCGCCTGTTCAGCGATGTCGCGCTCGATCTGTCGCGCGACATGATCGCGCGCGTTGAGCGCACCATGCGCGAACTCGACGATCCCGCGGAGCGCCTGGCGACAGGTCTGCGCCTGTTCGTGCGGCGGGCGCATGACGACCATGATTGGGGCCGCTTCATCGTCCGCTTTGCCCTCTCAAGCAGCGCGCTGCGCAGCCTGACGCTGGAGCCGCCGGCGCGCGATGTGGCGAAGGCCATCCAGCAGGCCCGCTTCAGGGCGGACCCGTCGCAGGCCCAGGCGCTGGTCCACATGCTCGCAGGCTCAACGCTTGCGGCGATGAACGCCGTGATCCACGGCGACCAGGGCTGGCGCGAGGCGGCGGGCGCAACGTCGGAACTCTTCCTCAGGGCGGCAGGACTTTCTGCGCGCGACGCCCGGCGCATCGCACTCAGCGCACTTCCAGACCTCGCCCCGGCGCAGGGCGACCGCAGCGAAAGGCGAAGACGCTCATGAGCACGATCAAGGTCGAAGATATCGCCCATGTCAGGTTCAGCGCCCCGGACCTTGGGGCCATGCGGACATTCCTTGAGGAGTTCGGGCTGCGCATCGTCATGGCCGACAAAGACGCCCTCTATGCGCGCGGCCTCGGCCCCCACCCGTTCGTGCATGCAACCCATCCCGGTCCGCCAGGCCTGCGCGCCATCGGCTTTCGCGCCGAAAGCATCGCCGACCTCGAACGGTTGGCCGCTGCGGAGTCGGCGCCGGTTGAGCCGCTTGATGCGCCAGGCGGCGGAATGATCGTCCGCCTGCGGGACCCTGATGACTACGTGGTGGAGGTCGTGGCCGGGCAGGCGAGCCTGGCGCCGCTGCCCGCGCCGGCTGCCGCGCTGCGCAATGATGCGCGGACACGCCCGCGCCTGCATGCGCGCGTGCAGTTCCAGGCGGGCCCGGCGCATGTGGTGCGCCTCGGCCATGCGGTTCTTGAGGTCAGGGACTTCCGCGCCTCGCAGGCCTGGTACATGTCGCGCTTCGGCTTCATCACCTCCGATGAGATCGAGGCCGCGCCAGGCATGGCGGTCGGCGCATTCCTGCGCTGCGACCGCGGCGCAACGCCCACGGATCATCACACGCTGTTTCTCCTGCAGGCGCCGGGCGCGCCGCGTTTCAATCATGCCGCCTTCGAGGTGGTTGATGTCGATGACCTCATGCTGGGGCACACGCATCTGAAACGCGCCGGACGCACCCCCGTGTGGGGCGTCGGACGCCATGTGCTCGGCAGCCAGGTGTTCGACTATTGGAAAGACCCGTGGGGTCATGAGCTCGAGCACTGGACTGACGGCGATCTGCTGTCTGCCCAGGACGGGTCGCGGCAGGCGACGCTCCAGATGCTGCTCGACGTGCAATGGGGGCCGCGCCATCCAATGCTGGGAGGCGCCCCATGAAACTCGCGCGCTTCGACGCCGGCGATGGTCCAAAGCTTGGACTGGTCGTCGGCGACGCGATCGCCGGGATCTCACATGGCGACGACGTGCTGGCTCTGATCTCCCGATGGGACGCTGTCAAAGCGGATATCGAGGCCTCGGCCGGAACATCAGCACGCCATGCCCTGTCGGCCGTGCGACTGATGGCGCCCGTGCCGCGGCCGGGCAAGATCTTCGCCATCGGTCTCAATTACGCCGACCATATCGCCGAAAGCAAAGCCGGGACGCCCGCCCACCAGGTGTGGTTCACCAAGGCGGTCACGGCGATCAACGGGCCGAATGACCCGATCGAGATCGCCCGGACGGGGCCGTTCGTCGACTATGAGGTCGAACTGGTCGTGGTCATCGGCAGGCGCGGACGCAACATTTCCAGGGGCGACGCCAGCGCGCATGTGTTCGGCTACTGCGTCGGCAATGACGTCACGGAGCGCGCCTGGCAACATCGCACCTCGCAATGGAGCCTCGGCAAATCCTTCGACACGCACGCTCCGATCGGACCATGGATCACAACGGCGGACGAGATCGGCGACCCCCACGGCCTCGGCGTGCGGTGCTTCGTCAACGGCGCAAAACGCCAGGACTCAAACACCCGCCATCTCGTGTTCAATGTGTGGGATCAGATCGAACACCTGTCGCAGGCGATGACCCTCGAACCCGGTGACCTCATCTTCACCGGGACCCCCGGCGGCGTGGGAGCGGCCATGGATCCCCGTCAGTTTCTCAAGCCTGGCGACAGCGTCCGGTGTGAGATTGATCGGCTCGGAGCGATTGAGGCGACCCTGCGGTCGGCTTCGTGAACATGCGCCGGCGAGCTGAGTCCCAGTGAGCTGAGTCCCAGTGAGCTGAGTCCCAGTGAGCTGGGCCCCAGGGAGCTGGGCCCCAGCGAGCGTGGCCCCAGCGAGCGTGACCCCAGCGAGCGGGTCCTGGGCGCTGGTTTTGACGGCCCCCGGCGTGCGTGCATCGGCCAGGCGCCATTCACGCGCATGTGTGCAGGGTGAAAGCCTGCAGCCGACGGCGATGCTGCGACGTCGTAAGCCCTGCCCCCGGCGCCCCGGCCACGGAGGTCGGGAGGATCACGTGACCGCCGGGCCCCTGGATCACCCGACGCTCCCTCAGGGGACGTCCTGCCGAGGCCGGCAGGGCTCGCAGACCCGCGCCGACCGGCCCAGGTGACAGTGCGCCGTAAGGTTTTCCCCGCGCCAGCGACTATTGGGATGTGATCGGGAGGCGTGACATGCAGGGCAAGGCAGGAGCGGGCGTCGTGGTGCTGGTTTATGCCGCAGCCTACATGGTGATGACCGCGGCTGACATGGTCACGACGCAGTGGGGGCTGGCCGCAGGGCAGGCGTTTGAGTCCAATCATGCAGTCTCTGATGGCGCACGCGGACTTGATCTGCAGCGGTTCCTCGCTCTCAACGCTTTGGTGCTCTGCTGCACGGCAGGAATGCTGGTTTGGGCGCTGCGCAACCGCGACGTGGTCAACCCAATCTATCTGCGCCAACCCCCGCGCGCGCTGTTCAGCTGGTTTCACCTCAATCCGTTTTCAAAAAAGGTCATGCCGAAGTCAGTCTTCGCCTACATTGCGTTTGCGCCAGGCATCATCCTCTTCAAGGCATTCGCCGCACTCAACAACGCGCTGATCGCACGCGACCTTCCAGACCTCGTCACGCCGGTCGCACACCTGCTCTACCCGCTGATGGACGAGGTGATCGCCTACTGGGTGCTCATCTTTATCCTTTTCCACCCCATCTGGTGGGCGTCCCTGCATGTCGCCGCCTGGTACCTCAACCGCGTTCCAGCGGGCAAACCCGCAGCGGGTGCGGATGCACGCCAGGCCGTCTGATGAGCCCATCGGTCTTTGATCGTGCGTTGGAGGAACACGCCGGGCTGATCGAACGCGTGGTGGCTGCGTATGAGCGCAATCCCGTGGGACGCGAGGACGTGAAACAGGACATCGCGCTTGCGCTCTGGCGCGCGGCGCCGGCCTGGCGCGGCGACTGCACCCTGCGCACCTTCGTTGCACGGATCGCCCACAATGTCTGCGTCAGTCACATCCGCCGCTCTCTGCGCGAACCGCGCGGCGACGAGGTCAACCCCGGGCTGGCCAGCGACGCGGAGCGCCCCGACGAGGTCGTCGCGCGATCCGACCTGATGAGACGGCTGATCAATGCGGTGGCGGCGTTGCCGCAGGGGCTGCGCGAGGTCGCCACGCTCGTTCTTGAAGACTTTTCGACCCAGGAAATCGCGCAGGCCCTCGGCCTCAGTGAGGCGGCGGTGTTTACCCGCGTCAACCGGGCCAAGGCCGCCCTGCGCGCCATGATGGTGAAACCATGACCGATGACGGTGAAGAGTGGGCCCGACTGCAGGCGGCATGGCGCGCCCAGCCGACGCCGGACGATGCGCCGGCGCGCTACAGGGCGCGCGCCGCCCGCGAGCGCCGGAGCGCGGTTGCAGAAGCCGCCCTTGAGTCGACGCTGGCGCTTGCCTGCGCCGCCGCATTCGCCTGGTGGGCGGGTGACATGGCCGGCGTTGAGCGGGCCATCCTCATTATCCTTGCCCTTGGCGCGATCGCATCCGTGCCGGTCGCCCTGGTGCTGCGCAGAGGCCTCTGGCAGGCCTATGGCGACACAATGGCCGGTCACGTGGCGTTTCTGCGCCGGCGCGCACGGCTCGGGCTGTGGTTCGCCCGGTTTGGTTATCTTGGCGGGCCGCTCGGCGCGGCGGTCGGGGCCGCGCTGGCCGGCCTCGGCGACTTCGCCGCCCTGCCAGGACAGGGCAGCGGCGTGCTCACCGCCCTCCTGGTCGCGGGCCTGGGTGCGGGCTGCTGGTGGTCAATGCGCAAGGCGCGCGGCTTTCAGCGCAGTCTTGCCGAATTGCAGGCGGCAGATGCGCATGATCCGTAGAACGGGGGGTGATGCCCTGGCGCCCGGATCGGGGCCGTAGCGCCTCTCGCAGCAGCGCGCCTGGGCGACAGGGCTGGGCGACAGGGCTGGGGGGAAGGCCTCGGGGGAAGGCCTTGGCGACGTGCCTGGGCCACCTGCCTGGGCCGCAGGTCTGCGCCGCAGCAGGGCGCCGGCGGGACGCCGATAGGCAGCCCACGGAGAGAGACGACAGGGGCGCGGCCAGGCGCCGACCGCATGCGGACTGTCGCATGCGCCTGGGCCAGGCAGGACCGACAGGGGCCTCAGGCCCCGCCGCGAACGCTCAGGCCGTCGTCGGCAGGGGCAGACCCAGCATCAGCGCACGGACCAGGGCAAGCGGCGGCGAGCCATGGGACAGCAGCCGGTTATGATAGGTCTTGAGGTCAAAGCCGGCGCCGTCGCGGGCCTTCACCTCCCGGCGCAGGGCGTGATGGCCCGTCCAGCCGACATAATAGGTCGACAGCTGGCCCGAACTCACGCGGGCGCGGGTCCACTTGCCCGCCGCTTCGCGTTCCTCCTGGAAGGCCTCGCCGGTCATGAAACGCATGGCGGCGGCTTCGTCCCAGCCGTCGACATGGACGCCCTGGTCGAGAATGGCGTTGGCGATGACCCGCAGCGCCCATTTGAGATTGACCAGCCGGCGCAGCGGGTCGTCCCCGCCATGGCCGGCTTCGATCATCATGTCCTGCGCGTAGCAGGCCCAGCCCTCGATGAAGGTTCCCGACCCGAGCACGGCGCGCAGCACGCTGGGATGCTTGTTCGCGTGCCAGATCTGCACATAGTGACCCGGCATCGCCTCGTGGATCGACAGCTCCTCGACAGAGCGTCGGTTGTACTCCCTGAGATACGAATCCGCCTGCTCCTGCGTCCAGTCTGCAGGGATCGGCGAGACCGCGTAGAAGGTCTCCAGCCGGCGATCGAGCGGTCCTGGACTGTCGCAATAGGCGACGGCGACGCCCTGCTGAAACTTCGGCATCTCAATCACCTTCACCGGCGCATCCGGCAGGGTGATGAGATCCCTCTCGCGCACGAACCGGGTCTGGCTTGCCAGGGAGGCTTCGACATCCTGGAACAGGCGGGTGCGCGCCGAGCGGTCGGCGGCCGCGATCGCCAGCGCCTCCAGCACGGCCGCCCGCCTGCGGTCAGCCGACGCCGTCTCCGGCAGGGCGGCTCCGCCGCTGCGGGTCGCGAGCACGGTGCGGGCGATGTCGTACATCTCACTGGTCACCCGCTCCAGATCAGACTCGGCCTGTCTGCGGATCTCCGCCCGCGGCGTGGCCGCATCGACGGACCAGCGCAGCTTGGGGTCAAAAAGGGTCGCGCCCAGCCGGAAGTCGCCGGCAGCCTTGGTGATCAGGTCTGTCTCAATCCACGCCTGGTGCGCGCGGATCGCCTGCCTTGCCGTCTCCGCGGCGCCGAGCAGGCGGCTGCGGTCCGCGTCGCCGAGCGCGGCTGCGTTGGGTGCGATCAGCTCATCAATAATCGCAATCGCGCCCGGGTTCTGCTTCGCCCAGGTCTGGGCGTGAATGAGCGGCGTGCGGGAGGGATCCAGCTGGCTGCGCGCCTGGCTGAGAAGCTCCGGCAGTTTTTCCATGCGCGCCGCCGCTGACAGAAGACGCTCCGGCAGCGGTGCAAAATCGCGCGCCATCAGCGCGTACAGCGAGCCGCCCGCCAGGTCTGAATACACCAGCGGGTCCCAGGCCCAGTCCTGCAGGGCGTTGGCGCTGAAGTCGGCGGCGGCAAGGGCGTCCTGCAGCATCAGGGCGTCGAGCAGATTGTCCGGGCCCAGCTGTTCCCGGTCGAGCGCGCGCAGGGCGGCCCCAGTCTCGGCGGTCACCGCGTTGCGCGCGGCGCGACCTGAGGGGCTCATGTCGGTGAGTTCGGAATCGAAGGCGTGATCCCCGAGCGCGGTCGCCCAGGACGGCCGGGTGCGGGCGCTGTCCTTCAGCCATTTCGCACTGAGCCTCGCGAACGCGGCGTCCGCCTGCCCACCGCCGTCCGGCGTCATGCCGGATGTGCTGCACGCGGATACGCAGGCAAGGCCCGCGGATGCGGCGAAGGCGGCGCCCAGCTGGAGCGACTGTCGGCGGGAAAGTGCGTGCGGCATGGCGGAGGGCCCTGAGCTTGTGATGAGCCATAGAGGCCTCGGCGCACCGCGGGGGTCAAGCTGTCAGTTCAACAGCCCGCACAGGCCAGGGCGGGCGCCCATGGCGCGTCAGGCGCCGCCCCATGGATCCGCCGCTGCGCGATGAGCGGGTTTGGGGGATCCCCCGGCGCGATCCCATCATGCGTGCAGTGTGGCGGTCGGTGGGGCGCGGCGCCGGCGTCATCATCGCCCATGGGTGTGCGCAGGACATCCATCAGCCGCCCCGGCCTCCCCGCGGGCGACCCGGTGAGAGCCCACAGTGAGGCCCGAGTGTCGTCGCCGACGGCACATGCATCTGTGGGAGCGCGCACACGGGTGGTGTGACGTCGCGCAAAGCCAGGCCGGACATTGCGAATGTGAAACCACCCACAGCCCACACCGCGACCCGGCGGGCAAGGATGGCGCAGCGCAGACAGTGTGCGGGGCGAAGCCTCCGCACACAGACGGCGCCATGACGTTTTGCCCCGTCCGGATCGATAATGCTTATCAACATCTTGGTGGCAGGAAGATGTTGGTGGCAGGAAGGTCACAACCGCAGGCGCGTCCGGCCAAGGGCGAGGGCGCCCCAGGGTTGAGGCGCGACCGCGCGCTGATTTGGCTGGCGCTGTCTTCGTCTTTCGGCGCACTGTCGGGCATCGGCGGGCGAGCCCGGGCGATTGTCGATCAGGCGTCGGGATATCGACAGAGGCGTACGGAGGGGGCCATGCAGTCAGTTGCGGTCATTACAGGCGCCGGCGCAGGCATCGGCCGCGCCCTGGCTCTGGAGGGCGCGTCCCGCGGGCTTTCGATTCTCGGGATCGAGGCGGACCGCGTGCGCGCCGAAGCCCTGGACGATGTGCTCGGGACAGCCGGGCGCTGCCTGACAGGCGACGTCCGCCGGCTTGAAGATCTTGAAAACCTGGCCTGGGCATGTGGGTCGGCGCCAGTATCGCTGGTGTTTGCAAATGCGGGCGTTCTGCGCGCCGGCAAGCCATGGGAGCAGCGCCCCGCAGACCGCGATCTCGTCCTCGATGTCAACATCAAGGGGGTTTTCAATACGCTGCAGGCCTTCGCGCCGCGGCTGTTCGCGCAACCCACCGCCTCGGCCGTGGTCTTCACCGCCTCACTCGCCAGTTTCACCGCTGCGGCCGGACTGGACGCCTACGCAGCGAGCAAGCACGCCGTGCATGCCATTGCGGCTGCATTCGCCGAAGAGACGCGCAGCCGGCATCCGCATGTGCGCTCGGTCCTTCTATGCCCGGGAGCGGTGCATACGGCCATCGCCGACGACGACGTCGAGGGGCCAGGCGGGCGTGTGCAGGCAGGCATCAGGCGACGCGCGAAGGACGGCGCATCCCCCCAGGCCACAGCCTTCGCTGCGTTCGAAGCAATCGCCCACGGCCGGGATGTCGTCCTCCTGGACGACCGGGCGCCTGTCGCCATCGCCGCCCGCGCCGCGGCGCTCGGTGACGGACGCCTGCTGTGAGACCGCGCGCCGGCCCCCGGCGGGGGCTGTGCTGCGATCGGCGGGCGCATGGCGCGCACAGGGGGCAGGGGCTGAAGACAGCGCACAGCGCCCAGCTCCGTGGCGTGTCGCGCCGCGCCCCATGGCCCGGATCGCTCGGCCTCCAGCCTCGCTCCAGCGACGCGTCCCGTTGCGCCGCCAAAAGGGCGAGCTTCAAGGGGCCCCGGGCGACGCCGAGGAGTGGCGCGCGCCATCGCCAGACCTCGCCCCGCCAGGTGTCCTCACCGGTTGCAGGTCCCGCCGTGGCGGTTTACCCCTACCCATTGCGTTGCGCTTGGTGGACAGTGGAGTTTGTCGCAGTGAACCGGCGGACCGAATAAGTGTCGAGCTGGCGCGGGATTGAGGAGTTCCTCGCGGTCGTGGAACACGGCAGCTTCACAGCCGCCAGTGAAGAGCTGGGCGTTTCCAAATCATTTGTCAGCAAGGCCGTCCACGATCTTGAGGAGCGATTGGGCGTTCAGCTTCTGGTGCGCACCACACGACGCCTGTCGATGACCGGAGCAGGAGAAAGCTTTTACGCCGAGTGCGCGGATCTCCAACGGCGGTTTCAGGCGCTCGAGAGGCGAGTTGGCCTCTACGGACGCTCACCCGTCGGCAGATTGCGGGTCGGCCTGAGCGATATCTTCGGCTCCGAGTACATGTCGGGAATGCTCGCTTCGTTCAATCTCGAGCATCCAGCCATTGAAATTGAGATCATCGCGTATCTGGATGAGGGGCGGGTCTCGCAGGAGCGATACGATCTGGTCATCCGCTACGGAAAACTGTCGGATTCAAACCTGCGTGCGCGTCCATTTGGATATCTGTCCTACTGCCTGTGCGCCGCGCCCGACTATGTGGAGAGACATGGCTGGCCGTCGTCGTTGAATGACCTGGTGAACCATAACTGCCTGACAGACCGCACCGCGACAATGTCGTTCAATGACGGACATGTGATCAAGGTGTCGCCCCGCTGGATGAGCAACAGCGGCATTGCCCTCAAGGGGGCTGTGCGCAAGGGTCTGGGAGTGGCGAGCCTCCCCGTCAGCGTCATCCGCCGCGAGCTGGCGGAGGGCAGCGTGATCGCCCTTGAGGAGGAATGGGCCTATTTCGACAAGGAGTGCTGGGCGGTGTATTCGCCTGGAATTGTCTCGGCTGCGACCCGCGCCTTCATAGACTACCTCGTGCGCCGCATCCCGCGCACCAAGATCCGCCCCTCGATGGCGGCGCAACTCGCCCTGCTCGAATAGGCACGATTGTGCGCGCTCGCGGACAAAGCTTGCACGCGCTCGCCCTTTTACTGGCCTGACAGACCGATACGCTGACAGTCAAAGAGTGGCGCGCAAAGCGCCCCTGCAGGGAGAGGAAGTGTGCCAAAGGTTGCTCGGTTTCCGATGCCGATCCCGTTCGGGTGGTTCGGCGTCGGCTACAGTTCGGAACTGACGGCAGGCGATGTGCGGTCACTTCATTATTTCGGCCGGGACCTCGTCCTGTTCCGCAATGAGGCTGGCAAGGCAGGTCTGCTCGATGCCTACTGCCCGCATCTGGGAGCGCATCTCGGCCACGGCGGCAAGGTTGTGGGCGACAGCATTCAGTGCCCGTTTCACGCGTGGGAATTCAAGCCGGACGGTGTGTGCGCCCGCATTCCCTACGCCAAGACAATGCCGCCGCGGGTCGCCCGCGGACCGGTTGCCGAAGCCTATCCGGTCGTCGAAAAGGCAGGCGTCATCTGGGCGTGGCACCATCCCAATGGCGAGGCGCCCTCGTTTGACGTGATTGATTACCCGCAATTCGTCGACCCAAGCTGGGCAGAACCCACCAAGCGCCAGTGGCGGTTCGCCAGCAATCCGCAGGAGATCGCCGAAAACGGCGTTGATGTCGCACACTTCGCCTACGTGCACAAAATGGATGCGGTTCCCGATGGTGAGACGGAGTATGACGGCGTCCGTCGCCGGAGCATCGCGCGCGGGCTGCGCACGATCGATCTGCCATCCGGCGAGCGCAGGCAGATCCCCTACTCGGTCGAGACCGTGCAGAATGGCGCCGGCCAGAAATTCACGCAGCTGCGCGGCATCGTTGAACTGTCCCTTCTGGTGATCGCCACGCCGGTCGAAGCTGATGATGTCGAACTGCGCTTCTGCTTCACCCATCCGAAAGTTGCGCCAGGCTCGCCCGAAGACATGGCTGTCAAGGCCGCAATAGAGAACACCTGCGGTCAGACCGGCGTTGAAGGCGACATACCCATCTGGGAGAACAAGATACACCGGGCGCGGCCGCTCCTGTGCGATGGTGATGGCCCCATACTGCTGTTTCGTCGGTACTTTGAACAGTTCTATGCCGACGGCCCCGCCGCCATGGTCGCGGCCCAATAGATGAGCCCGCCAATCGGCGGGCACTGCACAACAAGAACGCACGATTGCGCCCGAAGCGCGCAGGGAGGATGATCATGTCAAGACTTCGCTACGTCATGGGGAAGAACGAAACCCGTGCGGCAGGCATGTTGCGCAATACCGTCTACGGAATTCGTGCTGCCTACGAGACAGACCCCGAGGTGGTTGCAGCACTGCTGCCGCGCCCATTGAAGCCGGTCGCCCGTCCGGAGATCTGGCTGCAGATGGTTCATGTCGCCATGCATGTCACCGAGACAGACACGATCGAGATCGGGGCGCTGACCACGGGCGTGAACTGTACCTATGAGGGCGCGCCCGGGGCCTACTGCTTCCACATGGCGATGGAGGGCGAGAGCGTCGTCACCTCGGGTCGTGAACGGTTCGGCGAACCGAAAAAAATTGCGACAACCCATTTTGAGCGCACTGGCGACCATTTGCGCGCGACATGCAGCCGTCACGGCGTGGCCTATTTCGAAATTGAAGGCACGATCGGTCAGAAAGTCGACGCGCCGCTGAAATTCGAGGAGCACCTGTTCTGCTACAAGGGACTTCCCGCCATCGATCGGCCCGGGGAATTCGATGGGGACGTCTTCCTGACCCGACTGAACTGGCAGCGCAACTACACGGACCGCCGCGCGATGCAGGGAACGATCACACTGCGCGAGTCACCCTATGATCCGCTTGCCGATGTTCCTGTCCGCAAGCTGGTGAGCATGGAGTATGTCGAAGGGGGAACGGCGACCGGCGGGGTCCTGCTTCAGAAGGTGCCCGGTGAATGGATCGCGCCGCACTGGGTCGGCCGTTACGACGAACCACGCAACGTCGG
This sequence comes from Hyphomonadaceae bacterium, assembly GCA_040381075.1. Lineage (GTDB taxonomy): Bacteria > Pseudomonadota > Alphaproteobacteria > Caulobacterales > Aquidulcibacteraceae > JBEIHX01. The sequence continues at coordinate 13,711 of JBEIHX010000030.1, forward strand.
TCTTGAACTCGCGAAGTGATGCCCGCCTCATGAAAGACCTGAAAGACAAAGTCGCCGTCGTCACCGGCGGCGCCAGCGGCGTCGGCAGGTGCCTGTGCGCGGACCTCGCCCGCGCCGGCGCGCATGTGGTGATCGTTGATATCGATCCCGCACGCCTGGCGGCCACGCAGGCGCAGATCGATCCGCTCGGCCCCGGTCGCGTCCTGGCCCTGCCCTGTGACGTCACCAAGGAGGCGTCGGTGCGGGCGCTTGCCGATACGGTGTTCGAGGCGTTTCCAGCCGTCCATGTCCTGTTCAACAACGCAGGCGTCGGATTGGGCGAGGCCCAGCGCAAGATCTGGGATCTTCCGGTAAGCGACTGGCGCTGGGGCATCGATGTGAACGTCATGGGCATCGTTCACGGAATAGCCGCTTTCGTGCCCCGCATGCTGGCCCGCGGCGAGGAAGGCGTTGTCGTCAACACCTCGTCAAGCAATGGCGGGCTTCGCTCGCTCCCGAATACGCCGATCTACGCGGCGACGAAGGCGGCGGTCACAAGCATTTCCGAGGTCCTGCATCAGCAGCTTTTGCGGGAAGGCGGCAGAGTGCGCGCAGCCGTGCTGTTTCCCGGGCCACACACTGTCAACACCGGGATCCTGGCCTCTGGCGAGGTGCGGCCGGCGGAGTACGTGGAACACGAAGGGCAAAGGAAAGTTGCCTACCGCACCATGGAAGATCTGCTCCGCACCACAGGCCTCAAGATGATGCTGACGCAGCCGGAAGAGGTGTCGGCCTTTGCTCTTGAAGGACTGCGCAGCGGCCGCTTCTGGCTGATTCCGGAAAGTCCCGATAATGACGCCCTTGTGGCGGCGCGCACTGCCCAGATCATCAGCCGAGAGGACCCGCCGTCAGCATGGTGAACCTGGGCCGCTTCTACCCTTGGCTTGTCGTCGCAATTCTCTTTGTGGGGTATTGCTTCAGCGCGCTGGACGCGCGTGTCCTGACCCTGATGGTCGGTCCGATCCAACAGGACCTTGACATCTCCGACTTCGAGATGAGCCTGCTGCAGGGCTTTTCATTCTCCCTGCTGTACAGCATCGCGGCGTTTCCAATCGGGCGCTATGTTGATCGCTCGAAAAACCGTGCGTTGCTGATTGTCTGGGGTGTCCTCTTCTGGTCCCTCATGACGGCCGCGTGCGGCTTTTCAACGACGTTTCTCGCCCTCTTTCTCGCCCGCGTCGGGGTCGGCGTTGGGGAAGCGACGCTCAGTCCTACCGCCTATTCGCTGATCAGCGACTATTTTGATCGCCACAGCCGGGCCCTCGCCATCAGCTTCTATGCGATCGGCTATCCGATCGGCGGCGGGCTTGCCCTGCTCGTCGGCGGCTGGTTGCTGACGCACTTCAGCGAGGCTGGCGGGGCGACAGTGCCGCTGCTGGGAGAGTTCTCAGCCTGGCAGATGGTTTTCCTCTGCGTGGCCGCGCCAGGCGTGGTCGTTGCGGCGATGATGCTGCTGATCCGGGAGCCGCCACGGCGCGAAGTGGCTTCAGAGCTTGCCGAGCGCAGCAGCTTCAAGGAGGCGATGGCGTATCTCGCGGAACGGTGGGTGCTGTTCGGCTCGATCATCGGCTCGCTTGGCATCATCGCGCTGCTCGCGATCGGCACGGCGCTCTGGTTCCCCACATTCCTGATCCGCACCTACGGCATGACGCCGGGCGAAGTCGGAATGAGCTACGGCATGATCATGCTGGTGTGCGGCACCATCGGGACTCTGTTCGGGGGCTGGCTTTCGGGCCGCATGATGCGGGCCGGGCGCGCAGACGCAAATATGCGCATTGTTCTCGGGGCGACCTTGCTGAAGGGGGCGCCCCTCGTGATCGCACCGCTCATGCCGGATGCGACGTCGTCCCTGATCATGATGGCGATCGGCACCCTGATCGGACAGGCGTCCCAGGGCGTTATTCTCACCGCCATTCAGGACGTGACCCCGAACCAGCTGCGCGGTCAGGTGACAGCTATTGCGCTCCTGGTCGTGAACATTCTGGGGACCGGACTTGGTGCGACTGTCATCGCGGCCATCACGGACTTTGGCTTCAGGGATCCAGGGGCCTTGCGCTATTCCATCGCGATTACAGGCGCCGTCACCCTGCCGCTCATCGCCGTTCTCACGGTGATCGCCATGCCGCACTATCGCCGGGCAGTCGAAGCCCTTGCACGTTGACCCCTTGCACGTTGACCCCTTGCACGTTGCCCCCTTGCACGTTGACAGTGTTGAAGGGGGCGAACCACATCGGCACATGGGAGGGCAGGGCGCCGGCCGGGGGCGTGCATCTGGCGTCGTCACAGATGAACGCCCTCAGATCCTGAGGATGAGCTTTCCCTGGTTGCCTCCTTCGAACAGCATCAGGAATGCAGGAAACGCCTGGTCAATGCCATCAACGATGTGTTCGGCAAAGCGGATCTCTCCGGCGGCGGCATGATCGAACAGCGCGCGCGTGGCGGCCTCAACGTCACGCGCAAAATCAAGCATGACAAAGCCGCGCATCGTCGCAGATGCAAAGACGATCTCCATGAGATTGCGCGCGCCAAGGCGAGGTCCGTTGTACTCTGAAATCAAACCGCACAGCGCAATGCGGGCGTGCTTTGCGAGATTTCGCAGCGCCGCATCAAACACGAGGCCTCCAACGTTTTCAAAGACGAGATCGACCCCTCCTGGCGCTGCGTTGCGGATCGCTGCGGCGAGCTCATCCTCGGACAAGCCGATCCGATCAATGGCCTGATCGACGCCAATATCGCTGATGAGCCGATGGCATTTCTGCGCGCCGCCGGCAATCCCGATGACGCGTGCGCCGGCAAGCCGGCCGAGTTGGCATGCAACCGCGCCGACGCCGCCAGCCGCCGAACTCACCAGCATCACCTGCCCGGGTTCGGGCTTGAGAATGCGCGTGACGCCGAAATAGGCTGTCATGCTTGCGCCGCCAGCGACTGAAATATACTGGCTCATGGAGCCAGCGATCGCGGGATCAATGCGCCGGTTTGAGTCGCCCGTTCGGCCGATCGAATAGGTCTCGATGGCGTTGACCCCTTTGACCCAGGCGCCTTTCGGCAGGTGCGCAGTGCGGCTCTCCTCTATCTGCCCCACAGTGCCCGCCCGCATCGGATCGCCGATCCGGACGGGGGGGTAATATGTCTCTGCATCGTCGAGCCAGTTGCGCATCGCCGGATCGAGCGAGGCGAAGTGATTGCGGATCAGGAATTCGCCATCCTCCAGGCCCCGCACGTCGGCATCACGCAGTTCGAAGTCATGCGCCGCGGGCGCGCCCGATGGGCGCGCGATGAGAATGAATTGCCGGTTGCGGATCATTGGGGCTTATCTCCTTGACACCGTCTGGTGAAGTCCTTGGGCTGGCGGCCAAGCCACGCTGCCCGAGTTTGCTGCCCGCAGCAGCGGGCGCAGTGGGCTGGCCAGTGCGCATGGCGGGCTGACCTTGAGGCTGCGGCGACGTTGGCTGCGATCCCGGCGTGACGGCGCATTGGACAGACCCGCCAGGCGTCAGGCCGTCGCAGCAGCGGCGCACTCCCCCGGCGCCCACGCGTGGCGTAACGCCGGCTATCCCAGGATGGCGACGCTCCTCAAGATCAGGCGAACGAGTTCGGCTTGGCGGCTGACCCCCATCTTTGAGAAAATCCGTTTTGAGTAGCTGCGCACGGTGCTCTCCGTGAGCCCTGTCTCTGCGGCGGCTTCTGCAAGCGTCAGGCCCTGGGTCAACAGAGCCGCGAGCGTGGCTTCCGAGGGGCTCAAATCAAACAGGCTGGCGATCAGCTGCTCGAATGATCCGCCTGGATTTGGATCCGTCGCATAGACAATGACCGCCGGGCTTGCATCGAATGGCGCATTGCGGTCGCGTGGAATGGCTCGAATGAGGACGCCGCGCCCCTCATTGACGGCGTCCGCGCAGCGGAAGGCGCGAACAAATTCAGTCCCCACCAGCCTCGATGCAATGGCCTCGCGCACAAGCGCTGCAAAGCGCCACGCGTCACCGCGGCCGTCGATGCGCAGCTCACCGTTCGTTTCCAGGAAGGTTTCCTGCCGCTCCACCATCCGGGTGGCCGCCCGGTTGACCCGCAGGATCTTTCCTCTGCCGTCAAGAATGAACGTCGCAATCGTCAGGCGATCAAGCGTGCCGGTCAGAACCTCTATCTCGGTCTCGTCGCGCTGGATGCGCGAGAACAGCTGCAGAGCGAGCGCAACGTGGGGCCGGAGCTGCTGCATCATCCGTCTGTGCGCGTCGGTAAAGGAGAACCCGCCTCCGCGAGAGGTCAGACCAAGATTGCACTCAACGCCGCCTGTCCCATCAACATGCATTCCAAGCGCCTGCTCAATCCCGTAGGGTTTCATCACGCATCGATAGAATTCATCACGATCCAGAAAATCGCGGGACATGATTTCATCCAGCAGGAGCACGTCTCCTGTCCTCTTCAGCGCATTGCTCATCGGATCCATGTCGCCAAGCGCCGCCTGGCGCAGGACGACGTCTCGGGCTTCGGCCCGGGCGATGTGGGGTCGCCGTCCCCAGATCGTGACCGAGGCGAGCCCCTTGCGGCTGAGCTGCAGCGAGATTGCGGCGTTGTCACAGCCCACCCGCTCAATCAACTCCCGCAGAAAGCCGCGCCATGGGGCATCCTCGAGCGGGCCGCGGTAAAGAGCCATCAGGAGCCGCTCGTCGAGAACCTCGCCTGCAACCCCGGACATCGGCTCAGCCCCCCTTGGCCAGGGACAGAAAGGCCGGAATTTCGCCTCCGCCATGGATCTCAATGGCGGCGCCGGACACATACGCTGCCTCCTGCGAGGCGAGCCAGGCGACTGCCGAGGCGATATCGGCGCCGTGCGCCATACGCCGCATCGGCAGCAGCGCGCTGATCCTGGCGATGCCCTCTGGCCCGCCGTAGTGGTCGACCTGGTCAGGGTTCTCCACCATTCCAACGACGAGTGCGTTGACCCGAACGCACGGCCCCCACTCCATCGCCAATCCCTGCGTGGCGCTGATCAGCCCTGCCTTCGCCGCCCCGTAGGCGACGGTTCCAGGCGCAGGTCTGCGGCCGGAAATACTTGCGATGTTGACCACGCCGCCCTGGCTTTCGCGCAGGAGAGGATAGGCGGCGCGCGCCATCTGCAAGGGTGCGGTGAGGTTGAGTGCGACGATCTTTTCAATCAGGGACGCAGAGGAGCCAGCGATCTCAACCATGGGCGAACCGCCGGCATTGTTGACGAGCAGGTCCAGACGCCCGAAGCGTGCGATGACCTCAGACATGATCCGATCCGGCTCGCCAGGCGCGCGCAGGTCTCCAGCGATCACATCAGCCGTTCTGTCTGCAATCGCGATCGGCGCGTCCGGAAGCGAGCGCGCACAGACCACGACCCGCCAGCCATCCTGCAGCAGCCTCTTCGTGATCGCCAGTCCCAGGCCACGCGTGCCGCCCGTTATGAGTGCGAGCTTCTGGACCACGCTGGTTCTCCTCCATCCCTGTTCCGCCGCATCCCGCCGCCAGCTTCGCCACACCGCCGCGCTGCAGGATAGCCCAGGCAATCAGGACAGCCACCCCATGTCGTCGCCGTGGTGCGGCTGGATGCGCCCGGCGACTGACCGCCAGTCTCCCGCTGGGAGGCTTGCATACCCCGCGGCTGACGGCGGCGTCTTGGTTCAGGGCAGTGTCCATATCCCCAGCACAGATCCGCACTCATGCAGGACCGCTTCCGCACGCCTTCCGTCCAGCCGCCGCACCTGGCCAGGTCCGCACTTTCCTTCAAACGCTCCTCACTACCGGCCCGCCGCGGCCCCGCCCATCCCCAAATGGTGATTGTCGTTGTGCGTTCATGACGCAACGCTGCGGTTTGCACCGAGCGGAGTGGTGGGTAGTGACAGCACTCGACAAACGTATGTCTGCCCGGGAAATTGTCGCCCGTCTGAGGTCCGGCATGACCCTCGGCATTGGCGGCTGGGGGCCGCGGCGCAAGCCAATGGCGCTGGTGCGCGAGATACTGCGCTCCGACCTGACGGATCTGACGATCGCTGCCTACGGCGGCGCTGATGTCGGCATGCTCTGCGCCGCGGGAAGGGTTCGCAAGCTGATTTTCGCCTTCGTGTCGCTTGATGCGATCCCCCTCGAGCCGTGGTTCCGCCAGGCGCGAGAAGCTGGACTCATTGAGGTCCTTGAGGTCGACGAGGGCATGTTCCAGTGGGGGTTGAAAGCAGCGGCCTACCGCCTGCCGTTCCTGCCGACGCGGGTCGGTCTCGGTACGGATATCGCGAGGCTGGGAGGTCTGAAATACGTCACATCCCCCTATGCTGACGCGGAGACGCTGATTGCGATGCCTGCGATCAGGCTTGACGCAGCGCTGCTGCATGTCAACCGCTGCGACTGGCGGGGAAATGTTCAGCTGCTTGGTCCCGACTTCTATTATGATGAGTGGTTCGCCCGGGCCGCAGATGCGTGCTTTGTGTCCTGCGAGGAGCTCGTCGACAAGATTGAATGTCACTACCCCGAAGATGCGAGGGGCAACATCTTTGAACGCAGTCTTGTCCAGGGCGTGGTTGAAATCCCGGGCGGGGCCCATCCTTCGTCCATGCCGCCCGCCTACGGGTGGGATATGCGCGCGCTCAAGGACTATGCCGAAGCCGCCAGAGACCCTGGCGGGTGGGCGTCGGCGGCGGCCCGCTTCGTTGGTCCTGACGAGCAGAGCTACCTTGCCGGCTTCGGCGGACAGGAAGCGGTCGCATCCCTGCCGCTGCCGGTGTTCTGATGCGCCAGGTCAGCCTTGCCGAACTGTGCATCTTCGCCTGCTCCGAGTTGTTCCGGACGGACCGGGAGATCGTGGCCAGCGGCATCGGTCCCATTCCGCGGATCGCAGCAGGTCTTGCCAAGCTCACACACTCGCCCGGCCTGCTGATGACCGATGGGGAGGCTTTCCTTGTCGAGGAACCGACCCCGATCGGTCCGCGCGGCGACTATCGGATCCAGGCGTCAGGACATCTGCCGTTTTCCCGGTTCTTTGATGCGGCCGTGTGGAGCGGTCGGCGCCACGCCATGGTGACCCCCACACAGATCGACCGCTTCGGGCAGACCAACCTCTCGGCTCTCGGCGGAACCCATGCCCGTCCGAAAGTTCAGATGCTGGGCGTGCGCGGATTTCCTGGAAATTCCGTCTACCATCCGAATTCAATGTTTATCCCGCAGCACTCCCCCCGGGTGTTTGTCGCCGGCGAGGTCGATTTCGTCTCGAGCGCCGGATACAATCCAGACCGTCGTATCCCGGGGGGAAACTTCTCGGGCGTAAGCCTCCTCGGTATCGTGACCGACCTGTGCGTGATGGACTTCGGCGGGGCGGATCATGCGATCCGGATCGCGTCACTGCACCCGGGCGTGTCATGCGACCAGGTCCGGCAATCCACCGGCTTCCCGCTTGAAGCGGATGACCCGCCCGTCACCCCGTTTCCCGATCCGCACACGCTCTCTCTGATCGATCGCCTGGATCCGCACAACCTGAGATCAACAGTTTTCAAGGGAAATCCGATGGCTAGGGGGACTGGGACATGACTGACGGCCTCGTCGAGAAGACCGAATCGTCTCCGGTCTATGAGACCGATGAGCCGGTGGTGTACGCGGTCGCTGAGGGAATTGCCGAGGTCACGCTTAACCGGCCGCAGTTTCACAATGTCCAGAACAGCCAGATGACCTATGCGTTGGACGATGCGTTCAAGCGCGCCGTCGACGACGACGGCGTCAAGGTCATTGTCGTAAACTCCAAGTCAAAGCACTTCAGCGCCGGCCATGATATCGGCACGCCGGGGCGGGATTTCCATTCGAGCGTGGAACGCCGTCTGCTCTGGTACGACCACGCCAACAAGGCCGGCGCAGAAAAGGCCTATATCCGCGAACAGGAACAGTACCTGGGGATGTGCAAGCGCTGGCGGGACATCCCGAAGCCAACCATCGCCCAGGTTCACGGCGGATGCATCGCCGGCGGCCTCATGCTTGCCTGGGTCTGCGATCTGATCATCGCATCAGATGATGCGTTCTTCCAGGACCCGGTGCTGCGCATGGGCTTCCCCGGCGTCGAGTACTTCGCCCATTGCCACGAAATGAATGTCAGGCTGGCCAAGGAATTCCTGTTTCTGGGAGAGCGGATAACGGCTGCGCGGGCCTACCAGATCGGCATGGTGAACCGCGTTGTCCCAAGGGATCAGTTGACGCAGGAGGTCTGGGCCATCGCGCGCCGCATCGCCGCCCAGCCACGCCTCGCCCTGCAACTCGCCAAGCAGGCGTGCAACCATATGGAGACGCTTGCTGGCAAGAACGCCGGCATCGACGCCGCCTTCGGGTATCACCACTTCGCCCATGCCAACAACACTCTGGTCAGCGGCGATTACATCGCCGGCTTCGACGGAAAGAAGATGGCCGCCGAAAACAGCCGGCAGCAGAGTGAGGGATGAGCCGTGGCTGATGCGCTGGACACGCCGCTGACGCGCCTGCTCGGCTGCCGCCTGCCCGTCTTGCAGACCGCGATGGGATGGGTTGCGACACCGGAACTCGTCGCAGCCTCCAGCAATGCCGGCGCGTTCGGCTTCCTTGCCGGCGCCGTGATGACGCCACCGGAACTCGCAGGCGCCATCGGCAGGCTGCGCGACATGACCCCGTGCCGCTTTGGCGTGAATTTCCATAGCTTTCAGGCCGGCGCCGATGACATCGTCCGGATCATTCTGGAAAATGCAGACCGGGTGCGGGCCGTCAGCTTCGGGCGCGGCCCGGACGCAGTGATGATCGGGCGTTTCAGGGATGCCGGGATCGTCTGTATTCCAACGGTCGGCGCCGTCAAGCATGCGCAGAAAATGGTCGCTCTCGGCTGCGAGATGATCACGGTGCAAGGCGGCGAGGGCGGCGGGCATACTGGAAGCGTTCCCACCACAGTCCTGCTGCCGCAGGTTCTGGATGCAGTCGATGCGCCGGTTGTCGCCGCCGGCGGATTTGGCGATGGCCGCGGTCTTGCTGCGGCTCTGGCCTATGGCGCTGCCGGAGTTGCGATGGGAACCCGTTTCCTGATGACCGCCGAAAGTCCAGTGCCGGATGGACCAAAATCCTTCTACAGTCGGGCGACAACCGACGATATCGTGGTCACCCGCAAGGTCGACGGAATTCCCCAACGCATGATTCTCAATCCGCTCCTGCGGCGGATCGAGAAGGCCGGCCCGATCGGTATGTGGCGACGCGCCCTGACAGCCGGGCTTGAGATGAAAAGACAGACAGGCATGACATGGGGTGAAGTCATGGCGGCCGCGCAGTCCATGACCCGGGACGGCGGCATGTCCCTGGCCCAGGCGATCATGGCCGCCGCAGCGCCGATGCTTATCCAGCGCGCAGTCGTCACCGGCGACGCGGAAAACGGCCTTATGGCCACCGGAACTGTGGCCGGACGCCTCACCGACCTGCCGTCCTGCGCCGATCTGATGGCATCGATCGAGGCAGAGGCCCGGTCCCGGATCTCAGCGCTGGCCGGCGGGCCAGTCCTGCACCACGGAGCGTCATGATGGGAATCACCTGCACGATCAATGACCGTGTCGCGGAAATTGTTCTTGATACGCCACCGGTCAATGCCTTCGACAGCCAGACCTGGCTGTCATTCCCCGACATCATCTCAGACGCTGCACGCAACCCTGCTGTCCACTGTGTTCTGATCAGATCCGCCGCGCGCGGCTTCTGCGGCGGCGTCGACATCAAGGAGATGCAGGCTCACCCGGACCGCATCACCACCCTCAACCGCGGGAACTATCTCACCTTCAGGTCAATCCGCGATGCAGAAGTCCCCGTCGTGGTCGCGGTGCATAAGTTTGTGATCGGCGGCGGCATCGGCATCTGTGGGGCGTCGGACGTCATCATCGCAGCAGATGACGCCTATTTCTCGCTGCCTGAAATCGATCGCGGAGCGATGGGCGGCGCCAGTCATCTGTCGCGCATGCTGCCGCTCCACAAAGTCCGCGCCGCGTTCTTCACCGGGGGAAAGATCACCGCCGAAGAGGCCTATCGGCTTGGCGCGGTTGAGAAAGTCGTGCCGCGCGCCAGCCTTGAGGAGGAGGCGCGCAGCTTCGCCGGCGTTATCGCGCGCAAGAGCAGAAAGGCGCTTGTCATCGCCAAGGAAGCTCTTAACGGCCTGGAAGCCCGTGACGTCGACCGCGGATACCGCTGGGAGCAGGGTTTCACCCTTGAAATGTATCTGCACGAGGACTCGCAGGCCTCGCGGGATGCGTTTGTGGCGACGGGCAAGGCCGCGACGTTCTGATGAAGCTTCAGTACACCCCCGAGCAGCAGGCGTTTCGTGCGGAGGTGCGCGCCTGGATGGCCGCGCATGTGCCAAAGGAGCCGTTGCTGACCCTCGAAGGCCGGCAGGGCTACGATCAGCATGTCGCCTGGGAGCGCGAACTGGCGGGCGGAAACTGGGGGATGGTGACCTGGGATGAGGCCTATGGCGGTCGCGGTCTGAACCTCATCGAGTGGCTGATCTTTGAGGAAGAGTACTGGGCTGCGGGAGCCCCGCTGAGGGTCAATCAGAACGGGATATTCCTTCTCGGGCCGACGATCATGGACGTTGGAACGGCGAAACAGAAGGCGCGTTTTCTGCCGCCGATGGCGCGGGGAGAGACGATCTGGGCGCAGGCCTGGTCGGAGCCCAACGCGGGTAGCGACATGGCGGCGATCACATGCCGGGCGGACCGTGACGGCGATCACTACGTGCTGAACGGACAAAAGACATGGTCCAGCCGCGGTGCGTTCGCCGACTGGGCGTTCGGCCTGTTCAGGTCCGACCGCGACAGCAAGCGCCACAAAGGTCTTTCCTTCATCGTCTTCGACCTCAACAGCCCGGGCATCACCCGACGCCCAATCCGGCAGCTTCACGGCAATCCCGGCTTTGCGGAAATCTTCTTCGACAATGTGCGTACGCCGGTTGAAAACCGGTTGGGCGGGGAGGGCGACGGATGGAACGTCGCCATGGCGACGGCCGGGTTTGAGCGCGGTCTTATGCTGCGCTCACCAGGACGATTTCAGGCTGCCGCACAGCGGCTCATCGAACTCTACCGGGCCAACGCCAGCCACGCGGCGCCATCGACCCGCGAGGCCGTCGTGCGCGCGTGGTCGGCCGCACAAGCCTATGCCTACAACACCTACGCCGTTGCTGCGGACATCATGGCAGGCGGCCGGATCGGGGCCGAGTCCAGCCTGAACAAGATCTTCTGGTCGGAACTCGACCGGGCGATGCACAGAACCGCGATGCATCTGCTCGGGGCCGGCGCGGAATTGCGCCGCTTTGCGGACGGGGCAGTGAACGACTGGCTCGAAGGATACGTTTTTTCCCTGTCTGGGCCGATCTACGCCGGCTCAAATGAAATCCAGCGCAACATTGTCGCCGAACGTCTGCTCGGGCTGCCGCGCGCGGGGGCAGGCTGATGACATACCGGCTGTCTGACGATCAACGGCTGTTAAGTGAAAGCGTTCGCGCCTTCTTCACGGGAACGCATCCGCCGCAAAGTGTGCGCCAGGCGGCGTCGGAGGGACACGTCGCTGCGACCGTCCGTCAGGGATTGGTCGAGATGGGACTGACGCGGCTGCTGGTTCCCGAGGCGCATGGCGGGCTGGGTCTCGGGTTCCTTGAGGGCGCGCTGGTCGCCCGTGAGGCCGGACGTGTCTGCCTTGCAGACCCTCTGCTCGAGGCTGCTCTGGTCGCTGCTCCCTGGCTGGCGTCGCGCGGGCAAACCGACGCTCTGGACGCGATCAGTGAAGGGCGATCCCAGGCGCCGCTGGCGCACGAGGCAAATCCGTGGGTGCTGGGCGGCGGCGGTGATCGGCTGGACAGCATTGATCCCCTGCGCCGTCTCACAACTGCGCCGCAGGTGCGCAGTGACGATGCGCTGCTGTTGAACATCGGCGCACTCATGACGGCGGCTGAACTCGTGGGCCTGGCCGAAGCCATGCTGGAGCAGGCATGCGCCTATGCAAAAGTCCGTCAGCAGTTTGGGCAGCCGATCGGCGCCTTCCAGGCCATCAAGCATCAGCTGGCGAATTGCGCAGTCTGCCTCGAATTCGCCCGGCCAGTGGTGTGGCGTGCAGCCTGCGCGTTGCAGGATGGAACGCCGACCGCGCCGCTGCATGTCAGCCACGCGAAGGTTGTGGCGACAGATGCAGCCTGGTCGACAGCTGAGACCGCGATCCAGGTGCACGGCGCGATGGGTTACACCTACGAAGTCGACCTGCATTTCTGGATGAAGCGCAGCTGGGCGCTGGCTGGCGCATGGGGACATCGCGATTTTCACCTGAACCGGATCGATGCGGCGCTCATCGGCGGTGACGTGCCGGTCGGACCATCATTCACATTCATCTGAGGCCCGCCGGATGGGGCCCGACATTTGAGGACCACATGACCCACGCTTACATCATAGACGCCGTGCGAACGCCCGTCGGACGCAAGAAAGGCGGACTGGCTGGCCTCCATCCTGCAGATCTCGGAGCGCATCCAATCCGCATGCTGATGGAGCGAACAGGTATTGACCCGGGTGCGGTTGATGATGTCGTCTGGGGATGCTGTGACACCATCGGGCCGCAGGCCGGCGATATCGGCCGGACGGTCTGGTTGGTCGCCGGCCTTCCCCAGCACGTTCCCGGTACGACAGTCGACCGGCAATGTGGATCAAGCCAGCAGGCGGTGCACTTTGCCGCCCAGGGCGTGATGAGCCGCACGCAGGATCTGGTTGTCGCTGGCGGTAGTCAGGCCATGAACGCGATCCCGATCTCGGCGGCGATGCTGGCTGGGGACGCTTACGGTTTCTCTGACCCATTCACGGGCTCGCCGGGCTGGCGCGCGCGCTTCGGCGATGGTCTGCTCAATCAGATCCGCTCTGCCGACAGGATTGCGGAAAAATGGGGCATCAGCCGTGAGGCGATGGAGGCCTTCTCACTGGCGAGCCATCAGCGTGCGCACACCGCATGGGACAATGGCTGGTTTGCCCGGGAGGTCGCCCCCCTTATCGGCGTCGAGCGGGATGAAACAATCCGACCGTCAACCACGATGGAGGGGCTTGCAGGCCTTCAGCCAGTACAGCCCGGCGGGCGCGTGACTGCAGGCGTTTCAAGCCAGAACTGTGATGGTGCGGCTGCATTGCTGATCGCCTCGGAGCAGGCGCTCAAAGATCACGGCCTGACGCCGCGGGCACGGATTCACCACCTGAGCGTGCGTGCTGATGATCCCGTGTGGATGCTGACCGCGCCAATCTCGGCCACGCGCCATGCGCTGGCGAAAGCGGGAATGACGGTCGACGATGTCGATCTCTTTGAGTGCAATGAAGCCTTCGCCAGCATTCCCCTCGCATGGATGCAGGAACTCGGCATTCCCCACGAGAAGGTCAACGTTCAAGGGGGTGCGATCGCCCTCGGACATCCGCTCGGCGCCACGGGAGCGCGCCTGATGACGACGCTGCTGGGCGCGCTTGAAAGGGTCGGCGGCCGCTTCGGCCTGCAGACGATGTGTGAGGGTGGCGGGCAGGCGAACGTCACAATCATCGAGAGGCTGTGATCATGGGTATGTGTGACGGAAGAACGGTCGTGATCACGGGTGCGGCCCGCGGTCTCGGTCGCGCCTATGCGCTGGCCTGCGCGGCCGAAGGCGCCAATGTCGTTGTCAATGACATCGGCGCGTCCCTCGATGGCGAAGGTCATGACCTGCAGCCGGCGGATGCTGTCGTGAACGACATCCGCGCAGCCGGCGGCCGAGCCGTTGCCAGCTATGAGGACATCGCTGACTGGGACGCCGCCAAACGAATTGTCGATCTGGCGATCAGGGAATTCGGCGACCTGCATGCCGTGGTCAACAATGCCGGCATCGTGCGGGACCGGATGTTTGTGTCAGCGACCGCTGATGAGTGGGACGCAACCATGCGCGTTCACCTGCGGGGGCATTTCTGCCTCAGCCGACACGCGGTGGATTACTGGAGATCCCGCCAGAAGGCCGGAGCCCTGATCGATGCACGGATCATCAACACAACATCCGGGGCCGGATTGCAGGGATCTATTGGTCAGGCCGCCTATTCGGCGGCCAAAGGCGGCATCGCGACGCTGACGCTCGTGCAGGCCGCAGAACTCGCCCGGTACGGGGTCACGGCGAACGCACTCGCGCCTGCAGCGCGCACCCGCATGACCGAGAAGGCATTCGCAGACAAGATGGCGACTGAAACAATGAGTTTCGACGCCATGAATCCAGCCAATGTCGCCCCGCTGGTGGTCTGGCTGGCCAGTGCGCACAGCGCACAGGTCACCGGCTGCGTGTTCGAAGTCGAGGGCGGAAAGATCATGATCGAAGATGGGTGGCGCGAAGGCCCATGTGTTGACAAGGGCGAACGCTGGGAGCCTGGCGAGATCGGTCCTGTGGTCGCGCGCCTGATGCAGCAACGCGCGCGGCCGCGCAAGGTCTGGGGATCCTGAACGGATGGAATTCGCCCTCACTGCGGAGCAGCGCATGATCGCCGATACGGCGGCGGCGTTTTTTCATGAAAAGGCCAGCCTTGAAGCCACGCGTGCGGTCATTGCCGGGGATGGGTTCGACCGGGCGCTCTGGCGGGCTGGCTGCGCCGAACTCGGACTTGCCGGCGTGCTGGCGCCTGAGAGCGCCGGCGGCGCCGGACTGGGCATGGTGGAGGCCGCCACCGTTGCACAGGCCGCTGGCGGCGCGCTCGCAGCCATTCCACTGCTCGGCGCTGCGATGGCGGTCCGGGCGCTCGCATGCGGGGGAAGCGATGCGCAGCAGCGCGAATGGCTGCCCGCCATCGCCGCAGGCGATGTCGTCGCCGTCGTGATCTTCGGACATGGACTGTCGGAAACCAACGGCTGTTTGTCCGGCGCGCTTGACCCTGCGCCCCACGCCCATGTCGCCGATCTGCTGATCCTGTTCGATGGCGCCCGGGCGTTTCTGGTCCGGTCAACCGATGCCGGCGTGAGACGGGAACGCATGGGCGCGCTTGACGCTACCCGCCCGCTTGTCCGGCTCGTGTTGGACGGCGTCCGCGCCGAGCGGCTGCCCGGCGGGTCCGATGCAGGTCAAGCCGCTTACCGGTCAGGTCTCCTGATCCTGTCGGCCGAAGCCGTCGGCGGCGCCGAGGCGGCGCTTCGCACAACGGTCGCCTACGTGCGAGACCGACGTCAGTTTGGTCGTCCGATCGGGTCGTTTCAGGCTGTCAAGCATCGGCTGGCTGACAGCGCGGTGGACCTTGAGCAGGCGCGCTCCGCCATGTTCTGGGCCGCATGCGCCATTGATGAAAATCATTCCGAAGCTGAGCTCGCCGTTCACGCGGCGAAGGTCTTTTGTGCGGACACATTCTTCAGCTGCGCGGCGGAGATGATCCAGTTGCATGGCGGCATCGGGTTCACATGGGAGCATCCGGCGCATCTGTTCTTTCGCCGCGCCCGATCAATTCAGACACTTCTCGGCGACAGCGTGTTTCATCGCGAGGCGGTCGCCGCCCTGACACTGGACGCAGCGTCATGAAGCTTGGATTTTCCCCCCGCGAGGAGGCGTTCCGCACAGACTGTGCGGCCTGGCTGAACGATCAGCTTTCTGGGCCCTTTTCGGACATCAGGGGGATTTCGAATCTGGTTGACAGGCCCGGACGCCGTCGCGAGTGGGAGCGGCAGATGGCCCAACACGGCTGGTCCTGCATCGGCTGGCCCGAAGCATGGGGCGGACGGGCCGCGACCATTGCCGAGCAGGTCATCTTTGCTGAGGAGTATGCTCGCGCAGGCGCGCCAAACCGGCTGAACCACATAGGCGTGGAGCTGATCGGACCGACGATTCTGGCCTTCGGCACGGACGCTCAGAAAGCGCGCTTCCTGCCAGACATTGCGTCAGGAAACATCATCTGGTGCCAGGGCTACAGTGAGCCCGGCGCGGGTTCCGACCTCGCATCCGTTCGCACACGCGCGCGTCTCGACGAGGGACAATGGATTGTTGACGGACAGAAGGTGTGGACCAGCCTTGCCCAGTTTAGCGATTGGATCTTCATTATCGCCCGAAGTGAGACGGGGTCTGTGGGCCAGAAGGGCCTGTCATTCCTGCTTCTGCCTCTCGATCAACCCGGTGTGACGATCCGGCCGATCCGGCAGATGAATGGCGAAGCGGAGTTCAACGAGACATTCTTCGACGGCGCGCGGTGCGATGCGGCTGACATCCTCGGAGCGCCGGGCGATGGCTGGAAGATCGCCATGGCTCTGCTGGGTTTTGAGCGCGGAGTGTCAACCCTCGCACAACAGATGCAGTTTCGAAATGAGCTCGATGCGGTCATTCATGCCGCGCGTGCAAATGGCAAGTCGGGGGACGTGCTCATCCGTCAGCGGATCGCTGATGCCGAAATCGGGCTGCGGCTGATGCGCTATGGAGCGCTTCGGATGCTGTCCGGCGCGGATCCGACCGCCATGCAGGGCCCGGCGCTGACCTACAAGATCCAATGGGCGACCTGGCGACGCAATCTCGGCGTCCTGGCGATGGACGTTCTGGGGCAGTCCGGCGAGATGTGGCCGCTCGACAGCGACCGCCTGCCCCTGTTGCCAAATCTTTTCCTGTATTCGCGAGCGGACACGATCTACGGCGGCACGAATGAGATCCAGCGCAACATCATTGCAGAGCGGGGGCTCGGTCTGCCACGGGAGCCGAGGGGGGACACATGACGGCGATGTCGATTGAAGCGCCCGTATATCCTCCGCCGCGCGACCTTCTGCGGGACAAGCGCGTGGTCATCACCGCAGCAGCGGGCACCGGCATTGGCTACGCCACCGCCCGCCGCGCCGCAGAGGAAGGCGCGCATCTGCTGATCAGCGACCACCATGAGCGCAGACTCGGCGAAGCCGCGGAGCGGATCGAAGCCGCCGTCGGCCGGCGCCCTGCCACATGCCTGTGTGATGTCACCGACCAAAGACAGATCGACGCGTTGCGGGACGTCGCAGTCAAGCTGCATGGCGGCGTGGATGTTCTGGTCAACAATGCCGGACTGGGCGGGGAGGCGCGGGTGGTCGATATGACTGACGACGCCTGGAGTCGGGTTCTCGACGTCACGCTGACGAGCGTCTTCCGAATGTCGCGCGCCTTCCTGCCCGTCATGTACGCCCAAAGAGCCGGCGCGATTGTCAACAACGCCTCGGTTCTGGGCTGGCGGGCGCAAAGGGGCCAGGCGCACTACGCAGCCGCCAAGGCCGGCGTGATGGCTTTCACGCGGTGTTCGGCGCTTGAGGCCGCCGAACACGGCGTCAGGGTCAACGCCATTGCGCCCTCGATTGCGATGCACCCGTTTCTGGCCAAGGTCACGAGTGACGACCTTCTGGCGGAGCTGTCAGCCCGGGAGGCGTTCGGTCGCCCCGCAGAGGTCTGGGAGGTGGCGAACGTCATCATTTTCCTTGCCAGCGATCTGTCGAGTTACATGACAGGCGAGGTCCTGTCAGTTTCCAGTCAGAGGGCCTGACCGATGAGCGTGCGGATTTTTCCAAAAGTGAGTGACCTCCTGGCTCAGGACGGCGCGAGGTTCGGTCCGACCGACTGGCTGTTGATTGATCAGGCGCGGGTCGATGGTTTCGCCGCCGTGACTGGCGACCACCAATGGATCCATGTCGATGTCGAGCGGGCGAGGACTGGACCATTCGGGACAACCATCGCCCATGGCTATCTGACGATGAGCCTGGTGAATTACTTTCTTCCCGCTCTGCTGGAGGTTCGCGGCTTCGCGCACGCCGTGAATGTTGGCGCTGACCGGCTTCGTTTCCTGAGCCCGGTGAAGGTCGGATCGCGGATCCGCGCGGTTGGCGAACTGGTGTCAGCCGAGAGCCTGGCGGGAGACGCTGTCCAGACCGTTGTGCGCGTCACCATCGACATCGAAGGCGGCGAGCGCCCGGCCTGCGTGGTCGACGTCATCAGCCGTTACTATCCGGAGCGCGACAATGTCTAGACGCAAAGGCGCTCAGTCGTACCGCCGCACCGTGTGCACGCTCGAGCCAGCTGTGCGCCCGGCGCGCCGCGCGCGGGCTGTTTGGTCGCGCCAGGAGCGCGTGCGGTGATGCTGAAACAGCTTCCGGAAACGATTCCACAGCTTGTCCAGGCGGCCGCCGAGGCGCGCGGCGCTGCGCCAGCCCTCGTTGAGCGTGGCGAAACCTGGAGCTTCAGCCGGCTTTGGCAGGAAAGCCGCGCGGCGATATCGGCCATGCTGTCCCATGGGGTTCGCCAGGGCGACCGCGTGGCGATCTGGGCGCCGAACAGGCGGGAATGGATCCTTGCAGCGGTCGGTGCGATGGGCTGCGGCGCAGCAATCATCCCCATCAACACCCGCCTGAAACCTACAGAAGCCAGTGATATTCTGGTTCGTACACGGTCAAAGCTTCTCATGACCATGCGCGACTTTCTTGGGACAAATTATGTCGACAGTCTCAAAGATGCGACGCTGCCAGACCTTGAGAAGATCGTGGCGCTCGACGCGCAGTGGAGTGATTTCATCAGCAAAGGGGCCGGGCCGTCCGATCCAGAGGTTGATGCCGCGCTTTCCCGCCTGACTGCTGATCACGTCTGCGACATCATGTTTACAAGCGGAACAACGGGGCTTCCCAAGGGCGTGATCAGCACGCATGGCCGCGTCATCCCCATGTTTGACGAATGGGCCCGTCACATGGCGCTTGGGGAGGGGGAGCGCTACCTGATCATCAATCCATTCTTTCATACCTTTGGTTACAAGGCCGGTTGGGTTGCAGCCCTGCTTGCCGGCGCGACGGTCTATCCGATGGCGAGTTTCGATGCGGCGCGTGTCATCCAGCATATTGAAGAGGACCGGATCAATTTTCTGCCTGGCCCGCCGACGATTTTCCATATGCTGCTGGCAGCCAGGCGCGAGACGCCGTTTGACTGCTCTTCTCTGCGGGGCGCGGCGACCGGTGCCGCGACTGTCCCGCCCGAACTCATTCGCCGGATGCGAAGTGAACTTGGCCTCGTCGATACTGTCACGGCCTACGGCATGACCGAATGCCCCGCCATTACGGCCTGCCGCCGGGGCGATCACGAAGAGTTGATCGCCGAGAGTTGCGGCAAGGCGCTCGCCGGACTGGAACTGCGCGTGGTCGACGACGCGGGCCTGCCGTGCGCGACGGGAAGGCCAGGTGAGATACTGGTCAGAGGCTATGGGGTCATGGTCGGCTACCTTGACGACCCTGACGCCACCGCAGCCGCCATTGACGCGGATGGCTGGCTGCACACCGGCGACGTCGGAACGCTCGACGACGACGGCTATCTTCGCATCACCGACCGCAAGAAGGATATGTTTATCAGCGGCGGGTTTAACGTTTACCCGGCAGAGGTGGAAAAACGG
This sequence comes from Hyphomonadaceae bacterium, assembly GCA_040381075.1. GTDB lineage: Bacteria > Pseudomonadota > Alphaproteobacteria > Caulobacterales > Aquidulcibacteraceae > JBEIHX01. The sequence continues at coordinate 33,117 of JBEIHX010000030.1, forward strand.
TTGTCGGGCCATCCTGGCGTCGCACAGGTCGCCGTAATCGGCGTTGCCGACGCACGCCTGGGCGAAGTCGGCAAGGCGTTCCTCGTCTTGCGCCCAGGCGTGGAGGCCACCGTGGAAGACATTGCCGTCTGGGCCCGCGAGCAGATGGCCAATTTCAAGGCGCCGCGATTTTACGAGGTTGTGCAGTCGCTTCCCATCAACGCTGCCGGAAAGGTCATGAAGGACCTGCTGCGTCAGTGAGCCCGCCAGTCACGCCGCTGCTGGCGCTGGGGCTGCTGAACCGGCGGCATTCCTGCATTGTGCGCCGCGCGCACGGGTCGCGCCGCCGCCAGCGGCCGAGGCGGGCTCGCGCGGGCCCACGGCGCAGCTGCACTGCAGGCGAAGGGCGATCGGGCGGTTGGGGGAAGATTATCCACGCCAGCGAACACTGTGGCCGCAAGTGATGGCTTATACCTGTGAGGCGCTTCGCTATCGTCGCAGTCCAGAATGCCGGAAATTCGGCAGCGGCTGATCAAGGCTGCAACAGAGTACGGGGGAGGAAGAATGTTCTTGCAACGGTTTAAGTTCGCCCTTGCGGCGTCAACGATCCTGGCGCCCATGCCGGCGCTCGCCCAGGAAAGTGCAGCGGCAAGCGCGCCGCAGACCCAGGTCGATGAATCGAGCGAAATCGTCGTCACTGCGCGGCGGCGCGAGGAGCGGTTGATTGATGTGCCTGCGTCGGTGTCGGCTCTTGGCGAGGCGGCCCTGGACCGGGCGCAGGTTCAGACAGTCACCGACATCGGCACAATCGTTCCGAACATCCAGATCAACCAGACGATCGGCAATACGTTCGGCCCACTGATCAGCCTGCGAGGCCTTTCGCCATCCGCCGACACCAGTTTGGCGCGCGATCAGCCGGTCGGCCTGTATGTTGACGGCGTCGCGATCGGCAAGTCGACCGGCGCCGCCTTTGATACCATCGACCTGGAGCGGGTTGAGGTTCTGCGTGGCCCGCAGGGCACCCTCTACGGTCGCAACTCGATCGGCGGGGCGGTCAACCTCATCACAAAGGCGCCGAGCGGTCAGTTCGGGGCGCAGCTTGAGGCGTCGACCGGAAGCTTCGGCAGCGTTGATGCAAGCGCAATCGTGGACCTGCCCGAAGTGTCAGGCTTCAGCATGAAAGTCGCCGCCACACACCGCAAGAGCGATGGATACTATTTCAATTCCGCAACTCAGCGCGGTTTCGGCGAACAGGAACTGTCTGCTGGGCGCGTGGACGTATTGTGGGCGCCGTCCGACGCCTTTTCGGCGCGCTACAGCTTCGATCTGACGGACAGCACGGGCACCCCCTCGCAGCTTGTGACGACTGCGGTCACGGGGTCGGGGAGCACGGCGTTCGTCAACGGTCTGCTCGCCCCCTATGTCGTGTCGCGCAGAACCAAGACGACCGGATCGCAAAGCGCGCTCAACAGTGACTTCAGGGTCAACGGCCATGCTCTGACGCTCGAATGGCAGCCTGGGCTTGGCGATATGACCGTCAAGTCGATTTCCGCCTGGCGGAGCGCAAAAACCAGGTCGTCCAGTGACTTTGACGGCAGTCCGCTGGATCTGTTCCGGTTCATCCTGAACAATAACTACCGGCAGTTCACCCAGGAGTTCCAGGCGACCGGGACGGCCGGTCCGATCGAATACACCGCGGGCCTGTTTTACCTTGACGACTCCTATGATGTCTTCAATCCGAGGTGGAACTTCCAGTTCGGGGGCAACTCGGCCTTTGACATCTCCGAGCGGGGCGGCAATTCGAACTCCTACGCGGCGTACGGCCAACTTGAATGGACGCCGAAAACATTTGAGGAACGTCTCACTGTCGGCCTCGGCGCGCGCTACACAAAGGAAGAGAAGTCCGCCTACGAGCTGCTTCTGGCGAACACTGCCTACCGCACCGCGCCGGCCTCAGCCGGTTCTGGCGTGTTCCGGCGGGATGCGAGCGGAAACCCGGTGACGCGCAGCGGCCAACCGGCCGCGGGCGCCCGCCCCGGTGCGGGGGGGATCGGCTACACCGACCTGTTCCCGCTGACAAATTCAGACTCATGGACGAGCTTCACCCCAGCGCTCAATGTGCTCTACCGGTTTACACCGAACCTCACCGTGTACGGCCGGATCGCCACGGGCTTCAAGAGCGGGGGGATCAACGATACGGCTGCGACGAACGCTGCATTCCTGACCCCATACAATCAGGAGGATCTCACCTCCTTTGAAGCGGGCCTCAAATATGTAAGTCCCGACCGTCGCCTGCGTCTTGATCTGGCGGCCTATGAGTCCATCTACAAGGACTTTCAGGCGGGCGTGTTCGTCCCGGCGTTGGTGACCACGAATATCGTCAACGCAGGCGAGGCGCGTTTCTCAGGGCTTGAGCTTGAGGGATCTTTCCGGCTGTTTGACGGGTTCAATCTCACGTTTGGCGGCGGTGTGATTGACCCTCGGTACACAGATTTTGTGCTGCCGGACGGGACAAATGTTACGAACAGTTACGTATTTCCGCGCGTTCCGAAGTCGAACTACCAGCTGGGCGCGTTGTATGAGAAAAACGTCGGCTTTGGGACCTTGGAAACGAGCTTGAACTGGAGCTGGAGGGACGCCCAGTTCACCAATATCGTCAACGATCCATTGGCGAAACTGCCTGCGTATGGGCTTTTGAGCGGACGGATCGGTCTGGCAGACATCAAGGTCGGAGGCGGCGGCGAACTCGAAGTGTCGGTCTGGGGCGAAAACCTGACCGATGAGGAGTACAAGGTCGCAGCGATCAATCTGTCGGTTCTGACGCTGGGTCAGTATGGTGACCCGAAGAGCTATGGGGCAGAAGTGCGTTTTCGCTTCTAAACCATGGATGTGGCTAAATCCACAAAAGGTGACCCATCGCGATCCGGATCGCGATGGGTCATTCCTTATCTTGGGTCGCTCAATTGCCTCACAGCCATCGGCAATCTCGGCTTGGTTTCGGTCATGCCGGCGATCGGCCGGGAGTTGCGGATCCCTGACTTTCTGGTCGCCAGCATCTTTTCGCTGTCGGCTCTGGTCTGGGCGACAAGTTCACCGCTCTGGATCGCCCCAGTTTCCCGATACGGCGCGAATGTCTTCATTCGACTGGGACTCGTCGGCTTCATTGCGTCCATGGGCGGCTGCGCTCTCGCCGTCACTCTTGGCGGCCTCGGCTGGACGGGGCCGATCGCTACCTTTGCGCTCTTCCTGGTTCTGCGATCCGTTTATGGGGCGTCGGGGTCGGCGGCGGCGACTGCCACGCAAGTCTTTGTCGCCGCCAGGACCCAAGGGCCTGAACGCACGCTTGCACTGACCGCGCTGTCGGGGGCGGTCAGCCTTGGCACCATAATTGGACCGGCGATTGCGCCGTTTCTCATGTTTCAGCCGATTGGATCTGTCGGCCCCATGGCTGCTTTCGCCGCCATCGGACTGGTAGCGCTTGCAGCGTCCTATTTTTTCTTGCCCGGCACGACGGTCATCCGCATGCACGAGGCCACGTCATCGCATCGCTCGCTCAAGTCCGTCTGGTTCAAGCCGGTGGTTGGCCGCTATCTGATGTTCGGCCTCGTCCTGTGCTCGGCGCAAGCCATAAATCTCTACACCCTTGGCTTTGTCCTGATTGATCGCGGTGGGGGCGAGGTTTCCGGCGCCCAATCCCTGATTGGGCTCACCATGACAGGAGGTGCAGCCGCCGCCGTCGCGGCGCAGTGGGGCTTGGGACGCGTCCTGCCTCTGGCGCCACAGCGGATGATGCAGGTAGGGGCGGCGATCAGTCTGCTCGGAAACGCCGTGGCGATCCTCATTCCGGCGTCGCTTGGCGCTGTCACAGGTTTCATCGTCGCCAGCTTTGGCTTCGGGATGGCGCGGCCTGGCTTCACCGCCGCCGCATCGCTTGCCGCTGAAGACACCGAGCAAGTCGTGGTCGCGTCGTCCGTCAGTTTGATCGCCGGGGCCTCGATCACGGCGCCGCCCATTGTGGCGGCTTTGGCGTATCAGGTCTGGGGCGAGGCGCCTTTTGCGATACCGGCTGCGTTGCTTCTCGCCCTCCTGCTCGGGAACTTCGCCGGACGACAGCCCTTCATTGTCCGCAAGCAACGATAAAGCGTTCCCGCACAGGGCCTTTTTCCTCCACTGCAAGGTTCTACACTGACGCACGGACGCGCTGCGGTGTCGCTATCCATGCTGACCGCCCAGGGCGATGAACTGGTGCTGCTTTGCGTTTGCATGCGCAGGTTTGGCGCTGCATGCGCGGTCGCGGGTGTTTTGGAGGCCATTGATGGACAGGTATCTCGTCATCTCGTCGGACGGCCATGTAGGGCTGCCGCCAGAGCGGTATCGCGACTACCTTGATGCAAAGTACCGGAGCCAGTTTGACGAGACCCTGATTGCGGACATCAAGGCCCGGGAGGAGCACGAGAAGCGATTTCTGATCAACGACTTCAACACCAAATGGCGCGCCAGGGTCGGGGACGGCCTTGAAGGCGCGTGGGATGGCGCCATCCGGAACCGGGAACTTGATCGCGACGGCGTCGCCGCTGAAGTGCTGTTTCCCGACGGCATCACCGAGCGCAATGCGCCGCCCTTCGGTGCGGACATCGGATTGCGGCCAGCAGCCAGGAATGCTGAACTTCAGTGGGCAGGCGCGCGCGCACACAATCGCTGGCTTGCAGAGTTTTGCAAGGATGACCCCCACCGCCGCATCGGTCTCGCGGTGATCCCGGCCCTTTATGATCTTGACGAGACCATGAAGGAGATAGCCTGGGCCCGGGAGAATGGTCTGAAGGGCGTGTTTTTCCCAGCCCTGACCGACGGCTACGACATGTACAACCACACCAAATACTACAAAGTGTGGGCGCAGTTGCAGGATCTCAAAATGCCCCTGCACTTCCACTCCGGCGCCTCACCGGGCTACGACACCACCCAGCCCGGGTGGATCGGAACCTATCTGTGCGAGTTCGCTTTCTGGATGACGCGCCCGCTTTGGAGCATGATATTCGGCGGCGTTTTCGAAGAATATCCAAAACTCAAGGTCTGCTTCACCGAGGCAGGGGGGGAATTCTGGTTTCCGTGGATGACACGCCTGATGGATATTCGCGCCTCCGCCAAGCACACGAGCGGCAAACTCGGCGATTATAACGCCAATATGAGCATGAAGCCGAGTGAGTACTTCTGCCGCAATATCTGGGTTGGATGCTCCGCCCTTCCGGATGAGGAAACAACCCAGTCCTATTACGACATAGGCATTGATCGAATCATGTGGGGGACCGACTATCCGCATCCAGAAGGAACGTGGCCGAGGACGCGCGAAAAGATGGTTGTCAGCCTCGGCGGATTGCCGTCAGATGACATTCAGAAGATGCTCGGCGGCAACGCGCTCGGGGTCTACGACGTTGATCCTCAGGAGCTTTGGTCAATCGCAGGACGGATCGGCCCACAGCGCGAGATGTTCATAAGACAGGCCGCAGAATGAACTCAATGCCGGACGCCCTGGCGCACCAGGGCGCCCGGCATCCGCGCATGGCCGTCTGATTGTCAATCGGCTTGCAAATGTGCCCCCCGTATTGCCTCAGGCTGAGTTGTCGCCTAGGCGAATGGGATGATCACGCCCCGAAATGCGGGGCGTCACCGCCGCATCTGGCGATTTCCCCATGCGCCTCAGGGCTCCAGGCTCGGAAAGGCCAGCATTCCGGTGACGCTCGTCGCGGCAGTTAGACCACGCCATGCGGCACGATCACGACCCAGACCAAGTTCCACATGATGTGGATCAATTCCTATACCGCAGCGGGCGACAACTTCCCGGCCAGAGGGGGCACGCTCCAAGCCGGCCGTTCCCGACCGCCTGCCAAGGCGGCCCGGCTTGGCGCCGCCAGTCACCGCAAGAGGCGCATCCCAAGCGCCGCCGCCGCGTTCTGGTCAAAAGTCACCGTCTCGCCGGCGCCGGCGAGCGCCGCCGTCTGCGCAATCAGCGCGTCGGCGAATTCGCCGGATTGCGACGCCCGATAAATTCCAAGCGCGCGATAGGCGGCGTCTGTGTTCTCCACGATCAGTTCGGCTGACCGGAGCAGACCTTCCACCGCCCTTGCAATGTCGTCACGCGAGGCCTTGTAGGCGCGCGCCAAAACCCAGGTAATTTCCGCCAGCACGATAGAGCTGATGAACCCCGGCCGCTCCCGGCTCAGCCGAGCGATGAAGCGCGTGGCGATCGGCGACTGGGTTTCATCGTCTTGGGCAAGGAAGCGAACGACGACATTGGTATCGAGGCCGATCACGCGCCCTTGGCTCCGCGCGCAATCGCTTTGTCCATGTCTTCGAGCGAGACGGGCTTTTTCGGTTTGGGGATGAGCCCCTTCAGGCTCTTCACCGAGTGGGTCGCCGGCAGCACGGCGAAGTTGCCATCCTCCATCCGCACGAAATCGACCCGGTCTCCGGGACCAACCCCCAACGCCGCCCGCACGTCCTTGGGCAGGGTTAATTGTCCCTTGGAGGTCAGGGTGGCGGCGGTCATGACAATTCCTTACGTCTGGTAAGACAAAATGTAAGGCGTCGGGCGTGCGCGGTCAATCTCTCGGCGCTGGCCCGCGCTTGCGCCTTCCGCATCCCGCGCTCCTGACCCGGACGCTTCCGGATCCAGACGCTTCCGGATACCGGGATGCAGCTCCATCGCCGCGAGGTGGTCGCGCCTGCCCCGCGCAAGACGGATGAGGATCCGGTGTCAACGGCGCCCGAAAAGCCGGCCATGTGGCGTTCGAAAAGTGCACCAGGCGGCGCCCGAAAGACGTGCCACGGGGCGTCATCGTCGGCGCATGGAAAGGGCCCCCGCGGGGTGGGCTTTCCATGCGCGGCGGCGGTTTGGGCGGGGTCAGGCGTTAAGGATTTCATCTGTGACGGGATCGAGGGTCTCGGGGTTACTGCGGGCGCGCCGGCGCGGCGGCGCTTGCGGGCCGATGAGGTTTACAGCCGGTAGTTCTCGCCGTTCAACTCGAGACTGTGGACGGGGTGGGTCAGGCGATCGAGGAGCGCACCGGTGAGGCGCTCTGAGCCGAAGACGCTGGTCCAGTCCTCAAACGGCAGATTGGACGTGATGATCGTGGCGCCGCCCTCGTAGCGTTGGCTGAAGATGTCGACGAGCAATTCCGCCCCGGTCTGCGACAGCGGCACATAGCCAAGCTCTTCGACGATCAGCAGTTGCACGCCGGCCAGCGTTTGCTGCAGACGCAGGAGGCGGCGTTCGGCGCGGGCCTCCATCACTTGCGAGGCGAGCGACGCCGCGGTGATGAAAGTGACGGAGAAGCCCCGCTGGCGCGCGCAGACTCTTGCGGTCCGCGCGCCAGGAACGACCGGCGGCTACAGCAATTCGTAAGACTGGGTGTCGCCATATCTCGTAAATCTGGGTGCTTGACACCTGTCGGCGCGGCGGAGGTGGAAGAAGATGGCGAGGGAGCCGGCCAGGGATGCGGCTGACCGAGCGCTATGCGTCAGCTCACAAGCGGGCGGAAAGTTTCCGAGGCCGCGACCGACATCGCTGTAAACGATAGCGCGAGTCGCGACGCAGAGAACTCATTACACTTGCGGCGCCGGCTGCCCGATCAACCCGGCGAGGAACGCCGCAAACGGCCTAATGTCCTGATCCACGCTCGCGGCTTCCAGCGCCGCCATGTATTGAGCGCGCGATTGGACCGGCACGACCGTCCACGGATACCCAGCCGCTGCGTTCATGACGTTCATCAGGAAGCGCCCGGTGCGTCCGTTGCCGTCGCTGTACGGGTGAATGTAGACGAAGATGAAGTGCCCCAGAACGATGCGAACGGCCGGATCGCTCTCCTCGCGCAGCAGATCGAGGAGCACCGGCATCGCATCACGCACAGCTTCGGCATTGATCGGCACATGACGCGAGCTGCGGATATAGACCGGACTGTTGCGATAGCCGGCTAAGCTTTCAGGTTTCACGAGACCTGCCGCAACGCTCGGTGCAAACAGCTCGCGATACCAGGCGCCGTGATGGCGATCCGCGACATCGCCGGGATTGGCGCCTTCAAGCACGTCGCGAACGCTCTCTTTGACGACCTGAAACGCCTGCCAGTACCCCCTAGCGGCCAAGGCGTTGCGATGCTCGCGGTCGGCTTCGTCGCTGTCGGGGTTCCAGCCGCCGCTGCGAACCCTCTCGATAAGAGCGGTGTTGACTTGATAGCCCTCGATCGAGAGCGAATGGTAGGCGTCGGTGACGTAGATATCATCGACCTGGCGCATGTAGGCGTCGATGTCGTTGACGCGCAGCGGCGGCGCGGGAAACCGCGCCGGAATGTCTTCGCGCATTTTCTGCCACATGAGGCGAATGCGATGCGCATAGGGCGAGGGATCGCGCTTGTGTGGCGATCGCACAAAGTGGTCTTTGAACGGATCGCTTTCGCGGACGTCGTAGCCAGCCGCGCGCATCGCGGCGAGAATGTCATCTGCCTCGCGATCGCGGCCAATATTTCTGAGCGCCCCGGCGAGACGCCCGGCAATGGTGGAATGTCCGCCCTGGAGCAGTCGCGCGAGCAGCGCGGACGCATCGCGCTGCATGGACAAGATCGTGCGCGCTTCAGTCGGATAGAGTTCGAAGAAGCTCGGCCCCGCCGCGATCATGGCGGGCACGATTGCGAAAACCCGCAATCCGTTCAGTTCAACGGCGTCTTCTTGCGTCGGCAAGGTGTGATCGCCTTCGAAGATCGACGTGCCGTGGATGAGATCGGTGGCCCGATTGCGCGCGCCTTTCGCCCGCACCAGCAATTGCCGAGGGACGCCTTGATTGCCGGCGTGGAGCACGAGCGATTGCTCGGGCGTCAGCGCCCAGCCGTCGCCGAAGCGCTCATTGAGGTAGTCCCGACAGAAGCCCCAGAAGGAGGCAAACCAGGCCGTCGTTTCGCCGTCTCCCCCGCCCGGCCGGGCAGGGATGTACCAGCCTTTCATCACCTCCTGTAGGAAACCCTGTTTCTGGAGGACCTCACGGGTAGACCGGCTCAGGTCCGCCGAGCGGATCGCCCGACGCCCGGACGCCTGGATTTCCCGCAGATTCTCAAGGGCCTGGGCTAGCTTTTCGTTGGGAGAGGCCATTTGCAATCATCCTGGACGCCCTCCGTAGCACAAATCGCTTATTGTGTCGTTCTTAAAGTCGCTTTTTGTGTTGCGTCCAAAACAGCTTTTCCTGCGGATCATTAGGGTGCAGATGGCGTTGGCGAGCCGAGCATGAATTCACGCGAAAGATCATCCGCTGAGGCGCGCGCCCGCTGCGAGCGCTGCCGGGACTGGTTGAGGACCTTGATGATCCCCGGCGCACCCAGGCCTGCGACCAAGGAAGAGCTCTTTGCATGGGCGCGCGAAAACATCGGCGCCACCCGCCAGAACTTCGACGCTGGCTGGGTCTTGGCAATCGAAGACATGAGCTGACACGACTGGTACGAGCCGCTGCCCCGGCGCTCCGGCAAGAAACGGATCACATAACTGACGCTTGGCCACATCCCTACGACCTCACATGATTGGCCCTATCGCAGACATTCAGTGCCTGTGGCGCCCCCACTACCGTGAGCGCGCGTGCACCGATGCATTCTGAACACCCATTCCGATCCAAGCTGAACACCCACTCCGACGGAAGCTGAACAGGCCTGGAAGGGCCCGGCGTGCGAGACGAGATCCCCTGAGAACGAGGGGGAGCCCATGTCTGCGAGGAGGAAGTCGATGCGCCAGGTGCGCGAGGTGTTGCGTTTGAAATACGCGGTCGGGTGCAGCCTGCGCGAGATCTCGGGCGTGGTTGGCGTCTCGGCGGCGACGGCGTTGGAGTCCGTGCGCCGGGCTGAGGTTGCGGGTATCACCTGGCCGGTTCCCGTGGACCTGGGTGATGGTGCGCTGGAAGGCCTGTTGTTTTCGCCGAAGGACGGGCCGCGCGTTGTCCGCCCGGATCCGGACTGTGCCGAGATCCATGGCGAGATGAAGCGCAAAGGCGTGACGCGGGCGCTGCTGTGGCAGGAATATCGGGTCGGTCGTCCG
>JBEIHX010000031.1:0-40200 GCA_040381075.1 Hyphomonadaceae bacterium
CCTGTACTGGCGCTCAGATGATCCGGCGCAACTCCCCACTGGGCGTGCAACGCAGCCGACCGATCGAGGCGCATGTCCCCCCCAGGCGCTCAAAGGCGCAGGGGGCGAAGGGCTGCTCTCGATCGGCCGGCCCGAGGCGGAAAGGATGACCTAAACCGCAACTGAGAGGTACAGGGGCGGTCGTGGCAGCCACGGGCTCGTTTAGTGAGCTTGCCCAATCAGGCTGATCCCGAAATCATCGCGCGCAACGATCGCTTTGCTGCGCACCCAGTGCAATTTACGGCCAGCGATGAGCATGCGGCGAAGACTGCCGCAGGGCGGGTTCTCGGCGCTCCTGTGTTTGACATTATTGACGCAGGCGGGCTGCCAAGGGCCCGGTTTTCCGGGCGTCTGGCCATGTCTGGGTCAAACAGGCTCTGTGTTGCGGCATGGGTCGCGACCGGGCGTTTGCAGCAGCGTAGTCTGCCTGGCGCCGGTCATGTCTTCGCCGGCGGTGTTGGGGCGCGCTCCTGCGCAAGCGTGCACGGGACGAGCTGGAACTTGCCAATTTCGCCCCGGCAGAGCTAGCCTGACCCCCGGGGGAAAATCCATGACGCAGCGCGCCCGTTTGAGTTCTGGCGTCATCGCGCTTGTGGCCTGGTTTGGTCTTGGGCTGCACCTCATTGTTGCAACCGTGGAGAGCGTGCAGCGCGGCGGCGGCGCGTTTGACGCCACCTTGCACTCGCTTACCTACTACACGATCCTGTCAAATCTTCTGGTGGCGCTGACCATGACGGCCGTGACAGTGCATCGCTGGCCTGGCGGCGCCCAGCCCGATCAATCATTCCTCGGGGCTGTGACGCTGTCCATCCTCATCACCTTTGTGGTGTTCTGGACGGTGCTGAGCGATAAGTGGTCGCCGCAGGGTCTGCGCTGGACGTCGGATCGGATCATGCACGGCGCTGTGCCTCTGCTCATGGTGGCGTTTTGGTTCGTGTTTGCGCCAAAATCTGACCTGCGCTGGCGTGACGCCCTTGTCTGGCCAGCGTTTGTTGCAGTCTACGGCGTCTTCGCCCTGGTTCTCGGCGGGATAACGGGGAAGTATACCTACTTCTTTCTCGATCTGCATAAGGAAGGATGGGGCGGGGTTGCTCGCAACAGTGCTGTCCTTCTGGTCGCCTTCAGCGGCATGGGCGGTTTAATGATCGGCGCTGGTCGTCTTGTTGACCGCCGCCGGCGCTGACGTTGGATCCGCCATGGCGGTGCTGTCGACGATCGTGCGACCCGCCGTGTGGCTGCTCGTGTCCAGAGGGCGATCTTACGCCGATTTGCCCAACGCTCCGGTGAGGCCTCACACCATCATTGTAACGAATTATCGAAATGTTAATAAATTATCCCTTGCCTATGAAGCGGCGTGTACAAATCAGCTTGCTGAACATAACTCAAAATCAGCCTGCGCAGGCTCACTTGGTATGTTTCTTGTTCGCCTTTGACTGGGCTGGCTGAAAACGTGAATGGTCTGGAGGCGTGGCGCGTGCGCCCGCCCTGCAGGTTCGCGACGCGTGAACTGGCGTATCCGGCGCTCTCGGGGCGCGGTAGGGCGCGGTAGAGATGGACCAGCGCATTGGCCAGAGACCTGGCGGCATCGACATCGCAGTTTTGATGGCGATCATCGGCATGCTCGCCTTGTTTGGCGCAGCCGGTTTCGGAAAACTTTCAGAAAAGTCGCCGCGGTTTTCGGAAACCCCGTCGTCCGGCGCGCCAAAGTCCGGAGCAGGCGATGCAGCGTCCAGGGCGGGCGCGCCGGACGATGCGCCTGTGCCGCAGACGGGTTTCGGCGGTGAGGCAGCGACACCCCGTCTTGAACAACACGGCGACCTGCTCATTTCGTATTCGGGCCTTCAAACTCCGGTTGAGCTCTCTGATGTCCACCGTGTGCTGATCGCGGACCTGGCAGACGCCGGACTTTACATTGGCGCAGCTGGAGCGGGCGCTGCTTGGCACAAGCTTGACCTCGATGGCGACGGCGGGGACGAATATCTCGTATTTCTTACACTGAACCGTGGGCGGGACGGGGATGACGCTGGCCGGTATCTTGTTGTTTATCGGCGCATGGACGGCGCCTGGAGAGCCGGCCCCACTCAAATTATTGCACGAAAATCTGACGGGGAGGCGCCCGCCGATCGGATCACGTTCCGCGACCGAGTTCTTTCTCTGGTCAAGTTTGTGTTTGGCGAGGGAGATGCGCCATGCTGCCCCTCACAGGCCCGTGAGCTCACCTTTGACATTACAGCCAGCGCCATGCCGATAGCCCGATCGGCTGATCAGGGGAAAACCAGCCGGGGCGGGCTGTACGATAACTGAAGTTCCCCGTGGGCGCTGGGCGCGCGGAGCCAGTGCGAATGTGTCGCAGGACAAGAAGCCTGCGCGTGTCAGCGATTTCCTGTTTGATTGTTCAGACGTCTATCTGGAAGGATCGCTCCCAGTGAGTTTGTATCCGGCGCGGGCGCAGGCTGAGCGGGTGTGAGGATGCCTATGATGCCCGTGAGGCCCGCTCAGCTTGCGGGCGTAGAGGTTGCTCCGCCGCCCGAAACACCGACCCTCCTTTATCGCGACTATGTCACGCACTTGCAGGCGCTCTCCGCCGCCGCCTCGATTGCTGCGCTGGCGGACGCCTTCGCTGCCGCCATCGCCCCGCTCGGGTACCCGTGTGTGGTGGTTTGCGTCCCCGCTCATCGCCAGAGCGCCGATGGTCCCTGGGTTGTGCTCTTCGAACGCTCGCCTGCCGGTTTTCTTGACCAGTATCTGGCGCACGGCTCATGGATCCATGATCCCGTTATCGCCATGTCCAAACGCACGACGGATCCATTCACCTGGTCGCAGGCCCATGCCCTTCAGGACACCCCGGAGGCGCGCAGCGTCCGTGAGGCGGCCCAAACATTCGGCTTGCATGAGGGGCTGGCGCTGCAACTCATCGGCGGCGATGGCCGCAGGATGCTCGTCTCCATCGCCGGCGCCCAGCCGAAAACCGACATTGCTTCGCGCGCGGCAGTTGAATTGTTCGCTCATGCGATGCGCCGGCGCACTGACCAGCTAAGTCGTCCGATCCACGTGAAGGCGCGTCGCAATCAGCTTACCGCACGCGAAATCGAGGTTCTGATGCTGATCTCGCATGGTGCGACGGACAAGCAGGTGGCGGCGCAGCTCGGCATTCACGAGCGAACCGTGGGCAAGCACGCCACGCGGATCCTCGAGAAACTGTCCTGCCGCAGCCGGGCTGAAGCCGTTGCACAGGCGCTGCGTCATTGTCTGATCATTTAGCCTGCTGGGGGGAACCCTCCATAGGATTTGCGGCGCTGAAGACTATCCTTGCGGTCAGTGAAGCATCTCGCTTCGTTGGGGACGCATGGGGGCGGCTGGAGATGATGATGCGGTCAATGACTGCATCAGAGCGATCGAGCCGTCCCCAGTTCCTCGCGGACAGGATTGCGCCTGCCCAGCAATGCGATCTGCTTCTCAGGGGCAGGACTTCCCGGGACCTCCCGGCCAGGGCCCGGCCGGCGTCGTCGTTTCTCCCCAGCTGACGGCGTTGCGTCTCTCCCGACCCGCGGTCCTGTCGCCGGGCGAGCTGGGTTTGTCGCCACCACACCCCGTGCCGAGCACGGGGTTGCGATGGCTGAATGCTCCAGTCGGGGGCGGTCGCGGGTCGTGGGCCCCTGAGACGCGGACGGGACCGGACGCGCTTCACCATGCATTGAAGGCTTGACCCCCGCGGACGCTGCGCCTACCTGCGCGTGACCCGGGGAGTCCCGCCATGGGGCTGAGAGGCTGCTCATTTGCGCAGCGACCCGTTGAACCTGCTCCGGATCATGCCGGCGAAGGGAGACGTGATGCGCACTGTATTGCCCGCTGCGGGTGTGTTGTTTCTGGCCTGTGCGCCTGCGCTCGCCGCCCCGATCACCGTCGACACGGTCATCACCGTCAGAGGCGGTGCTGAAAGTGATTTCATCGCCCCGGCCGCGGTGACGGTCCTGGACGCTGACACCATCGCAGCGCGCGGCGTCACGACGCTGGATGCAGCTGTGATCGCAGCACCTGGTCTTCATATGATAAATGACCAGGACCCTGGAACGAACATCGTATCCTTGCGTGGCGTCTCAACCGACAGGCTGCAACAGGCTGCGATCGCATATCTGGCCGATGGCGTCGCGCTTGCCGATACGGAGTTCTTCACGGGCAGGCTTTACGATATTGCGCAGATCGAAGTCCTCAAGGGACCGCAGGGAGCAGTTCTCGGCAAGAGCGCCGCTGGCGGCGCTCTGCAGATCGTCACCCGCGATCCGTCATCGCAGCTGGGGTATGTCTCATTGGGCGCCGGAGATGGCGCATGGCGCAGCGGCGAGGGCGCGCTCAGCATCCGCCTTGGCGCGGGATGGCGGGCGCGCGCTGCTGGCGCTTGGTCGGCGGCGGACGGATGGATCCGCAACCGCACATTGGATAGGGTTGTGGATGCGGAGGAAAGCCGGAACCTGCGCCTGCGCCTGTCAGGGCCGCTGGGGCCTGCGGCGCTGCAGCTCAAATTCCAATGGATGGAGGATGACGGCGGCGCCGCCTGGGCGTCCTCCAACAATGTCACTGGACTGGCCCTGGGCGTTCTGGATGGTCCGGTCCTGACTGATCCGATCGGCGATTTCGAGGGCCGCAGCGCGCGGCAGTGGTCGCAGGCCAGCGCGCGCGTCACGGCGCCGTTGGCTGGCGGCGAGGTGTCTGGTGTGCTGGCGTCGGATCGCTATCGCAAGCGTTGGTTCGAAGAACTCGACTATCGCGCAGGACCGCTGACGTTTTTCGGCGCCCCGGTTTTTCCCCAAGGTCTGCAACCAATCTCACAGCCGACGGATATTTCGGTCCAGACGGGTGAGTTGCGTTGGGCGCGCGTGTTTGACCGCGGAGAGGGCGCAGTCGCCTGGCGGCTTACAGTTGGCGGTTTCGTGCAAGACATAGCCCGACGTCGGATTGATGACTTCGGGCCGCTTCTGTTTGGCGCGCCGGCCCCGGCTTATGATACGACAAGCCTTCAGTCCGCGATATTTGCAGGTGTCGCTGCAACAGGTGAGCGCTGGATTGGCGAATTCCAGCTGCGCTCAGATCAGGACGATCGGACACAGACGATAACCGTTTCCGGAGCCCGGATTGACAGGCGCGATGTTTCATTTCGAAAGGTTCAGCCGCGCCTGGCGCTTGGCTTCATGCCCAACGAAGAGCTGAACTTTTATGGTGTGTATGGGGAGGGCTTTCGAACCGGCGGTTTCAATCCGCTTCCCGGGGCCGGTTCGATCTGGAAGGCCCGCTTCGAACCAGAGGTCACACGAAGCCTTGAGGCTGGCGCCAAAGCGCGCGGTGCGGGCTGGCGCCTGGACGCCAATGTCTTTGAAAGCCGGATCGAAAATTATCAGAATTATACGTTCCTGGATGGCCAGTCCGTGACCTTGAGCGTTGACGAAGTCCGGGTGCGCGGCATCGAGCTGTCTGGCGAGGCTGTGCTTGCGCTGTCGCGGGCAAGTGACCTGGTCCTTTCCGCTGGCTATGCCCGCTCGCGCGGCGTGATCGACCGGTTCATCGCGCCTGATCCGCTGATGGCAGGGCGGTCCCGCGACTATTCTGGCGCTCGCACGCCGAATGCGCCCGATTGGACTGGGACCGCGTCGGCGCGTCTGGAGCATCGCGTTTCAGGTGTTGAGCTGACATTACAGGCGGACATAAACGCTACAGGCGAGACGTACTTCGAGCTGGACAACGTGTTGCGTGCGCCAGCCAAGAGTTGGATCGATCTGCGTGCGGGCGTGGCGCGCAACGGTTGGTCGGCTGCACTATGGGGCCGCAATGTCTCAAATGAGCGTTGGGCGATCTCGGCCTTCGGTCAGGGCATGTTGCCGCTGCTTGCGGGGCTCGGGCCGAATGGACCATTTGATACGTTCACTCTCAATCGCGGCCGTCAATGGGGCGCCGAGATCACACGTCGCTTCTAGGTCTCAGTCGATTTGCAGCTTTTTGCGCAGGAGCTCGTTGACAGCGTTTGGATTGGCCTTGCCGCCGGAGGCTTTCATTACCTGGCCGACCCACCAGCCGAACGCCTTTGGTTTCTCGCGGACCTCCGCCACCTTGTCCGGGTTGGCAGCCATCACGGCGTCGATCACCTGTTCGATCGCCGTAAGATCGGTCACCTGCCGAAGGCCTTCCCTCGCAACGATGTCGCCGGGCGCATCCCCCGTCTCGAACATCCGCTCAAACACATCCTTGGCGATCCGACCGGAGATTGTTCCGTCAGAGATCAGGTCTATCAGACCGCCAAGTTTGGCTGCATCGACCTTCGAGCGCGCAAGTTCTAGGCCTGCTTTGTTCAGGGCGCCAAAGAAATCCTGGGTGACCCAGTTTACGGAGAGCTTGGGATCGCGGCCTCTCGCCACGGCCTCGAAGAATGCGGTGCGCTCGCCGTCTGCGACCAGAACACTGGCGTCATAGGATGAAAGGCCGTACTCGGCGATCAGACGCTGCTTCCTGGCGTCCGGAAGTTCAGGCAGGCTTGCCTCGATCTCCTTCACCCAGGCTGGGTCGAGCACGAGAGGTAGAAGGTCGGGGTCTGGAAAATAGCGATAATCGTGCGCGTCTTCCTTCGAGCGCATGGAGCGGGTTTCCCCAGTTTTAACGTCGAACAGGCGGGTCTCCTGCCGGATCCGTCCGCCGTCTTCGATCACGCCAATCTGGCGGCGGGCTTCATACTCTACCGCCATCGCCACATAGCGCATGGAATTCACGTTCTTGATTTCACAGCGCGTGCCGAGTTCGCCGCCCGGACGGCGCACTGAGACGTTGACGTCTGCGCGCAGGCTGCCTTCGTCCATATTGCCGTCGCAGGTGCCGAGTGCGCGCAGGATTGCGCGCAACTTCTTGAGGTAGGCCGCGGCTTCCTCCGATGAGCGCAGGTCGGGCTTCGAGACGATTTCCATCAGCGCGACGCCGGCCCTGTTCAGGTCGACGAAGGTAAAATCGGGGTCCATATCGTGAATGGACTTGCCAGCGTCCTGTTCTAGGTGGATGCGCTCAATGCGCACAGGCACCGAGCCGCCATCGTCAAGATCAACCTCGACCTCGCCTTCGCCGACAATCGGATGCTGATACTGGCTGATCTGGTAGCCGGCCGGCAGATCCGGGTAAAAATAGTTCTTGCGGTCGAAGCGGCTCAACAGATTGATTTTTGCTTTGAGGCCAAGTCCCGTCCGGATCGCCTGCTCAACGCAGAAACGGTTTATGACCGGCAGCATGCCGGGCATGGCGGCGTCGACAAGACTTACATGCGCGTTCGGGTCGCCGCCATACGCAGCCGAGGCGCCCGAGAAGAGCTTGGCGTTGGAGGCGACTTGGGCGTGCACTTCCAGCCCGATGATGACCTCCCAGTCGCCAGTCGCTCCTGGAATCAGCTTGCCCCGCCGCTCGATCATGTCGATCGCCATCACGCCGTCTCCCCACCGGCGAGTGTGCGCCGGACCATAGCCGCATCAAAAACGCCTGCGCAGGGCCAGCCGGCGGCCCGTGACGCCGGTCCCCTCCCTTGTGCGCGTGCCGCTCTCGCCGCATACCCGGCCATAGTTACGACCACCACTTTGTCGGTTTGGCGGAGAAGCCAGCAGCCCGCTCGAGCGCCGCGGCGACAGCAAACAGCGTCTCCTCGTCAAGCGCGCGTCCGATGACCTGCAGACCAAGGGGAAGTCCCTGCGCGTCAACAGCGGACGGGACGGAGATGCCAGGCAGGCCCGCGAGGTTGGCGGTGACGGTGAAAATATCGTTCAGATACATCTGCACCGGGTCTCCCGCCTTTTCGCCAAGGCCGAAGGCTGCGGAGGGAGCGGTCGGCGTAAGGATTGCGTCAACGTCCTCGAATGCGGCGCGGAAGTCCTCAGCGATTCTCGTGCGCACCTTCTGCGCCCTCAGGTAGTAGGCGTCATAGTAGCCCGCCGAAAGCACATAGGTGCCGATGAGGATCCGGCGCTTGACTTCCGCCCCGAAGCCTTCGCCGCGGCTGCGCTCATAGGTTTCCACAAGATCCCGGCCCTGGGCGCGGTGACCGAAGCGCATGCCATCGTAACGGGCCAGATTTGATGAGGCTTCAGCTGGCGCCACAATGTAGTAGCATGGAAGCGCGTATTTTGTGTGGGGCAGGGAAATGTCCTTGATCGCGGCCCCGGCATCCTGCAGCCAAGCGATGCCCTGAGCCCAGAGCTTTTCGATCTCCGGGGGCATGCCGGGTGCGCGATATTCTTTCGGCACCCCGATGGTGAGGCCCTTGACGGAGCGTGCGCACGCTGCGCGGAAGTCCGGCGTTTTGATCGGCAGGCTCGTTGAATCCTTGGGATCATGGCCTGCCATCGACTGCAGCAGGATGGCGGCGTCTTCAACCGTCTTCGCGATCGGCCCGGCCTGGTCAAGCGACGAGGCGAACGCCACCACGCCCCATCGCGAGCACCGGCCATAGGTTGGTTTGACGCCGACCGTTCCGGTGAAGGCCGCCGGTTGACGTATCGATCCGCCTGTGTCGGTCGCTGTCGCCGCCAGGCAAAGATCAGCAGCCACGGCGCTCGCCGACCCGCCTGAGGATCCCCCAGGGGTCAGCGCTTTCGCGGAGCCCTTGCGTCGCCAGGGATTGATGACGGGGCCAAAGCAGCTCGTCTCATTGGACGACCCCATGGCGAATTCATCCATGTTCAGTTTGCCGAGCATTACCGCTCCATCGCGCCACAGGTGCGCTGTCACGGTGCTCTCATAGGTCGGGATGAAATTGCCGAGGATATTGGAACAGGCGGTAGAGCGAACACCTTCGGTGCAAAAAAGGTCCTTAACGCCGAGGGGGGCCCCGTCGAGCGGGCGCGGCGCGCCTTGTGCGTAGCGCTTGTCGGCGTCTGCGGCCTGGGCCAGGGCCTTGTCAGGGGTCTCCAGCACGAAGGCGTTGAGCGCCCGCGCTTCCTCCACGGCCTGGATGTAGGCGCGTGTGAGTTCTGTCGCGGAGAACCTCTTGGCCTTGAGTCCGTCGAGCGCGCCGGCCAGCGTATGGCCCAGGAGACCTGCGGTGCGTGATTCCGTCATGCGCCTACTCCACCACTTTCGGCACAACGAAGAAGCCGTCTTCGGCGCGCGGCGCATTGCAGAGCACCCGCTCGGGATCTCCGCCGTCTGTGACGTTGTCGGCGCGCAGCGGCAGCGACACGTCCACGGCGCTGGTCATCGGCTCAACGCCTGCAACATCGACTTCCTCAAGTTGGACGATCCAGGCCATGATGCCTGAGAGCTCCTGCGCGAGCGGCTCAAGGTGTTCTTCGGGTACTGCGATGCGGGCAAGCCGCGCGACGCGGCGGACCGTGCTTTTGTCGATGACGGACAAGGACGGGACCTTTCCAAGGAGGCCCGGTTCGCTAGCAAGCCGCCTCGCTGTGCGCAAGGCGCAGGGGCCGTGAGCGGCCCCCAAGCACACCCGAGCGGCTGTGGCGCCCGTCGATTGGTCAGTCGCGTGGGCGCAGGCAGCCGCCTTGCAATCGCCCCTGCGAATGGTAAGCGACCCCCATGATCCTGGATCTCGATGGCTTTCGGTCGGCGCTTCAGCCGGGACCTGTCTTTGGGCTCGACGTCGGATCAAAAACCATCGGTGTGGCGGTCAGCGATGCGACGCGGCTGATCGCCTCGCCGCTGCTGACAATCCGTCGGACCAAGCTGGCCAAGAATGCGCAGCACCTGTTCGCCCTTATGGACGAACGCCGGGCGGTCGGTCTGGTCGTTGGGCTTCCTCGCAACATGGCCGGAGGCGAAAGCCCGTCCAGTCAGGCAGCGCGCGCTTTCGCCCGCAATCTCCTCGCGGTGCGCGACATGCCTGTCCTGCTGTGGGACGAGCGTCTGTCGACCGCGGCGGTGACCCGCACATTGCTGGCGGCTGACGCATCGCGCGCCCGGCGTGCGGAGCTTGTGGACAAGCTTGCCGCCGCTTACATCCTGCAAGGCGCCATCGATCGATTGCAGGAGACTGGCGCCTAAGCCTGCCGGGGCCATGCGAGCGCCTCGGCGCGATATCCAACGCGAGCAAGGCGAGAGAGGATTTCGGCTTGCCGGGGTGTGGTGAACGCACTTGCACGCGCCAGAAGCCAAAGCCAGAACCTAAAGCCAGAACCCACAGATAGCTGCCGGATGGCTCGCCGACGATCGCCCACTGATGATCAGGATCTTCCCGATCGCGCTGCAGTCACCCCAGAAGCGACCGAAATAGCTGACTTTGAGCCTGGCTTTGGTCGCCGGTAAAACAACGCGGGCCCGGCCCTGCGCCGCCACGCACCGTCCGCTGAGCCCCCGTTGAAACAGACATTTGCGACGACGATAAACCCACTCGGCCAGCGGCCGCAGGTGGCCGTTACGCCGGCGCCATCGGCTTCGAAGGCGTTTGGGAACCGCATGATTGCGCGCGAGCTTCTGCTGGAGCGCTTGATGTCCACTTCCTTAACGGCGACAGGCGGCGTTCCGGTCGTCCGGTTCACACTGTGCGGGGTGAAGCCGGCCGGGCTGGCTCCAAAGATCCGGGGCCCGGCGACCTATACTCCGGCAAATCACGCGCCCGGGCTGTAACATTTGGCGCGCGTCTCTTGGGCGCGTTCGGGTCGGCTGAACATGATGATCACAGGGGGGGCGCTCCGGTCGGGTCGCGGCGGCGCCGCTGCGCGGCCATGTTTCCGACGCAAGCGAGCGTTTAACTGCAGTTTTGGTTCAGGCGTCCACAATCCGTGATGTCGCCGGCATGGGGTGCGCTGCGCCTGTGGGCTGACCGCGGTCTGGGGCGCGCTGCGCGCTGGATGAGGTTCGCAAAATGGGGACGGTTGGCATCAGAGCGGCAGTCCAAGGCGGTCCGGACGACCCGCCCGCCTCGGGGTGTGTGCATCTGGGCATATGTCGCTCCGTCGCGGTTCTTCGCAGGCGACCATCTGATCTGTCAGGGCATGGTCCGGGCGGCCTGGGATTTGCGAGCAGCACTGCTACCAGTTTTTCACGGCAGGTGTGGTGACCATGTGGGCCAAACGATCTGAACCCCTTCCGCATCCCGATGCACGCAGCGCCGAGCGCGCGCGCGCCCACGAGGCGGACCGCTCCGGCGACCATGCGGCCAATTCGAGCGCCCGGGCGTCGAAGCCGAAATCCGGCGCCTGGGCGCTCGCCCTCGGAGCTGTTCTGGTCCTGGTGTGGTTTGGGGGCGTGGCGACTGCGGCTGTCGGTTATGTCTTGGGCGGCGGGCGTCTTGATTTTCCGGACTGGGAGCTTGCGCTGGGCGGCGTTGGGGTTCTGACGGTGGGCGGCGTGATCTGGCTTGCTGCTTTGGTCGTGCGCGAGGGCGTTCGGGCGCGCTCCGCAGCGGAGCGTCTTCATGCCGCGGCCGATCTGCTGCTGTCGCCAGCTTCAGCGGCTGAGACCTCGATGCGCAGGCTGGGGGCCGTGATCCGCCATGAGATCGCCACGGTGGATCGCACGCTTGCAGAGGCGCTCGCGCGGCTGCAGGGGGTCGAGCAGTCCCTGAGCCGTCAATCCAGCGCAATCTCCAGCGCAGCCAACTCAGCCGAGAGCGGGGTCAGCGCGCTCTCCGGCCGGCTGGACGGCCATGCAAGAACGCTGACGGACATTGCGGCGATGCTGAAGTCCCGGGCGGAGGAAATCACCGCCGTCTCGGCCGAGCAGACGGATCGCGTCGCCCACACGCTGACCCATGCCGACGTCGTGCTGCGCGACATTGAGGCTCGGATGTCGCAGCGGGTGGGCGACATTGACGCAACGCTCGCCGCCATGAGCGCCAAGAACGACCAGTTTAACAATGTGGCGCGCGGCGTTGCGCAGAAAGCCCAGATGCTCGACAGCTCACTCGGTGAGGCGCTGCATACCATCGCCACCGCCGCTCGGCTCGTCGACATGTCGCAAGACGCCACCGCCAAAGCAGCGGAAGCTGCACGCGTCACCGCTGATGCGGTCCAGCGCGGAGTTGGTGAGACCCTTGAGCGGGCGACTGCGGCGCTCCGGCAGCTGCGCGCCGACAGCGAGGCGGCTGACGCAGCCGGACGCGAGGGGCTGGTCCAGTTGCGCGATGCGGGTGAAGCCGCGCGTCTGGCTGCCGAGAACGCGCGCGCCGCAGCCGACGCCTACGCCGCCCAGGTGCAACGGCGCGTTCAGGATTTGGCCCAGGCCGTTTTCGATGCGGCCGCCCGCAGTGATCGATACGCCGATACACGCCTGGCCCAGGCGTTGCGCGAGTTGCAGACGCCGGTTGGCGCCGATGCGCCTGCAGGTTCTCCGGCAGCAGAGAGGGCCTCGACGCCGGTCGTCGTCGCGCCGCCGCGGGCCAGCGATGCTGAGTTCCGCAGCGCATTGGACGCAGCTGCGCCCAGTCTGGCCGGGTCGAATGCGTCAGGGGTAACCATGGGTGTCGCGGCAGGACAGGGCCGCGCGCCGGGCGATGCCCTGTCCATGGGGGCAGCCAGCAGGCCCAATGCGTGGTCCTGGCGCGATGTCCTCGCCATAGCCGATACCCCGGATGCGCCGTCTGCACATGCCCCCGCCACCCAATCGCCGGCAGGCCATCGCGCTGCTGCTCCGCAGATGGGGCGCATCGGATCTGCGTTTGACGATATCGGCGTCAATCCCTTCACCGCACTTGCGGGCGAAGCGATGGAACGGGTGCTGGGCCGGTTGGGCAATGGTGCGATCGCGCGCCGTCGGGCGGTCCGCGAGGTCGCGCACGAGACAGTGCTGCGTATCCGTTCGCGCCTGCTCGCGGATACTCCCCTGCGCGAGGCGGCGTCGGCTTTCCTCGCGGAGCGCGATCCACTGTTCGATGCGCTATCGCCCGAAGCTGCGCGGCTGGCTGTTGCAGAGGCAGAGACAGCCGAAGGGCGGTCATTTCTGCTGCTCGACGCGGCGATGCGCTGAACCTCGACAACAGCGGTTCAACGGGCTAACGCAGACCCGGCCCGATGCATGGACTGTTTGTATCGGCGCGTGGAAACTCTGGCGTGGAAAAGCTGATCGCAGGATACAGGCGCTTCCGTCAGTCGCGCTGGCTGGAGCAGAAGGCCCTGTATGAGGCCTTGGCGGCCGGGCAGCGGCCGCGCATGCTGATCATTGCGTGTTCGGACAGCCGGGTCGATCCGGCTACGATTTTCGATGTGGCGCCTGGCGAAATCTTCATCGTGCGCAACGTCGCTAATCTTGTGCCGCCCTGCGCGCAGGATGAGGGACTCCACGGCACCAGCGCGGCGATTGAATTCGCGGTCGAGGAGCTCGGGGTTCGCACCATTCTCGTCCTGGGGCACGCACGGTGCGGCGGGGTCGCCGCCGCGTTGAACCCGCAGGCGGGCGGCGGGAGCGGGTTCGTTGCGAGCTGGATCAAGCTTTTGGACGCGCCTTTGGCGCGCGTTCGCTCGCTTGCCTGCGAACCCGCCATAGCCCAGGAGACGCTCGAGCGCGAGGCTATCCGCGAGAGCCTGCGCCGGCTGGAGACCTTTCCTTTCGTGGCTCGGTGGCGCGCCGCCGGCGCGCTCGAACTTGTTGGTGCGCGCTTTGACATACTGACCGGCCGCCTTGAGGTTCTCGACCACTTCGATTCGACGTTTCAGCCGGTTCAATAAGCTTGATTGCCAAGGTCCCATGGGTGTGCGCCATAGCAGACTGACAAAGTATGAAGCGCGCGGCGAGCCGCTCGCCTCGCCTTGGTTGGTCATCAGGCGTGTCGTGGTCAATCTGGCTGCGGCTGGCGTACTTGTTGGCGTGTCGCTGGCGGCGGGCATGGCAGGTTACGCTCATTACGCGGCAATGGGCACAGTCGACGCCTTTGTGAACGCCGCCATGATCCTTTCGGGCATGGGGCCGCTCTCGCAGATGCCCAATGACGCCGGCAAGATTTTCGCCGGCCTCTACGCGCTCTACAGCGGACTTGTGCTTGTGGTGTGCGCCGGGCTCGTGCTCGCGCCAATCGCGCACCGCATTCTGCATCACTTTCACATCGGGGATGATGCGTGAACGTCGTGCGACGCGCATCCGTTCAGCTGGGCCAGGCTAGAATCCAGGGGGTGCGGATCTGTCAGTGATGCTGGCGGATCCGATCGTTGAAACCGGCCATGGCGCCAACGATGAACTGGTCTGTCGCACGCCTTTCGGGGATGCGCCTCGCACTGATGTCGGCTTGCGGCGCCAGGATGCTGGGTTGCGCGGATCGCCGGGCGTCGCTCCAGCTGCATGCGACGCGCCATGAACGCCCTCGAGCGAGCGCCCTGGAGCATCTGGCGGCTGGGATCGGCTGCTGTCGTGTCCGTGCGCCGTATCTCGCGCAGGAACCGCGTCCGGTCCTGAGGGTCAATGCTGCGGCGCGCATTCTGATCGCCGGATAGGCGCCGGGCGGGCCGGCGTTTCAGACCGGTCTGCCTTGGAGTGATCCGTCTGGGGACCGGTTGCGGTCCTGGATGGGGTTGGATTGAGATCTGTCAATTGGCGAGAAGCTGCATCGCAGCGGGCGCCATGGGCTTTCTGCTTTCCAGGTCAGGGATCGGGCGACGCAGATTGGGCGTCGCGGCGCGAGTGTGCGTCGCTTTTGCGGGCGCGTCCCCCCTTGCTGCCCGGAATTAGGTTAACCCTGATCGTTGGGAGTTATGCGCAAGCGTGTCATCCCGGCGGACAGGCGCTGCCCCATGGCGTCGGCGGGGTAGTGCGCGACTGGCGCCCGCTGCCCCATGACGTCATCGCATTGCCCCATCCGTCGCGCGGCGCCAATCGATGGCTCCAAAGGTAGCCCTGGTTTGCAGCCGAGGGGGCGGCGTATCGGCGCGCCCGACTGGCTAACGCGCTGGCGGCGCCGTGAAAGCGCCTGCGCTTGCGCGATCGCTTCGTTCGCCTGGAGCAAGGGCTTTGTGCAGGTTGGGCTGTTGCATCGAAGGATGAGGCCCTGGCCCAGCGACCACTGGCCCCGGCGACACTCAAGCGTTGCGCCAAGGGGCGCCGCGCAAGGAAACCGTTAATTATCAGCCACGATAATGAAGGCTCTTCGAAAGGATTGGCGATTCGGCCATGGCCGCTGTGCGTAAGTTTCACTTTCCGAAGATGCCTGTCCTCGCCAGTCGAGAGCTGGACATGGCGCGTCTTCGGTTCGCTGCCTGGTGGGACGGCGCGGATTTTGACGAGTCGGCGGCGCGTGCCCAGATCGCCGCCTGGCAAAATGAACGTGCGATGATCAAGGCTGGCGAGATCGAGCCGCCCCGCACGCCGCGTCTGGCGGCCCTGGAGGTGGTTTGGGGCGAAAACCGGATAGCGATGGGCGATGCTGAAGAGGAGGCGGCGGCAGTCGCTTTGCTGGGCCTGCAGCCGGAAAGCTCCATTGTCCTGTTTGGCGGCGGAATGGGCGAACCAGCCGTGGAACTTGCCCGCGCCAGCCAGCTGGCGGTGTCCATGTACGAGTGGCGTCCTGGGTGCGTCGCGGCAGCGCAGAATCGCTTGGCGCGTCTCGGGCTCAGCGCCAAGGCGCGTGCGGAACAGGTTGAGCCGGAGGCGGCCGCCTTGCCGGACATTGCATTTGATGCGGCGTGGTCGCGCGATGAGTTGACCTTCGTGTTCGACAAGAGACGGCTCACTCGCCGTGTTGGCGCTGCTTTGAAGCCGGGCGGTGTCTGGCTGGTGGATGAGTTGGTCGGCGATAAACGGGCTTGCGGCGATTCTGCTTTCGCCGCCGCGTGGTCAGATCCGCATTTGTGGCGGTCTGAGGAATTGCTCGCCGCCTTTCAGGAGCGCGGATTAACGCTTGAATCAGAGACGGACATAACGTCGCTGGCGCTGAAATCGCTGAAGACGGCTGTCGACAGGATTGAAGACCGCATCAACTTTGCCCTCCAGCGCGCCAAGGACACTGGCTTCGGGCCAGCCATGCTGCGCGAGTTGGCCTGGGAGGCTGAGACGATCAAGGGCCGAGAGCGTGCTTTCGCGGCCGGTGCAATGGCGCGCATTCGTTTCATGCTTCGAAAAACAGCCGCCTGACGGCATTGTCTTGGGCAGTCTGCCTGCTGTCCATTGAGGTGAAGGCGCTGTATTTGGCGTCTGAGCATGGCTCTTGCCGGCCCGGGACAGGCCGGGTGCGCCGACACGGCGCCGGGAATACCGCCGCGCCGGCGCTCACGCGTGCTGTTACACAGTCTCCCAAGTAAATACGGAGCCGGTAGCCCCGAGATCAGCGTAGTTGGCTTTCATGGCCGGCAGGGCGTGAGCGATCACGGTGTCCGGCGTCCAGCCCTCCAGGCGGGCGAGACCGCGCACGGGACGCGGTTGGCTGAACAGGAAAATCTCGTTGCCGCGTACTGCGAAAATCTGCCCTGAGGTTTCCCTGGAGCTCTCGGAACAGAGCGCGACTGCGAGATTTGCCACCTGGTCGGCGCGCATCGAATTCTTCATCCGTTCAACCCGCTTGGCGCTGACTTCGTCCTTAACGGGAATGGTCGCGATCATCCGGGTCCAGGCAAATGGAGCAATGATGTTGGAGCGCACATTCTTCACTGCGCCTTCCATCGCGATGATCCGCGACAGCCCCATAACGCCGAGTTTGGCGGCGGCGTAATTGGCCTGGCCAATGTTGCCGATCAGGCCGGATGTCGACGTGAACAGCACATAGGAGCCGTCCTGTTGTTCGCGAAAATGTTCCACAGTGGCCCGGCACACATTGAAGGCGCCGTGCAAGTGAACGTCTATGACCGCTTTCCAGTCCTCCCAGCTCATCTTGTGAAACATCGTGTCGCGCAGGATCCCGGCTGGGTTGATCACTGCGTGAAGACCGCCGAGCTCTTTCAGCGCCCTGTCCCGCATATCAGCGACGGCGTCAAAGTCAGTCACGCTGCGGGAATCGGAAATCGCCGAGCCGCCGCCAGCCCGGATTTCGGCAGCCACCTGTTCGGCCGGTCCAGCGGACCCCTCGTCGCCGCCTGCGACACCGCCTCCCAGATCGTTAACCAGCACCTTCGCGCCTTCGCGTGCGGCCATGAGCGCACATTCGCGCCCGATGCCGTTGCCTCCGCCGGTGACCATTACGACTTTGCCATCCAAAACGCCCATGTGCGGTATCCTCCCAAAATCGCTCGTCGACCGGGAAGCTAGCCGCCGCCTGCGGGGAGCGAAAGGGGCGCCCGCGCCGCGCAGCAGCAGCAGGAGCAGCCAAGCTCGCGGGTGCAGCCGCAAGGACGCGGTCAACCCAGACGCAGGCGCGCCAGTGGGGTCACGAAGGGGCAGGCGCCGGGAGACCTGCAGCCTGCCGCGGATGTCCCGGAATGGCTGGGTTGACGGATGGCTCACTGTTTGCCCGGGGGCGCCAGGGACTGTGCTTGCCGGGCATTGGCCCTTTTTGGGGGGCGAGGCTCGGTTGGAGATCTCTGGCCTGATCGCAGGCGCTGCCGCAGTAATGTCTGCAGTCTGTAGGGCAGCAGGCGACAACAGGCACGGGCGCGAGCTGGCATGACTATGTCCTCGCTGGCGTCAAACTCAAACACACTTAGCCGGCGCTGCAGCCCGACAGCAGGCGCGCGCAGAATATTTGGTGTGACGGCGCGCCGCGGACGCCTCTGCGAGGCGCCGCGCGAGGGTATCGTGTTCAGTGGAGGGGGATGCGGATCGCAACCGGCCTGGATCGTCTATGCAGCACGACTGTATGTCAGTGGGCGTGTAATTTGTTACGGGTTCGGTCGGACCTGGCAGTCGGGCTTGTCCAAAGCAGTAAGGTTGATCGCCGGGGCGGACGCGGCGTTCGCCATCCGCCCCATGCTGGGTGGCTTTCTGTTGGTCTGGAGGGAGTGCGAACAAATTCAATTCGCAGCACAGCGACGCACCGGTGAGCCGCGTTTTCGACCGCATGCGGTTTGCGGGCTATCTGGCATGGGGTTCGGCGTCAGACGTCCGGTGCGGCGAGGCTTGCGCCAAAGCTTCGCCGTAGGCGGTGGCGTCCTCGAAGCGGTTCATGCGCCAGAGGGCAGGAAACAGCTTGATCCACAAGCCGGCGCAGGCGACGGCGCCCACACCGCCGACCACGACAGCCCCGACAGGGCCGAACAGTCTGGCGAAAACGCCGGACTGAAACTCGCCCAATTCGTTCGAGGCGGAAATGAAAATGAAGCTTGTCGCCGAGACCCGGCCGCGCATTCCGTCAGGCGTTGACAGCTGGATGAGGGCGGACCGGACATAGACCGAGACCATGTCCGATGCGCCGATGATGACCAGGAGGATGAGGGACAGCCAGAAGGTCGCAGACATACCGAATGCAAGGGTGGACAGGCCGAACACCCCCACTGAGGCGAACATCCATTGGCCAACCCGGCGACGCAGCGGGGCGGCGGCGAGTGCAATCGCGACAAGAGCGGCGCCGGCAGCCGGCGCGGCGCGCATGAGGCCGAGTCCGTCGGGGCCGACGTGCAGGATATCGCGGGCATACACCGGCAGAAGCGCTGTCGCCCCTGCGAGCAGGACTGCGACGAGATCAAGCGAGATGGCGCCCAGGACGATCTTGTTGCGCCAGGTATAGGCGAGCCCCTCCAGGATCAGCGTCATCGCCTTGGCGTCAGCGATCGGAGTTTGCGCCGGTGGACGTATCGTCAGGCACAGGATGAATGCAGCGAGGCAGAACAGGACCGTAAGCCCGTAGGCGAACTGTCCGCCGAGACCACCAGCTGTCTCTCCGGCGGCAATGGCGACGCCGGCGAACGCGGGGCCGACGACTGAGGCGGTGGAGAAGGCGAGCGAGGACAGGGCGATAGCTTGCGGCAGCTCCTCACGCGGCAGCAGTGTCGGCAACATGGCCTGGCTAGCGGACGGCGCAAAGGCGTTGATTGCGCCTATCACGACGGCGGCGGCGAAGACGGCGGCGATCGCGCCATCGTCGCTGAATGCCGCCGAAGACAGGAGCCAGAGCGCAGTTGCGGCCTTGACGGCGTGGTACGCAAGAAGGATGACCTTTCGGTCCCATCGGTCGGCCGCCTGGCCGCCGAACGGCGAAAGAACGAGGAGTGGCAGAAACTGCAGTAAGCCCACGACCCCAAGCAGAAAGGCCGACTCGGTGACCGATCGTCCTGCATCACGGGCCAATTCATAGACCTGCCAACCCAGCGTTGTCGCCTGGATCTGAACTGCCAGCGTTGAGCAGGCGCGCATCGCCCAGAACCGTGTGAATTGGGCATGGCGGAAAGGCGCAAGCGACGGGAGGCGCAGGGTCATGACCGCAGGGTACTCTGCGGTGCGCAGGTCGCGCCTTCGCTCATCCGCCCGTCACCACGCCGCCCGCGCCTGTTTCGCGCTGGAACTGTACCAGATCGAGGCTTGCTACCTCAGCCCCGAGCCGGGTCAACAGTGCGTGGGCCTGTCCGCGATGATGGGTCTGGTGGTTGAAGACATGGTCGAGCACGCTCCATACCGGCTGCTCAAACGTTTGAGACCTTGTCACGGTGCGGTAGCTGAGGCGCCGGTCGAGATCGCCCCCCGCGAGATCGGTGACCAGTGAAATCAGGCGGGCGTCAACGGTGCGACGTTCGTGCCAGAGTGGATCGATCTGGCCATACAGGATGGCGTTCAATGGATCGGAAGGCGGCGCCTGTCCGGCAAGACGCGCGAGCCATATGCGGTCAGTCACCAGGAGATGATTAAGCGTGCCGCACACAGACAGAAAGAATGCGCCAAGATCCGCATGGAAGTCTGCGGGAGACAGGGAGCGCGCCGCCGCATAGACCCTCGCATTGGCCCAGGCGTTGTAGTCGGCGAGGTTGCGGTAGCGCAGCACTGAGGTGGCCACAGCCTAGCGCTCCCTGACCGAGGCGCCGCGTGCGCCGCCTACGACAACCGTCCGGGCGAGCCCAAGAAACAGACCATGCTCGACAACGCCTGGAATGCACCGCAGCCGCTCCGCCAATCCTTCGGGGTCAGGAATGCGCTGGCACTTGCAATCCAGGATGTAGTTGCCGCCGTCGGTCAGAAAGGGTTTGCGGACGTCGCCTGCAGATCGCAGGTCGACATCCGTTCCAGGACAGCCGGCGGCGCGCAACGCGTCGAACACTTTCTTTGCGGTGATTGTGAAGCCGAACGCCGACACCTCAACCGGCAATGGGAAAGCGCCGAGCGTCTCGACAAGTTTGCTCTCGTCGCAGATCACGACCATGTGGTCAGATGCGTTCGCGATTATCTTTTCCCGCAGAAGTGCGCCTCCGCCGCCCTTGATCAGGCGGAAGCGGGCGTCAACTTCGTCGGCCCCGTCCACTGTAAGGTCGATACGATCGCACCGGTCGAGTTCGAGGAGTGGAACGCCTGCCTGCAGGGCCAGCCTCCGGGTTGCTTCGCTGGTCGGCGCGCCGCGGACCTTGAGGCCTTGGGTGCAGCGTTCGCCAAGCATGCGCACGAAGTGTGCGGCGGTTGATCCGGTGCCGAGGCCAAGGATCATGCCGTCCTCGACGAAGGCCATGGCGGCCGCCGCGGCGTTGATCTTTGCGATTTCGCTCATGGAATCGTGCCTTTGGCGATTGCTCGGACTAGCTAGCCCGGCTACGGCGCTGCGGTCAAAGCCCTGGACAACCCGCAGGGCGCCGGCACGTCAAACCTCCTGGGCCGGGGACATGGCAAGTGCGCCTCGCAGGCTGACGCGTCCGGGCTATCTCCTGCCGGGCGCGCGGGGCTCCGGCCTCCCGGGGCAGGGGCATCGGCGGCCGGAGCGGAGGGACAGGTGCGGATTGGGGGGGTGAAGGTGGACCTGCTTGATCGTGGTGGCGGTTCGAGACGGGTAAGGTTGTGCAGCGTGCGCGCACTGGTCGCACAGGCGCAATGGCCGCTGGCTGGATCCATTCTTGCCTTGGCGGCGCCCTGGAGCGGTGCGATCGCGCAGGAGCGCCCGTCCCGTGATGCGGGTGGCGAGGTCATCCTTGTCATTGCGGACAAACAGCGCGGCGGTGTGGAAGGCGCCCCGCAACCGATCGAGGTACTGGACGAGGCGGCGATCGAAGCCGCCGGCGCGGTGAACCTTGCAGAGCTTCTGGCGACTTTGACGCCGCAGGCGCGCTCCGGTCGAAGCCGGACGGCCGGGCCGCCGGCTGTCCTGTTGAACGGGCGCCGGATTGCAGGCTTCAACGAGATCCGCCTGCTGCCAAGCGAGGCAATCGCCCGTGTTGACGTGCTCCCGGAAGAGGTGGCGGTGCGCTATGGTTTCGCACCCGACCAGCGCGTCATCAATTTTGTACTGAAAGAGCGGTTCCGCTCGGTGACCGCCGAAGCGGATCTTGGCGCTCTGGGCAGTGAAACACGCTCAACCCGGGAATTCGAGTTCGGGGTGTTGCGCATAGCTCCATCCGGTCGGATCAACCTCACTTTGGAAAGCAGCAAGGCCGAGGCAGTCAGCGAGGCTGACCGCGGAATCGTCGACCTGACCGGGCTGCGGGACATCTCCTTTCGGACGCTCGCGCCAGCAACCACGCAGTGGGACATCGGCCTTAACGCGAACCGCACCATCGGTGGTGAGACAGGTGTGACCGTTGACTTGCGCCATAGCGCGACAGACGCCGAAAGCCTTCTTGGGCGCCGCGCGACAGGTCTGCTGACGCAGGACGCGGTCACGACGAGCAGCCGTGCAGGCCTCACGTTTGACGGTTTCCGTGGCGACTGGCAATGGAGCGCCAGCCTCGTGCATGATCGCAACGACCGCAGCGTCATAACGGATCAGGCCTCGGGCTCTCAGGCGCCTGGCCTGTCTGCTGGCGTGCAGGCGCGCGCGCAGACCGATATCCGTTCGTGGGAAGCGATTGCAAACGCCAGTGGCCCCCTGGTCGAACTGCCCGCGGGTCCGCTGCGCGCGGGTCTTCGCATCGGTGTGGAGGATCGCTCGGTGGATGCGCGCAGTGAGCGCGCAGGCGTCGCGGCCGCGTCGGCGCTGTCGCGGTCACAGGCCCTGGCGCGCGCCAGTCTCACGGTCCCGATCACCAGCCGGCGAAATGATTTTGGGGCTGAACTTGGAGAATGGAGCCTCACGGCCAGTGCAGCGCATCTGCTGATCTCCGACTTTGACGCGCTGACGAGCTATTCTGCGGGGCTGACCTATTCCCCAGTCGAGGATCTTCGCATCACGGTGTCGCGCGACCGTTCCGAGGCCGCGCCAACGGTGGAGCAGCTGGGTGATGCGTCCGTGGCGACGCCGGCTGTGGCGGTGTTCGATCCGGTTCTTGGAGAAAGCGCGATTGTGACGCGCCTGACCGGCGGAAATCCACTGCTCACTGCCGAGAGCCGAACGGATTGGTCGCTTGGCGTCGTCTGGGAGGTTCCCCTGGTTGAAGGCCTTGAGGTGCAGGCGACCTATGCAAAATTTGCTGCTGAGAACGCGCTATCGCCTTTCCCGACGCTGACGCCTGCGCTGGAAGTGGCCTTCCCATCCCGCGTTTCGCGCGATGCGTCCGGTCGGCTGGTAGCGATCGATCGCCGGCCGATCAATATTGCTGCGCGCAACACCGATCAGCTCCGCTGGGGCTTCAGTTTCGCGCGCAACATCGGCAAGCCGCCGGAGCGTGATCCCGCTGCAGGCGGCGGCCCTGCTTCCGGCAGGCGGATTGGTCCTGGCGCCTGGACGGGCGCGCCGACTGCTGGCCAGCCCGTTGGATCCTCGCCGTCTGCTCCCCCACCCGGCGCCAGACCGAACCCTGGCGGCGTTGGCGGCGCCAGGACAGGTGGCGGGCCTTCGGTGGGCGCGGCGGGCGGTTCGGGCTGGATGGGCGGTCCGCCGGGCAGCCCCAGTGGCGCGCCCGGGCGCTGGAGCGTCTCGCTCTTCCACACTTGGAAACTTGCCGATACCGCGCGCCTGTCGTCAGGTGGGGCCGAGCTTAACCTGCTTGAGGGCGACGCGTTGCGCGAGACTGGCGGGTCGGCACGTCATGAACTCGAATTGGAGGGCGGCTGGTTTTATCGCGGCGTCGGCTTTCGGGTGAGCGCCAACTGGCAGGGCGAGAGCCGGGTCGACGGCGCCACGCCGGCGAGCACCCTTTTTTACGGCGACATTCTGACCGCCAATCTGCGGCTGTTCGCGAATCTGGGCGCCAACCGGAACCTGGTTTCGGCGCATCCTTACCTCAAGGGGGTGCGCGTGTTTGTGCGGGCAGACAATCTCACCGACAGCGCGCAGCCGGTGAAGGATGCAGCCGGGGCGACGCCCTTCGCGTTCCAGAAAGGATTCCAGGCGCCGCGCGGGCGAGTGATTGAGATCTCGCTGCGAAAGCAATTCTAGCCTGGCGGCGCCATTCCAGCGCCCTGCGTTCAGGGCGGGACGATGCGGTTCTCGATATGGCCGAGACCCGGAATTTCGACGCGCACCAGGTCGCCAGGCCTGAGATAGCGCGGCGGCGTCATTGCATGACCGACACCTGCCGGCGTACCTGTGTAGATGACATCACCGGGTTCGAGCGTCATTGTCGCCGACAATTCGACGATTTGTTCGGCAAGGTTGTAGATCATCGACGTTACCCCGGCCTGCTGGCGA
Organism: Hyphomonadaceae bacterium; assembly: GCA_040381075.1. Taxonomy (GTDB): domain Bacteria; phylum Pseudomonadota; class Alphaproteobacteria; order Caulobacterales; family Aquidulcibacteraceae; genus JBEIHX01. The sequence continues at coordinate 23,558 of JBEIHX010000031.1, forward strand.
AGCTCCCCGTTCACAAAGGTCCGTATCAAGATTTGCGACAGGGCTGGGCTCGACTGTGGCAGTGTAAGCCACGGTCCGAAGGGGGCGAAGCCGTCATGTCCCTTGCCGAGGATCATCGTTGCGGCTTTGGCCTGCCAGTCGCGTGCGGTGAAATCTGATCCGACGCAGAGCCCTGCGATGGCTGAAAGGGCGTTATCCAGGCTGGCGTTGCGTGTGATGCGCCCGATCACCGCGACGAGTTCTCCTTCGTAATCAAGTTTTTCCGTCCCGGCCGGTTTCACAACCGCATCGAAGGGGCCGGTCACAGCGGTCGTCTGCTTGTTAAACCAGGTTTGGCTCGGCGGCGGGCCTGCGCCCATCTCCGCAGCGTGTGCGGCGTAGTTGCGGGCGATCGCGAGAATCTTGCCTGGGCGGGGTATGGGCGCGCGCAGCGACACGTTCTTGAGCGGTAGTCTGGGGGCTTGCTGCGCAGTCGCTGCGGCCTTGCGCAGGGCTTCGGGGCCTTCCCAAAGGGCTCCAAGCAGTGTCGCCGGCAGGGTTGGGTCAGCCGCAGTGACATCGGCGACGATGTCCTCGCTGCCGTCGCGCGCCACAAAACCCCAGGCCGCCCGGCCGTCGTGCACGAATGTTGCAAGGCGCATGTCCATCTCCACCGCTTGGCGCTGTTTCGCGCCCTGTGCGCTGAGGGTCAAGCTCGCGCGGGCGCCCTTTCGTGGTGGAATGCTTTGGCGCACGCTCTGGCGCTGTACCCTGCTACAGGTTGCGGGATGCTCAGCAGCCCTTCAGACAGTCAGCCTCTGGCGGGACCAGGATGCGCACAAGAAGGCCGCCGGTTTCGCGCAGTGGGTCGTCGCCAAGCGACACGACCCGTCCCGTCACCGGAGCCGTATAGGTCGATATCACCCGGCCGAATGGATCATGCTGGCGGGCGACGACCTGGCCCGTGGTCACGCTGGCGCCGAGTTCGACGAGCACCTCGCTGATGCCGCCGCGGGTGGCGCGCACTGATACCGCGCGGCCTCCCACATAGGTTTTGACCCCGCCCAGATCGATAGTCCCGGGAATCATGGCGCGGTCGATCATCACGTTGCGAACGCCGCGCACCGCCCGTTCGATCATCGCGGGATCGAATGTCTTGGGAGCGCCGAGCTCCAACGTTACAGCCGGTACGCCGGCTTCGTTGAACGTGGTCTCCAGGGTGCCAGCCTGACCCGGGTCGTATTTCAGCATGTCCGCGGCAAGCAGCTCAGCGATCCGCAGGGACGCTGGGCGTGTCGCATCTGCAAAAACGTACATGGGATAGACCGTGCCGCGGGTTTGCGTGTGCAAATCGATAGCGAGGTCGGCATTGGGCCGCAGCAGGTCCCGCCACAGACGCCCGGCATACGCGGAGCCAAAGTCATCACGATCTGGATCGCCCGGAAACACCCGGTTGAGATTGAAGCCGCCGCCGCCGTCGTTGGAGGTGATGAACTGGCGATTGTCAGCAAGCATGCCGGAAGGATTTAGCCCCGGCGCGCCGATCAGGACGCCGGAAAGGGTGGCGGGATTGATCTCGTTCATCAGGCGATGGATCACCCGCAGACCGTTGAGTTCATCGCCGTGGCTGGCTGCGACGATCATCAGGCGCGGACCCGGTTTGGCGCCCTTGAGCACCATCACCGGCACGTACCAGCCCTGCCCGATGCTCTGGTCCCCCGCGCGCATGTAGAACAGGTGCAGAGCGCCCGACCGCAGGTCTTGCACGTCCAAGCGCGATATGACGGGCGCCCCGTCAATCCGGTCGCCAGTGAATGTGGTCTGAGCGTACGCGCAGCCAGCGAGCGCGGCTGCTGAAATTACGCCGGTAATCAAGCGTCTGAGCATGGCCGTCCTCCGCGGCTGACCAGACAGGCTGGACTGGCCTGCGTCAAGTGCGACGCTTGGCCCGATGCGTGTGGCGGCGTAGCGGAGAGGGCTCAGCAGCGTGCATCGGAGCGGATCTATGAATGAACGGATCGTGACGACAGACAGGCTGGTGCTGCGACCACACGGTCTGCAGGATTTTGATGCAGTATGCGCCCTTTGGGGCGATCCCGATGTCACGCGCTTCATTACCGGGGCGCCGCAGGACGCGGGTGCGTGCTGGCAGCGGCTGCAACGCTATGCCGGCCACTGGACGCTGATGGGTTTCGGGTTCTGGGCGGTGGTGGAGCAGTCAAGCGGGCTCCATGTTGGCGATGTGGGCCTCATGCAGGCGCGCCGGGGCCTCGGCGCGCGTTTCGACGCGGCGCCCGAGATTGGTTGGAGCCTTGCACCACGCGCGCAGGGCAATGGGTATGCCCGGGAGGCCGTTGCCGCCGCCATGGCCTGGGGGCGGCGCGCCTTTGGGCCATCGCCGCTGGTGTGCATGATCTCCCCGGAGAACGCCCCATCCCAGCGGGTAGCAGCGCAGTTCGGTTTTGCGGTCTACGAGCGTGCTGAGTACGCCGGGCGTGCCGTTGACCTGTACGAGCGCCCGCCGTTATGACCCCTGTACTCATGGCCCCGCACACCGGGCTGTGCGCGAGCTTTGCCGAAGCCCTTGATGAGGGGCTGGAGGTTGGCGCTCACGGCGCGGGTGATCCTGCTGCCGCTGCGGCAACCATCCGCGCGGACCCGGCAGGCTTCGTGACGCGGCTCCACGGTCCCAAACCAGCGTTCATTGAACTACCGGATGGCGGCTTCGCGGAGCGCGCGCCTGAGACTGTATTCTGGTGGTCGGACGGTGCGAAGGTGATCGGCGAGTTGCGTTTGCGCCACCGTCTCACGGCGCTGCTGCAGCGTGCGGGCGGGCACATCGGCTATGGGGTGAGGCCCTCCTGCAGCCGGCAAGGCCACGCCACTGCCATGCTGGCGGCGGTGTTGCCGATTGCGCGCGAACGCTTGGCGTTGCAGTCCGTCGCCGTACACGTGCGTGAGCATAACCTCGCCTCGATCCGAGTGGTGGAGAAGAACGGCGGCGTCCTTGTCGATATCTGTCCCTATCCCTACGGGTCTGGAATGTACCGGCGCTACCGGGTTCCTTGCCCTGCCTGAAATGCGCGCCTTGACAGGGGGGCGTTCACGGCGTTCACAGCCGGGGCGGCGCGCGGGGGCGGGATGCTTTTCAATTCCATCGAATTCCTGTTCGTCTTCCTTCCGCTGTGCCTTGCGGCCTACTACGCCGCGCGCCGGCATCTGTCGCACCAGGCAGGGCTGGCGGTTCTGTCCCTCGCTTCGCTGGTGTTCTACGCTTGGTGGGATGCAGCCAATCTCCCGTTACTGCTCATCTCAGCGGTTGCGAATTATGCGATCGGATTGTGGATAGCGGCCGGAGCGCGTATTGCGCTCGCGATCGGGGTTCTCTTAAATCTCGCGGCGTTGGGCGTATTCAAATACGCGAACTTCTTTCTCGATACGGCTTCTTCGCTGACCGGGGCGAGCCACGATCCAGTCAACATTGCTTTGCCGCTTGGCATTTCGTTTTTTACCTTCCAGCAGATCTCATTTCTTGTCGACGTGGCGGCCGGTCGGACCCGGCCAGGCAAGCTGCTCAATCACATCCTGTTCGTCGCTTTTTTTCCGCACCTGATCGCTGGACCCCTGGTTCAGCACCACCAGATCGCTCGCCAATTCGCTGATCCGACGCGCAAGGATGACGTGTGGGACAATTTCGGCGTGGGGTTGTCCATTTTCGCGGTCGGGCTCGCCAAAAAAGTACTGCTGGCGGACAATCTGGCTGGAATCGCCTCTGCAAGCTTTGGCTCAGCTGACCGGGGGGGGGCTGTAGGGTTCAGCGATGCCTGGGTTGGCGCCATTGCCTACTCGCTCCAGATATTCTTTGACTTTTCGGGCTATTCGGACATGGCGATCGGCCTGGCGCGCTGTTTCGGGTACCATCTGCCGATCAATTTCCACGCACCCTACCGGGCGGACAGCATCATCGACTTCTGGCGACGCTGGCACATCAGTCTCAGTCAGTTCCTGCGAGACCATCTGTACATCCCGCTTGGCGGCAATCGGCTGGGCGAACTGCGCCGCCACATCAATCTGTTCGTCACAATGCTGCTTGGCGGATTGTGGCATGGCGCCGCGTGGACCTTTGTGGTCTGGGGCGCAATCCATGGCGTCCTGCTTGCGATCAATCACGTGTGGGACAAACATGGACCCGTTGGTCGTACTGTTCTGAAGCACAGGCCCGTTCGGATCGGGCTCGTCTGTCTGGCTGTCATGCTGGCCTGGGTTTTTTTCCGTGCAGGTTCGTTTCAGGGGGCGTTGATCATGCTCGCCGGCCTTGCGGGGATGAGCGGTCCAGGCGGCCTCGTGGAGCCTCAGGCGCTCGCCCTGATCGGGCTGTGCCTCGTCCTGGTCTGGAAGGCCCCTGACACTGCGGAACTTTTCTATCACCACCTCGACACCGCCTGCCTTGAAACGGCGAGGGTCAGGCCGCCGAAGTCTGGCGGGTTCGTGTGGAGACCCTCGCCGCTGATGGCTGGAGTGGCGGCGGTGCTGCTGTTCATCGCGGTCCTTAACTCCTCCCGCGCCACCGAATTCATCTATTTCGCGTTTTGATCATGCGCCGATACGCCATCATCCTCATTTGCCTGTTCGCTGCTCTCACCGCCACACTTGCCGCCACGGTGCTTGCGGTTGATCCCTATGACGTTGCTGGCGCGCCGCACATCGACGGGTTCAACGCGAACAAGACCCGGCGCGACGAGGATGGAAATCGCGTTTTTGTCGGGCACATGGTCCTCTCGCCGCCAGCTGGCACGCTGATTTTCGGCAATTCGCGCGTCGTTGACGGCTTCTCCCCATACTATACCGACTGGCCGGGCGGGCTTGCCAACGCCGGGATGCGCGGATCGAACGTATTCGAACTCGCCCGCGCCGCAGCGTTGGCAGGCAGAGATCCGAACCTGCGCTGCGTGATCTTTGCGTTGGACATGGATGAGTTTTCGCTCACCTCCAAGACAAAGGCCACCTACTGGATATCTCCGTTGCCGGATGGCTCACGCACATTCGCCCTCGCCCGCATGGCGCTGTCGCCACACGCCTTTGCGCGCGCCGTGCAAACGGCGCAAGACAATCTCACTTCAACACGCCCGCCCGAGCGGTGGCGGTTGGTCTATCCGCGCGGTGAGCAAGCCCGCCGTTTTGAACTCACCGCGATCGGCGGGCTTGATTTCTTCCGTTCTTACACATTTGATCCGCAGCGGCTGTTGTTTTTGCAGCAAACGGTCGATCTTTTGACGCAGCGCGGCGTGCAGGTCATCGCGTTCGCCCCCCCGGTGCATGCCTGGCGCGATGAAGCGATGGTGCAGGCCGGCCGGTTTGAGGAGGCCTACCTAATCCGCCGCGCGATCAGCGCCATGCTTGCGGCTTACGAGAAGCGGCCAGCGCGCGCACCCTGTATGCCTGGCCTGACGACGCAGTTCTGGGACTTCGGCGGTTTTTCTGCGGTGTCGCAAAGTCCGGCGCCGGGGCCTGAAGATGTTCGCGCGGCGCCATATTATCATGAGACAACCCATTTTACCCCGCGGGTCGGCGAGGCGATCCTTGCGCGCCTGCAGGCGCGCCCTCTGGCAGAGCCGTTCACGGCTGAATTTGGCGTCCTGCTGCGTGCGAGTGATGCGCCCGTGGCGCAGGCCGGCGCAAGCGCGCGACGGGTGCGGTGGCTGGCCGGCAGCGCTTCAGCCCGCAGGATCTCGGCAGAGTTGGCCGCGCGCATGGGCGAGCCTGCCTCAGGGGGCCAGGAACTGGCCCAGTTCATCCTGCGCGACGATTGGCGCGCCTTGTCCCGCGAGGCCCGGGGGCAGGGAGTGCGGCTCACGGAAATCCCAGCCTATCACGTCCAGACTGCCGTGGTGGGCGCAGGACTTGACGCGACAGCGCCTTAGATGGGCGGCTTTACGCTCGCCACTCCGCCGGGCGCCGGGTGGGCACGCGCACCTCTAAGGCGCAGGCCTCGACAGTCTTCGCATGCGCCGTGGTCCCTCTCAGCGGCCGGTTTGGGCGCGGTGACGCAGCAGATGGTCGGCAAGGACGCAGGCCATCATCGCTTCGCCGACAGGGGCTGCGCGGATCCCGACGCAGGGGTCATGGCGTCCTTTGGTGCGGACGACGGCTTCATCGCCGGTTTCTGTGACGGTGCGCTGCGGGATCAGCAATGAGGAGGTGGGTTTCACTGCGAAGCGGACCAGGATCGGCGCCCCTGTCGAGATGCCGCCAAGGATGCCGCCGGCGTGATTGGAGAGAAACTCTGGCCGTCCGTCAGGGCCGCGGCGCATTTCATCCGCATTGTCTTCGCCGCTCGCCGCCGCCGCAGCGAAGCCGTCGCCGATCTCGACGCCCTTCACCGCATTGATGCTCATCATGGCTCCTGCGAGATCCGCGTCCAGTTTTCCGTAGAGAGGCGCGCCCAAGCCCGCTGGAACCCCAATGGCCTCGAGTTCGACAATGGCGCCGAGAGAGGAGCCGCGCTTGCGTGCTGCGTCCACGAGGTCTTCCCATACCGGCACCATGGCTGCATCGGGCGCAAAGAAGGGGTTGCGCCCTGTCTCGGCCCAATCCCAGCGGGTCCGATCCACGGCGGCGGTTCCAATCTGGACCAGCGCCGCCCGCACAGTCACTGCGGGGCCAAGGACTTTGCGCGCAATGGCGCCGGCAGCGACCCGCGCCGCGGTTTCGCGCGCGCTTGACCGACCGCCGCCCCGATAATCGCGAACCCCGTATTTGACAGCGTAGGTGTAGTCCGCATGACCGGGCCGGTAGCGGTCTGCGATCTCGCCATAGTCCCTTGAGCGGCTGTCGACGTTGTCGATCAGCAGGCCGATCGGGGTTCCGGTCGTGACCTGCGGTCCGCCGCGCGGATCGGCGAAAACACCTGAGAGGATGCGCACCGCGTCCGGTTCCTGGCGCTGGGTCACGTAGCGGGAGGTGCCAGGACGGCGGCGGTCAAGATCGACCTGGATGTCGCTCTCGCTGAGGGCGAGGCCCGGCGGGCAGCCATCGATCACGCAGCCGATCGCCGGTCCGTGACTTTCGCCGAAAGTGGTGACGCGGAAGAGATGCCCAAAGGTATTGTATGACATGCCGAGACCATGGCGGCAGCCGCGCGCTCTGGCAATCCGGGGGATCCGAGGCCGACCCGCGATGCTGTCGCACCCGGCGGCGATCGGCGCGGGCGCCCCTGTGGTGGACTGGGGCAAATTGGCGTGCCAGCGTGGCGATGCTGATGATGGAGCAAGACATGACTGGCGATGCAGAGCGCCTTGCGAGCGCCTTTACGGCTGCGGACCGGATCGTTGCGTTTACCGGCGCGGGCATCTCCACGGAAAGCGGCGTTCCGGATTTTCGCAGCCCAGGTGGCGTCTGGAGCAAGATGTCGCCTATCTACTTCCAGGAATTCGTGTCATCGCCGCAGGCGCAGCGCGAGGCTTGGCGGCGCGTCTTCGAGGGCGCGGCCGGGTGGACGGGAGCGAGGCCGAATGCCGGCCACGCCGCGCTCGCCCGCCTGGCGCAGATGGGCAAGCTTGTGTCGATCATCACCCAGAACGTCGACAATCTTCACCAGGATTCCGGCGTGCCGCCGCACCAGGTCATTGAGGTGCACGGCAATGCGAGCTACGCGACATGCCTGGAGTGCGCCCGCAGATATGAGTTTGAGGCGTTGCGCCCCGCCTATGACGCCGGCCGTCCGATCCTGTGCAGTGACTGCACCGGCCTCATCAAGAGCGCGACCATTTCCTTTGGACAGCCGATGCCCGAACGGGAGATGGCGCGCGCAACCGAGCAGGCTCAGGCCTGCGATCTCTTTCTTGTGCTCGGTTCGTCTCTCGTTGTTTATCCTGCAGCCGGGTTGCCGCTGCTCGCAAAGCGCTCAGGCGCCCGTCTCATCATCGTCAATCGCGAACCGACCGATAAGGACCGCTTCGCAGATCTTGTTCTGCACGCGGAAATAGGTCCGACGCTGAGTGCGGCGGTTGACCGCCTCGCTTCCTGATCAGGCGGCCAGAAGATCCTGCAGGACAGCATCGTAGCCATCGTCGTCGCGCGCAAGAAACACAAGCACATCAAGCATATCGCGTGTTACAACCATGCGTGCGTGCGGGGCTGCGAACAGCGCCTGCGTCTGATCGATCGGGTTCAGGCCCAGAACTTGTTCAGGCTGTGGCGCGTCTTGATCGGAGACGGGGAATGCGTGCACCTCGGCCCCGTTGAACAGGCGTTCGGGACGGCGCGCTTCGCAGGCTTCGCGCAGTTCGTTCGCAGTCACCACATGGGTCATCCCAGCACTGTGACCAAGATAACCGATACCGGACCTGGATGGCGTGTGTTGCATGAAATGGCTCCCAACCCCTGCGCGCGCCGCGGGTCAACCCGGCCTCTGGCGTAGCGCGTTTACCTCATCGAGAACGCTCGACGGTCTGCATACATTGGGGTGCTGTGGTCGGATCAGTGCAAAATCGCCACACCGGATTCCATCGCCAACCTCAGCGGCGGCAAAGCGACATCGCCTGCGCCATGATGCTGCAAAGGGATATGCGAAAACTTGCGGGTGCGCCCATGTTGCGCGCTGAAATGGTTGCAGGTTGGCGCCGGACAACGGCTGTCCGCCCGTGCGCTGACCAGAAACTCCCGACAGGCGCCCCCACCGAGGACTCTGGCAAAGCACTCCGGCCGGCGCGCAGGCAGGGCTTGCGTGTCTGGACTGCGTGCACTGACCCGTCGTCATCCGCTCCGGCTCCGGGCGGGCTTTCGGGGGGCGGTCAGGACTGCAGCAGGCTTCGCAGGCGTCTGGCGGGTGTCGCGAAGGTCGGTGCGACGTTGCGGATGGTGATCGGCAAGCGCCGTCGCCGTGCTCCTCCTCAGGCTGTCGCTTCAATGGCGTCGTACAGATCGTCCTGGTATTTCTGAACGAGGGGCTCTGGCCTCCGGGCGAACCGCGCCATGCGCAGCAACGCTGCGGTTCGCGCCAGTGATACCCGTGCCGTGTGGGTTGGCCCAGCTGCGCGACGGACGCCGGCGGCGCGCAGCACGGCTGCTGACATCAGCATCCGGTCGCGTGGTCAAGCGCCTGGACAGGCAGAGATGGCGGCCGGTCCGCCCTGTTCTGCTCCATGTCGGCGTGGGCGATCCCGGCGCTCATTTGGATGAGACTGACAAAACCCTGCCGGCCCGCCCAGGGGGCTGTCCATCCGTCGGCGTTGGGTAAGACGTGGGTCAGCCAGGGACTGAGCGCTTCACGGCGCTCTGCACGAAACCCAAGGCCTGCGATCGGGCCCCGACGTCATTCGTGTACGATTGGATCTGCCTGTGCCGTAAGACTGGTGAAATTGAACCTATCCGCAGCATCCTGGAGATTGAGCCAGGCGCAGCGCTCGCCGGGCGTGACTTTCGGAATATGCCTCGCTCATTGGAGTTAGGGGGGCGATCCGCAGCACCTGCGCGCCGAAGGCTGCAAGGACCCGGCTGGCGTCCGGTCCTGCCAGGAACCGCGTCAGATCGAGCACCTGCAACCCATCGAGCGGAGCTGCCGCGGGAGTTGCTGCGGGTCTTGCATCAGCGGGTGACGCCATGTCGGGTGGTGAAAAATCGGGAAGCTGCGTGAGCCAATCAATAAGCGGTTCGCGGCCGACCGCTGCGCCCCGGGGGATGGCAGGCCCATGCCGCCACGCTTTGCATGGCTGCTGCGCATCCGCCAGCGCCAACCACTGCGCTTTCGGGGTCGTTCCTGTCCCATGACATGGCCGCGCGTTCGACAGCCGGACTGTCGCCCGCACACCCGGCACGCTCAGCGCCGCGGCCTGGTCGGGGGGGCGCGCTGGTATGCGTTCGGATGGCTCCGGTTGCACGTGACTGCCGCTGTGCAAACGGGTCCCAAGCGCTCTGCAGGGTCCAGCCGACAGTCCGCAGCGTGCATCCGCACCAGAAGCTTGCAAGCTGACGATCGGCCTGTGCGCCGGCTGGTTCTGCGCCTGTGAGATGGGCAATCTTGTCGCCCGCAGCCGTGAGGCAGGCTTCGGGCTCGCCGCTGACGTCGAAGCAACTCACACGGCCTTGGCGCGCACCCGCCATCCTCGCCGGTGCGGATCTGCCAGGCGCCACCGAGATGTCGGCGCAATCGGATCCTCGTATTCAGCCGGCTGACCCGCCCGGCATCGGTCCGTCGCCGCAGCCAGCGACGATGTCTGCTCGGTCGGTTTCGCCCGCGGGTCACCAGACTTCTCACGCGTGGGCTCGCCCGAGAACACTTGTCGCACGGTGAGGAATAGCCTGTGAGGAATGGCCTATGCACGCGTCAGGGGCGCTGCGTTGCTGCGTCGACTCGCTTCAACCAGGCGTCCACCGCCGGGCGGGCGCGGATCATCTCGCCAACGTGCACATCCGGCCTGAAGCAATTGACCTGAACGAAAACGGCGATATCCGCGAGGCTCAGATGATCGCCGACAAGCCACTGACCGTCGCCGAGGAGTGCGTTGAGGGCATCCAGATGGCGAGCGGTTTCTGCCAGGATGGCGGCCTTGCCCTTGCGTCCGACGCCCTGGGTTTGGGCGACCTTCATCACGACTTTCGGGGCCTGCGCCGCGAGAATCGCTTTCATCATCCCCCTGTCATGGGCGGTGAGATCACGCCCGCGCTGGGCGGCGTTTTCCGGAAATCCACAGCGTATGGCGATTTCGTAGAAGTAGAGGCTTTCGTCGGCCCAGTCCTCAATGATGTGCATGAGGGCGCGCTGTCGCGGATCCTGCGGGATCAATCGCGGGGTCGTGAAGCGCTCCTCCAGGGCGTATGCGATGTCCGTTGAGTCGACGATCACCTGACCATCGAGTTCGAGCGCCGGCAGTTTTCCCGTTGGGCTGACGCGTTTGTGCTTGCCTGCAAGGGCGTCGGCGATTGGCACTTCCTGCAGGTCATAGGTCTGGCCCTTGACGGCAAGCATGCGACGCACCTTGTCGCAGAAGGGCGATACTTCGAACTGCCAAAGGATGATCTTGCTCATGACGGCCTCTCTGTGACCATGCAGTTCCTTCAGATCGACGGGGATCGATGCGCAAGGCAGTAGATATGATCTGTCTAGGCGAATGCTGAGGGCTTTGTCGCCTCTGCGTGCCAGCTGACGGCAGTTTTTCGGGGCTTGTCCAGTCCCCGGTCGCCGCCCCTGGGCAGGCCGCGTCCGCGATGCGGCGCGCCTGTCGTGATTCTTCTATCGGTCATGCCTGCTGAAGTCCCGGCTGCTGGTCAAGGCGCGGGGTCCGGCTTCCGGCCGGTGGTGATCATGTCCACTGGCCAGCGCGAAGCGCCGCTGCGCGGCTACGTTGATGGAGAGCGTACTGCGAGGGGGAGGTCTGCATCAGTGGGCAGGCGTCAGCAGGATCGCCTGGCTGGTGTCGCATTCGATCGCCTCGCGCGAAAAGCGCAGCGGGACCTGACGGCCCTCCGCCCACATTGGAAACAGGTTTCGATAATAGGCGCTGGACGGGTCGCCTGATTGACCGGGTGTGTTGATGAAGGTGGAGTCATCCCAGCTCCCCACGTCGATCACCATTCGCACGGACGCACCTGCCGTAACCTCAAAGGTGGAGGGATTAAAGCTCAGCGCGCGCGGCGTTTCGCCCGAGCCAGGCAGAGCAATCGGTCCAACCCTCATCTGCGCCCTGAGTTGTGGATCCGCCAGGCGCGCGACTGCGGGTTCAAACTGCGCGCGGTGCAGGCGTCCCCATGTCCAAGCGGTCATGTCGGGCCCGAGGCGTTCGGTGAGATCGTCGAGCGCATCCCGCAGGGAGGCCAGCGCCAGCGCATTGCGCGCCGCCACGGGATCTGGGCCGAGGGCAGCGTCTGGCGCTTCAAGATATGTCAGCACGGCGTCCAGATTGCCGTTGCCCACGAGCAGGCGGGCCGCCTGCGGTGTTGCGAGCGCGACGGTGAGGCGGCCGAGGTGGCGTGTGACCCACACCTGATGAATGGCCGCAGCCACGCTGTCGACGGTCTCGACCGCGTCCCAGGCGTTGAGCAAGGCGAGGGCGCGCGCCGTCTGTGGCTCGGACGAATTCAGGCCTGCAAGCAGTGCGATGGCGCGTTTGGCTGCGATGTTCAGGCTGTCGGCCTGCAGCGCGGCGGAGTCGGCAAGCGTTACCTGTGTGTCGGCGCTCAATACCTGCTGGATCCGCGTGCTGCGTGAGCGACTGGCCCATTCGAAGGCGATGTTACGCTCTTCGAATGGGAAGTCGTCGGGCAGGTTCATCTCGTTGGCGGTCGCAATAAATCCCGTAGGCGGATTTATGGCGGATGGCATTACATCGGGGCCCTGATATCCTGCCCACTCATAACGCCCATCTCCGGGAACTGGTATTAGTCCGTCCCAGTTCCTGCGCACCGGCGCCAGACCCGACGCGGCCCATCCGATGTTGCCGGCGGCGTCGGCGTAGACAAGGTTGAGCGGGGGCGCGCCCCAGGACTGGCTGGCCGCTTTAAATTCGTTCCAGGTCTTTGCCTTGAATAGCCGCGACGCCCCAAAGTACCCGGCGAGGCCAGCTTCGTTCCAGACAGTGCGCAGGGCGAAGGCGCGCCGGCGGTCGGCCTGTGCGGCGATGACCGGTCCGTGGCGGGTGAAGGTCAATTCGACCTGTCGGGGCGCCTCGCCCTTGACCTCGATGGTTTCACGGAATGTTTCCATGGCCTGCCAACGGTTGCGATAGCGGTAGCGTGTCGGATCGCCAGGCTTCAGCTCGTAGACGTAGAGATCTTCCTGATCTACGGCGAAGATCGTTATGCCGAAGGCGATCTCGCCGTTGTGACCAAGCGAAATGCCGGGCAGGGCGGGTTCACCGGCCCCGACCAGCGACAATCCTGGCGCATGCAGTCCAACCACGTATCGCAGCGAGGGGACGCCCAGTGCGCGGTGTGGATCATTCGCCATCTGGGCGCGACCGGTCGCTGATCTTGATGGGGCTATGACCCAGTTGTTTGAGCCTTCTCCGGTGCTGCGCTCAAAAAGGCTGGCGAGGTCGCCTGCCCCAAGGCGTGCTCCGGCTGTCGGACGCACGAGGGCCTCGAAATTCACCGGCTGTGTGGCGAGGGTGTAGACTTTCAGAACGTCAGCAGGAATGTCACAGGGATTTAGCCCCGGCGGTACTCGGGTTTCATGCGGCGGCTCCAGTTTGCGCCGCAGACGGTCCGCGGCGAGGCCGCCGGCGCACGCCACGCGCGCCCGCGCGACCTCTGCGGCGACATTGGACACCAGTGTGTGACTGCGTATGCGCAACACGTCGTGCGGCGCCCATTCCTCAGGAGTGCTTGCCGTGATCTGGAACTCGACCGGGAGCGGACGGGCGCCGGCCCTTACCTCCCGCACATAGGCGTTCACGCCGTCAGTGAAAGCGGTGACGATGGCGCGCGACCCCGGCGCGTAGCTGGCCCATTCCCGCGCCATGTCGCCACGATACAGGAGCAGGCGCGCCGCGTGGTCCTGCTCTACGTATGCGGAACCAAAAGATGCAGCGAGCCGTCCCAGGCCGCGTTTGCGCCAGAGGTCGATCTGCCAGAGGCGATCCCGGGCGGCATTGTAGCCCTGGAGGAAATAGGCGTCACGCTCATTTGCCGCGAAGACATGAGCCACACCCCAATGATCGATCAGAATCTGGGCGGGCTGATCAAGTCCTTCAACGCTGCGTGTTTCGGTCGATGCCGAAGACGGGAGGCTGGATCTTTGCTGGGCGTCGCCGCCCGGCGTCAACAGGCATGCGGCGAGCAGGCCTGCGAGCACGAACTTTCCTGCAGACATGGCCGCTCCACTCCTGAGGGTCTGGCTGCCTGAAATCGCACCGAGCAATCGCGATGCCGGCCTCGGGCCTGTTTGCCGTCGGCCGGATGCGGCGTTGAGGATTCGCGCCGGGTGCATGGCTTGGCGGGTCGGCAGGGTCACGCGTGTACGGGCGGTTTTCGGTTGCGCCATGGCATCGCCTGTTCCAGTTCAAACGCGAGTTCAAGAAGGGTTCTTTCTTCGCCGGTTTTTGCACAGAAATGCGCGCCGATGGGAAGTCCGTCTACAGACCAGCCCAGGGGCAGGGAAATCGCAGGCGCCCCCGCAGCATTGATCAGCGGCGTGTAGGCGACATAATCTGAAATCTGCAGGAATTTCTCAAGCGGCTGGGCGGGGCCGAATTCGCCGATCTGCACCGGGGGGCGCGCGAGCGTTGGCGTGAGGAGGACGTCCACGCTGGCGTACAGTGTCTCATAGGCTGCTGACTCCCGGGCGAGCAACGCGATGGCGGCGCTGATCGCCTCTGGCCCGCGCTGCTGGGCCAGGTTCGCGAGGCCGAGGGTCTGGGGTTCGAGCAGGCTTTCAAGGGGCGCCCCGGGCGCTGCGGCGCGCACGCCCTCGCGAACCTCGAGCGCAGACGCCGCCCACAGCAGGGTGAAGGCATCAGTGAAGGCGGCCGCATCGATTGGGGCTGTGACCGGGCGCACCGTATGGCCAAGCTGTTCGAGCACCTCAGCCACCGCCGAGATTTGCGCACCAACCACGGGATGCGGCGCCTTGCCGGTAAAGCCTTCAAGCTGCACGCCGATCTTCAGCCGCCTGGTCGACGGGCCGGTGATCAGCGGCAGCGGCTCGTGGACTTTGTCAGACCCGACGCGTTGTGTCACGATGAGCCATTGTGCGGTATCGCGGACGCTGCGCGACACGCACCCGTCGACAGAAATCGGCAGCGGGCCGACCTCAATGCCGCTATCGATGCAGCGCCAGCGCGACACTTTGAGGCCGACGAGGCCACAGCAGGACGCAGGGATTCGCACCGAGCCGCCGCCATCACTGGCGTGGGCGATTGGCGCTACGCCGGCTGCGACCGCCGCCGCCGCGCCGCCAGACGAGCCGCCTGAGGAGTGTCCAAGCTCCCACGGGTTGCGGGTGACGCCCGTCGCGATGGGCTCCGTCGTGGCGGTGAGGCCGAACTCCGGCGTTGCGGACTTGCCGATCGCGATGAGCCCAGACGCATAAACTGCGTCGATGAATGGCGTCTGCCTGGGGGCAGGCGCCGCGTTGGCGAAGGCGCGGCAGCCATTGCGAGTCGGTACACCCTGCACATCGGCGAGGTCCTTGACCAAGGTCGGGGCTCCGGCGAAGGGACCGGATCGGGGTGTCCTCGCCTCCACGCGGGCCCGCTCGAACATGTCGGTCACCAGGAAATTCAGCTGGGGCTGTAGGCGTTGCGCCCGGGCTATCGCAGCATCGACGGCTTCCAGGGCTGTGAATTCCCGGGCCTTGATCTTCTCTGCGACGCCGGTTGCGTCAAGGTTGCTCAGAACGTCATTTGCAGGGGGAGGCTGCGCTGTCGTTCGGGCGCTGACACATCCTGTCGCCAGCAATGCGCCGGTTGTCGCCGCTGCCCCCTCAAGCAACAGCCGCCGTGTCATGTCTTGCTCCATATCCGCCTCCTTCTGAAGAACCCACCATCCAAAATCCGTCTGTCGACGCTGCGGTGTGACAGCTGGACGCCGGCGCGCCCGAGACACTGGCCAATACGGCCATCGACAACACGTCAGCCATCGCTCCCCTGGTTCGTTCGCAGTTGATTGGCGACGCGCGCGCTGGTTTCCGGTCCCCCGAACGAGAGCTCAGGATGGGCCTGCAGGTGCGCCACCAGCCTCTCAAGACGCCCGGCGCAGTCGGCCGAAGCGGCTGCCCAGAGGGTTCTGGCGCGGGCGCTGATGCGGTGAGGCTGATCGCTGGCCTGCTCCAGTGGGCCGGCGGTGACGGCGGGCGCCACAAAGGCGACCGGAGCGAGGAGACGAGATTTCATGGCGCAGCAGCTTGTCAGACAAACACCCCACTATCACAACTCGGCGCGCCGAGCCTGTCCAGCGTCTGTGCGCCCCGCGTCATGCCGTCCAGTCTACCGCGTAGCTGCATGCTCCGGCTTCGACAGGCGGAAATGCGGCGCCTTTCCGGAACGGATGGTTGTTCGTTGGGCTGCCAGGTAACTCCTGTGACCTGGCCAAACAAAATCCGGAAGAGTCCGCGCGGGGTCCCAGACCCGCGGGCAAGTTATCGCCTTTTCGCAAGCGCCAAATCGGGTAGGCGCTGGAAAGCTCATGGCGGAGATACGCGATCAACCCGCCCAGGGATCGACACATGTGACGCTGGGTGGCAGGGGGCTGCGCCTTGTGCGTCGCAAGGACCGCATTGCCGGGCGCACCTCAGGCGGTAACGGACCCATCCATCGGCTAGGGAACCTCTGACCAAGTCCGGGGAGTCCCGAGCCGCGCAAGGCAGTCCATGGTTGAGCCGTTTTGCACGGGATTGGACGGATGCGGCAAACGACTCTCGCGATGGCTGGTTTTGATCGTTACGCGAAGAAGACGCGCAAGGCCGCGTTTCTGGAGGAGATGGACAAGATCATGCCTTGGGCCCGCCTGTGTGGGTTGATCGAGCCATTCTATCCCAAGGTGGGCAAAGGGCGGCCTGCGATTGGTCTTGAGCGGATGCTGCGGATCTATTTTCTCCAGCACTGGTTCAACCTTTCTGATCCGGCGGTGGAGGATGCGCTCTATGACTCCCAGGCGATGCGCAGGTTTGCCGGAATTGACCTTGGCCGAGAGCCGGCGCCGGACGAAACGACACTTTGCCGCGTTCGCCA
>JBEIHX010000032.1:0-38227 GCA_040381075.1 Hyphomonadaceae bacterium
ACCCGATCGGCAAAAGTCTTGGGCGTTGTAGAACCGACCTTCAGGCCGAACCCCCGCAGCACGCCGCGCAGGCTGAATTCGACGTCCAGGCGCTTGCTCAAGAGAAGCTTGCGCCCTGTCAGCAGGGCGCGCACCTCCTGGGCCGCCAAAATCAGTCCCGCCAAAACCAGCCCCGCCAAAACCAGCCGTCATCCGCGGCGGCGCGACAGCGTCGGGGCCGGCCTCAGCCTCAGGAAGCTCCTGCCCCGCCATCATGACGCCCGCGCCTTCAGTGTCAGTGGAACAGCGCGAGGGCGAGATGGACTGCGAGCGCCATCAGGGCAAGGGTCGACAGCGAGAACAGGATGAAGCGCAGGGCGACAATGTTCACGGTGCACTGCACCAGAGAATGGGCCACCCTCAGCGTGACATAGGTCCAGGCAAGACCAATGTTGATGGGGTGCGTCTCGCCCTGCACATGCAGCGCCAGCGCCGCAGCGTAGAAAATGGTCGGCTGCTCCATCAGGTGATTGTAGTTGTCGGCGACCTGTCTGGCCCAGGAGGGCAGCCCGTCAAGGGAGCCAGGATGCTTCGCCGCCTGTGGATCGACGCCGGACCTGCTCATCGCGGGCAGGCGGGTCGCGTACATCCAGATCCAGATGACAAGGGTCCACAGGATGAGCGCCGCCACTGGCGCCAGCAGGCCATGTTCATACATCGTGATCCTCCCCGCGAATGTGTCCCACACTGCCCGCGCCGCGCGTCGCCGGCAAGGTTGGTCGCCCCGCGGGTGACGCGGCTCAGGGCGGCGGGGCCGGGGGCTGGTGCGCGCCTCGTCGGGGCCAGATCCGGCTGCGCCCGGCGGCGGCTGCTCACACAGGCGGGCTGGACGCCGGCGCTATTGCAGCAGAGGGCTCCAGGCCGGATCTGAGGCGGCGCCGGGCGTCTGCACGCGACGCTGGTTCATGCCTGTCAGGTCGACGGACCAGATCGATGGCGATTGGCCAATGGGTTCGCGGAAGAACATGATCACCCGCCCGTTCGGCGACCAGGTGGGCCCCTCATCCAGGAAACTTTCCGTCAGCAGCCGCTCGCCCGAACCGTCCGGTCGCATCACACCGATGTAGAACCGCCCGCCACGCTGCTTTGTGAACGCGATCAGATCTCCGCGCGGCGACCACACTGGCGTCATGTAACGACCGTCGCCAAACGAGATGCGGGTGACGCCCGACCCGTCTGCATTCATCACGTACAGCTGCGGACTGCCTGCCCGGTCGGAATTGAACACGATCCTGGAGCCGTCAGGGGCCGCCGAGGGCGACGTGTCGATCGCGGGAGAATTCGTCAGACGCTCGGACGCGCGCGTGCGCAGGTCGATCCGGTAGACCTCCGAATTGCCATTGGTGTCGAGGCTCATCAGCACCGATTGCCCGTCCGGCGAAAAGCGCGGCGCGAACGTCATGCCATTGAAGCTGCCGAGGACCTCGCGCCGGCCCGTCTCGATGTTGAACAGGAAGACCCGCGCGCGGGCGCCTTCGTAGCTCATGTAGGTGATCTGCTGCGCGGTCGGCGAAAAGCGCGGCGTCATCACCCAGTAGGAGCCGTCCGTCAGAAAACTGGGATTGGCGCCGTCCTGGTCCATGATGGCGAGGCGCTTGATGCGATTGGTCTTCGGGCCGCTCTCGGCGACAAACACGATCCGGGTGTCAAAATAGCCCTCCTCCCCGGTGAGCCGCTTGTAGATGGCGTCCGAGATCTTGTGGGCCACACGCCGCCAGTTCTCGGGCGTCGTGGTGTACTGCAGTCCGATCATCTGCTGTTCGCCGAACACGTCCCACAGCCGAAAGTCCACCCGCAGCCGGCCTGGTCCTTCAACCACCGCGCGCCCGACGACCAGAGCCTCGGCCTTGATGATGCGCCAGTCCTGGAAGCGCGGCTGGGCGTCAATGACAAGGCCGGTCTCGATGAAGCTGCGCGCGTCCAGCGGCTGAAACAGCGCCGAGCGGCTCAGATTGGCCCGGATCACGCCGGCGATGTCAGCCCCCACCGCGGTGGTCGCCCCATCGGCGCCGGCGAAGTCCGGAATAGCGATCGACAGCGGGTCGATGTGACCCTGCGTGATATCGATCTCAAGCGCCGCACGCGCAGGGGCCGCGACCGCACACAGAACCGCAAGGCCCGCCAGGGCGCGTCGCGCCGCCGCGAGGGCCGATCGCGCCAGATCGCGCAGCGCGCCACGCCCGGTCGACCCGGACTGATCGATCGATCGCGGTGGACAAATGATCACAGTCATGCTCGCTCCCATGGGTCAGGGCTCCTACGGTTCCAGCATTTCGCGCGGATCGAAGCGCAGGATCAGATCGCTCCATATCTCATAGCCTTCCGGCGGCAAGGCGTAGGGCGCGCAGACCCGCACGGCGCGGGTCGCGCGCTCCTCGGCCGCCTTCATCGCGCCATCGCCTGGCGGCGCGGCGTCCACCACCTCTGGCGGGCGCGCGATTGCGCCGTCACGGTTCAGACTGACCCGCACCTTGACCACCAGACGCTCAGGATTCGGCAGATCCACCGGCGCGCGCCAGCAGCGCTTGAGTTGCGCCCGCAGGGCGTCCTCGGCAGTCGCCGTCATCGCGCTGCCTGCTCCGGCCCGCCGCCGCGGGCGCCCGTCGGGGTCCAGGTTCGCGTTGGGCGACGCGCGCGGCCGTTCGACCTGTCCGGCCGGGCGCGAGCGGTCGACCATTTCGGCAAGCCGGTCAAGGTCGAGCGGACGCGCCTGCGGGGCCGCCGCGCCTGGGTCTGGACGCTCCGCCTGCCGCGGCGCCGGCTGGGGCTTACGCGCTGTCGCAGAGGGGGCGGGCGCCGGAGCTTGCGCCGGCGGCGGCGGGGCGGGCTCTGCGGCAGGCGGCGCGCCCTCAGTCTCGAGCTCCGAGGCGATCTCTGGCGGGGCTTCCTTCGCGGTGTCGGCCGCCTCGCGAACATTGGTGCGCGGTGCAATCGCCACCAGGTCGACGGGGATCGACAGGCTCGGGGCGGCCTCGCGCACTGGCGGGGGCGCGCGCACCACCAGCAGCCCCGCCGAGAGCGCCGCCGCGTGGATCACAAGGGAGCTCGTCAGGCCCCAGCGCATCCGGTCACTTCCGGGCCGGGTCTGTGACGAGCGCCAGATTTCGGAAACCGGCCGTGCTGATGTCAGCCATCACCGTCGCCACGTCGCCATAGGAGGCGCCGGAATCCGCACGGATGAATATGCGCTGCTCATAGCCTGCCGCGGCGATCGCCTCCAGTTTTGCAGCCAGATCCTCAGGCTCTACCTGGGTCTCCTGCACGAAAATCGCCCCGTCAGCCCGCACGGTGACTGTCAGTGGATCGGCCAGGCTCGCCAGCGGACGCGCCGCGGTGCGCGGCAGCTCGACCGGCACGCCGACCTGCAGCAGCGGCGCTGCGACCATGAAGACGATCAGCAGAACCAGCATGACATCCACAAACGGCGTCACGTTGATGGAGGCGACCGGGCCCTGTTTGCGCCTTGTGCGCCGGCGGCCTGACAGCGCCGCCATCAGCCCATGCGCTCCTGCACGCGGCGCGACAGCCGCGCGCCGACCTCATCGGCAAACACCTCGAGCCGCGCAGCATACCGGCCGGCCTGCGCCTGCATCATGTTGTAGAAGATCAGCGCCGGGATGGCCGCCAGCAGGCCAAGCGCGGTTGCAAACAGGGCCTCCGCAATCCCGGGCGCCACCACGGCGAGCGTCGTGTCGCCCGAGGCGGCGATCGCCCGGAAGGAATTCATGATGCCCCAGACGGTGCCGAACAGGCCGATGAACGGCGTCGCGGCCGCCGTGGTCGCCAGCACGCCCAGGCCCTCTTCCAGCTTCTGGGTCTCCCGTTCGATTGCAGCGCTCATCAGCCGGTCTGCGCGGTCGCGCACCAGACCCGCCTGAACGTCGTTGATGATCTGCGTCCGGCGCGCATCGCGCCACTCGCGGGCCGCGGCGGCGAACACCTTGGCCATCGGATCCTTGCGCCGGTCCCGCTCGCCTTCGTCAAAGTCGTCGAAGGACAGTCCTGACCAGAAGGCCTCTTCAAACCTGCGCGCCTGACGCTGGACGCCCCGGATCTGCAGCCATTTGTCGACGATTATCGCCCACGACCAGACCGAAGCCAGCAGCAGCCCGATCATCACGGCCTTGACGACGATGTCTGCGCGCTCGAACAGGGCCCACAAGGTGTAGGCCTGCGCCGCGTCTGCCAGTTGGCTCGGATCAGCCATGCATGTCCCCAAACCTTGGCCCGTACCCAGGCCCGAACCCGGGCCCGACCGTCGGGCCCCACCCATCGACACACGCCTTCGTTCCTCCGCCGGGCGTTCCTCCGCCGGGCGTTCCTCCGCCGGGCCCGACCCGCGCTGCAGGCCGAAACGGCGCGTCCGAAGCGCGTGCCCGAAGCGCCTTCCCAGAACCCTGCGCCCCGGAACCCTGCGCCCCGGAACCCTACGCCCCGGAACCCTGCGCCCCGGAGGCCTGAGCCCCGGAGGCCTGACCCCCCGAAGTCTGACCCCCCAAGGTCTGCCCCCCCGAAGTCTGCCCCCCCGAAGTCTGACCCCCGGAATTCTGCGCTTGCCCGGAGAATGTGACCGCAGGATGACCCCATGAGGGTCATGCCGCGCGCGGCCGCCGGCGCAGGGGGAGTGCGCGCTCCTGACCCATCGCCGCACACGCTGTCTCAGGCTTGCGGATTCGGCGCAAGATACGGCGCCAGCAGGCGCATGATATCTGGCGGCGGACGGCGCGGGCGCCCGTCCAGACCCATGACCACCGCAGTCACCGCCGCCCGGCACAGCAGGTCTGCGCCCCGATTGATCGACTGGCTCGCAAACATGCGCGCGCCGGCGGCGCGGTCGAAGGTGGTGCGGACCACCAGGGCATCGTCAATGCGGGCGGGCTTCGCCCAGTCGATCTCCATCCGCGTCACCGCAAAGGCGATCGGATCAGCGCGCGCGGCAAGTTCGGCGTGGCGAATGCCCGCCGCCCGGAAGAAGTCGGAGCGCGCCCGCTCGAAATAGCGCAGGTAGTTGGCGTGATAGACGACGCCCGAGAAGTCTGTGTCCTCGTAGTAGATGCGCACCGGCAGATGATGCACGCGCCCATCGAAGCGCCCGGTCTGGGGAAGATCGTTCATGGCGAGCGACATGACCGCCCCCTAAGGGATTGTCCAGCCCGCCAGTCTCCGCATCCTCACCCCGGGCCCACGCAACCGCCAGCGCTGCGCAGCCGGCGCCTGCGGCGGCTGCGTGGGCAGCGGCGTCGGCGCAGCCGCCATGGACACGACAGCCGGCGATGGGGCGCAGGCCTGCCTGTTGCGCCTGCAGGCGCGCCTCTGTCAGCATGCGCGAAACGGAGCGCCCATGATCGCCAATGACCTGCTGAGCCGCCATCGCGCCGTGATGCCGCGCTGGATGGGGCTTTACTATGAGGAGCCTATCGAACTCGTGCGCGGCCAGGGCCGGCATGTGTGGGACAGCGCCGGGCGACGCTATCTGGACTTCTTCGGCGGCATTCTCACCACCAGCGCCGGCCATGGGGTTCCCGAAGTTCTCGACGCGGTCAAATCCCAGGCCGACCGCCTGCTGCACGCCTCCACGCTGTACCTGATCGAGAGCCAGGTCGCCCTGGCTGAGGACATCGCGCGCCGCAGCGCCATCCCCAACGCCAAGGTGTTCTTTGTCAACTCGGGCAGCGAAGCCAATGACGCCGCCTTGATGATCGCCTCCGCCTTCCGCCGGTCGAACCAGATCCTGGCGATGCGGTATTCGTATCATGGGCGATCGTTCGCCACCGTGCCCGTCACGGGAAATTCGTTCTGGTCGCCGACCTCGTTTTCGCCGTTCCAGACCATCTACGTTCACGGCGGCTACCCCTTCCGCAGTCCTTTCTCCAGCCTTGGTCCGGACGCCTATATCGACGCCTGCCAGGAGGACCTCGACAGCCTCCTCGATGTCGCTGCGGCCGGCGACGTCGCCGCTTTCATCGCAGAACCCATTCTCGGGGTCGCCGGCTTCGCCACCCCGCCGGACGGACTTTACGGGCGCTTCCAGAAGAGTCTGGCCGCGCGCGGCATTCTCTACATCAGCGACGAAGTGCAGACCGGCTGGGGGCGCACCGGGGCCCACGCCTGGGGGTTTGAAGCCCATGGGGTGCAGCCCGACCTCGTCACCTTCGCCAAGGGTCTCGGCAACGGCCTCGCCATCGCTGGGGTGGTCGGGCGCGGCGACCTGATGGACAGCCTGCCGGCGCTCTCGCTGTCCACCTTCGGGGGCAATCCGCTCGCCGCCAGCGGCGCGCTGGCCAACCTGCGCTTCCTGGAGCGCGTCGGGGCCCAGGCCAACGCCCTGCGCCAGGGTGCGGCGCTGCGCGCCCGTCTCGACGTGCTGGCGACGCGCCACCCCTTCATGGCCGACGTGCGCGGCAGGGGTCTCATGCAGGCATTCGAATGCGTTGTTCCGGGCAGCCGAACCCCCGACAGGGGGCGCACGTCCCGGCTGCTCGAAGCCGCCAAGGCGCACGGCCTGCTGATCGGGCGCGGCGGCGTCTACGCCAACGCCGTGCGCATCGCCCCCGCGTTGACCGTTACGGATGATGAAACTGCGCAGGGCCTCGATCTCCTGGAGGCTGCGTTGGCGGACGTGGCCGACTGACGCCGGCTGCAGACCGCCGCAAGCCGGGGCGCCTGCGCCCGCCCTCGGAGCATTTCCGCTGCGCTTAAGGAGAGGGTGGCCGCCGTCCAGCCCACCCCCGCCCGGCGCAGGGTGGAGACCGCAACGCCAGGGCGGCGCGGGGCTTCGCAACGGCGATCTCCGCTCGTAGACTGAGGCGATGCCGCCGCACCTTGCACCCCTGCCAGGCGATCCCCACCTGCCCGGGCCGTTTCATCTGGACGCCGTGCTGACGCCGCACCGCGCGCTGACCTCGCGCGGCCTGTTTTGGGTCATGGCGATCGTGACTGTCGCGAGCCTCGCGTTCGCCGTCCTGTTCTGGCAGCGCGGGGCCTGGCCGGTCGCGGGCTTTCTCGGGCTGGACGCCCTGCTGGTCTGGTTGGCGCTGCGCGCCAGCGTCCGGTCAGGCCGGGTCGTCGAGCGCGTGCGCGTCACGCGCGACGCGGTGCACGTGCTGCGCCGCGAAGCGGATGGGCGCGAACGCCATTTCGGGGTCAATCCGCTGTTCGCCCGGGTTGAAGTCGGCGAACTCGCCGCCACCGGGAAGGCCCGCGAGGTGCGTCTGTGCGGCGGGCCGGCAAGCGTCGCCATCGGCAGCTTCCTCGCCCATCATGAAAAGACCGAGTTCGCCCACGCGCTGAGCGCCGCCCTGCGTGCTGCGCGCCAGGGAGGCCGGCCGGCGGGCGCGCCATGATGAAGCGGTCCGCGGCCAGGGCGCGCACTGCGCGGCCGCTGACGCGCGCTGCAGCCGCCGCCATTTTCGCCCGCCTCGCCGAGGCGCGACCCGATCCCCGCACCGAGCTCGACTACGTCAATCCGTTCACGCTTCTTGTGGCCGTGGTCCTGTCGGCCCAGGCGACCGACAGGGGGGTCAACCTCGCCACCCGCAAACTCTTCGCGTGCGCCGATACTCCGGAGAAAATCATCGCACTCGGGCAAGCAGGCGTCGCCGAGCACATCAAGACCATCGGGCTCTGGCGCAACAAGGCGAAGAATGTCCTGGCCCTGAGCCAGATCATCCTTGACCGCCATAACGGCGAGACGCCGCGCGACCGCGAAAGCCTCGAGGCGCTGCCCGGGGTCGGGCGCAAAACCGCCAATGTGGTGCTGAACGAAGCCTTCGGCGAACCCACTATCGCCGTCGACACGCACATTTTCCGGGTCTCCAACCGCACCGGGCTCGCGCCCGGCAAGACCCCCGACCAGGTCGAGCAGGGGCTGGAGCGCATCACCCCGGCGCAGTTCAAGAAGGGCGCCCACCACTGGCTGATCCTTCACGGGCGCTACACCTGCCTCGCGCAGACGCCCAAATGCTATCTCTGCCCGATCGCCGACCTGTGCCGTTTCAGGGACAAGACGCCGGAGCCGGGCTCGCCAGCGGCAAAGGCCCGGAAAGCCAGGGCAAAGGCCGCCAGGGCGAAACCGGCGGCGCGCGCGGCGCCTGCAAAGGCCTAGCCCAGACGCCTCGCCAGCGCCTCCGCCAGGAGGCCGGCCGCACGCCGCCCCTGCGCGCCGTCAAAGGCCAGGTACAGAACCGGTTCGATCAGCTCCAGCTCCATCAGAACCGGCATGTCCGACAGGTCGCGGGCGAGGTCGACCCGCGTATAGAGGGGCGTCGCGCGCCCTGTCGCTGCAAACGCGGCCATCACCTGCTCCGCCGCATCGCGCTCAGCCATGGTCGGGGCGTAGACCTGCTCCCTGGCCCCGTGCCGGCCCTGCGTGCGGTAATCCCCCGGTTTGGCCCGCTTCAGACAGGCGTGGCTGAACGCGCCGTCGAAGTACACAAGCGATATCTCCCCAACCGCCGCCACCGCAGGCAGAAACGGCTGCACGATCGTCGCCGCGGGCGGCAGCAGATCCGCCGCCGGAAGGGCGTCCCCGCGCTTCAGGCGCGCCTGCCGCCAGGCGCCCGCTCCAATGGCGGGCTTCACCACGATCTCGTCGGTCGCGAGGGTGTCAAAGGACGACAGAATGGCGGCCGCCTCAGCCTGCGCCAGGTATATCGTCGGGGCCAGGGGCGCGCCGTGGGCCGCAAGCTCCGCCAGATACCGCTTGTCGATGTTCCACATCACGGTTTCTGCATCATTGAAGAGCGGCGTACGGATGGTCGTGAGCGCGGCGCAGAAGTCGCGCCACACCGCCGCATAGCCCCAGGTCGAGCGGATGATCGCCGCGTCGTAGCCTATCCCTGCTCCGATCCTGCGCCACGGCTCGGGGCGCAGGGCCACGCCATGCAGGGCGCAGGCGTCCGCCAGCAGCGCGAACTCAGCCCCGTCGTCGCGCGGCAGCGCGCCAGGCGCAATCGGCGCGCCGTCAAGGAAATCCGTGGTCAGGTAGGCGACGGTTTTCATCCGCCTGGCGCACCCTGTGGGCGGCGACGCCGGCGCGCGCCATCGCAGATGAAGTTCGCCTCACCCCCGGCCCGGCCGGCAGGCGGGAGATCTCCAGGCGCGCATCGGCGAAGCGGGACAGGCGTCTTGGGCATCGAGACTTCCTGCCCCGGATCGGCCTTCGCACGCAACACCTTCGGTCTTGCTCTCCTGCGCCAGTTCGGCCACAAGCCGCGGGCCTTTCGGGGAGGGATGCGTGAGCGGAACGGCGTTTGACATTGCCGGCGTGGGTAACGCGATCGTGGATGTGCTTGCATCCGTGAGCGAGTCTTTCCTCACTGAATACGGGATCGCCAAGGGCGCGATGACCCTGATCGACGCTGACCGGGCGGCGATGCTGACCAGGGCGTTTCCGCCGGGCGAACTGGTGGCTGGCGGTTCCGCCGCCAACACGCTCGCCGGCGTGGCCTCGTTCGGCGCGCGCGGGGCGTATATGGGCAAAGTGGCCGGCGACATGCTTGGCGACGCCTTCGAAACCGAAACCCGAGGCATCGGCGTCAGCTATTCCACGCCCCGCCATGACGGGCCGGAAGGCACCGCGCGCTGCCTCATCGCCGTCACGCCCGACGCCCAGCGCTCGATGAACACCTTCCTGGGCTGCTCATCCATGTTCTCGCCCGGGGACCTTGATCCGGCCATCATCCGATCCGCCGCGATCACCTTCATGGAGGGCTATCTGTTCGATCGCGACGACGCCAAGCGCGCCTTCGTGCAGGCCGCAGAGATCGCCCAGGCAGCCGGGCGCAAGACCGCCATTACGCTGTCTGACACGTTCTGTGTGGAGCGCCATCGCGACAGCTTTCTCCACCTGATCACCCATCACATCGACATCGTGTTCGCCAACGAAGCCGAGCTGCTCGCCCTGTTCCAGGAAACCGATTTCGAGCGTGCGCTCAGTCATATGCGCGGGCGCGCCGAGGTCGCGGCGATTACGCGATCGGAAAAGGGCTCGATCCTGCTGCAGGGCGAGGACACCGTGGTGGTGACCGCCGCGCCTGCGCCGCACGTGGTCGACACGACCGGGGCCGGCGACCTCTACGCCGCCGGCGTGCTCACTGGCCTCGCCCGCGGGCGCGATCTCGCTGACTGCGGACGGCTCGGCTCGATCGCCGCGGCCGAGGTCATCTCCCACATTGGCCCGAGACCGCGCGCCAGCCTGAAAGCGCTCGCCGAAGCCGCCGGACTTTAGGCGCCCGTCACCGTCGGCCCTGCGCCCGCCCGCGGCAGGATCAGGCGGCGCGCCGCGTCTCAGCCTTGCGTGCATACATGGCGGCGTCCGCGCGCGCCAAAACCGCCGCCGCCGGCTCGCCAGCGAATTCCGGCAGGGCGTAGCCCGCCGCCACGCCCACCGTGACGAGACCACAGTCGAGGCGGACCGGGCTTTCCAGTTCGCGCTCGAACTTGCGCGCCAGCGACGCTGCGATCTCGCAATCGAGCCGGTTGGCGATCAGGATGGCGAATTCATCCCCGCCCAGTCGCCCAAGCATGTCGCAGTCGCGCAGGACGGACCGGAAACGCCCTGCGGCTGCGCGCAGCAGCTGATCGCCGGCATCATGCCCGTGGCGGTCGTTGATCGCCTTGAAGCCGTTCATGTCGAGGTAGAACACAGCCCAATCCGTCCGGCCTGACTCCGCAAGCGCGTTCAACGCCTGCTCGAAGCCCACGCGGTTGCAGGCGCCGGTCAGCGGGTCGGTGATCAGCCGTCGGGCGAGTTCGGTCTCCTCGCGCACCCTGTCGGTGACGTCCGTGAACAGGGCGATCGGCGTCGCCGGATGGGCCCAGGAGACATCATAGACGCGCCGCGCCCGCCCGTCACCGATGCGCGCCGCGCGCTCGCCCAGCGTCGGAAAGCAGGCGCTGGCGAGATCGCGCGCGGCCGCCATGCAGGTCGCCTTGCCGCCCAACAGCTGCGCCACGGCCGGCCCGTTCGCGCGCTTGATCGCGCCGCCCGGGCCGAACAGCACCACCGGCAGGCGCTGTTCTCCATGAACCTGCCAGAGCCAGACTTCCTCAGGGCTGAGGTCGCCCTTCATGAAGGCGCCGAGGACGGCGCCGACCCGCAGCCGGTGGGCGAGCGCAATCCAGAAGCCGATCTGCAAAAGCACCAGCGAAAGTCCGGGCGTGGCGGGCCCGCCAAGCGCCTGCGTTGTCCAGACGGCGAAGCCTGCGCCCGCCAGGCCCGCCAGACCCAGCGCCCAGGCGGCCGTGCTGAACCGGCGCGCCAGGGCGCCGATGAGCAATCCCCCTGCCAGGCTCGCCCAGGACGCGATCAGGGACAACCAGTCGCACAGCGCTGCGACGCGTGGGAAGCCGCTGCGGGCGGAGGCGGCCGCCATCGCCAGCAATGCTCCGCGGTCCGTGTCGCCGGCGCCCGGGAGGTCGCCCGATCCGCCGATCAGCAGACGCGACCCGGATATCACCACCAGCGCTCCTGCAAGATCCGGGGCCGGCGCATCAGCCCTTGCGAGATCAGCGTAGCCGAGCCGGCGAACGCTGGATGGGTCGTAGCGCAGGTCGATCGGGGTCGGGCCGGCCCCGCGCGCGCCCGACGCGAGCCAGACGGCCGGCGCAAACCCACCGCCGCCGGCGGGAGACGCGCCGTCCCGGGGGGGCGCGATGGCGCGGATCCGGCCGTCGCGATCCGGCGCGATCCGCAGGTCGACCGGGGTCGCCCGGCCGCGCAGGTCCGCTGGCGGCGCCATGGCTGGATCGGGCTCATACCCCAGGGCGACCCGATCCGGGCCCAGGCGGGCGAGCGCGCGCTCCAGGGCTGCGGTCTCCCTCGGCGACAGCGCGTTGGTCAGCGACAGATCGATCAGAACCCGTGCGGCGCGCGCATCAGCCAGCCGCTCAAGCACGCCAGCCAACTCCACCCGATCGATGCGCAGCAGTTCCCGGCGCGCCAGGTCACGGGCGGAGATCGTGACGACGGCGATGTCCCCGGGCATCGCCATGGCCTTGCCCGCAAGGGCAAGGTCAGAATAGGCCCTGTCCAGAGCCGCAGTCGGGTGCAGTTTCAGCGCAAGGCCGCCAAGACACACCGCCGCCGCAAGCGTCAGCAGCAGGCCGGCGGCGCCGTCGGGGCCGTGCATGTGGCGCGGCGCGATGCGGGCGAGGCGTGGCCTCACGAACACGGCCCACGCTGCGAGGCTGCGCCGCGCCTGCGACATGGTCAGCGCCGTCATTGGGGCAACCGGGCCGACGGCGCGCCCCTGATGGCCGGCCTGTCTGCAACCGGCGTCATGGCCTCAGTGAGCCGGTCCAGCACGCCGCTGAGGGTGTCTCCCACGTTTTGACCCGCGGCGATGATGACGATCGCAATCAGCGACAGGAGCATCGCCCGCTCGACGGCGACCGATCCTGCAGCGCCGGCTTCCACCGCCCCGGCTTCCACCGCCCCGCGTCGACCGGACCTGTCCTGTCTGAACAGCGCACTCTCATGTCTTGCCTGCGCCATCTGCGTACGCCTCTCAGGGGCGGCGCTTGCAGTCTGGCGCATCTGCGCCAGTCTGCGCCTCCCAAAGCTGACCTTGACGGGCGGCGACCGCTTCGCCGGGGACGGCTGAGCCCCGAAACCGGCCAACCGCGACCTTCTGGGGAGGGCGCTGCAGGAAACGCGCCAGCGCGCATGTCCCACGGGCGCACAGGTCGCCCGCGTGCAGCGGCTGCAGGGTCCGGAGCGTTGCGCCTGGACGGCGCGCCAGACAGGCGCGGCGCCGCCCGCCTGACCGCGCCGGCGTCGCCGCCCCCCGCGGCCCGGCAATTCTTTGTTAGCAGACACCGGCGACTGTAGACGCCATTCTCCTGGAGACCGTCCAATGTCGCGCGCGCCCGTTCACTTCGCCGCAGGCTCCGCCATGCTGCTTCTGGCTGCGGGCCCGGCGCCCGCCCAGCAGCAGGGCTGGTTCGGTTCCGGCGCCCGCACCTCCGGCGTGGTGTCGACGCCGGATGTCAAGGCACAGCCGGCCGAGGGATGGTTTGGCCGGGAGCGGCGCACCGAGGCGGAGCGGCGCGCGCGCGCCGCTGAAGCGGCGCCGGACCTTGAGATCAGCGCCGGCGTGGGCGCGGCGAGCATGCCGCCCCCTGGCGAAGACTACCCGGTCCTGACGGCTGAGGACGCCGCCCCCCAATCTCCGCCGCAGCCGGAAGCCGGTCCGATGGCCACGGCCGCCAGTGAGCCGCAATTGCTTGGCGGTCCGGACGCCACGACATCCGCCGAGGCGGCCAACGGGGCCGACGGGGCGCCTACCCCCTGGCTGCGGCAAGGCGGCGTTGCGAACTATTCGGTCCAGCGCGAAGCACGGGTCGCCGATGCAGACGTCGAGGTTCCGCCGCCAATCCTGGTTGATCCGCAGGAGGCCGCCCGCGCCGCCGCCGCCGCCAATCCGCCGCGGCGTCGCGCGCTTCCGCCGCCGCCCCGCAGCACAGCTGCGATCGCCACCCCGGGGCAGCCCCCGGCCCCGGAGCAGACGAGCGGCAGGTTTGGCTTCAGCCCCGGGCGACCGGCCGCAACACCTGCCGACGATCGACCCAAGGACCAGGGCGAAGGCTGGCGCTTTGCCGGCTTCGGCGTCGCCGCGAGGCCTGCGCCGCCCCCGCTGCCGCAGGCGCAGGCGCCTTTGCCGCAGACGCAGGCCCCTTCGCCGCAGGCGCTGGCTGCCGTCGGGTCTGTGGATCTGGCGATTCACGACCAGGCGGCTGCAGCCGCTCAGGCCGGCGGGTCCCCACCCGCCGAGGGCGATCCCCGGGCCGGCGCCGCGGCGCCGGCGCAAGCCGCCCGCAGCCTGACGCACCCGCCGCAGCGCGCACGCCGGACCACGACAGTGTTGCGGACGTTCACCAGCCCCGATGAGGTGGGCGGCTGACGGGCCGACGCCGTCCATGGTCCCGCCGTCGCCGCGCCGGCTGCGCAACGTCCACAGCCGCGACTGTGCGATGCGCGATGACAGTATGGCCATCCATATCTGCGGCCCCAAAACCTGCGGGCTTGTGCGTCTGCGGGCGCGCTGAGCCTTCTGGATCATCTGTGCCTGCAGGATCATGATGGCTCCCAGAACAACATGTCTCCGGGATCGTGATGCCTGCGGGATCAGCATACCTTCAGCATCATCGTGATGGCGGGCTTGACCCTGCCGGGCCGCTTGATCCCCGCCAGGGGCGCTAAACGCCGATCACCGCCAGCAGTCCGGCAATTGCAAGCACCGGGGCCAGCATGATGGTCAGGGCCGCAGACACGATGCGCGCCGTCTTGTGACGCTGGCGCATGCCCGCCGGCAGTTCTTCGCGGTCCTTCGGGGCCAGCGCCCACTGGGCGAACAGGGCCAGAACCGCCACCACCGCATTCACGCCAGCCGCTGCAATTGCGCCGCCGACGACCGCCAGGGCTCCCGCCACTCCTGCGAAGGCTGCGATCCAGGGGTGTGTGCGCGACAGGGTCAATCGGACATGCCGGTCCGCGCGCCCATAATCCAGCTTCTCAAACGCAGACGCCGACACCACCATCACGACCACGATCGAGGATCCCATCCCTGCGCCGGCGAACAGGGCGCTCGCGGCGCGCATGATGTCTGGCAGTTCGCTCATCAGCCGTGTGTCGCCCGATTCGTGCGTGCGGGTCGACTGCTCGAGCCCACCCTGGGGCCGGCCGGAGCCGGGCGCTGAGGCGGCCAGGCCCGCCGCCTGCCGGCAGGCGCCTGCGCCGCCCGTTCCACCCTGGGCGGGCGCTGTGGCGCGCGGCGGGCCCAGCGCCCCTGAATTGATCTTCCGCAAACGCGCAACCCAGAGTGTTTTCGCGACGTACTCCGGCGCAGGTTTGCAACGCTGTGCGCCAGCGTTCGGCACAACACGCCTTGACGCCGCCAGCGCGCGACGGCTAGGGGCGGCGTAGGGTCCGGCGCAAGGAGCAGGCGGATGGAACAGTTCCTGAGCGGTCTGCTTGGCCTTCTCAACGCATCGACCCAATCGTTCACGAGCGGCTTTCCGGTTTTCATCGTGCATGTCTCGGTCGCGGGCGTGATCCTGCTCGTGGCGGCGATCTCCTATGTCATCCTGACGCCGCATCGGGAGCTGGAGCTCCTGCGCTCCGGCAACGCCTCAGCCGGACTGGCGCTCGGCGGGGTGATCCTCGGCCTCGCCATTCCGCTGGCGGCATGCCTTGCAAACAGCGTTGGCCTTTACGATCTGGTATTCTGGGCGGTCCCCACCGTGCTGCTGCAGCTTCTGGCCTTCCGCATTGTCGACATGTTCCTGCGCGATCTTCCCAAACGGATCCGCAATGATGAAGCGGGGGCCGCCATCCTGCTGGTGGCCGTCAAGATCGCCACCGGCCTGTTGATCGCGGCGGCTTTCAGCAGCGGTCCCGGCAGCTGACCCTGCATTAGGAGCCCCGATGCGCTGGCTTCCCGACTGGCTCATCTATCTGCTGGCGCTGAGCGTCGTGCTCTTGCTGATCTTCCGGAAGGACGAGCGCTTCGATGCGCCCGAGGCGCCTCCGTCGGCGATCATGGAGGATCAAGGCGCGCCGCTGCCGCCGCCGTCCGCCTTCGATGAGGCAGTCCTTGTCGACGTTGGCCCGCAGACCCTGTCCTCCGGCACAGCTTTCGCCATCAATCGCGATGGCTGGTGGCTGACGGCCCGTCATGTGGTCGACGGCTGCGCCAAAGTGCAATTGGTCGTCGCGCCCGGGGCCGCGGCCCCGGTGCGCGACGTGCGCACCGCCGCCACCGCCGATGTCGCCCTGCTGCGCACCGACCGCGCCCCCCAGCCCCTCGAGGTTGCGCTCCCCAATCCTGACCTCATCGACGTCGGCGACAGCGCATTTCATATCGGCTACCCGCAGGGTCAGCCCGGTGAGGCGGCCAGCCGGCTGCTCGGACGCCAGAGATTGATCGCGCGCGGGCGCTACAATACCGAGGAAGGCGTTCTTGCGTGGTCGGAAACCGGCCGCACGCGCGGGCTGTACGGGACGCTGGGCGGTCTGTCCGGGGGGCCGGCGCTCGATGACAAGGGACGCGTGATTGGCGTCACCATCGCAGAATCCCCGCGCCGCGGGCGGATCTACACCTCGTCCCCCGAGAGCCTTGCCCGCTTTCTGGCCGCACAAGGCGCTGACCTGCGCGGCGCACGGCCTGCCGGCGCGATTACGCCAGACAACTATGGCGCACAGGGCGACCGGCTGCGGCGTGAACTCGCCGTGGCGAAGGTGATCTGCACCCCGGCCTGATCGACGTCTGACGCCAGGTCCCCCCGAGGAGAGCGGTCCCAGGAGAGCGGTCCCAGGAGAGCGGTCCCGGCAGAGCGGTCCCGGCAGAGCGGTCCCGGCAGAGCGGTCCCGGCCGGACTGGTCGCCGGAGCTTGCCAATCCCCGGTCGTTCGGCTATGGCCCCGGTCTTTCGCGCGGCCCGGCGAAACGGCATGCCGAGGCGGCGCATAAGGCTTGTGCGGGGTTCGCTCCGCCGATGGAGAGCAAAATGCCGAAAATGAAGACGAAGTCCGGTGCGAAGAAGCGCTTCAAGGTGACCGCCACCGGCAAAGTGAAGCATGGGGTGGCCGGCAAGCGCCACCGCCTGATCAGCCATAGCGGCAAATACATTCGTCAGAACCGGGGAACCTCGGTCATTTCCGACTCCAACGCCCCGGCCATCCGCCGGATGCCGCCCTACGCCTGATCGGCCTTTTAAAGGACCAATGCCCCATGGCTCGCATTAAAGCCGGCGAACAGACCCGCGCCCGCCGCAAGAAGATCCTGAAAGCCGCAAAAGGCTACTCAGGTCGGCGCAAGAACACCATCCGCACCGCCACCGCCGCCGTCTGGCGTGCGGGACAGTGGGCCTACAAGGACCGCAAACAGAAGAAGCGCAACTTCCGCGCCTTGTGGATCCAGCGCATCAACGCTGCAGTGCGTGAATTCGACATGACCTATTCCAGCTTCATCAACGGCCTCGTGAAGGCCGGCGTTGAGATCGACCGCAAGCTGCTCGCCGATCTCGCCATGAACCAGCCGGAATCGTTTAAGGCCATCGTGGAGAAGGCCCGCGCCGCCGCGTGAGCGGTTCGCGCATCGGCGCTTTCTCCGGCGAACCCCGCGTGCGGGGAACGCCCGCGCGCGGCCGCAAACCACGCGTGGATGAGCCATGACTGACATGATGAAACTGGAAGCTGACCTCATGGATGGGGTCGCGCGCGCGCTCGACGACAGCGCGCTTGAAGCCGTCCGCGTCCATGCGCTCGGCAAGTCCGGCGTGATCACGCTGCAGCTGCGCAGCCTGGGGCAGATGAGTCCGCAGGAACGCCAGATCGCCGGGCCGGCCCTCAATGGCGTCAGGGACCGCCTGTCGGCCGCCATCGCCGCGCGCAGGGCCGAGCTTGAGGCCGCAGCCCTTGAGGCGCGTCTGGCCACCGACCGGGTGGACGTGACGCTGCCGCCTGTCCCCCGCCCGCAGGGCGCCATTCATCCTGTAAGCCAGGTGATCGAAGAACTGCTCGCCATCGGCGCCGACATGGGCTTTGCGCTCGCCGAGGGCCCCGAGATCGAGACCGATTTCAACAATTTCACGGCGCTCAACTTCCCGGAGAAGCATCCCGCCCGCGACATGCATGACACGTTTTTCTTTCCGGCAGGCGAAGATGGGACCCGCTATCTGCTGCGCACCCACACAAGTCCGGTGCAGATCCGCACCATGCTTGCCCGCAAACCCCCAATCCGCATTCTGGCGCCGGGGCGCACCTATCGCTGCGACAGCGATCAGACCCACACCCCGATGTTTCACCAGATCGAAGGCCTCGTGATCGGCGAGGATATCCATATGGGTCACCTCAAATGGACCCTGATGGAGTTCATTCGCGCCTTCTTTGAGCTCGACAGCGTGAACGTGCGCCTTCGCCCGCATCATTTCCCGTTTACTGAGCCGTCAGCCGAAATGGACGTGCGCTGCGACCGCTCCGGCGGCAGTGTGAAGATCGGTCAGGGAACTGACTGGATGGAGATTCTCGGCTGCGGCATGGTCCACCCGAATGTGCTGCGCCACTGCGGCGTCGATCCAGAGAAGTACTCCGGCTTCGCCTGGGGCATGGGCGTGGATCGGCTCGCAATGCTGAAATACGGCATGCCTGACCTGCGCGATTTCTTCGCCGCCGACACGCGCTGGCTGTCGCATTTCGGTTTCAATCCCACCATCACGCCCAGCCTCGCGACGGGTCTGAGCTGATGACGCCGCCCAGTCACGCTGCGCCCAGTCACGCTGCGCCCAGTCACGCTGCGCCCGGTCACGCTGCGCCCAGACCGCCCGAAGACGAGTCCGCATCATGAAGTTCACCCTTTCCTGGTTGAAAGATCACCTCGACGCCGACGCCGATCTCGCCCGCATCGTCGATGTCATGACGATGGCCGGCATGGAGGTGGAAGACGTCTTCGATCCTGCCGCGAAGTTGTCGTCTTTCTCTGTGGCGAAGGTCATCGAGGCCAGGCCGCATCCCAATGCGGATCGCCTGCGCGTGTGTCAGGTCGACACCAGGGACGGGCGCAGGGAGATCGTGTGCGGCGCGCCGAACGCCCGGGCCGGCATGACCACCATCTATGCCCCCATCGGCGCATATGTGCCCGGCATCGGTGTAACCCTTGAGGCCCGGCCCGTCCGCGGCGTCGTGTCCAACGGCATGCTGTGTTCAGCGAAGGAACTTGAAGCCGGCGAGGAGTCAGACGGCATTCTTGACCTCAAGGGCGACTGGCCGGTGGGCGCCCCCGCCGCCGAAGCGCTCGGCCTCGCGGATCCCGTGATCGACTTTGAGGTGACGCCCAACCGGCCTGACTGGCTTGGCGTCGCCGGCATCGCGCGCGAGCTCGCCGCCGCCGGCCTCGGCGCACGCCGCACCCCGCCTGTGCGCCCGGTCAAAGGCGCCTTTCCATGCCCGGTCGAGATCCGTGTCGATGCGCCGGACGCCTGCCCGGTCTTCGCCGGGCGACTCATCCGTAGCGTGAAGAATGGGCCTTCGCCCGACTGGCTGCAGGCCCGTCTCAAGGCGGTCGGCCTGCGCCCGATCAGCGCCCTTGTGGACGTGACCAACTACCTCTCGCTTGACCGGGCCCGCCCGCTGCACGTCTACGATGCAGCCCGGCTCTGCGGTCCGGTGCGCGCGCGCCTCGGGCGGAGCGGTGAAACCCTTGATGGTCTCGACGCCAGGACCTACGCCGTGACGCCGGAAATGTGCGTGATCGCCGACGACGCGCGGGTGCTGGGCCTGGGCGGCGTGATGGGCGGGGCCTATTCCGGCGCTGGGCCTGACACCGTCGACGTGTTCCTTGAAAGCGCATGGTTTGATCCCCTGCGGACCTTCCAGACCGGACGCGCCACAGGCATCAACTCGGACGCCAAGTACCGGTTCGAGCGCGGCGTGGATCCTGGCTTCGTCATTGATGGTCTTGAATTGGCGACCCGCATGATCCTCGATCTGTGCGGCGGAGAGGCCTCCAGCCTCGTGATCGCCGGGGCGGTTCCGCAAAGTCCCCCGCCCGTTGATTTCGACCCTGCGGAAGTGACCCGCCTCACCGGCATGCGCCTGAAGCCGCAGCGCATCCGCGCCATCCTGAAAGACCTCGGTTTTGATCCGCAGCCGCACGAAAAAATCCTGCGCGTCGGCGTGCCGTCGTGGCGTCGCGACGTTGAGGGGCCTGCCGATCTCGTGGAGGACATCGCCCGGATCGAAGGCTTTGAGGCGCTGCCCGCCGAGCCGCTGCCGCCGCTGCCCAAAGCGCGCAGACCAATCGCCACGCCTGCCCAGAACCGCGTGCGCCTCACGCGTCGAGCGCTTGCCGGCGCGGGATTTCTGGAAGCCATCACCTGGGCGTTCCTGCCGCGCGCCCACGCCCAGGCGTTCGGCGGCGGCGCGCCGAGCCTCGTGCTCGCCAATCCGATCGCCTCCGACCTCGACACCATGCGGCCATCGCTCCTGCCCAACCTGCTGCGCGCCACCCAGCGCAACGCCGATCGCGGGCTTGGCGCAAGCCGGCTGTTCGAGACAGGCGCAGTGTTCCATGGCGGCGAACCGGGCGGGCAATGGACCGCCGCCGCAGCCGTGCGCGCCGGGCAGCCGGCGCGTCATTGGGCGGGGGCGCAAAGTCCGCCGGACGTCTTTCAGGCCAAGGCGGATCTGTTCGCGCTCCTCGAAACGCTGGGTTTTGCGCCGGCGAGGTTTCAGATCGTCCGGGCCGACGCGCCATGGGCCCATCCCGGTCGCGCAGGCGCCGTGAAACTCGGCCCCAGGGTGACGCTGGCCGTCTTCGGAGAGTTCCACCCGCGCACCCTGCAGGCGCTCGACGTCGATCTGCCGGCGGCTGGTTTCGAGCTCATTCTCGATCATCTGCCGGCGGAGAAGGCGCGACCTGGCAAAACGCGTCCCCCGCTGACAGCGCAGGATCTGATGCCGGTGTCGCGCGACTTCGCCTTTCTGGTGGATGACAGCGTCGCGGCGGCCGATGTGGTGCGCGCCGCATCGGGGGCGGACAAGGCGCTCATCAGCGATGTGCGGGTGTTTGATCTCTATCGGGGTCCAGGCGTGCCGGCCGGAAAGGTTTCGATCGCCGTTGAAGTGCGTCTGCAGCCGAAGGACCGGACCCTCACTGACGCAGATATTGATGCGGTTGCGAAGGCCGTCGTGGCGACGGTCGGCAAGGCGACAGGAGCGACCCTGCGGGCATGAGGCCGCCCTGGGCGCAGCGTGACGCTCATCCGGCCGGGATCTGGGCGCGGATCCACCGGGTGCGTGGGTCGGCGTCGTTGCGCCGGTGCCAGAACACCGAAACCGGAAAGCTGCGAAGCTCGATGGGGGGGCTCGCTGTGACGAGCCCGAACCCGGACGCAAACGCATGACCGATGCGTGCGGGAAGCGTTACAAGCGCGCCGGAGGCCGCAACTGCTGCGAGCGCCGGCATGAACCCCGGCAGGCCCAGACTGACCCGACGCCTGCGACCCATCGCCTCCAGTTTGTCATCCACAATGCCGCGCATGTCCCCGCCCGGCGACACCAGGACGTGATCGGCGGCGCAATACGCCTCCAGATCGATCAGCGGCGCCTCCGGCAGGACCTCCGGGCGGCCGGCCACCACATAGCTTTCCCGGTACAGTGTATCGCTCGAAATGGTCTGGGGCAGGTTCCAGAAGAACCCGAACGCAAGGTCCGCCCTGCCTTCGCACAGCGCCTCGACCGCGTCGTGGCGTCCGTAGGGCAGGACCGAAATGCTCAAGCCCGGCGCGGCTGCGCGCAGGCGGGCAGCCAGCGGCGGGATCAGCACCGTCTGCTGGGCGTCCAGGGCCGCGATGCGCACCACGCCTGACGCCCTGGCCGGCTCGAAGGTCCGCGCCACGCCCAGCGCCCCGCGCAGGCTCTCCACCGCGCCCGCGACCGGCCCTTCCAGGGCGAGCGCCATGGCGGTGGGCTCCATTCCCTGCGGGCGGCGCAGAAACAGCTCATCCCCGAAAATCTCGCGAAGCCGCCGCACCGCCTGACTGACCGCAGATTGCGTCAGGCCAAGCTCTGCGGCCACATCAGTCCCGCGCCGACGCCGCACAAGACCAAGAAAGATCAGCAGCAGCGTGAGGTCGAGCCGCCTGAGTTCTGAATCTCTTTATTCAGACATGACCGATATTCATTTTCGTTTCTATCGCCAGGGGCACACCCTGAGCATGGAAGAAGACGCAAGAGGCGGTCCGGATGCGGGTGGCGATCATTGGGGCGGGCTCTGTCGGCGGGGCGATCGCCCGGGGTCTCGCGGGCAGGGGTCTCGCGGGCAGGACCTATGATGTGACGATTGGCGTTCGCGATCCCTCCCGGCCTGACCTGGCCGCGCTCGCTGCGGCGAGCGGCGCGCGCCTCGCGCCGCCGCCCGAGGCTGCAGCTGCTGGCGACATCGTCATCCTGGCGCTGCCCTGGGCGGCCGCAGAAAGCGCCGTACGCAGCCTCGGCGACCTGTCCGGCAGGTCGGTGATCGACTGCATGAACCCCCTGGTGATGGTCAACGGGGCCATCAGTCTCGCCATCGGCCACACCGACAGCGGCGGGGAGACCGTGGCGCGCTGGCTGCCGGGCGCGCATGTGGTCAAAACCCTGAACCAGGTGGGCGCGGAGATCATGGCCCGGAACGACCATTTGCCCCGCCGGCCCGTGCAGTTCGTGGCCGGAGACGACAGCGCCGCCAAGGCCAAGGCGACCGCTCTCGTCACGGCTCTCGGCTTTGACGTCCTCGACGCAGGCGACCTTTCCAGGTCGCGCATCCTTGAGCCCCTCGCCATGGTGTGGATCAATCAGGCGCTCTTGCGCGGCAAGGGCCGCGACTGGGCGTTCGCCGCTGTCGACGCACGCTAGCGCGCCGTCACGCCGATCTCATCCCGACACAAACGACATCCCGGGCCGGCGCCCGCGGCCGGTACTTCAACACGGTCGACCTGGTGAACCGTCTTGAGGAGGAAAGCCGGAGGGGTAAAACGGGCGTCCTGGCCGCACAGCCGGCCCGCCTCGACCTCATCGTCCTGGACGAACTGGGCTATCTGCCCTTCGCCCGATCGGGCGGACAGTTGCTGTTTCATCTGATCAGCAAGCTCTACGAACGCACGTCGGTGATCGTCACCACCAACCTTGCCTTTGGCGAGTGGCCGACCGTTTTCGGCGACCCCAAGATGACTACCGCGCTGCTCGATCGGATTACCCATCACTGCGACATCGTCGAGACAGGCAACGAAAGCTGGCGTTTCAAGCATCGCCGCTGACCGGCTGAAACGTCTCGCCGCGCTGCCCGCGCCTCCGGTCGGGCTACGCCCTCCCTCCGTCGCGGGCAGCGCAGAAACAGCAGCTCACATCAACATCACAAAGCCGTGCAAGAGGGGTCCCTTTTGCACGCCGATCGGGGGCGCATCGCCTCATCCAAGATGTCGCCGCTGGTCAGAAGGTGATGGCCGGGATGAAGGACGGCATTGCGCAAGTGGCGCGCGCGGTTGGGATTGATCGCTGATGATCAACCATTTGCGGTCTTGCGCGGCCGCCCGCCCCGTTTGCCGTTTTCGCGCGCCGCTTGCGCCTTTGCCTCAGTCCGCGTTCGCCCACCTTTGGCGCCCATCTCGCGCGCCATCCAGGCCTTCGAACCAAACACGCCTTCGATCAAGCCGGGCACGAACAAGTCCGCATCCAGTTGCGGCCAATGCAAGCCCAGGCCCGAAGGGGTGATTTCGATGCGCGACAACGCCTCCACGCCGGCGCCTTGCAGGCCTTCCGCCAACCGTGGCGGGAAGGCAAGCTCCAGGCCGGATTGCAGCGTCACGACAACGCGGCCGACGCGGCGGTCGTAGCGCGCCGCGATGGCCGCGCTGGCTTGGCGCTGCCGGCCCATCGCGGCTTCAGCGCGCTTCAATGTGTCCTCAGTCGTCGCCATGACTCCGATCCCATGCCAGTTGCAATTCGTTGAGGTGGCCGTTCAGCACTTTTTCAATCCGTTGAATTTCCGCCAACCGAAATCTGACGCTTTCACGCAGCGCCACCGGACCATCCGGAGTGTTGAGACTAAACACGGCTTCGCGATCGGGCCCGATGATATGCACATGCGCAGGACGATGATCGTTGGGGTAGATCACAACCCGCCACCCATTGAAACGCAGCACTGTTGGCATTCATCGCACCCTTATAACCCATCTGCTTGGGTTTCGGAAGCTCCCAATGCTTGGTCAGCCGAGTCGCTGGCGCACGGCGTGCTCCCTTTCGATTGGAAGGCGGTCGAAGCGGAAGCTGTCGCGCGTGACCACAAGCGTTTCGTATCGCGCCTGCGCACAGCGACCCTGCGCCAGAGCGCCACGATCGAGGACGTCGACTTTCGCAGCCCCCGCGGCCTCGACCGCAAACTCTTCGCCGAGCTCGCGACCCTGAAATGGATCGACCGCGGCGAGAACTGCCTGATCATCGGCCCCACCGGCGCCGGCAAGTCATGGCTGTCGTGCGCGCTGGGCCACCAGGCATGTCGCGCCGGCCTGAGCGTCATCTATGTCCGCGTGTCGCGGCTGCCGGAAATGGTCGCGCTGGCGCGCGGCGTCGGGCGCTACGAGCGCCAGCTGAAGGCTTTGGGCCGCGTGGACCTGCTCGTGCTCGACGACTGGGGCCTTGCGCCGCTGAACGCGGAAGGTCGGCGCGACCTCATGGAAGTCGTCGATGACCGCCATGGCCGGCGCTGCACTGTCGTCACATCACAGCTCCCGGTCGATGCCTGGCGCGCCCTCATCGGCGACCCCACCATCGCCCATGCGATGCTCGACCGCTTGGTCCACAATGCCCACCGCATCACGCTCAGCGGCCACTCACTGCGCCGAAGATCATCCAAGGACGCCGATAGCCCCGCTCAATCACAATTTTTTACGATTGCCTGCTTCGTCGGATTGGGTGTTTGGCTTGGATCGGATTGACCGATTGGCTTGGATCGGAATCGGCGTTCAGCTTCGTCGGTATGCGCACTCTGGACCCGAGCCACGCCCCCGCGCACGAGGAAATGGGGCCGCCTATCGCAAAGTTCGGTCGCTTCGCGGTCCGGTGAGGGTTTTTCTGATAGCCCGGAATGTATCATGACCGGCGAATAGATTGTCTATAACCAATCAGAGTACTGCGAATTGATCGTCTTTAGTCTATCGAAGCGATAGAGGACGATAGGACATGGTCGATCAAGCAAAGCCGGAAGCGCTGGCTCGAAAACATCTGGACGCGGCCTTGAGCCCGTTCCGGGCAATGAGCCCCCAAGCGCGGCCGCCTCGGGGCTGGCTGCGCGCGATCCGCGACGCGTTGGTAATGACAAGCCGACAGCTCGCTGCGCGCATGGGGCTGTCACAGCCAACGATCATCGCGCTGGAGAAAAGCGAAGCGGCGGAAACCATCACGCTGCGTTCCCTGCGCGCGGCTGCCGAAGCGCTCGATTGCCAACTTGTTTATGCGCTCGTTCCTCGCAGCACGCTCGACGAGACCGTGCGGAACCGCGCTCGAGCGATTGCGCAGTCGCAGCTTGCCCGGATCAACCACACCATGCGGCTCAAGGATCAAGCGTTGACCGAGCCGAATCTTGCCGCCGAAGTCGAGCGGGTCACGCAGGTGATCCTCGCCGGGCGCCCGAGCCGACTTTGGGAGGCTCCATGAGCGATCCGCTGTTCGATAGGGACGACAAAGCCGCAACGCCGCTGGAGCCGGATGAGCGCAGTCAGGTGATTCCGACCTACGTCACGACGCGGGCGCAGCTGAACGAAGCCGAGCAGATCGGCATCACGAATGCCGATCAATGGGCGTTTGCTCGAACGCGCGACGTGCTGAGCGAAAGCTTCCTGCTCAATCTGCACAAGCGCATGTTCGGCACGGTGTGGAAGTGGGCCGGCGATTTGCGAACGACAGAACGCAATATCGGCGTCCCGGCATTCAAGATCGGCGTCGAGCTTCGCGCGCTCCTCGACGATGTGCGCTCCTGGATTGAGCACGCGACCTATCCGCCGGACGAGATCGCGGTGCGCTTCCACCACAAGCTCGTGTGGATCCACCCTTTCGCTCACGGCAATGGGCGGCATGCGCGCATGGCGGCGGACCTCTTGGCCGTCGCGCTTGGCCGCCCGCGCTTCACCTGGGGAAGCGCCAATCTCGTGGAGCCGGCGGCGACACGCGCACAGTACGTCGCGGCGCTCCGAGCGGCGGACCGGCATGATCTCGCGCCGCTGATCGCTTTTGCTCGCTCTTGAAAAATGGTCACTGCTGACGCCGCGACCCATTTGATTGGGGGCGTTGCGCGGTAGAGCCACTGAGGCGCGCTATCGGTCTACACCTCGAGAGACGTTCGGGGTGACGGCTTTCGCGAGTTGAGCCTGCCGTCCCGCAGTGCGCTCCACCATTCGACGTTTTCGCACGTCGAGATGCAGCTCCATCGTTCGCAGTCGTTCGTGCCAGTCCGGAGAGAAGGCCAGCACCCCGCGCTTCGTTTCCGCCGCCAGCCCTGGCAGAGCGAGCTCCTGCGCCCGCGCCTTGAGCGCCTGCGTCAGCGCGACATCACCGTTTGGGGCCTCGAGCCCGCTCAAACGCACCCGACCGTCTTCCGGGACCTGGGCCTGCAGACTCCGGTCGAGGCGCGTTGGGGCGTGTCGAGTGATTTCGTTCTCGAGCGCCAGGCGCCCGTCGGCGGGGCTGCGCGGGCCAAGCCATTCGGTGGCGATGTCGCGGGCGATGTCTCGCATCCCGAATTTCACGAAGTCCCGCGGCAGCACCAGGTCCTGGCCGTTCGCGCGTCGACCGCGCACGATCAGGTGGGTGTGCGGATTGTCGGTGTCGTGGTGGTCGACGGCGATCCATTGCAAGCGGGCGCCGAGCTGCGCCTCGGCGCGGGCCATCACCTCGCGCGTGCAGGCAGGGGGTCGGTGATGCGCTCACCGCGCTCGGCCGCAAGGATGATCCGGAAGTGGCGCTTGTCGCGGGCCGCCCAATCCGCCGTGCGCGCCGCGCCGTCCACGCCTTCGTCCCGAGCGTCATAGAACGGCGAGGGGCCGTCCTCGCTGCGAGACAGGTAAGCCGTAGGGGCGCGGCTCTGATCTTGATTGGCGCGTCTGTCTTCGGCGCGATCGACGCCTCGATCCAGCCCGTCGCCCTGCGCTGGTGCGTCAGGCTCATCGCGACCCGCGGCGTCGCGAGCAACATGGAACGCGTGCGCATTGAGCGCGCCGCCCCCACCGCCGCCGTGGTTGAAGCAGTGGATCTTGGTGATGGCTCGCTGCCGGGCATCGAACGCCATGGCCTCGTTGCCAAAGCTCCTCCCGGCTGAGCGCTCCTTCGCCAGTCGTTTCTCGAACTGCCGGGAGAGGTCGCCCGACTTGGGGCCCTTGCCCATCGGTCCGCCTTTGGCGGTTCCGAACCGGCCCTCGAGCACGTCATCGCTAGCGATGGGACGCGAGATCGCACCCGTCGAGGACGCGCGCGGTGGTGACGAAATCAGGCGGTCCAGGCTTGTCGGCATCGTCCGGCTTCGTCCTTGTTCGCTCGACGGGCG
This sequence comes from Hyphomonadaceae bacterium, assembly GCA_040381075.1. Classification (GTDB taxonomy): domain Bacteria; phylum Pseudomonadota; class Alphaproteobacteria; order Caulobacterales; family Aquidulcibacteraceae; genus JBEIHX01. Next base: position 27,113 of record JBEIHX010000032.1, read on the forward strand.
AGCCGCCGACGCGCCCGATCCAGCTTTTCGCCCCAGGATTGACAGGGGCATCATGGGGGCAATCTTCACAAGCCGCGGAAAAAGGTCACGAAAACAACGCCATATGGCGGCCCCGAGAGGACTCGAACCTCCGACCAACGGTTTAGGAAACCGCTGCTCTATCCTGCTGAGCTACGGGGCCGCATCCGCGCAAGTTTAGTCAAAGCCGGACCCGATGGGTAGGGGCGTCGTGGCGAACCTGCTCACCCACCGACGCGCAGGCCATGCCCCGCCATATGCGCGCTCATGGCAGCGCGCGCCCGCGCGCCACGCGTCACGCTGAGGGCGTCCTCATAGAGGTCATCCCAAAGAACGCTCGCCTTGCGCGCGCAGAACAGCCGCTCGGCAGTGTCGCGCGCGCCGGCGCGCAGCCGGCTCAACGCGCCCGTGTCGCCGATCAGCGGCGCGAGCCGGGCAAGCGTCGTTTCGGCCAGGCGCTCGACTTCGTCGCGATAGACCCGCTCAAAGGCGGGCGTGGATTTGTCGTCATGGATGTGGACCCACTCCCTCAGCTCATCCACCGCCAAAGGCGTGACGATGCCATTGACGCCGTCCATCACGAACTCACCAAGCGCTCCCTGCGGCGTCACGATCACCGGTGTCGCGTTGGCCATTGATTCCACCACCGACCAACCGAACGTGTCGGACAGCGTGGTGAGGAGCGTGAAGTCTGCGCGCCGCAGCAGCGCCAGAACCTCCGCATTCTGCGCGCCGCGAATGAAGGTGACATTGGGTGCGTCCAACAGGGCGGTGTAGGGATCAAAGAAACCGGGCCGCGACGGATCGCTCCAAACTCCTTTGCCGGTCTCAAGCCTGGACACGATCGTCACATGGATCGGCGCCCCCTGGCGGCGCGCGAGTTCAGCAAGACGCACGCCGACCGCCCCTCCCTTGCGCCCGAAATGGGCGCCGACAAAGGCGACGTGCAGCTCCGCCCGCGACGGCCCGCGCCCCTCCTCAATCGCTTCCAGCGGCGGCAGATCGAAGTTGGGATCAAATACGCAAAGCTTGCTGCGCAGCGTCGCAAGATGATGAGAGCCGGCGTGCTGGGTCTCGAAGATCCGAGCTGCGGCATGGCTTGAAGCCACAATCGCACGGCACCGGTCGGACGCCAGAAGACGGCGCAGGCCAGACGCCATGGCGTCAGTATTCGACCACCAGTAGCGTGGCAGATGCGATTCAAACCCGACCACGAAGGGCGTCGGTCCGAGGGGGATGCGATTGTAGGCGTGCACCAGATCGCCCTTGAGCGACGGCGCCAGAAGCGTGACCGCCTCGATCCGTTTCCAGATCTGATGGGTCGGCAGCAGCGGCGCAAAGACCACATCGTGCCGGCTGTGGCGCGGCGTGTTCATGCGCGCGGAATATCTGTCCTGCCCGACCCGTACGGTCAGCCGGCGCGCGGCGGGCTCGGGGCGACTGTCCTTGGGGGCGGCGAATGGCGGCGCATGGCTGCAGACAGTGTGCGTCAACACCAGGATTGGCGCCACCCCCAAGCGCCCCCCAAGCGCCCCCAAAGCGCCTTCACCGAAAGGGTGCGTGGCGTGGTGCGCCCGTTTGAGGGGGGGCCTGGGCTTCGCCCCCGGGATACTGCAAAACTGGAACAGTTTCCCAAACGCTTCGTCAGGCTGTCCTGGTCTATCCTTCAGCGTGGCCCGGTGGCGGAGCGGCGACGCAAGGGATCGCAAGTCCCTCAACCTAGGTTCAAGTCCTGGCCGGGCCTCCATGTCTCCCTGGCAAAGCTGATCCGGCGCGCCCGCGACCCGCAGATGCGGGGCTGGCCCGCTTTCACCTGAGCGCCTGACCAGCGGCGGCGAAAGCCCTGCGCGCCCTGTCCGCAGCGGCGCCCAGCGCGTCCGCATCATAGGCCTCCGGCGCATGGCCAAAGGGCGCGGCTGGCCAAAATGCATCATCGCGCCGACGTCCGACCACATGAATGTGAAGCTGGGCGACCACTGCGCCGAGGCTCGCGACATTCAGTTTTTCCGTCGCCGCCATTGCGCGGACGGCCTGCGCAGCGGCGCGCACTTCGGCCATCAGGGTGGTGTCGGCGTCGGCGGAAAGGTCGTCCAGGTCCCTCAGATCCGCCTGCCTCGGCACCAGGACAAGCCACGGCAGTCGGCGCTCATTGCGCAGGATCACCCGGCACAGGGCGAGATCGCCCAGCACCGGACCATCCGCCGCGAGGCGCGGATCGAGGACGAAGCCCGTCACGATGCAGCGCCGATCATGTCGGCGATGGCGACCAGCCTGCGCGCGATCTCCAGGTGCAGGAGCTCTGTCATTCTCCCCTCAACCTTCAGCACGCCCTGGCCCGCGTTCGCGGGATCGGCGAAGGCGGCGATGACTGCACGCGCGTAGCGCACGTCCTCGGCAGGCGGGGCAAAAATCGCATTGGCCGCATCGACCTGACCCGGATGGATCAACGTCTTGCCGTCAAAGCCGAGTTCGACGCCCTGGCGACAGGCCGCTTCGAAGCCGTCCTGGTCCTGGATGTCGTTGAAGACGCCGTCGATGACGGCGAGGCCATAGGCGCGCGCCGCCGTCACCGACAACGCCAGCGCCGGCAGGAATGCGGCGCGGCCAGGCAGTTGGCGCGCCTGCATTTCCTTGGCGAGATCGTTCGTGCCCATCACGAAGGCGGCGAGCCGCGTGGTCTCAGCCGCCGCTGCGATCTCGGCGATCCTCAGGACCGCTTTCGGCGTCTCGACCATCGCCCACAGGGCTATGTCGGCCCCGGCGGCGCCGCGCGTCAGCGCGGCGTCGGCCGCAGCAATATCGGCTGCGCTCTCGGGCTTTGGCGCCAGGATGGCGTGGGGGCGGGCCGCAGCGGCGGCGACGAGGTCGTCTGCGCCCCAGGGCGTCGACAGCGAATTGATGCGCACAACAATCTCGCGACCCCCATAGCCCCCCCCGGCGAGCGCGGCCACGACATTGGCGCGCGCCTGTGCCGTCGCCTCCGGCGCCACGGCGTCTTCAAGGTCGAAGATCAACGTATCCGCCGGCAGGGAGCGCGCCTTGTCCAGGGCCTTCACATTGGCGCCGGGCATGTAAAGGACGCTGCGGCGCGGGCGGGCATGGGCGGCGGGCATGGCGGTCTCCGGGCGCAGGACAGTTGGACGGCCTTGCTAGCGGCGCGCCGTGATCGGGTAAAGTCGCCGTGCGGGCGTGCGGGCTTCAGCAACGCCCCGCCCACCGTCCCGCGAACCTCCCAGCCAACCTCCCTGCCAACCCGCCTGCCGAACTCCTTCCCGACCGTCCATCCGTGCACAGTGATCGCGGGACAGGGGGGCCGTGCGGCTGCAACGCCCCTGCTGCAATCGCGCCGGGCGCGCTAGGATCGCGCCATGCTGAGCGTCATCGTGTTCTCTTCCTATGTGGCGGCGAGCCGGGTCGGCGGACAGGCCGCCTCGCTCGCCCTGGCGCGCCGCGGCGTGGAGCCGCTGCTTTTTCCGACAACCCTGTTCGGGCGCCACCCCGGCCACGGGCCGCCAGGCGGCGCGCCGGTCCCGACCGGGACCCTCGCCGCGATGGTGCAGGGCGCCGGCGAGCAGGGCGCCTTTGCGGGCGCGCAGGGCGTTCTCACAGGCTACTTCGCCGAACCTGGACAGGTCGCCGTCGCAGCCGACGCCATCGACCGCGTGCGGGCCGCCCATCCGCGGGCGACGATCCTGGTCGACCCCATCCTGGGCGACGACGCGCAAGCCTATGTGCCGGCGTCCGTGGCCCGCCTGGTGGCGCGCGATCTGGTTCCGCGCGCCAGCATCCTGACGCCAAATCTGACCGAGCTCTGCCTTCTGACGGGCCTCGCCTATCCGCACGAGGAGACGCTGTCTCCCGAAACCATGGCGCAGCTGGTGGACGCTGCGCGCAGCCTGCCGGCGCCGGCGCTCGTCACGTCCATCCCCCTCGGGGAAAAGATCGGCGTGCTTATGGTGCTGCCGTTCGAGGCGACGCTGATCGCCCACCGCCGGCTGCCATTCGTCCCGCATGGAGCAGGCGACGTTCTCGCCGCCATCGTGCTCGCCGAGCTGCTGGCCGGCGCCGAGCCGACCGAGGCGGGAGAGGCGGGCGTGCGCGTGGTCGGCGATCTTGCCGCACGGGCGGCCGCCATGGATCACCCCGACCTGCCCATCGCCGCCTGCCCGGACTGCATCGACGACCCCGCAACGCAGGTCGTGCGCATCGAGGTCTGACGCCGCGACGGGCCCCGCCCCCCCAGCACGGCCTTCTCAATAGCGCCGTCTCAATAGCGGTAGTGGTCTGCCTTGAATGGCCCCTGCTGCGACACGCCGATATACTCGGCCTGGTCCGGGCGCAGCCTTGAAAGCTTCGCGCCGACCTTGTCGAGGTGCAGCAAGGCCACCTTCTCATCGAGATGCTTGGGCAGCGTGTACACCTTGTTCTCGTACCTTGCGTGATTGGTCCAGAGCTCGATCTGGGCGAGCGTCTGATTTGTGAAACTGGCGCTCATGACGAAACTCGGATGACCCATGGCGTTGCCAAGGTTCACGAGGCGGCCTTCCGACAGAAGAATGATCTTGCGGTCCGGCGCCATTTCGATCTGGTCAACCTGCGGCTTGATATTCGTCCACCTGTAATTCTTCAGGGCGGAGACCTGGATCTCATTGTCGAAGTGCCCGATGTTGCACACGATCGCATTGTGCTTCATCGCCCGCATATGCTCGATGGTGATGACATCCTTGTTCCCGGTTGCGGTGACGAAGATGTCGGCCTTTGGCGCAGCATCCTCCATCGTGACGACCTCGTAGCCCTCCATCGCAGCCTGCAGCGCGCAGATCGGATCGATCTCGCTCACCATCACGCGGCAACCGGCCTGGCGCAGCGACGCGGCCGACCCCTTGCCGACATCGCCGTACCCGGCGACCATGGCGATCTTGCCAGCCATCATCACGTCGGTCCCGCGCCGGATGCCGTCCACCAGGCTCTCGCGACAGCCGTAGAGATTGTCGAACTTCGACTTCGTGACGCTGTCGTTCACGTTGATCGCCGGGAAGAGCAGCTTGCCGTCCTTCGCCATGGTGTAGAGACGGTGCACGCCGGTCGTCGTCTCCTCGGACACGCCTTTGATGTTGCGCGCGATCTCGGCGAAATAGCCCGGCGGTTTTGCGGCCAGGGTCCGCTTGATCAGGGCAAAGAAGATTTCCTCTTCCTCCGAGCCTGGCTTTTCGAGGAACGCCGTATCGCCGTTCTCTGCGCGCAGGCCCATGTGGACGAACATCGTCGCATCGCCGCCGTCATCAAGGATCATGTTCGGCGTCGTCGCGCCTGCAGGGTTCGCGTGCCAGTCAAACAGGCGTGCGGTGTAGTCCCAGTATTCTTCGAGCGTCTCGCCCTTCACGGCGAATACGGGGATGCCGCGCGCTGCGATCGCCGCGGCGGCGTGGTCCTGTGTCGAATAGATGTTGCAGCTGACCCAGCGGATATCAGCGCCAAGGGCCGCCAGCGTCTCGATCAGCACGGCGGTCTGGATCGTCATGTGCAGGGAGCCGGCGATGCGTGCGCCCTTCAGGGGCTGCGAGGGACCGTACTCTGCCCGGGTGGCCATCAGACCCGGCATTTCCGTTTCGGCGATCGCGATTTCCTTGCGCCCGAACTCGGCGAGCCCGATGTCGGCGACGATGTATTCCTGCATGGTCATGGGAGTCCTCAAACCGGGAAGGGGCCCACAGGCCATGGCCCCGGGCGCGCGACGCCGGGACACGACGTCATCGCCGCCCTCCTACATCGCTCGCCCGTCGGGTGCAACAGGCATATAAAGATATCTTTAAATGTCCCGCCGGACAGGCGTCCGCCCGGTGAGTATTCGCCCCGGCCTGCTCAGATTTCCCCGAGCGCCAGGAGATACAGGTCGAGCATGGCCTCCAGCTCCTCGCGCTCCTGTCGGTCCTGCTTGCGCAGCCGGATCACCTGACGCAGCGCTTTCACGTCGTACCCCAGCGCCTTGGCTTCGGCGTAGACGTCCTTGATGTCCGCCGCGACGCCCGCCCTGTCCTCTTCCAGCCGTTCGATCCGTTGCACGAACTGCTTGAGCTTCTCGCGGGCTGCATCGGTCATGGATGTTGGGACGGCGTCGGTGTCGGCCATGGCGCATCTCGTGCTCGCAGGGAAGGGGCGCGGACCCTAGCCCCCTCGCGGCGCATGAAGCAACGCCCGCGATCCAGCCGTCCACAAGTCAGGCGCCCTGCGGCGGCGCAGGTCTGCCGGCGGCCGCGCGCTCGCCACGCCCGGCCCGAGGGGGGCAGGCCGACATGACGCAGGGCCATGCGTCGGGCGCGTCAGGTCTCGACAGCCGTGCGGATCATCTCGAGCGCCGCCTCCGGCGCCGCCCGGTGGGGCATGTGGCCAACGCCAGGCAGGATGTGGGCCCGCCCGTCCCGCACCGCCTGGGCCAGGGCGAGGCCGTGCCGCTTGTAGGTGACCACATGGTCGCTGTCGCCGAACAGGACGCGCACCGGCGCGCGGATCTGGTCATAGCGCGGCGCCTGGGCCTGCAGCTCTGCGTTCAGAAAGGCGAGGTCCCGGGCGTTGGCGCGAAAGGAGTGCGGGCGAAACAGCAGCGCAGCGCCAAGCTCCGCGCCATAGGTCTGAGGGGCCGGCTGTGGGCGAAAGGTGTTGGCGAGGGCGCCGTCCGCCTGCATCGGCCCGACCACACGGACTGCCTGCGCAAAGGCGGGGCCGATGAGCGGACGGGCCGCCAGACGGTTGTACCAGGCCGTCCGTCCGGGCCAGGGACGGCTCGCCGGCGCAAACAGCACCAGGGCCCGCACCAGCTCCGGTCGCTCCAGGGCAAGGCGCAGCGCCACTGCGCCGCCGAAGGAATGGCCGACGATCACCGCCGGCGCGCGCACCGTCCGCTCCAGGACCGCAGCTGCAAAGGCAGCCTGAACGCCAAGCCGTTCGGCGCCGCGCGGGCGGCCCGAAAATCCCAATCCAGGGCGATCCACCGACACAGACCGGGCGAATGCAGCGATCCTGGGAGCAAGACTGAAGGCGAATTCGCGCAGGTTCGCGCTGGCGGAATGCAGGAGCAACACGGGCGGCGCATCCGCAGCGCCCTGCTCATGCACATGGGCCTGCACGCCGCACACTGACAGAAACCGGCCGATCGGCGCATCTGGCGCCGGGAAACATGCACCCTCCTGCTGCGCGCCGGAGACCATCACAGCGGCCGACCGTCCAGCGCCGGCTCAAGCCGGGCCGCGCCTGCGCGCGCATCCTCCAGCTGCGGATACAGCTTCAAGGCTGACCGATAGGCTTCCAGCGCCGCCCGTTTCTTGTCGAGTTCCTCAAGGACCAGTCCGAGCCCGACCAGGGCCCCGAAATGCCGCGGCTCCAGCCTGAGGGTTTCGCCGATGTCGGCAAGTGCGCCCGATGTGTTGTTTTCCTGCAGATAAACGCCCGCGCGTCTGTTCCACGCTTCCGCATAGGCGGGCTCAAGCCGGATCGCCGCGCTGAAGAAGTCACGGGCCTCAGACAGTGCGCCGCGCTCCTGCGCCAGCAGGCCGCGGCGCATCAGGAGATCAACCGTCGGGGAGCCGGAGTCGAGCCACGCGGTCCAGATATCCCCCTCGAGTTCAGCCGCTGTCGCCCGGTCAGCCGTCTGCAGGGCCGCGAAAAGCCGGTCGAGCCTTTGGCCGCGCGTCTCGTCAGCGCGGACGGGGCCGCCCAGGGCCAACACCAGGACCAGAAAGAGGCCTCGCCACATGCCGCGAGCCTACCAGACATCCAGGCGAAACACAGGCGCGCAACTGCAGCATGCACGGTCGAGGACAGCTTCGTGCAGGCCGGAAAGGAAATCGGAGATAGACGCCCGGACCCCGGACCCGGAGCTCCTGGACGCGCGCCTCAGCCCTGACGGGCCTTGAAGCGGGGGTCGACCTTGTTGATCACATAGACGCGGCCCTTGCGGCGAACCACGCGGCAAGCCCGATGGCGCGCCTTCAGCGACTTCAGCGAGCTCTTGATCTTCATGACAGGTCTCAAACAAGGCGGGCGCAGGCCCGTGACTGGGGAGGGCGCTGTCTAGCCGCGCAGGGCGGCGCAAGTCAAGGCCAGCGCCTGCGCACAGCTCATGACTTGACCCGAAGCTGCGACACCAGGCGGCTGACCAGATTCCTGAAGGCGGCGTGGATATCGCTCTGGCTGTCGGCCGGGAAATAGTATCCAGGCGAGGCGCAGGCCTGCATCGCGGGGCCCAGCTGGCTCAGCACCGGCGCCACATAGTGGTCGAACGCGCCGTCTCCGGGCATCGGTACATAGCGGATGTGCACCACGGCGATCTCCACGCCGCGCGCCTTCAGAGCGTCGCAGGCCGTGGCGGGAATGGGGCCGCCGGGAATGTGATCCCACTGGAATTGCATCCCGTCGGAGACGATGACCACGAACTGGCGACGCGAGGCCGGCGTGCGGCCGTTCCCATCCTGCGGCGCCTCGAGCGCCATCGACTGAAAACTGTCCCGCATGTTGGATGAGGCCGAAATCCAGTCGGTGTACCGGTAGGGGCCGTTGACCTGCACCATTGTGTCGAGTTCGCCTGACAGCCTGCCTGTGTCCGACGTCAGTGCGGCGAGCTCCCGCGCGGCCCCGCTGAACTGATGGATCGAAAAGCGGACGCGCTCAATCGGTTCGTTGAAGGCGGACAGTTCCTGAATCACCGTGTCCGTGCTTTCCCGCATGACGTCAGTGCGCAGCTTGACGCCATTGGCTTTGGCCCGTGCGTAGGACGAGCCGTAGTGCAGGTCCTGCGGCGCAAGCTTTGTCGGGCTATGGCATGCGAACGCGCAGTTTCTGTGCTCGGTATCATTGCCGGACAGCTGCCTCAGTCGGGTGCGGCCGGCCTCATCCGCCGGCAGATGCATGGAGCCCGACCCGTCGAGCCAGAAGTGGACGTCCATGTAGCTCGCACGGCTGAGCGTCGTCGTGCTCGAAATTTCCAGGCTGGCGCTTGGCGCAAACGGTCCCCCCGCGATCAACGGGGTGAATTCAGCCGTCGCTGTCACAGCCGCCGTGCTGTCGCCATCCACCGTGGTCGTCTGGACATTGAATTCCGTGATTTGCAGATCGCCGCCCTGCAGGCTTTCGCGCAGATTGGCGTCGAACACGTCGCGCACGTCGGTGTCGATATTGCCCCCGTTTGAGATCGGGGCAAGCACCGCCAGCGCCGCTGAATCCGCCGCCGCCTGCAGCGAGGCTTCAAACCGGGTGGCGCGCGATGCATCAATCGCGAAAAAGGCCGCAAGCGTGATCGGCGTCAGACTGATCGCAAAGAGTATGGACATGTTGGCCCGGCCGGAGGCGGACAAGCGGCGGAGCTGCAACCAGAGACAGTGCGGCGGGATCGTGCACGCCTATCGCCCGCTTCTGCTCAACAGTCGGTTTGCCGAAGGTTTGAATCTTGAGAGACCGCTGGTCACAGCGCGCCTGGTCCCTGCGGCCCGACGGCGCACGTGCGGGGTGGCGGGCATCGCTGGTGCAGACTGCGCCCCCGGCGCTGTCCGCTTCCCTGCGCCCCCGGCGCTGTGCGCCTCCCTGCGATCGGCGGCCGCAGGACCGCGCGGTGACCGCCGGTCAGGACGAAATCCGCAGCTGCGTCATGAGGCGGGCCGTCAGAAGCTCGAACGCGTCGTGGATCTGCTCCGTGCTGTCGGCCCAGAAATAATAGCCGGGCGAGGCGCAGGCCTGCATGGCCGGGCCGAGCTGATCTATCACCGGCTTTACATATGCCTCATAAGTCCAGCTGTCGGTCTGCGGAACATAGCGCAGCTGGATCACTGCAATTTCCACGCCGCGCTGCTTCAGGGCGGTACAGGCGTCTTGCGGAATGGGTCCTGTCGTGATGCCTTCATAGTCCCAATTGAACTGCATGCCATCGGAGACAATCACAACAAATTGCCGGCGCGACGCGGGGGTGAAGCCGGTTCCGTCCTGAGGAACCGTGAGCGCCATGTCCGGAAACACGGTCTTCATCCTGGACGAGCCCTGGCCGTCATACGTGTAGCGGTAGGGCCCGTTGACCTGCGTCATCTTGTCGAGTTCGGCCTCGAGGGTTTTCGTGTTTGACGTCAGTGTGGCGATCTGAAGCGCGACCTCGCTGAACTGATGGATCGAGAACTTCACGCGCTCAACGGGCTTGTTGAATTCGGAGAGGACGTCAATGACTTCCTCAGCGGCGGCCTTCATCACATCAGTGCGCAGCTCCACGCCATGGGCCTTGGCCCGCGCATAGGAGGTGCCATAGGTCTGCTTGTCCTTTTCAACCAGGCCTGTCGGTATGTGGCAGGCGAACTGGCAATTCCCACGGTCGGGATCATCCTTGGAGAGCTGCTTCAGCTGTTCGCGCCCGGCCTCGGTCGAGGGCATGTCCATCGAGGCGGAGCCGTCGAGCCAGAAACGGACGTCCATGTAGCTTGGCCGCCCGGTCGTCGTGGTGCTCGACACCGTGACCTTGACGGCGGAGCCGAAGGGCCCGCCCGACCACATCGGCGCGATGGTCGCTGTCGACTGCGCCGTCGCCGTGGTGACGCCGTCATTTGTCTTCAGACTGACCTTGAAGCTGTCGATCTTGAGATCCTGCGGACTTCCCAGGTTTTGAATGAGGTTGGCTTCCAGCACGTCCCGGACGTCCTGGTCCGCCGCCTTCCCGGAGGCAAGGGGCGCGAGGGCCGCAAGCGCTGCGGCGTCGCTGGCTGACTGCAGCGCGGCTTTCAGCCGCGTCGTGCGCGACAGGTCGAGCCCGAACACAAGTGCGAGGGTGGCTGGAGCGAGGCCGATCGCAAAGATCATGGCCGCGTTCGCCCGGCGCGACGCAGCCACGCGCCTGAGCGCCGGCCAGGGCAAGACCCCGCGTAAGAGACGTGACCACCACATTGCAATCGGAGAATATCACACAACCTTTGGATGAGGGGTTTCTCAGGTCTCTCCAGGTTTGAGGACGTGTCGGACACCGCGCCCGCACCGCCCGCTGCAGGGACGCTCCACGCCGGCGCTCGGCCCGAGTCCGGCGCCACAGGCCTTTCGCCCAGGCGCCCCGGCGCAGCGGTTTCCCATGGGCTG
>JBEIHX010000033.1:0-37452 GCA_040381075.1 Hyphomonadaceae bacterium
CCACAGGAGACGTGCGCCCAAAAAGCGCCACAGCACAGCTAAACGATCACAAGACGGACAAAAAATCACGCCTTGCGCGCCGAAAACGCCAATAGGCCATGGAACAAGCGGTTTCTGCCGCTTGATCAGACCTTCCCTAGCAGTTCCCGGACCAAGATCGAGGGTTTGAACCGGTGAGCGTGCATCGCGGGGCTTCGCGTGCACTAAGCGCATTTGTATTCCAGAGCGGCAGGCGCCCGGCAGGGAGCCAATCGACAGCAGTCTGAGCTTGAGCTGCGGCGATAGAAAAGCGCGCCTGTCGTTCTTCAGCAGTTTCATCCCATGGTGGACATGAGATGCGTGGTCGCTGAGGTGGCCTGGCGGAAACTCAAGACGTGCGCCGAGAAGCCCGGCGCCGACGTTGCGACAGGCCGCCTCCCGCCGCGAGCACATACGCGCCGAGCCGCTTGGACATATCGCGCCCTGCCGATCGATGCATGGCGCTGGTCGCATGGATAGCTTTATGGTTGAGCGTCCTGGCATGGAGGTCGGCTGGATCGGAGGCCGCCAAACGGGGTAGGCCAATCACGTCCCTGGATGCGCTGCAGGCGATGTCCTGGGGCAGCCCCCCAGCGGCAGAGCAGTCGCCGGTGCGTCAAAACGGAGGGGCGGAGGGATCTGTCGCTTCATGCTGCATCCAGGATGAGGGCGGGACGCCAGACTGGTCCTCAAGGTTTCAAATGAAAAAACTGATTGAATGGGCTCGCGTCGTAATCGCCGAACGCAGGGCCGCTCTCGAAGCCATAGCTTCGATAGAGCGCCAGCGCGGGTTCAAAGGCGGCTCCCGACCCGGTTTCGAGGCTGAGGCGGGTGTAGCCACGCTGTCGTGCGGTCCGAATGAGGTGCGTCAACAGAAACGACGCCGCGCCGCGGCGCAAATGCGCTTCGGCGGTGCGCATGGACTTCACCTCTCCGGCATCTGGGTCCAGTTCTTTCAGTGCCCCCATCGCCAAGAGGTCATCATCATCCCACACGGTGTAGAATGATATGTCGCTGCGTTGAAGGCTGCTCAGATCGAGTGCGTAGCTTGTTCCCGGAGGGGAGTTTTCCGCCATCCCGGCCAGATGAAAGCGCAGCAGTGCACGCACTCTGGCGTCAGCGAAATCTCCTTCGCGTACAATCATGAGGGACCCCTTGTGGCGATCAGGCGCCTTGCAGAGCCGCTGCCACAGCTCTCCAAAGCGCTGCGGCTGAACAACTTCAGGCGAAGGCTGTCGTGCTGATGCAGATGATAGGCTGCATCCTGCGTCTCGAAGCGCAATTTGCTCGCGAACAGTACAATGTGCTCCTCCACGCCCGGATAGGCCGGCGTTGGATCTTCTATGCGGACGCCGGATGGCGGTTCCGCCCAAACGAGCTCGATCGCATATCCGCTCGCCGGAGGTGAGATGGTCCAACGCTCGTTGCCCGAGTCTGGATCCTTCCAACGCGCCGCATCCTTGCGCGGCAGGATGCGCGGGGGATCTTCCTCAATCGCGGCCGGCAGCGCCGACAACGTCAGGCCATATGCCGCGGATAAGCGTCCAAGCACATGGGCGGTTGGGCTCGTTTCGCCACGCGCGATCCGGGACAGCGTCGCCCGACTGACGCCGGACGCCGCCGCAGCCTGATCCAGAGACAAGCCACGCTTGTTCCGTATGGCGAACAAACGCGCCGCAAGCGCAGCATCTACGATCCCATATACAGAAGATTCTCCCATACATTTGAATTCGCGTGCTTGCGATGCGGCGTCAACACACGGCTGCGCGCGTCAACCCGGCGTCGAATGGCTGCCTGCATGGAAGAAGCCGGGCCGGTTCATCACGATGCCAGCCGCGTCATCCAGCGCCAGCACCGCGCGATGAAGCGCGAGATATTCCGGCCCGCCGGGTCGGTAGGCCTGCGCCATCGCCAGCAGCGCCTCCCGATAGGGCCGCAGCCGCGCGAAATGCTCATCTGGCGGCTGTAGACCGAGATACTTCCTGTGGACCATGTTCTTCTTATGTTCCGGTCAAGGCGCGCCGTCAAGCGGCGCCTTACGGCTTTCACGCTCTACCGCACTGGGCCGCCATCAGCGCTGGGGCGCCCCTGCACCGACAAGCACCTGCACCGACAAGCACCTGCACCGATAAGCCCCTGCATCTACAAGCCCCTGCGCAGGGGGCCCACCGAGGCCTCAGCCTCGAACCCAGAGCTCGGTGTGGCCGTCCGCTTGGCGCCCTGAGCAAATCTGGGAGACGATCGGCTTCGGTCCCATCAACGGGGGCGCACCTGCCTGCATGCGCCCCGAGCGCCAGCCGTTCGGCCGCAGGCGCGGCCCGCCAGCCCCAAGCACTGTCGTCAGGCCGCCCGGATGCGTGAGGCCGCTCCACGAGCGGCTGCCCGTGCGGTGCGGCCGCCCCATCACGCGATTCCAGCTGGTCACCTTGTCGCTTGATCGCCCGGGGGGGCGTCCTTACGACAGCACCCATCGATTGGCGATTGCGCCGGACGCGTGCAGGTCGCCATCCTGCACCGGGCAGGGCAGGCGGTGGGGATCGGGCATGGCGCTGAATGGACTGCAGGCTCTCGCAGCGGCATCGGTCCTGCTGCTTCTCGCGACTGCCTTGCGGCGGCGTCTGCGGCTGCTTGACCGTTTGAACCTCCCCACGCCCGTGATCGCCGGTCTGCTCGCAGCCCTTGCCGGGCTGTTCTTCACCGCGGCCGATGCTCCGCTCACCATCGACACGGCGCCCCAAAAGCCGCTCATGACGGCGTTTTTTGTCAGTATCGGCTTCGCGGCGAGTTTCAGGGCGCTCAGCGCCGGCGGTCCAGGCATCATCCTGCTGCTGGGGCTTTCAGCCGTGCTGGCCGCGCTGCAGGGCCTGGCGGGCGCGGGCATGGCCGCCGCTTTCGGTCTTCCCCCCTTGCTGGGGGTGCTTGCAGGAACTGTGACGCTGTCCGGTGGTCCCGCGACCGGTCTTGCCTTTGCGGCGCAATTCGAGGCGGCGGGGGTGAGCGGCGCGGCGACCATCGCCGCCGCCATGGCGATGGCGGGAATTCTCGCCGCGAGCCTTGTTGCGGCTCCCTTGGCGACCCTGCGCATCCGAGCCCATCGCTCCGCAGGCGCCATGGCTGGCGGTGCGGCGCTGCAGCTGTCCGCCATCCCGGCGGCCGATGCGCCGGCGCGCGATCCCATGACTGTCGCCGCGATCGCGCTTGCCGCCATGCTGACGGCCATGGCGCTCGGCGAGATCGTCAGTGAGGCCATCCGCGCCCAGGGGGTGACGCTGCCAGGCTACATCGGCGCCATGCTCGTCGCCTCGGTGCTGCGTAATGCGGAGGATCTGAGCGGGCGACGCTTCCTGCCGATGTCGGCGATCAGTCTCATCGGCGCAATCGCGCTGTCGCTCTTTCTCGTGCTCGCCATCATGAACCTTGATCTCAGGGTTCTGGCGGGCCTCGCCATTCCGCTTCTGGCGATGCTGGGCATGCAGATTGTGCTTACCGCCGCCTTCGCGCTCGGCCCTGTCTGGTGGGTCATGGGCCGCAACCACGAGGGGGCTGTGATGGCGGGTGGCGTCATGGGTTATATGCTGGGAACCACCGCCAACGCCGTCGCCGCCATCTACGCGCTGGTTGAAAAGCACGGACCAGCGCCCAACGCCCTGCTCGCGGTTCCCCTGGTTGGCGCCTTTTTCCTGGACTTCGCCAACGCCCTTATCATCGTTGGGTTTCTCAATCTGTTCGGTTGAGCGCGAAGCGACGCGCCATCGTCAGTATGCAGAATAATGGGAAGAGTTGCGGGTCCCCCCTTGGTCCGGCATCCCGCCGCAGTCCAACCGGTGAAGGCGTCCAGCGCAACCGCGGTGGGTATGGCTGCCCTATTGTCTTCCGAAGGTCGCAATGGACGAATAGGCGTCGCCATATCCTTGCGGTGGCACGAAGTACGCCTGCGCCGTACCAGACGGCGCCCCAAGGCTCACGCGGAAAGCGCCATTTGAGGTCTTGGCGACGACGTTGCGCTTCTTGCCGCCCTCCGTCACAGTCAAAATGACCTGCGAATCCGGAACTGGCTTGCCGTCAGAGGTCGCCACGGCGCCGGCCACATAGCCGTCACCCACGTCAAAGCGCTGAAAGATGGTTTTCCGGCCGGTCGCCACTTCAACGTCGGCGCCTCCCAAACGAACCAGGTTGTGCCCGGTCGGATCATAGGGATTCACGGCGTAGGACGCCAACTGGACCCGGTTTGGCCTGCGCATCGTCTGTTCGAACATCTGCTTGTCTTTCGGGTCGACAGTGAAGCCGGAGGGCGTCATGCCGGCATATTCGAACATGACCTTGACCTTGCGCGTCTCGTTTGGCCCGAGGTCAAGCCACTTATGCTCAAGATAGGTCCGATAAAGCGGATTGGTCTGGCCGGGGGTTATGTAGACTCTGGTCTGGCGATCGAACGGATTGCCGACCTCGATCTGCGATATCATGCGCTCAGCGGGAGACGCCGTCGCCGAGATGAAGCGGTCATAGTTTGATTGTGCAGTATTGTTCAGTTCCGTCATCTCCGTCACCGGCGTGGCGCCCGGGCGGGTGTAGAGCGGGATCCTGACCACGATGCACCAGTGCCCCTCGGAGGGCGGCGTCCAATTGGTCGAAAATTCAACGACGCCGCCCGCCGGAACATCCTGAATGTCAAATCCGAGAGGATATTCCGGCGCTCCGCCCACATTGTAATTCTTGACAAAGAAATTGACCCTCACGCCGGGGGCGCCAAGCGCGCCATTGTTCTTGATCCGGGCGATCACGGTGTTGGGATTTCCTGCCCAGGGCACATTGCGCCATGCGGGATCCGCCATATTGCGGGCGTTTCGCACCTCGATGTCCTGGGTCTGCCAACCCGGCGCACCCCAGGGGCGAATCGACGGGTCGGGCTTGTCATTGACGCCATAGCGGATGCGAAGATCGGCGGTTGTCCCGGTAATTGCCATGGCGTCAGCGCGGAACTCTACCGGATATATCGGGTCTGAGTTGTCGTCCTCGCGATAGTTCTGGCCAGCGGCGAGGACCTGGCCGTCGCCATCTCCATCCGGCGACATCAGCAGCACATCCGGACGAAGGATTGGCGCCTCATATGCGCCCGAGCGCACATCCGTGCCGACGATCCTGTCATTCGCCGGCAGGGCGGCGTCGGCGATCTGTGAGGGGGTGTCCTTGCGGTACTCGAAATAGTAGTTGAGCCCGTCGGTGACCCGCACCTCCACGCCGACAAATCGGCCTGCGGGCGGAGCGCCCTGGTTGACCGGCTGGAGTGTGACCGTCTGATCCACCGGCGTGGCGCCGGTGGCGAAGTTGAAGCCGCGAACCCACGCGGGATCGACCCAGCCCAGACGCATCTTGTGCGCCAGGCTGAAGTTGGGCAGCGCGCCGTCGGCGTCCATCATCTCCCAGGCGCCGGGATTGCGGCCAGGAACTTCAGGCGTGTACTGATCGCCAAGACACAGGTTGTGCCCGAGTTCATGCGACATCGTCTGGAACACCTGACGACCGTCCCGCGCCGTCCAGTCCACGGGAAACTGAATGACGCCTTTCGTCATTGTTCCTTCGCCCGTCGCCCATCCGCCCCATGAGCAGATCGAGGCGGTCGGCCAGGCGAACTTGGCCCCTGGCGCACCGATCGCGCCCACACTCTGCGACACCACAATGATGGTGTCGTAGTTGTTATAGTTGATATCGGCGTCAGCCGCCGTGATCGCCGCCTGGGCATGGCCGCCAAGACCTGCCCCGGCGCCCATGCTGGCCCAGTCGCCGGTGAGATTGTATGGGCCATAGATGTCCAATGAAAGATCCATCAGGTTGCGCGAGGATTCCCGGTAGAAACGCCGCACGCTGCGCAACGTGCCGCCTGAGGTGACGCCATCGATAATGTTGTTGCGCAGGTCTGTCTTGATCGCATTGATCGTCGCTGGATCCGCTGGAAATCTCTGCTCACTGGTGTCTGCGAGGATGACCGCAAGACGACGCGTTCCAAGAGCGGGGGTGGTGCTGACATTCTGGAGACCCGCAGGGCTCCCGCCCCAGGCGGCGCCGGAGGCCATCGACGCGCCCAGGCCCTGCACGACAACGGGCGGACCTTCGCCGCCAGGGGAAGCCACGCTGACCTGAAACGGCGCCTCGGCAAGTACCGATCCGTCTGAGCGCCTGGAGGCGCGCAGCGTGTAGGTCCCCGGCTGATAGCCGGCGAGGAGCATTGTTTCGGGTTGCGCGGGATTGAATGTCGCATCGCGTGAGTCGGACAGCGATCCACCCTTGGGGCCTTCAACCACCGAAAACGCCAGGTCGTCAAAGGTCAGACCCGCCGCGTTCACCCGCACCCCGATGCGCGCATAGCCGCCGACATAGAGGGGCGCGGCTGGCATCAACAACGCAACCGGCGCCAGCAAAACAGGCGGCAGCCGGATCTTGCCCGGATCAATCCTCTGCATCGGTCCCAGCGGCGGCAGCTGCGGCGATTTCTGAACCGGGGGAACCGGCTGACTCTGGGGAGGCGACTGGATCGGAGGGATCGGTTGGCCCGGCTTGACAATCACCGGCTGAGGCTTTGCCGTGGTCGTCGGGCTCTGCGCCTGAAGCGCGCTCGGCGGGAACACGGCAAGCGTGATCGCCAGGGCGGAGGAAAGCACAATCGCGCGGCCGCGGCGCGATCTGCCGGCGGCTGGCGGGAAGTGCGTGGCGGCGTCTGGCATCGATCCTGCTCCCAAAGCGGCTGCTGAGCCGAACGGCCCGAGGTCGTTCGCGGACCCGGGAGCACACCGCCAGCAACAACAGGCCAGTCCACCCGCGCCGTCCGCTGCAATATCTGCGACCGGTCCGTCATCTCAGCACACGATCCCGGCGGCGGATCAACAGCGGCACGACGCCGCACAATGTTGCATGGCGCCGACCGGATGTTGTCACCTCCGCGGGAGCGCGGCCTTCGCAGCGTGCGCCATCCTGAAGCAGCGCCTGCGGTCACGCCACCTGGCTGCTTACTCCGAATTCTGGCGCACGCTCACCCGAACTCGGCAATTGCCTGCGCGCTGGCGCGCCGAACCGCCTGCGCGCTGGCGCGCCGGACATGTTGCGCCCGGAAGCGGTGCGGATGCATTGTCCTGACGGGCCCACGGCGTGGTCAGGACAAGCCTGAACGGATGTATCATGATCGGGGTCAACCATGCGCAGACCACGGGGTCAGCTGGATGGGATGCGGCGGGCGATCTGGGCAGGGGGGGATATGACTGGGCAGCAAACACATCGGACGGCTGATTTCAGCGGGAACGGCAAGAACATCGTCGTCGCCTATCTGCTGTGGTGGTTTCTCGGGCTCTTGGGCATCCACCGCTTCTACCTTGACCGGCCGAAGACCGGTCTTGCCCAGCTTCTGTTGCTGGTTCTGGGCTGGCTGCCCCTGTTTATCGGCTGGGTTGTTCTCGGCGTCTGGTGGCTGCTCGACGCGTATTTCGTGTACAAATACGTCAAGGAGTTCAACGCGGCGCACGGCGCCTCGCCGCTGGCTGTCTCGATGACGACAAATACCACCGTCAAGGGCGATCTCGACTATCTCGAGAAACTGCACGCCCTGAGGGAGAAGGGCGTCCTCTCGGAGGAAGAATATCAAGCCAAGCGCAAGGACGTGATGAGCTGACCTCATCCTGTCCCAGCAGCCCCGCCGCTCAGCCGGATCTGAACTGCGGCGCGCCGTTCCAAGCCGCCGGCGCCGCGTGGCTTGCAACGTGGGCATGGGGCCAAGGAGCACGCCCGCCCGCGCGCGCAGCCGCAGGACAATGACAGTGCGTGGGCCGTACACGTCAACGCGCGAGCGCCTGGCCAGTTTCGCGCCGGCATGCATCGCCTCGTTGCTGATCCAAAGCCCCAGGCAGCCGGCGGCGACCACCGCGCAAACGGACAGGACACTCATCAGTGTAAGGGATAATGCAGACAGGAGCCATTCGGAGAGAGCGGCCAGGCCTGCCAGGCTGATTAGCAGGTCCGCCGGCGCTCTGGTTCGCACACCACGCCATGCCGCCGCCGTCCACAGCATCCAGGGATAAATAAGGCGGCGCACGATGGTTTCAGGGGCGCCTGCGCTGAGATGGCCAAGTGCCCCCGGGATCGACACCGGCCGCGCCGAAATGGCGGCGCGCCTGCGTGAGATGGCGCACGCCAGGCGCCCTGAAGGTCGCGCGTCCGACTGGTCCCATGGTGGCTTGCCCTGCGCCGGCTGGCTCTCATCCACCTCTTCACGGACTGGCGTCAGCCGTCGCCTGGGCCTTGGCGCGCTATCCCGGCGCACACGACAGACGTCGCAGACGCCTTGCGCAGGCGGCCGGCCGCGGGGTGAGGGCGGGAAGGCTGCGCGAAAATGCGCGGCGGCGGGCGAACCGGACGACGCATGGCGCATCGTCCGGACGCTGTTTCACCCGCGCATCGGCCCACAGGAGGGGCGAGGTCGCGGCTGACGACCCCCCAGCGCTGTCTGCTGGCCCCTCACACAACCGCGCTCGCCGCAAACGCGCTCACATGCAAGGCCACGCCCTGGTGGATCAGTCCGCCTCCTTCAATTGCGTCATCAAGAAAGCGGATGTCCTCGCCAAGGCCTATGGCTGGGCTGACCGCGAGATCGGCCTCGGCGACCCTTCGCATGAAGGAGCGCAAGTCAGCGGTCGAAACGCTGCGCCCCTTCGGCGGGGCTGGGGTCCCGTCCTCCTCGAGTTCAATGGCGTCGAGCGCGTAGGAGCGCACCAGCTTGTCAAGCATCTTGGCCCAAACCTCCGGCCGCTCAACAATGTCCAGACCAAAAATCTGACCGTTCAGCGCAAAAATCGCGCCCACCTGGCCGTCTTCAAAACTGCATCGCGCCGTGTATTCCTCGATGCGTCTGGCGCGGTCGCGGAACGCATCCGCCATCGCTGAGGTGTCGCTGGCGATCCGCATGTAGACAATTTTGTCGTCGATATCTGACCAGATCTGGTCCTGGTTTGCGTCCGGCCGGCCTCCCTCAGAAAGCGAGGCGCGAACGGCGCGCGCCTTCTTGGCGCGGGCGCGGGCGAACAGCATGTCCTGGCTCGCCTTGAACGCGGTGCTGACAGGCCGCCAGCGGCCCTGCTCGACACAGGCGACCGGGATTTCAATGCTCGATGCGGCCGGAGCCAGGATGCTGACCGAGAGGATGCGATTTTGTTTTGCGCCGAGAAGTTCCTCCCCGTCCAGGGCGAGCACGCTGACATCGCCTTCATTGACGAGTTTGAGCGTCGGGACCTCGCCATCCAGACTGACCTCCTCCACGCGGGCGCTCCCCGCGTCGAGCGCGTCGGCGAGGAGGGCATAGGGGACTGGCGGATGGGACGGACTTTTGGATGCCTCTGCGCCCTGAATCAGGGCAAACACCTCAAGCGCGCCGCACTTTGCGCTTTGGCCGATGGTCAAATGTGACATGAGTTCAGAAATCGCTGTCATGAAATCCCCTTTCCGGCGCAGCGGCCGCTTCGCCGGGACCACACCCCGGCCGGTCTCTCTCACCCGAAGGCCGCGTCAAAGCGCACACCCGCCGCCGGCCGCCGCAACGGCGTCGGACGCTGTCGTTCACCTTGCGTTCGCCTTTATTTCGCCGTGTTCCTCAGGCGAGCTGATGGGGCAAACGTTTCGGTCCATCGAGTAAAAGGATGGGTCTAGTATGGCGATGGATGTAGAAGAGTCAAGCCGCGGCGCGTCGGAGCCGTTGCGTTGGGCTGTCGAGGCGCGTCTTGTCTTTCTGGAGCGCAAGCTGTTCTGGGAGGGCACGGCCAACCGGCGCGATCTGATCGATCGGTTCGGCGTCTCCGAGCAGCAGGCCTCGGGCGATCTGACCCGCTACCAGACACTCGCGCCTGAGAATCTTACCTACGACAAGAGCGCAAAGACCTACCGGGCGAGCGAAACCTTCACGCCCGTTCTTTACCGCCCGGATCCTGATCGACTCCTCGCGGATTTCCGCCTCCTGGCGGAAGGCGCCCTTGGCGTTGAGGCGCTGCCGATGGCGCCGCCGCTTGATGTTGCGCGCGCGCCGGCGCGCGCGGTCGACGCAACGGTGCTGCGCAACGTCCTGACGGCGATCCGCGACGGTTTGAGATTGACGACGGATTACACGTCCTTCTCGCGTCCAGACACACGCCGACGCACGATCGAGCCGCATGCGCTCGCCTTTGACGGGTTCCGCTGGCATGCGCGCGCGCGCGATGTCGAGGATGGCGTGTTCAAGGATTTCGTTCTTGGCCGCCTGGCGCGAACGGTCCTCGGCGCGCCGGCGACGTCAACCGGAACGCATGATCAGGAGTGGTCGACGTTTGTGGTGCTGGTCATCGCCCCGCACCCGCAGCTTTCCGACGCGCAGCGCAGGTCAGTGGAGCTCGATTACGCCATGCGACGCGGACGTGCGGAGATCAAGGTCCGCCAGGCACTGGTGTACTACACAAAGAAACGCCTCGGACTTGACCTCAAGGCCGGCGCACGCAGCGCCGAGGATCAGCACATCTGGCTGCTCGAGGAGCGCTCCGCCGCTTGATCACGCGCGACCAACGCGTTTGACCTGCATCAGGCGCCAGCACCTCGCGCCCACAGAGGGCGGCCCACAGAGGGCGGCCCACAGAGGGCGGCCCACAGAGGGCGGCCCACAGAGGGCTGGCTGCTCCTAGCGCGCGCCGCTGCCCAGCACCGCTGCGGCGAACGGCGCTGCGGCTTCCACCCCGGCGTCGTAGCGCGGAGGCGTGCGCGCCTTTGCCTGCTGCTCGAAGGCGTAGGCGAATGCGAGAAGCTTGTCGTCCTCCCATCGCCCCGCGATCAGCGACAGGCCGACCGGCAGGCCGCCCGTCAGCCCCATCGGAACAGTGACATGAGGATAACCGGCGATCGCTGGAAGCATGCTGGCCCCGCCGCCGACGTAGTGGTCTCCAAGCACGACATCGCTGACCCAGGCAGGCCCGGTCGTCGGGGCCGCGAGGGCGTCGACGCCGTTGTCACGCAACAGGCCGTCCAGAATGCCCGCCGCCCGCACCGGCCCGCGGGTGAGCGCGATGCGATAGGCGGGATCATCCGTCCCCTGAGTGGCTTGCGCGCGCTCGAACAGCGATTGCCCGAACAACGCTGTCTCGCTCGGCGTCGCAGCATTGAAGGCGATGAGGTCTGCGAGTGAGCGCGTCTGTACCGGCCCCGGCGTCGTTGCAAGATAGGCGCTCAGCCCGGACTTCAGCTCCGCCAGAAGGATTGTGAGCTCATCTGCGCCAAGCGCCGCGAGATCCGCAGGCGCAGCGTCGATGTCCACCAGGATTGCGCCTGCCGCCTTCAGCTGTTCGAGGGCCTGGGCGAAGGCGACGTCAACGCCGTCATGAAAGCCGGACATGAAGCGCAGAACGCCGATGCGCCTCCCTGCCAGTGCGTCCTTCCTCAGGCCTGACGTGTAGTCGCGGCGCCGTCGATCCGCTTCGGCAGTCGCCGCATCTGCGGCGTCCGAGCCGGCCATCGCCGTCAACAAAAGTGCAGCATCTGCGACAGAGCGGGCCATGGGGCCTGCGGTATCCTGGGTCTTGCTGATCGGGATGACATGGGTGCGCGACACCAGACCGACCGTCGGTTTCAGGCCAACGAGTCCGTTTACTGAAGATGGACACACCACAGATCCGTCTGTCTCTGTTCCAATGGCTGCAGCGGCGAGACTTGCCGCAGCACCCGCGCCTGAGCCTGAACTGGAACCACAGGCGTTGCGGTTCAGGGCATAGGGATTGCGGGTGAGGCCGCCGATCGCACTCCATCCGCTGACAGACGCGCCGTCGCGAATGTTCGCCCACTCGGACAGATTGGTCTTGCCGAGAATGATCGCTCCGGCAGCCCGCAGGCGCGCAACGAGCGGGGCGTCGCGCCCAGTCCTGTTGGACTGAAGCGCCAGCGATCCCGCGGTCGTCGCCATCGCGTCCGCGCTTTCGATGTTGTCCTTCAGCAGGATAGGTGTTCCGTGCAGAGGTCCGCGGACGCGCCCGGCGCGGCGCTCCGCGTCAAGCGCGCGTGCCGCTGAGAGGGCGTCGGGATTGATCGCAATGACGGCATTCAGTTTCGGACCGGCGTCATCCAGGGCAGCGATGCGCTCAAGATAGGCCTCAACCAGTTGCTCGCTGGTGACCGCCCCCGCGGCGAGATCCTGCTGCAACTGGGCGATCGATTTCTCCTGCACATCGTAGGCCCATGCCTCGATCGGAGCGCCGATGCCGACCAGAACCCCAAGCCAAGCCGCGGTCAGTATCCGCATGATCATCTGGGCCTCCGCATTCCGTGACGCCCGCGCCGTTGCGGCGTGCATGGCGAACTGCAGACTGGACGCTACCAAAATGCATGCCTGGCACAAAGCCGCCCATGCGCCTGCCCCTGGAAAGAGCGCTGCAAGGTCCTCCTGCTCGGTGCGAGGCTTTCCGAAGGCCTCCATGCGCGAGCCAGCGGCGCAGGGAGGCCCGCCTCCGCTGTCCTTGAACATCTGAAGCGCTCCGCCGGCCACAACTGGCGCGTCATACGCGCTCCTCTGCCAGGTGAACGCGGGACATCCAGCGGCGCGCAGTCAGGCAGATGCGGACGCCACGGGGGTGAATGGTTGACATCGTCTATCGATAAGTTGGAAGGTTGAATTGGGAAAGACGCCAGCGAACTGCGTCGGGGCCGATCCACGCACGCAGAGCGAGGGAGCCAAGCATGACGTCCAACCCAACCCAAGTATCGCCCAGACTGCAGTTCTGGGGAATGGTCTGTTTCATGTCGAGCATTGCGGCGACAGTCTGGTCATCTGCGGCCCCATCGCGAGACTGGGCCATCATCGCAGGCGTGGCCGCTGTCTTGCTCGGCATGGCGTCGGGCGTCCTGTACGCTGTGTCGGTCAATCCGGCCGGAACGCGGCCGGGTCCTGCCACACCAGGCGAGACGTCCGCGTCCATCCCCAAAGCCGTCGATCGGCCAGGACGCGCCGACGTCTGACCAAAGGTCCGCGCCAGCCGCCGCTGCAGCCCCTGTGCAGCCCCCGCAGCCGCCGTGCGTGAAACCGTGCGCACGGCTCCACGGTTGGCCCGGGGACAGATGCCTGGCGCCCCCTGCGCAACCGCGCACATTTTCGCCCGCCAATCCCGCCTCAGCCCGCGCCTGACGACCCTCTTGATATTGTTATTCGATGAGGATAGGGTATGATTTATCGTTTTTCAATCAAGAGCGGGCGATGCTTCACATCCGTAACCTGTCCAAGTCCTTCGGCGCCAACCATGCGCTGAAGAGCGTTTCGCTTGACCTGAAGCCAGGTCTCTTCGGATTGCTCGGCCCCAACGGTGCGGGCAAGTCCACCCTGATGCGCACGCTCGCTACGCTGCAGACCCCAGACGAGGGCGAAGTTACGTTCAAGGGTGTGAATATCCTCAAGGACCCCAACGCGATGCGGCGGGCGCTCGGATATCTGCCGCAGGATTTCGGCGTCTATCCGCGCATGAGCGCGCTTGCCCTTCTCGACCATCTCGCGATCCTGAAAGGCGTCACCGCGAGGGCCGACCGGCGGGCGCAGATCGACCATCTTCTGGAAGCCGTCAATCTGACCAGCCATCGCACGGCGTCCGTCGCCAACTACTCCGGCGGCATGCGCCAGCGCTTTGGCGTCGCCCAGGCGCTGCTCGGCGATCCTCAGGTGCTTATCGTGGATGAGCCCACCGCCGGTCTTGATCCCTACGAGCGCCAGAGGTTTCTCGATCTGTTGTCAGCCACGGCGCAGGATCGGATTGTGATCCTGTCCACCCACATCGTTGAGGATGTGCGCGATGTCTGCGCTGACATGGCCATCATGGGGGCAGGCGAGATTGTCGCACGCGGCGCGCCTGAGGCCCTGATCGACAGGATCCGCGGTAAAGTTTGGCGGCGGAAGATGGAACGTGAGGCAGGCGAAGCCTTGAAACAGTCCGCCCAGGTGTTGTCCACGCGCCTTTTACCGGGCGGGGTGGTTGTTTCGGTCTATGCGCCCCAATCCCCGGGAGAAGGCTGGGAGCCGGCGGATCTGGTGCTCGAGGACGCCTACTTCGCCCATCTCTATCGGTTTGTTCAGTAGGGGGCGCACACATGCTTGCACGGCTCCTTCCGTTCGAACTGAAGCTGCATTTCAACCAGGTCGGTTTCTGGGTTGCGGCGGGGATTCTGGCTCTGATCGGCTATTTTGCTGCCTCAACGGACAGCATTGTCCTGGGCGCCGCCGGCGGAGAAAAGATCAAGATCAATGGCGCCCTTGTCGTGGCGACCCAGATTGGATTTTTCAGCTTCCTGCCGATCCTGTTTGCCTCGGTCTTCGTTGTCACCGGAATCATGCGGGACGAAACCGCGAAGTCGCTCGAAATCGTGCACGCGACGCCCGTCTCCACCTTCGACATGATCGCGGCCCGCATGATCGGGGTATTGCTCGCAACCTTCGCCGTCGTTCTGGCGGGGGTCATCGGCCTGTTCGCCGGGCAGTTTGCGACGTGGACCGACAAGGAGAAGCTGGGGCCGGTCAATCCGCTGTTCTATCTCCATCCCGCGCTCTTTCTTGGCTTCGTCAACAGCGCGCTCCTGACGGCCCTGTTTACGGCCATCGCCGGCCTGACCCGCAGCCGGATGATGGTCTACACCGGAGCCATCGGGCTCCTGATCCTGTACCTGAGCGTCGGACTGTTCGTTGGCGAGGACGCGTCAGACCTCGTGCTTTCGTTGAGCGACCCATTCGGCCTTTCCGCCATCCAGGTAATCACTGAATTCTGGCCCGCCTTCGAACAGAACTCGCGGCTTGTGCCTCTTGTCGGGTATTTCGGCCTCAATCGCCTCGTCTGGTTTATCGCATCGCTGGTTGTGCTGGCTGCGATGTTCCGGTTCTTTCCGCGCGGGGTGGCGTCCGGCCGGTCGCGTCGTGCGGTCGCTGTCGCCAATCCCAATGCCTCGCTGGCGCCGAGACGCCTCAGCAAGCCCCTCAGCGAGGGAATTCTCGCGGCTGCCTGGTCGCGCTGCCAGTTCGAGTACCTGGCCGCCGTGAGGTCGGTCGCATTCGCTATTCTGCTGTCTCTTGCGATCGCACTCTTCGCCCTCACTGTTTATGTGCAGGCCGAATTCGCTCCAGAACCGCTGCTGCCCACCAGCGCGCAGATGGCCACAGCAGCCGCCGCTTCGGTGCTGCTGCCGATGCTGTGCCTCATCGTATTTTTCAGCGGAGAGATCTTCTGGCGGGAAAAGACCTACAAGATCCTCGAACTGGTCGATTCCACGCGCGTCTCCAATGTGGCTTTGCTGATCGGAAAATGGTTCGCCCTGAGCGGCGTGATCTTGAGCGTGTTGTTCACCGCCATGCTTGTGGGCGTCGCAGCCCAGGTGATCCTCGGCGGCCCAGACCTGAACCTTTGGACCCACTTTCAGCTGGTCATGGTCAGTTATGGGCCCGACTTCCTCATCTGGGGCGGGCTCGCGCTCTTCATCCAGAACTTCACGCCGAACCGGATCGTGGGGATGGTCGCCGTCGCCGCTGTTCTCGTGGGGGTGATGTTCTTCCTGCCGCAAACGCCCGTTTATCATCCGCTGCTGAACGTGGGGCGTCTGCCAACGGGGGGCTATTCAGAGATGAATGGCCTCGGCGACATGCTCACCTTCCAGTGGACGTTGGCGTATTGGGGGGCCTTTACTGTGCTGCTCGCTGTCATTTCCGCATGGCTGTGGCGACGCGGGCTCAACCCCACATTCATCTCCCGCCTGCGCGGACAGGGCGGGCGCCTCGGTCCTGTGACGGCTGGCGTCGGAGTTCTGGCCGTGTGCGGTTTCACCGGCGCTGGGGCCGTTCTGTATAAGGGCTACAGCATCGACAACACGTTCCGGAATCAGGATCAGACCGAGCGATATCTGGCCGCGGCCGAGAAATCGCTGGGGGACCGGCTTGACGACCCGGCGCCGAAGGTGCGCGATGTCCGCGTCTCAGTGGACATGTTTCCGGAGACGCGGACAGCGCGCGTGACAGGCCGCTATCGGCTGGAAAACTCAACCGGCGCTGCGATCAGTGAGCTCGTCATCACCTTGCCGAGCGAGAAGCGGGATTCTGTCAAGGCGCTGCAGCTCGATGGCGCGACCGAAATCAGGCGTGGTCCCCAAAAAGATCCAGAACTCGGCGACGAGTCCGTGCGCCTGTTCCGGTTCTCACCCGCACTCGCGCCTGGGGCGTCGACACAGCTGTCGTTTGATCTTGTGACCCCGCCGCCACAGATCGGGGACGACTCTCCCATTCTGCGAAATGGGACTTTCGTCAACGGTGAGCTGCTGATGCCCCGCATCGGGCTCGCGGATTTTCGGCTGCGTGACAAGGACAAACGCCGCAAACGTGGCCTTGCGGAACTCGAACGTCTGCCTGAGCGCGAAGACATGGCTGCACGCCAGTTCAACTTTTTTGGGCGCAACTCGGACTATGTGACGTTCCAGGCGTCCTTCTGTACGGCCCCGGATCAGATCCCGATCGCGCCGGGACGGATGGTGCGCAGCTACGAGAAAGACGGACGCGCCTGCCGTGATTATCAGCCTGTGGAGCCGATTGCGAATTTCTTCGCCTTTGTGTCAGCGCGCTACGCGGTGAAGCGGGACGTGTGGAATGGTCCGAATGGGGAGCGCGTGCCGATCGAGGTCTTTTTTCACGCGCCGCATGCGTTCAATGTTGATCTCATGCTCGATGCCATGAAGAAGTCTCTCGCAGCCTATACACGAGCATTTGGTCCGTATCAGTACAGCGACTTGCGCATCATGGAGTTTCCCTACGCCAACTTTGCCCAGTCGTTCGCAGGCACAATCCCATTTTCGGAAAATATCGGCTTCATCCGCGATCCCGGCGACCCGAAGGACATCAAGCGGATTGATCTCGCGACCTATGTCACCATGCATGAAATCGCGCATCAGTGGTTTGGCCACCAGCTCGTTCCGGGCGAGACCAAAGGCTTCAATGTGCTGTCGGAGGGATTGACCGAGCATGCGGCGATGAGCGCCTACGAAACCGCCTATGGCTGGGCGACAGCGCGTCGGCTCGTCGAACGGCGGTCAATGGAAGGCTACCTCATGTCGCGCGCGACCGATTCTGAGGACGAGCCCCCGCTGGGTCTCGCTGAGGGGCAGCAATATCTTGATTACAACAAATCCGCCTGGGTGTTCTGGGGCCTGCGCCACACCATGGGGGCGGACAGGGTGAACGCCGCCCTGCGTCGGCTATTGAACCAGTACGGTCGCAAAGGTCCGCCCTATCCCACAACCCTCGACCTTGTCGCCGCCCTGCGCGCCGAGGCAGGTCCGGAATGGGCCCAGCTCATCACGGATTACTTTGACCGCATCACGCTGTGGGAGCTGTCCCTGACTGCGGACGACGTGACGCTCACGCAGTCCGGTGGGGGATGGACCGCCGACGTCCGGTTCGCCGCTGACAAACTGGTCGCCTCGCAGGAGACCGGCGAAGAAACCTCCGTCCTGAAGCAGGGCGAAGCCCTCAACGAGTGGGTCGAAATCGGCTTTTACGAGAAAGACCCCAGGGAAACGCTGGGCGCTGAGTGGATGCGGATTGAACGGGTGCGCGTGACCGCAAAGGATGGTCGCGCGCGGATCCAGTTGCCGCGCAAGCCCGCCTATGTCCTGCTCGATCCGCGTCGCATTCTCATCGAACGCAATGTGAAGGACAATGTCGCCGAATTGGGGAATGCGGCCTGATTATCCTGGGCGGCGGATATGCGCCGCCCGGGCTCTGGCGGGGCTGTTTCTTCGCCGGATTTCTGCACCCGCAGGAGGCGTCGCGTGTCTTAGCGCCTGCGATCCGGCCGGGCTCTTTCTCCCGGCCAGCGCAGGCGCGCCGACAGGCCGCCGAGGTCGCTGCGCGCCAGCGACAGTGCGCCCCCCGAGGTCTGGGCAAGGTCGCAGGCGATAGCCAGGCCCAGGCCCTGACCAGGGCCTCGCTGATCGAGCCGCACGCCCCGTTGCATGGCCGCCGACATCTGTTCCTCAGCTATGCCCGGGCCGTCATCGTCGATCCAGATGCTCAGCCCATCAGTATCCTGACGTGTCGTGATGCGCACCTGTAACTGCGCGTGTTTGGCGGCATTGTCGATCAGGGCGCCAAACAGATCCATTGCGCCGTCTTCCGCCATGCGCAGGCGATCGGCGTCACTCGATAGATTGACAAAACGCACGCTGGTATTGGCGTACGCGCGCGCGATCACACTGATCAGTCGATCCAGCAGTGCGCGCACAGGAAGGAGCGTCGCCACGTCGCTGCCGGCAAGTGAGGCGGCCGCAAGCTCAGAATTGACCGCCTGCTCCAGAACGGAAAGGCTGCGCTCCACATCCGCGCGATCGGGCTGCGGCAGACCGCTCGCCTGCAGTTTGAGGGCGGTCAGGGGAGTCTTCAGTGAATGCGCGAGGTTCTGGGCGCGCAAGCGCGCGCGCGCCATTTCGCCTGCGCGCGCATCTGCAAGCGCGTTGATCTTGTGGGCAAGCGGTGCGACCTCGGCCGGGAACGCATCAGCGCTCAGGCGCGCATTCGGATCTTCCTGAAGCTGGTCAAGGGCCTGACGCACCGCGGTGAGCGGCTTCAATCCCCAGACGATCTGGGTCCACGCGGCGAGCAGAAGAAACAGCCACAGGATGGCGAGGGACACTGCAAGCTCCCCCGCAAAGGCGGCCTGAGCGGCGTCTGCAAAGGCATGGTCGGCGGCCACCTGGATGAGGACGGCGGGTCCCTCCGCCGACGGCCGGATTTCGCGCGCTGCCTGCCTCACCGTTTCTTCAAACGGTCCAGCTCCAAACTGCGCTGTCCATCCGTTGGAGCGCACGCCAGCTTCGGACGGTAGTGCGCCATCCCACAGCGATCGCGAGGCAAGCACGCCAGCGTCGGTGCTCAGCCGCCAGTACAGGCCGCCGCCCGGGGTTTGCAGGCGTGGATCACTCGGGGGCGCGCCGAGCTGGGGGGCGCCTGCCGCGTCAAGGCTGAGGGAAGCCGCCAAGACGCCGCCGAGCCGCTCGAGATCGGATTGCGCCTGCCGGTCAACGTGGCGTTCAAACAGGAGCGAAAGCGCGGCCCACGCCAAGACCAGGGCAAGTCCGACGGCGCTCGCCGCCATGCCCATCAATCGCAGGCGCAGCGAGCGGGTGTTCATTCGCCAGCCCTTGCCAGCACGTACCCGAAACCGCGCCGGGTTTCGATCACGCCGCTCCCCAGCTTCCTGCGCAGTCGCGCCACCAGCGCTTCGATGGCGTTCACGTCCAGTACGTCCACACCATGCAGCCGCTCCGCGATTTCGCTTGCGGGGGCAGGGCGTCCATCAGCATGGGCAAGGATGTCGAGCAGGCGATACTCCAGTGAGGAAAGCTTCAGAGGCGCGCCATCCAGAAAGGCGCGCGCCCGAAATGCATCGATGGTCAGGCGTCCCACCTGCATAAGCGCACCTGTGCGTCCCGCGGCGCGTCGGATCAGGCCCCGCATGCGGGCAATCAGTTCTGCGGCCTCAAACGGTTTGGCCAGATAGTCGTCGGCCCCCGCTTCGATACCCTCCACCTTCTCAGCCCAGGACCCGCGGGCCGAAAGTACGATGACCGGCGCGCACATTCCTTCCGTGCGCCAGCGCTTGGGGATCGTGAGCCCATCCAGCCTCGGCAATCCCAGATCAAGGACGATGACGTCAAAGGCTTCCTCTGAACCCAACCGCCAGGCATCAGGCCCATCTGCACACCGGTCAACGTGGAACCCTGCGCGCACCAAAGCCGCCCCGACACCGCTCTGGATGACAGGATCATCCTCCACCAGAAGTGCTCGCATCACTCCCGCTCCAACTTCAGGACAGCGCCGCTGGCGGCGTCCAGCTCCACCTCGATCACCCGCCCGCGTGGCGAGAGGATCGTGAACTCATAGACGTCGCCGCTGTCCTTCGCGTCGAGTTCGACTTCGACAATTTCGCCCGGGGCTGCAGCCAGCGCCGCATCCCGGATGGCAGTGAATGGCAGGCGTTTCGGTGACGCGGTATCGTGCAGCGCCCCCCCGCGCCCATGCGCAGGCCGGTCGTGTGCGCGTGGCGTCGTTTGTTCGGCAAGCATGGGGCGGGAATTTCCGCCGTTATCGGTGTGCTGGGACGGTGGCGTTACTGGCGACCGCGCTGGTTCCGCCGCCGCCCCGCGCGCGCCTCGCGGCGCGCCGTCACAGGCGCACAGTGCAGCCATCGCGCTGAGCACCACACTTGCGAAATGAAGACCCATGTACGCAATCCAACGCCACCGAAGCTGACGCCCGCCTGACGACGTTCGGCGGCGCGCCGTCAGGTGGTCGCCTGCACAAACCAGCCCGGTCACGCCAGGCGCGCCTGACCGCTGATACAAAAGGAGACACCGATGGCAAGACTTTCCCCATTACGGATCACAATCGCAGCCGGCGCCGCCGTCGTGGCCATCCTCGGCCTCTCCGCGGCGGCCGGCGCGTTTTCCGATCAATCCCGCATGCCTGCAGCCTCCAGCGCGACAGCCCCGTCAGGTCAGGTCATGCAGCCTGGCCAGGCCGGCCAGCCAGCCACCGCCCCCCAGACCTTTGCAGGTCCCGGATATCTGCCCACCCCCGAGGCGCTGGCCGCCATCGGCATCGTCAATCCGCTCAAGGTCGAGCGGGAGTTCAACCACATCGAAGTGCTGCACCGCGACGCGCAGGGCCGGCTCGTCGAGACCTATCTGGACGCCCACTCGGGGGCCGTCCTGAAGCAGGAATACGACGTGCGCAATGATCGCCGCGGACGCGGGCGCGACGATGATTGATGCAGCAGTGTGATCCACGGATGCGAACCAAGCACTCGGAACGCGCGCGCAGGCCCGAGCGTGCGCAACAGCCTGGCGCGCGCCTGCCCGATGCGCCTATCGGCGCTCTGGGCCTTTGGGGCGCGGCCCCGCGCCGGGTCGCCTGTCCGAGGCGTGATTTGACGATCGATCGCCAGGCAAGTACCGCCGCCTCGTCGGGGCGAGGCACTGAAAGGCGCGATCAATGACGGCTGTAAAGCAGAGCCTGCGCGCGTTCGCCTTCGCCATCGTCGCCAGCCTCGTCACGCCGGCCATCGCGGATGAGCGAGGGGGGAGGCATGGCGAAGGCCTTGGTCTGCCCGATTGGCTGCGCGTCACAGGCGAAGTGCGCGCGCGCTACGAGACGCTGGACGGACAGTTTCGAGCCGGCGGCGGGGGAGGCGATCAAATCCTTGTGCTGCGAAGCCTTGCCTTGGTTGAAGCTGATGCCGGCGCCTTCACGCTTGGCGTCGAATTCCAGGACAGCCGCGCCTACCTCGATGACCCCGGAACGCCGATTTCGCCCGGCATCGTCAATCCGCTTGACGTTCTGCAGGCCTACATCCGGCTCGATTTGCAGGATCCGCCAGGCTTTGAAGAGACGAGCCTTACCCTGGGCCGACAGACCCTCTCCATTGGCAGTCAGCGCGTTCTCGAGCGTGTCGACATGGCGAATGTCATCGCAAGCTTTGCCGCTCTTTATTGGCGCGGGGTGACGACACATGGCGACGAATTGCACGTGACGGCTTTCGCGCCTGTCGCGCGACTGCCGGATGATCTTCCATCCATGGATGACAACCGCATGTCTGGTGATGAAGAGCAGTGGGGCCGGCGGGCTTGGGGCGTCCACTGGCGTGACAGGAATTTCGCCGACATAGACGATCTGTGGGCCGAAGTGTATCTTTATGGTCTTCATGAGCAGGACGCCAGCGGCGCACCGACGCCCAATCGGGACTATCTGCAGCCAGGCGTGCGACTGTCGCGCGCCGCAAGACCGGGAGTGGTTGACTTCGAGTTCGAGGCTGCGCGCCGCACCGGTTCGCGCCGCCAATCCAGCGCACCGGGCGATATCGTCGATCTCAAGGTCGACGCCGCGATGCTCTATGCTCACGCAGGCTATACCTTTGACCATCCCTGGCGGCCACGGATCGCACTGGATTACATCTATGCAAGCGGCGACAGTGATCCCCTGGACGGCCGCTACGGGCAGTTCGAGCGGCTATTCGGAGCGCGCCGCGCCGATCTCGGCAATACCGGCATTCACGGGCCCCTCACGCCGGCGAACATCAACGCACCCGGATGGCGCATCGAGATTGCCCCCGGCGCGCGGATCGACGCCCGGCTTGCCTACAAGGCGGCGTTTCTGGCCGAGTCCCGCGACGCATGGGTCGATGCGCGCCTCGTGGATCCACAAGGCCTTTCGGGCAGTTTCATCGGCCATGCCTGGGACCTTCGCAGCCGCCTCTGGCTCGTTGCGCATAGTCTGCGCATGGAGGTTGGCGCGTCGGCGCTCATACCTGGAGGATTCGCCAGGCGTGCGCCGGGCGGGCCGCGCCCGGCGCGCACGCTCTTTGGCTATGTCCAATTGACACAGAGCTTCTGAGCGCCGCCCGCCACGCCCTTGCCTCAGTCAATGCAGCCGCGTTTACAGATCAAACTCGATCTGCTGGCTGCGCGCGGTGCGCTTGCGACGTCGCTCGGTGGGCTTAAGGCCGGACTTGCGACTGCCGTGCCGCGCCTGAATGGCGTTGGCGGCGTCGCGGTAGGACGCGCCGCCCCTCACCGCATAGACGGCTGCGCGTGCGCTGGCGGCGGCCTCGACGTGGTCCACCATTGGTCGAGGATAGGTTCGGCCAAGTTCAACACCGCGCGCCGCCAGAAATTCAGTCGGGGCCGTCCACGGCTCGTGAATGAAGTCGTCAGGCAGCGTAGCGAGTTCGGGCACAAAACTGCGGATGAAGGCGCCACGAGGATCCTGGTCGCGCGATTGCTTGACCGGGTTGTAGATCCGCGCCGTGTTGACGCCCGTGACGCCGGACTGCATCTGCGCCTGGGGATAATGAATGCCGGGTTCAAAGTCGGTAAAGAGCCGCGCCAGCGCCTGAGCGGGTCTGCGCCAGTCCTGCCAAAGGTGATAGCTGGAGAAGGCCATCACCATGCTGCGCATGCGGAAGTTCAGCCACCCAGTCGTGGCCAGCGAGCGCATGCATGCATCAACGAAGGGAAAGCCGGTGCGTCCCTGCGCCCAGGCCTCGGTGATCTGCGCATGGTCCGGTGTAATCGGGCGCAGGGTTTCATAGGCCGGATGCAGTGCGCGACGCTCAATTTCCGGTTCGTCCTCGAGCTTCTGGATGAAATGGCAGTGCCAGTGGAGGCGCGAGGTGAAAGAGCCGATCGACTGTGCAAATTCATCATCGCCTGCCGTGCGCCAGCGCGCCTGCGCGCGGCGCGCCGCCCGATAGGCCTCGCGCACCGAAATGCAGCCGAATGCAAGATGGGCGCTGATCCGCGAACAGGCCTCCGCCCCCTCCAGGGGAGAGGACATCGCACGCCGATAGGTGCGCCCGCGCTCGCCGAGAAAGCTGCGCAGCCGCATCACTCCTTCCATCCTTCCGCCCCGATCGCGGGCAGGGCAGGCGTCCTCGGCGAGCCCGAGCCCTGCCGCGTCGGGCAGGACGTCGCCCGGCGCATCGACGCCGTGCAGGCTCTCTGGCGCCGGCCAGGGATCCGCGCACATCATCATGTCCCAGCGCCGCGCCCAACCGTCGCGTGAGGCGGCCGCGCGCCAGACGCCAAACTGACGATGCTCAATGACCGTGACGCTGGCGCGCCGGGCCCAGGCGCGCACCGCCCTGTCGCGCGCATAGGTCCACAAAAGGCCGGTTTCCTCATGTGCATGAACAGCCGCGATCCCATGGCGGGCGTGAATCTCCGCCAAGATGGCGACCGCCTCGCCCGTCCGGATGACAAGACGTCCGCCGCGCTCGCTCAGCGCCCGGGCAAGATCTTCAAGGCTTTCACGCAGGAATTCGAAATGGCGCCCGGCCATTTCGGGCAGCCGCCACAGCTCCGGCTCCAGGATGTATAGCCCAAGCACGGGCCGTCCGCCGGCTGCGGCTGCACATAACGCTGCGTGATCGTGAACTCTCAGATCACGCTTGAACCAAACGACGTTGATCACGGTGCGGCCATGCAGGCAAGAAAGTCTGGAATCCGCTCACGGAACTTGAAGAAGCCGGCTCTTGCGTGTGGCCAAGCGCGCTCATCAAATGTGCGACGGATCATGGACATCCGTATGCCTTCGCGGGCGAGCACGGGCGCAAGCTCAGCCATCGTCCATGCAGTGAGGCCTACCGGCGCGTAGGGCGTGATGACCTCCCGCACGCCAAGCGCCTTGGCCCAGGAGATGACGCCAGCTGGGCCCACCGTCTGATCAGCTGGCGCGGCGAACGCCTTGCCTGCACGCGCCAGCGCATCCTCGAGCGCGCCATCACCAAAGCGCATCGCCGGGCCCTGCATGTCGCCGATCCGGACAGGGCGCAGGGCGCATACCCCCTTGATGTCAGACCCGATCGCGAGGCTCTCCGGGTGGAGATCATCCTCATGCAGGAGAAGGCCGGCGCTGCCTTCGCGAGGGCTTTGCACTGGCCCGAGCGCGCGGGCCGGCGCCTGCGGGGCCGGGCCTGTCAGGCAGGCGGGGTTCTCATCCAGAAGGCCCTCAGGATTGAACCGCCCAAGGGTCTTTTCCCTGATGTTGCTTGCGCGCGCAACGTAGTGTTTGCCGGGAGTCTGCAGGCCCGCCACCCATCGCCACGAGAGCGTGTTCGACGCGGGGTCAGCGTCGAGCAGATGTTTGAACATGAAGTCGGCGCCCAATTGCCAGGGCAGGCGAAGCGTAAAAATCCAGATCGAGGCGAACCACATGCGGGCATGGTTGTGGATCCAGCCGTATTGGCGCAGTTCGCTGACCCACGCGTCAAAACAGGAGATCCCGCTGGCAGCCTGTGTGGCGGCCTCAACCCTGGCGCGGAGCGCGCCATCGCGCGCGAGCTCGGCCTGGAGGGCGCGCCGCTCTGCGTTGAAGCTGGCGAGCGTAGCTGGTCTGAGCTCCAGCCAGCCTTTCCAGTAGGTGCGCCAGAATACTTCCTGGATGAATTTCTCAGCTGCCGCAAAGCCGTGCAGTCGCAACACCGCCGCGATCACCTCCTCCTCGGTGATCATGCGCCGGCGGATCCAGGGGGACAGCAAGGAAATGTTGGATCGGTCCTGCGGCCCGCGATCAATGTTGCGGTCTCGCGCATAGGCGCGCCCAGCGAGCGGTGCGAAGGCCTGCAGGCGGTTCAGCCCGGCCTCTCGGGTCGGCTTCCAGATCAGGGGGTCCGGCGCGGGGGCAGGGGAAACGGCGAACAGGTCTTGCTGCATGCCTGTCATACGGACGGGCGCGCAAGCTGGCTCAGCGCAAGGCCATGAACTTCTGCAGCGCAGCGCCAGCCAGGCGGTGGGCCCGGGCCGGGGCAAGGCGACGGGCCGAAGGTCAGACCCGTGCGCGCCGGTTGGCCGAAGCCTGTGCGCCGGCGGTCTTGCGCTGCAGCCAGTCACGGGTCTGCCCCGCCTGCTCCAGAAGCCACTTGCGGAAGGCGCGCAGCTGGGGGCGCGGGTGGGCGTCCTCGCGAAAGCGCGCCTGGAAGGCGTGCGATGTCGACGCGCCCGCCCGCAGTCCGAAGGGCAAACGCAAGGACTTGTCGTCAATCCGCTCTTGGACCAGGGCGATCCCGCAGATCATAAAACCCGCATGGCTGAGCACCGCATCAATGCCCGGAGCGATGCGCTGAAAGCGGATGCCGCGGGTGGGGGCGTTGCGCGTGTGCCGGTGTGCGGCCACCCAGCTTGGCCAGTTCAGCGCACTCGGGTCGTTGCGATAGAAATCCAGGTGCATGAGGGGAAATCCCTCGAGCCGGCGGCGCGCCGGCAGGCGCGCTACCCGGGCCACAGTATCCTGCGAACCGATCGGGGCGAGGTAGTCATGAAACAGCAGATGGCCTGACTTCGCCGCCACGGGCCCGAAGCTGACTTCGCAATCGATGCGTCCAAGTCTGTGCGGCGCATCGCCCTCGCCGTTGATGCAGAACCTCAGATTTGGGCGCTGCGCGCGATACGAAGCCAGGCGCGGTCCCAGCCACAGGTCGACGAAGTCCTGCGGCGCGGCGATATGGATTTCCTGCACACGTTGCAGTTCCAAGGCGTCGGCGACGCGATCCAGCGCCCGGAATGCAGCCGTGAGGTCGGGCATCGCCTGGCTCAGCTGGAGCGACGGACGCAAGCCCGAACGCCCACGCGCCATCAGGTCCACGCCGAGGTAATCCTCGAGCGCCTTGATGCGCTGGCCTGCGGCAGCGGCCGTCACCCCGAGTTCGTCGGCGGCGGCGCGCAAGGACCCAAGGCGCATCGCCGCTTCAAGAGCCTGCAGGGACCGGAGATGATGGAGAGCGGTCATGGCGTCAAGCTAAAGTAAAACTTTAGTGCCGCAAAGAAGCTTTGCCTTGAGGCCAGCGCATCCCTCGCCATGATGGGGTCATCCACAGCGAGGAGACAGGTGATGAAGCGGTTCTTGATAGAGCGGGAGATCCCAGGCGTAGGCGGCATGTCTGCGGTGGAATTGTGCGGCGCAGCGCGCGCCTCGAATCAGGCGATCGGCAAGATCGGATCCGGCATCCAGTGGCAGCATTCCTATGTTGCGGGCGAACGCACCTTCTGCATCTATCTTGCAGAAAACGAAGACCTGATCCGCCAGCATGCCGATCTGAGCGGCATTCCGGTTTCGCGCATTGTTGAGATCCCCCAAATCATCGATCCGCTGACGGCCAACAACTGAGCGCGTGTCCCGCGCAGACGGATCAGCGCAGCCGCTCGGTTGGGCTCATGCTCGACGAGGAGGGTCGCGTTGGATTGGCTTGTCCGGGACGAGGGATGGTGAAGAGCGGGCGCGTGCGCCAACGCGCCCGCCCTCATCGCCGACAGGAGTCTTATGGCGCCTGACTGCCGGACAGAGCGGCCATCTGGAGCGGCCAGACACTGAACGAGCCGCCGCCAGCGCCCCCATTGATCGCCTCTGCGGATCCTGCATTACGCCCCTGGGCAGCAGCAAAGCGCGGGTTGGCCAGCCCGAGCCGCCAGCCCGGACCGCAAATCTGCAGTGCGCTCGACCGGCGGGACCCCTGTCATTGACCGAGCCGCTTCTGACCGACAGCAACTATGTTGCCGACATTGATCCCGATCTGGATCCTGCCGATCCCGGTGCTGCGCGCAGCCGCCAGCATCATCCGCTTGACGTCGCCTGGGATGGGGGCAAGACGCATCCAGTAAGACAGCGGATACACGTTCAGCAGGCTTTGCATTTCTGCGACATGAAAAGCGCCGTCATCCATCAGAGCGGCGAGGCTGTCGCGACAGAACAGCTGAAGATGCTCGATATCGATGATTGGCGAACGTTCGCCCAGAAGCCGGTTGATCGGCGCCTGGTAGTCGTGGGTAATCAATGCCAGCAACCCGTTTGGCCTCAGCAGCCTCTGGCATGCCCGGGTGAGCTCGCGCGGGTTTGAAACATGCTCAAGTGTCTGAAAACAGCAGATGAGGTCGAACGAGGCCGGCTCGTAATCTTCTTCCCGGAAAACGCCCTCAACGATGCAGTGGCGAATGATGGGATCAGCCGAAGCAATCGCTGCCGAAGAAGGCTCTATGCCCATCACCTCAGCGAAGCCAAGCCGCTTCAGGCGGGTCAGAAAGGCGCCGTTGCCAGCCCCTATCTCAAGGGCTTTGCCGCGATGCGCCAATCGCGCGAGTGAGGATTTAAGGGCCGCCGCGTACGCGTCCGCTGCAAGGTTCGCCTCCTCGGCGCTGTCGTAGTCGGCTTCGTGATAGGCTTTGGCCAGCGCCTGCGACTTCGGCGCCTCCGGCGCGTAGACGGTCCGACAGCAATCACATCGCAGGAGGCGGAAGTTCATGAACTCCGGCTCTTTCCGAGACGAAAAGCTGAACGCGGTGACACGCGACGCATCAATTGAGCTTTTCAGGAACTCAGCCGCCTTTTCTGGCGAAGCGCCGCATACGGGACAGCAGCGGTTCTCCAGCGTGTCAAGCACGTCCACCAAAGCCTCCTTCGTCCGGGAGCAATTCGCTAAGCTCGCCATTCGTGATCAGGGCGGCGCGGATCAGCCGTGGACGCCCTTTCACTTCTTCCATGATCTTCGCAACGTACTCGCCAACGATTCCCACGGCGAACAGATTAAGGGCCCCAAAAAACAGAATGAGCAGCAGAATGGTCGTCGCGCCGGGCGGGACCTGGGATGGAGCAAGTAATCGAATAAGCAGAAACGCGAAACCCAGCATCACCGACAGGGCCAGAAGCGCCACGCCAGACGCCGTTAACATGGTGAGCGGCGTGTTGCTGAACGAGAAGATTCCCCGCTTCGCCCATTCGATGTTTTTCAAAAGGTTGTTCGTGCTGCGCCCGAACATCCGCTCAGGGCGAACGTAGTCCACCCCGACCTGGCGAAATCCGACGAATGCGCGCAAGCCACGGACAAACAGATCCCTCTCGGGACATTTGAGGAGCCATCCCACCACGCGCTTGTCCATGAGCGAAAAGTCGCCAGCGTCCTTCGGGATTGGAACGTAGCTGAACGCAGCGAAGATGCGATAGAAGGCTTTGTACATCGCCCCCCAAAGGCGTGGCATTTCGCGCTTCACCCGCCGACCGTAGACGACGTCGTTTCCAAGAATCCACTGCCTGTAAAAGTCTTCAATCAACTCGGGCGGGTCTTGAAGGTCACCGTCAAGAAGGACGCAGGCATCCTTGGTCGCCATCTCCATCCCGCTCCGAAAGGCCATTTGCGAACCAAAATTGCGTGAGTGACTGATCCCCAGGACGTTTGGATCTGTTGCTGAAATCCGCTTGATCACTCCCGCGCAGTCGTCTGGACTTCCGTCATTGACGAAGATGATCTGATAATCCACCCCGATTTTGCGAAATGTCGCAACCAGACGGTCGTACATGATCGGAATAGCCTGTTCATCCTTGTAACAGGCCACGACCGCAGTGATTCCGCGTCGTTCCGGCCGACGGGTCTTCTTGGTCAGACCATCCAATCCATTCGGGCCGAGCGATGAAATCCATTGCGCTGTGCGGCGCAATCCCTCATCAAGCGGCATTGTCGCGCGCCAGCCGAGCATGGTCTGCGCTCTGTGCGGGTTGGAGTACCACTCCGTCACGTCCCATGCGCGTGCGGCCATTGATCCAAACGTCGCCGGCGTCGATATTCCGAACACGCCTTGGGAAATCCGGGCAAGATCGACCATGGTCGTCTTGACGCCGGAACCAATGTTGATTGACTCGCCGTACATCTCCGGGTTCATCCGCGCGGCCGCGCGGAAGAAAGCCTCGCAGACGTCATCCACATAAACAAAATCCCTGGAGATATCCGGCGAGACATAGGGCGGATGTCGTTGGGACAGGCCTGCGCTCACCAGTGTTGGAATGAGACGCGATGCATCCTCAAGGGGGCCGTAGACGGAGTATAGACGCAGGTTGACGATCGGCACGCCAAGGCATTTTCCCGCATAGGCGACGTATTCAGCTGCAGCTGCCTTGGAGACGGCATAGTGGCTGTTTGGCAGCCGCGCCGCCGTTTCCGGCGGCCCCGCACTGTTCAGTCCATACTCAGAGGAACTCCCGGCGTGGACATAGGCCTCGAGCGGTCCGCTGGAAAATGCCTCGACCAGCTGAACAAATGACAGGAAATTTGTCCGGTAGATCAAATCATGATCGACCTCGAAGGAATATGCGCCGTAGGCGGTACAATCGAGAATTGTCGCAGGCCTCACGGAGGTCGCGAGCGCACGGACTTCGGCGAGGTTGTTGATGTCGACCTCGATCAGGTTTTCAGAGTCAACATCCGCCAGACGCCAGGCGGGCAGTCGGCGCACCACGGCGCGAACATCGCTGCGCTTCTTCAGAAGACGCTGGACAAGATTGGCGCCGACGAAGCCCGCCGCCCCAAGGACCAGGATGGGCCCCTTCAGGGATAAGGCCCAGTCGATCGTGTCCCCCGGCGCATCCGCTGTCATCTGCACGCCACTTCACGATAGGCGTCTGCGAGGGCGCGTGGACCAATGCCGCTGTGTTCCCTCAAAAACGCCTGGGATCCCGTAGTTTTGTGGAGGTATCCAAAGGCTGAAACGACCCGGAACCGCTCCATGCTGATCTGCTCACCGAGCAGCCACATGGCCATCATGGAGCCAACGCCGCCATGGGCGACGTGCTCCTCATAGACGCACAGTCGTTTGCGCGCCGTAATCTCTTCAACCAGCGGGGGCGGGGGCGGGCGGCGTGTGATCGGACCCTCAGTCAGCACCCATAGGCTGGCGTCTGTGTCGGCCAGAGCCGCCATCGCCACACCCGCGAGCGGACCAACTGCAAGGACGATGGCCCCATCTCCGTGCAGAAGCCTTCTCCACGGGGCATAATCGGGAGAATTTTCGGTTTTCGGCAACTCACAACGCCCAAGGCGGACGTAACACGGCGATTTAGAATCGCCAGCGCGGTCAATGACCGCGTCGACATCATCTGCGAAGGAGGGACTATAGACCTCCATACCGGGCAGCGTGAGGAGGACGCCGTAATCTTCAAGGGCGTGATGCGTCGGGCCCATGACGCCGTAGCCATAGCCGCCGCCGTTGCCAAGCAGCCGCATGGATGTCCTGTGCAGGCACACGTCGTTGCGGATCTGTTCAAACGGCCGCGCATAGCAGAAGGGCGCTATGGAATAGGCCCAGACTTCAAAGCCCTCGCTGGCCAGCGCCGCGCCCACAGAAATCATGTTCTGTTCCGCAACGCCGCAATTGATGAAGCGGTCACCCATTGCCGCCTGTAGAGGCTCGAGGGCGCCAAAGCCAAGATCTCCCGTCAGGAAGACCATGTTCTCGCGCACGCTGCGACGGACAAGCGCTGCACACAACTCATCCCTCATGCTGCGGACTCCAAGGCGTCAATCGCCGCCATGTACTGCTCGTCCGTAAGCGGCAGATAGTGAGACTTCATCTGGTTTTCGAAGTCGGGGACGCCCCGGCCCTTGATCGTGTCAAGGACAACCACAAGGGGTTTGTTTGGGTGGGCGCTGATGGCTTTCGTCATGGCGGCGACATCATGCCCGTCGCAGCGGCGGATCTCGACGTCGAACCCGGATATCCGATCGTAGAGCGGGTCCATTGAGGCGACGTCGCCCGTGGCGCCGAAACCTTGAAGCCTGTTGTGGTCGACCAGAACGGTCAGATTGTTCAGCTTGTGGTGCGCAGCAAAGATGAGTGCTTCGAACGTCGATCCCTCCTGCCATTCTCCGTCGGAGGTGAGGCAGTAGACGCGCCTGTCCTGGTTGCGCAGCCGCGCGGCGAGCGCTAAACCCGAAGCAAGAGAGAGACCATGGCCGAGGCTGCCGGTTCCAAACGGAATATCCGGGATGACGCCAGGCGAAGGATGGCCTGCCAGACGCGTCCCGTTGGCATGAAATGTCCGCAGCTCATCCTCGGAAATCGCGCCGCGCATCGACAGCGTCACATAAAGCGCGCCTGCGGAATGTCCTTTTGACAGGATAAACCGATCCTGTGGCCGCATGAGGTCAAGATGGATCACCAGCAATGTTTCGAGGCAGGACAGATTGCCGCCCAGGTGACCGACCCTGCTTTCGTAATGCATGCGCAGCAAACGCCGCTTTGCTTCAATGATGTCTGAATTCTTAACGGTCATCTGAACGCCTCAAGCATTCATAGCCACGCATGCTTAAAAATGGACGAACGCGCGCCGGC
The DNA here is from genome assembly GCA_040381075.1 of Hyphomonadaceae bacterium. Lineage (GTDB taxonomy): Bacteria > Pseudomonadota > Alphaproteobacteria > Caulobacterales > Aquidulcibacteraceae > JBEIHX01. Next base: position 31,717 of record JBEIHX010000033.1, read on the forward strand.
TCGGTGTCGAACGTGCGCGCCTTGTGACCAGCCGGAAAGCGACGTGCGCAAGCGCGTTGGCCTTTGAGGCAGGAGCGCCTGCAGCATGGTGAGCGGCGAAGGACCGATGCGCGCTTCGCGCCGGGCGGGGAGACGGTGCATGATGCAATGGGGTGATCTCAGGGCGTGCGCGCGTGGGGAAGGCGTCGCACCAGCGTCGGGTGAAATGCGGACGCGATACGGGCGGCGTTCTGACTGTGCGGGACGGGACTGGCCTTGACCCGGAAGGCTTCTGATTCCACACGGGTGAGGAGTTCTCTGCGGCGGCGACGAGCACAACGTTGGGCGGCCGTCCGGCTGGAAGTCGGCCGGGGGCCCACGTCGACACCGGCTATCGCGCCGCCTGCCGCGCAGCATCGCCGCGCCGAGCGAGTGCAGGAGTGTTTCACGGCATGACGTGGTTCTGAACATGACTGAGCGCATCCCACAGTTCGTCCGGTTCGTCGCGATTGGGCTTCTCAACACCGTCTTCGGTTATCTGATGTTCGTTTTGGGTCTTTGGATCGGGCTCAACTACGTCGTCGCCAATCTCGTCGCGCTCTTGCTGGGAACCTTTTTCAGCTTCCTCACCCAAGGCCGCTTTGTCTTTGAGCGCCTTGATGCACGTCGGTTCCCCCGGTACCTTGTCGTATGGTGTGTGCTGTGGGTGTTGAATACCGGGCTGATCGGTTGGTTCATGCCATTTCTTGATCAGAACGCCTACGTCGCGGGAGCAGCGGCGCTGGCCATGACTGTGCCGCTATCATTTCTCGCACAGCGGCGTTGGGTGTTCCGCTAGGAGCCCGTGCATGATTGGGGCTGGGATCTGGACGGGACTTGGCTGCTCTGACTAACGTTACGGATGAGCAAAGCCGATCGTTTGGGAGGTGGATCAAAGTTTTCCGTCGCCCAAGTCGGCGCAGGACTTTGTCCCGCCCGACGCCAGCGGGCTTGACCTACATGCAGACGTCCAGGCGCGCATCGTGCGCATGCCCATGTTGCAGTGGAAGGCCAGGAATGTGCGGAATGGGTGGCGTCCATCCGGGTGGTGTAAATGCCTGACGGAGCGGTTCGGGCGCGCTGACGACCGTAAAGCACCACCCGCTCGCGGGTGAGGTTCGAGAGGGAAGTGGCGCCGCGCTCCTCGCGAAGGCGCCTGGACGTGATCCTTCGAACGGCGAAGCGGCTTGCCGACTGGGTCCTTGTCCTCGATAAGCAGGACGATCAGGCTCGCGAATGTATCCTTGCGGTTCAGACCCTGGGGACGGGTTGATCTTCTCTCCGGAAACTGGATCACGGGAGGTTAGAGTGTTCTGCTGAGATTTCCCTGGCTGGGAAGGAGCGGATGACCCTGAAGGCGCCAGCATTTTTGAACGCTCAGAAGGCGTTCATTTTGAAGCAGGGCGCAGACGGCGTGCCGATGGCGGAGATCTGCCGCGCTGGAATCAGTCAGGCGACGTACTTCAATTGGAAGGAAAAGTACGACGGCTTGCTGCCGACGGAGATGAAGCGGCTGAAGCAGCTCGAGGACGAGAACGGGCGGCTCAGGAAGTTGGTGGCGGACCTGTCGCTGGACCGGGAGATGCTGCAGGACGTGATCCGCTGAAAGCTTTGAGGCCTGGTCACAAGCGCGGCCTGGTGGACGGGAGTCGGGGTGATTGGGGCGTGTCGTTCCGGCGGGCGTGCCGGGTGCTGAAGATGGACACGTCGAGCTATCACTACCGATCGCGTCGCCCCGACCAGGCCGGCCCGGAAGCCCGCACCAAGGCGATCTGCGAGACGCGCGTGCGCTACGGCTATCGCCGGGTGCATGTGCTGCTGCAGCGCGAGGGCTGGCAGATAAACATCAAGAAGACGCACAGGATGTACAACGCCTTGGGCCTGCAGCTGCGCAACAGGACGCCCAAGCGGCAGGTGAAGGTCCAGCTACGGGAAGACCGTTGCGCGGCGACGCGGCCGAGCGAAACCTGGGCCATGGACTTCGTCCACGACCAGCTGGCGACGGGTCACAAGATCAGGGTCCTTACCGTGGTCGAGACCTTCGACCGCTTCTCGCCGGCCATCGACCCACGGTTCACATACCGGTCGCAAAACGTGGTCGAGGCCCTGGACCGGGCTTGCGGCCGGCTGGGCGATCCGAAGGCGATCCGGCTCGATCAGGGGACCGAGTTCGTCTCGGGTAACCTGGACATCTGGGCCCATGCCCACGGTGTCACCCTGGACTTTAGCCGGCCCGGAAAGCCGACGGACAATGCCTTCATCGAGGCCTTCAACGGACGCTTCCGGGCCGAGTTCTTGAACGCTCACTGGTTCCTGACGATTGCGGATGCGGCCGAAAAGTTGGAGGCTTGGCGCAGAGACTACAACAAGGTCCGGCCCCATGGGGCCATCGGCGACAAGACGCCGGTCGCAGTGATGAATCCAGGTGATACCGCCAGCCTGTCACGCTGACACGGGCCGGGAAACTCCAGCTTCGGGTGCTCCAGAGAATGGGAGCGGATCACCGTCCTGGTCGGCGTCGGCCTGGTCGGCGTCGGCCCGCGCGAGACGGTCAAAAGCCTTCGCCGGGATCGGAGTGTTCGCCAGCGCAGACCCTGGAGCGAGCCCCAAGACCAAGGGAACCAACAGGATGGCGCGCATCGGGCTCTCTCACGGAAAGGCGATCCAGCGGCCGTTCCCAGAGCCGCTGGACCGGGCAGGGACGGGTTATTGACGGGGGCAGGCCACGACCGCACCGGTCGGGTCGGTGCAGGTCGCCGAGCGGACCACCCCGGTTTCCGGATTGTAGGTCGTCGTACCCTGATAGGTTGCGCCCTCGGGGCCGGTGGCCTCGGTGGACCGGGCGCCGGAATAGGTCCCGTCCGCGTTGAGGGTGGAGGAGCCCTGCGAGGTCACGACGCCGCCCTGGGCGCTTTGCGCGGCAAAGCCGCTGCGGCGGGTGGCGGACCCGTCGGGATTGACCGTGGTGGTGGAGCCGCGGACCGCACGGGCGCCCTGAGGGGTGCGGATCGCGCCGGCGCTGCCGGACGTCACCGAGCCGTCCTGGTTCTGAACCGCGCCCCGGCCGCGGGCAAAGGCCCCGCCATTGGGACCGGCGGCGGCGGCTGCCACGCCATTCTCGCCGCGGGCGCGGATGCGCCCCTCCCGGGCTTCCGCCACGCTGGTGGCGACGAGGCCCGTAGCCAGCGTGACAGCGAGGGTGGACAAAAGGATTTTCTTCATCATGACAATCTCCATCAGCAGGTAACGCCGGCGTTGCGGCGCGGGTCCCGGTGTGGATGGCGGGGATTGCACAGTGATGTCATCGCCAGGCCGAATGGTTGCAAACTGTGTCACCCGGGCGATCCTGAAACACTTTGAAACGAATTGCGGGCTATTGGACGCCTCAGACCGGCTAAACTTCGCGCTCGTTTCCCCGGAGGTCCAATGTCGTCAACAGGCGCAAGAATCATCGTCATCGATGACGATCCGGAGCTGCGATCCCTGCTCCAACGCTATTTGACAGAGCAGGGTTTTAAGGTTCGGGCCGTGGCGGACGGAGCATCCCTCAACCAGGCGCTCGCCCGGGAGCCTGCCGACGCCCTGGTTCTGGACCTCATGTTGCCGGGCGAGGACGGGCTTGCCATCACCCGCCGTCTGCGGGTGGCGGAGGATCCGGTCGCCATTGTGATGCTGACCGCCAGGGGCGACCCCATGGACCGCATCCTGGGACTTGAAATGGGCGCCGACGACTATCTTGCGAAACCTTTCACCCCGCGTGAACTGCTTGCGCGCCTGTCCGCGGTCCTGCGCCGGACGCCCCGCTCGGCGCCGGCACAGGGTCATGTGGTGCGGTTTGGCCCGTTCGAACTTGACGTCGATCGCATGGCGCTGGAGCGCGACGGCGTGCCGGTGGTTCTGTCGACCCGGGAGTTCAGTCTCCTGACCGCTTTGGCCCTGCGGCCGGGACGTCCCCTGAGCCGCGCCCAATTGATCGACCTTGCTGTCGGCCGTGACGCCGAGGTCAACGACCGCGCCGTCGATGTCCAGGTTGCAAGACTGAGGAAAGCGATCGAAGACGACCCAGGCAATCCCGTGTGGATCAAGACCGTCTGGGGCGCGGGCTATGTGTTCAGCGGAGGAACGGCGTGACGCGGCTCTGGTCGCCGCATACAATTTCAGGACGCACCCTTGCGGTGACAGTGGGCCTGATTTTTCTTGCTCAAATCCTGGCGGCGCTGCTTTTGGGAGCTCTCGTCCTGCGGCCCCAGGCGCAGCGCGTGGGCGGCATTGTCGCGCAGAGCATCCTGGCCGTGTCCGAGGCCGCCGCCAAGGTGAGCCCTGAGGTTCGCGCTGAGCTGATTGCAACGCTGGACCGGTCAGAATTTTTGGACGTGGGCTTGGGGCCTCAGCCGCCCCGCCTTGGTGGTTGGCCGCCCCGGTGGCTTGAGCAGGTTTTCATGCAGGCGCTGGTGGACGCCTTAGGTCCGGGATCAGAGATCGTCTGGCGAACCGACCCTGATCGGCGCCTTTGGCTGCAGGTGCAGATCGGACCCGACATGGTCTGGCTCAGTTTCCGCGACTCCTTGTCCCTGCAGCCTTTGAACGTCCTCATATGGAGCGCTCTGAGCGGGTTTCTCCTCGCGCTCATCGCCGCGATCAACCTGCAGCGCCGGATCGCCCGGCCTTTGGAAGCCCTGACTCACGCGGTGACTACGCCGATCGGGTCCAAGGCTCTTTCAGTGGACGACCGCGGCCTGCATGAAGTGCGATTGCTGACGGAGGCTTTCAACGCCCAGCGGGCCCGGCTCGCCGCCATCGACGAAGCCCGCGCGGTGATGCTTGCCGGCGTCTCGCATGACATTCGCACCCCGCTGGCGAAACTGCGCCTCGCCCTCGAAATGTCGTCCGAGCGCGACACTGAACTTGCGGCCACAGCCCATCGCCAGATTGCGGAGATCGATCGGCTGTTGGGCCAGTTTCTGATGTTCGCCAAAGGCGCCAACACAGAGCCCGAGCGCGCTTTCGATCTTGATGCGCTGATCTCCGAAGTGGCGGCTTTCAAACAGGCCGAAGGCTGTCTCGTCTCGCTGGAAGGGCCAGCCCTTGGCGCTTATGTCGGCCGCCCGGAGAGCGTGCGCCGAGCCTTGGTCAATCTCCTGGAAAACGCCGCGAGGCACGGCAGGGCGCCCATCCGCATCATTACCAGACGGGACGGGGCATGGCTTGAGGTCGCTGTGGCCGACGAAGGCGACGGCGTGCCTGAAGATTCGATCGCGCGCCTCGCTACACCGTTCTTTCGCCCCGACAGCGCCCGCAGCGGGGGTTCAGGCCTGGGGCTTGCAATCGCAGCGCAGGCCGCTGCGGTCCACGGCGGAACGCTCCGCCTCGGGAATATACGGCCGCAGGGATTTGCGGCCGCTCTTGTCCTTCCATTGCAGGACTGGGTCATCCACTCATAAACGGCCAGCCGGGATTCCCTTCGGTAGCGAACGCTGATTCATTGGCGGAGAAGGAGATCGCCGATGCCGCCAGTTCGCCGATATGAGATGTCAGATTTCGAATGGTCGATCACTCAGCCGCTACTGCCGAACAAGCCCCGCGGCGTGCCGCGCGCCGATGACCGCAAGATAATCAACGGCATATTCTGGCGACTTCGCACTGGCTCGCCGTGGGATGAGATCCCGGAACGCTATGGCCCATACACAACGTGCTACAACCGCTTTGTTCGGTGGCGAA